>CAJTLX010000033.1 GCA_910577165.1 uncultured Lachnospiraceae bacterium
GCTTTGCGTCCATCAATCCTCTCTGGGAAGTGTGCGCGCTCCGGACTCCTGCTGTTTTTTAGTTCCGCAGAAAGCTCCTTCTCGTGCCCTCAATATCTCTCTTATTTTGTATGCTTGCCAAATTTTTATTCATCCACTCGATATTTATTTATCACAGATAAAATTAGAATAATCTGCAAAAACCCGCTTATACTAATCCCGGATTCATACAAAAAAGGCAATGAAAGGAGTTTCATCATGATTTTAAACCAGACCGAAGCAAGCGCAATCTCCGAATTGCAGACACAGGAGAAAAACTGCATTGAAAAATACCGCAGATATAAAGAACAGGCAAAGGATCCTGTACTAAAAGATCTTTTTGGAGAACTGGAAACATTGGAACAAAAACACTATGATGCCTTAGGGCAAGTATTAAACGGGCAGGTGCCTTCCTGCGACTGCAATGATTCTTCCGGGCGGGATTATGAACCAAAGGCAACCTATTCCGCCGATGATCAGAGCGAGGACAAAAAATTCGACAATTTCCTCGCAACCGACTGTATCGGAACGGAAAAGTTAGTTTCCTCCGAATACAATTCCGATGTTTTCCGTTTTTCCGAAGCCCCGGTTCGCAAGCTTTTGGCGGATATTCAAGTAGAAGAACAAAATCACGCGGAGATGCTGTATAAGTACCGCACGGTAAATGGCATGGCGTAACCGCAAAAATTTTCTTGACTTTTCCCCGCGGCAGTGATATTCTATATAAAATTATTTTAGGAAAGAGGCAAGACAATGTCAGGACTTAAGAATTTATTTTTCAATATCGTCGTGATGCAGTCCGTCCCTGCTATGTACTGGCAGAGAACAGGGCTTACATTGTCGTACCCTTTCCGAAAAAGATAGTATTTTTTTGCGGGCAGGTTAATACACAGTGCAGGTCATATTTTTCTTATGATCTGCACTTATTTTTATGTGCACGAATACGGAAAGAAATTATGTATAAGAGCAAATATATATAGGAGGTATTTATGGAAACCAAAAAATATTTGGATAACTATTATCAATCCTACGATGAGGAGAACAGACTTCTCTCCCGCCATGGTATGGTGGAATATCTCACTACCATGTGCTACATTGAAAAATATCTAAAATCCGGTATGCGCATTATCGAGATCGGCGCGGGAACCGGACGCTACAGCCATGCACTTGCCCAGAAGGGCTATCAGGTGGATGCGGTGGAACTCGTCGAACATAATATTGAAATTTTTAGACAGCATACACTCCCAGATGAATCCGTTACCATTACACAGGGCAATGCCACCGATCTTTCTGTATTCGCGGATGCTACATACAATATTACACTGCTCTTAGGTCCGATGTACCATCTGTTTACTGGGGAGGAACAGCAGAGGGCATTGTCCGAAGCTATCCGGGTCACCGCGGACGGCGGGGTTATTTTCGCCGCCTACTGTATGGGCGATAGTTCCATCCTTTCTTACGGCTTTGTTCGAGGGCATATCCATGAAATCATCAACAAATGCATGATTGATACCAAAACCTTTCAAACTTTTTCCAAACCATGGGATCTTTTTGAACTTTACTGCAAGGAAGATATTGACGCGCTGCGCTCGCAATTTCCTGTTGCGCAGCTGCATTTTGTCGCATCCGATGGCTACACAAACCATATGCAGGATGTAGTGGACGCGATGGATGATGCCACTTATCAATTATTTTTACAATACCACTTTGCCACCTGCGAACGTCAGGATATGGTTGGCTACTCGCATCATACGCTGGATATTTTTCGCAAAAAATAATATAACGATGTATAAAGGAGGCTTCTTATGTTGACACATAAAGGAACACAAACACTTTCAACCGCGCGGCTTACGCTGCGCCGCTTCACTGTGGAGGATGCGGATGCCATGTATCAAAACTGGGCGAACGATGAGCGCGTCACCCGCTTTTTAACTTGGCAGCCCCATCAATCAGCGGAACAGACAAGACAACTCCTAACCCTCTGGTGTTCAGAATACGAAAAATTAGACTCTTACAACTGGGCTATTGAATTTGATAAAAAAATTATCGGCAATATTAGCGTTGTGCGCTGTGAAGATTGCTCAGAAGTAGCGCATCTCGGCTATTGTATGGGATTTGATTACTGGGGGAAGGGCATTATGACCGAGGCGGTTTGCGCAGTGATCGACTATCTCTTTAAAGAGATCGGATTTCACCGAATTACTATCTGTCACGCGGTTAAAAATCCTGCGTCCGGCAAAGTTGCAAAAAAATGCGGTCTGACCCTGGAAGGCACAAGACGCGAATGTTTTAAGAGTTTTGACGGAGAATTTTTAGATATCTGTGACTACGGAATTCTGCGACAGGAATGGGAAAAATAGGAAAAGCCCCGTAATCAGCGATATAATATAAAATATCATCTGATTACGGGATTTTTTATCTAAATCACTCTTTGCTATCCTTCTGATCGTTTTCCATCCCTTCTTCCTCCGTCACCGCCACTTCCTCTTCCACAGATTCATACTGCTCTCCGATCTCCTCCACTGGCTGCCATGCCGTCCCGAACTCCACATCCCGAAACAATGCCGCCAATCCTGTAATTTGCTTGAGCCTTAAAATCTCATCTTTATCCATCCCCAAATGCCTTGAAATCCACGCGTCCGAACGCCCAAGTTCATGCAGTTCCTTTACAATATTGCTCATCAGATCCACATCGTGCGAACCGCGGGCGCGATTGTGTCTAATGGTACTCGCCATCCGGTGATCTAAGGGCTTATCGATAATACTGACTGGCAGCATCCCGTTCTCCCGCTGATAAATATCGGGGTAATCCAACATAATCCGGTAGCGGTGAAATCCATCCACCAAAATGTATTTATCCCGCTCCCTATCAAAATAGCAGACCACCGGCATTGTGTAGCCATCCTCCTTGATGCTGTCATACAAAAGTCTTAACTCCGGCGGGGCAACCGCGTTCGGATTATAGGTATTTGGCTCGATCTTGTCGATCGGAACTGCAATCACTCCATAAACAGGACTTTTAAAACCCATCTTTCTTCACCACCTGTCTGTATTTTTCTTTCAATGAATTCACCTGTCTCTGTTGCTCCCTTGTCAGTCCAAACCCCATAAAGCGACAGGTATGATCATTTTTTAATATGCAGTAGCACATCCTCTTCCAACTTGGAATATCCTTTGTCGTTTTTATATCGTCCGTATCATCCGGAATACTATCCAGGAATATAATGCGGGAATTTTTCATCACTGTATAATTGGACACGCCATTGCGTCTAATATGGTAGCCATGTTCGATAAGTTCCCTGATGGTTTCCTCCTCCAGTCCCCCTCCGGTCTTGTGCCAAAATTCGATCGATGTCTGGAATTTTTTTACATAATTATTGCGCAGCCTGGGAGGAAGTGTATCCAAAAGAAATTTTGTGTAGGATTCCCAGGTATGACCTTTAGGCAAAGTCAAAGAATGGTATGCCATCGCCTTAGTCTTGCCATAGATCGCGCCAAAATTCGCGCCTCTTACACGCCCTACCAAGCGCGCCCAGATATCCGGATCAATCACGCGGTAGAGATTTAAACTGTCCTTTGCAAAATCATTAAACGGCGACGCAACACGCATCTGACTTGGCTTTAATCCCGCCATATAATACAGATCATATAATTTATTGTAATCATATTTAAATATGGCGTTCGCGTGCCAGACATCGCCCAATGTCCAGTCGTAAAGCGGAGAAGCCGCATATGTATCCTTAAATTGCCTTGTGATCCAACACTGATTCTTATAGCCGTATTTTTTATTTAAAATGCCGCTGTAACGCTGCAGTGATTCATTTGCCCGCACCCCAAGCAAACTCACTGTCTTTTTATTGCCGTGGGAAAGCCGATACCAACGCCCGAATTGCTTTGCCAAATCTTCCTGATGCATACGATAACGGTAAGTTGTGATCGGATTATTGCGCATATTGATCACATATTTTTTCTTTGGCATTGGACGAATCCAGATCTCTTGCTGCTTATCGTCCCAGGGATACCAATACATCTGATAACTTGAAAAGCAGGTGCGGGTTGCCATCGGAAGGCAGACCCAGAAAAGCTCTACATTGCTCTCCTGTTCCAGACGTTCAAATGTGCGCTGCACATACTCTGAGGTAACCGTATACTGCGCTTCAAAATCCTGATGAAAAACACCAATATGACGCTCCGGATAATACCAGTTTCGAAAATCCAGCATCATATTCAGCAAAAGTCCACTGTCCTTACCGCCGGAAAAAGAAACAAAAATATTGTCAAACTCCTGAAAAATAAAGTCCATCCGCTCCAAAAAAGCCTCGTAAACATTCTTTCCGATATATTGCCGAATCATATAATTGCCCATACTTATCCCCTGTCCATTCGACGAAATTATACCGTATTTTACCATATTTTCAAAATTATGGCAAGAGTGGATAAATTTTCTAATCTTTCACAGTGTATATTTTGATACCCTAATTCCTTTGTATGTGTTTACACACATTCACGAGTCTGCGCAATTGAGTAGCAGTAAATCTCCATATGCGGGTCTGCGCATAAAAATAGAGCGCACAGGTCAAGACCCATACGCTCTATTTTTATCTTAGTGCCCGCTCCCATTCCTCGCGAAATTCTGCAATCGATCGCTGTCGCAACGCCCGCTCTTTTTCCACCGCTTTTTTTGCCACAGCAAAACATTCCTCGCTAAGTTCCCATCGCTCCCTTTCCCGACCATATCTCCCAAAAAGGGCAAACGCCGTCGCGCCAACCGTATAGACATTGGTCACTTCATTGATGACTGCCCCAAGTTCATACTCCTCCGGCGACTGAAACAAAGAACTTCCCCACATCCGCCCCATATCATTGACATAGGGTTGTCTGCGGAAAAAATCAATATCGCAGATGGTGGTCTTTTCTCTCTCGAAGTCATACAGAATGCTTCCATCATAAAAATCAATTGCCACATAGCCCTTTGCTGCCGTATGCTCCAAAAAGGAAAGTACATCCCGAAAAACTTCAAGCCTCATCCGACATGGGAGCTTCATAAACCGCTCATGTGCCTGCGGATACATCCGCCCCATACAGTCACCGTCCTCCCACAAAAAAATCATCGCAAAGCCGCCGCCAATCTCCCCCTCATCCACCAACTCAATCAAGCTTTTATGTTTCAGATCATGGTAGAGCGGCACTGACGCTTTAAGCCGCACAATGGCATCACTAATTTCCCCTTCATACCGCTTGGCAGGAGCCCCCGCAAATTTTACAAAAAAACGTTTTCCATCCCGCTCCGTACCAAAACAGATATTTCCGGAATCCTGATCATCATAAACTTTAAACACCTTACCGTACTGACCGATAAAATCAAAATTAAACGGCTCCTTTAACTCAAATGAAATGCCGTCAATGGACTGTTGAATAACTTCCATATCGCTTAATCTCCCTATTATTTAATAATTCTGCGCACATACTTCAAAATAGCTCTGCGGATGATTGCACACCGGACATTTCTCCGGCGCGCTGGTTCCAACGATAATATGCCCGCAATTGCGGCATTCCCAAATTTTTACTTCGCTCTTTTCAAATACTGCCGCAGTTTCCACATTCTTTAACAGCGCGCGGTATCTCTCCTCATGATGTTTTTCAATCTCACCCACCATACGGAATTTCCACGCCAGTTCTGGAAATCCTTCCTCCTCCGCAGTCTTTGCAAAATTTTCATACATATCAGTCCATTCAAAATTTTCACCATCCGCAGCCGCTTTAAGATTTTGCTTTGTGTCGCCGATACCGGAAAGTTCCTTTAACCATATTTTTGCGTGTTCCTTTTCATTATCCGCAGTCTTTAAGAACATTGCAGAAATCTGTTCATACCCTTCCTTTTTCGCCACAGACGCAAAATATGTATATTTATTTCTCGCCTGCGACTCCCCCGCAAAAGCCGCTTCCAAATTCTTTTCGGTTTGCGTGCCGAAATATTTATTTTTTCCCTCTGCCATAATTTTTTCCTCCCCAGCTTCTTTAATAGAATTGCATAACAACATAAAAATGCGCATAAATTGGAATTGATCTTAGTTTAAACTTAAAATACCCAAATAACTTTTTAGCAAAACCTTTAAGTAAATACCATTATTGCCATTTATCAATTTGTCCAAGCCCACTAATATAATGAATTTTTCTGCAAATTCTTTACCTGACAAATCACTTGTTAGAAGATAAGGCAAACAGCATTCGTACATCATCTCACTTGAACCAGATTCAGTCAATAAAGATACTGCACATTTAAAGAATTCATCATCCATTCTATTATAATATTTCTTATAAAGGACAGAATATCCTTCTTGTCTTGCCATTTCTGTCATCTCACAGAGCAAGTCAATTGTTTTTATTATTTCCTCTTTCTCGCTCTTTGTGCAATGCATTCTCTCCCGTACTTTCGTCAACAATGATACCATACTATTTAACTCCATAAACTTTTCTCCTTTGCCCTCTTCACTATTTCTGTATTTACTCCATTATATGGAAACATCAGATATTTCAATTATATAATATCTTCTTAGTAATGTCAATAAATTTCTGGCAACGGTCAAAATTGTAAAAAAAATAAGAAAAATGTCGCTTGACAGCCCACATCTCTATGCTATAATACAAATAAAGATAACTGATTAGGAGAGATCCCGATGAAAGCAAAAAAAATAATCGCACTATTCCTTGTTCTCTGGATTTTTTGTGGCAGCTTTTGCTCTTCTTTGTCCTTTGCAAAAGATGCTGCCATACCGACCACAGAGCAAATCCCTTATCAGATTGACGAGACCACTTCCATCAAAAGTGATTTCTACCACCTTGGCATCACACGCGTGCAATATCCAAATTTAAATGACCTTTTGCGCTCCGAGCTGATCTCCATGATCTATCTGGACACAACATTATATTTATATATGGCAATGCCGCAGGGGACGGATGATCAAATAAATTATATTATTATTAACGGGCATAAATACGAAAATAATATACGGCTGTTAAATACTGATCATAATTACCGCAAATATGCATTCTCTGATTTTGAACTAGCCCCCAACTCCCGCTATGTGATCTCTGAAATCGGTTTTAAAAACCCGGAGGGCAGAGAAACTCTCTATGTCACCGAGATCAACTGTAAGATGAGCGCGGGGAAGGATAAGTATTTTTTTGAGCAGGAAACCGTCAATCACATTGTACTGACCGGGATGCTCCTGGAAAGTATCTACCAGTTTGAAAATGAGAGGGGACTTATCCGCGATGCCTGGAACAATCTCTGGAACAATACAGAGGTAAAAGATGGCGACCAGCGTTCCTTTTACTATTTTGCTTTCAACTGTTTTGACCGCGAGATCGACCATTATTTCACTCCGGATGAGATCACGGAGATTGTGATTGACTACACTATTAACCAATACAAATTTAAAGGCGCGCAGGAAGACTATAAAGAGGCAGAACTTACAAGAACGGAAAAGAAAATTCAGCGCGTCACGCCGGAAACGATCGAAGTCAATGCATACCGCGATTATAACAGCAATGACAGCCCCTACATATACAATACGATCTACAAGTTGAGCGAAGTCGAACTAAAAGAAAATGCGGATGACAAAAACAACAAAATGTCAAATGCCAATACCCTCTCCATTGCAAAGCAGGCGGGGTACGACTGGGTAGTTCACTTCGGCGATACTAACGGCTATCGCTACTGTGAAAGCTATACCAACAGCATCTTTTCCAATTCATGCGAGATCGATTATACCCTGGTGGAAGATTTTTCTGCCGTCAGCATGAAGTATAAGTATCAGGGCAAAAAATATTCTGTACAGACAGATACCCTGGTGGATATGGAAGTGATTGCACAGCGGGAAAAAGACCGGACGGAAAGCCTGTTTAAGCAGACTGCGGATTCTCTCTCTTTCACACTTGAATCCCTTGGAACAATGGTTTCCGGCGCAGTTTCGACTGCAACCGGTTTTGTGGGAAGTTTGTTTGCTGGAATTTTTAAGGGACTTCCCCTGCCTTTAAAGGCGATTGTGATTGTGCTGATTATCGTGATTGTGTTTTGTGTCGCACAGCGCGTCTGTCTAATCATAAAAAAACTGCTGCCCGCCCACAAACCCCAAAAATAAAAACAGTAAAATCCCTTTGCAAAACGAGCAGGATCTCCTTCCCGAAGTTAATGGGTACGGGAAGGGATTTTTCGAAACCAAAAATAGGAGGCTCTGATGAAGTGTAAAATTAAATATTTTAAGAAAAAATCTTACCATTCTTTCTGCACCAGAAGAATCTGTTCCTTTCTTTTGACTGCCGCACTTGGACTCTGCCTTAGTGCCTGTGGGGACAGAGAAACATCGGCTCATTCCCCTGAGACGGATGGGAAAACTCCCCCGACAAATACAAACAGTCCGATAAGTACAAGCCCTTCCGCCTCTCCTTCTGCCACGCCTGCTCCAACACCCACACCCGCACCAGTTTACCATGCGGTCATCTATGACAATCTCTCCAAGGGCACCCGCGTGGAACTAGATCTTTTTGAAGGACAGACGCTGGATTTAAATTCATTCACCCAGCTTTTGGGATATGATTTTATTGGCTGTTATGACAGGCAGAGCGATGGGGGGGAACAATATATTGATATTTCCGGAAAAGTATGCACAGAACTTGTATCCGATTTAGTTTTGTACGCATGGTATGAGCCAAAAAATTATACCCTAAACTTTACCTGCAACGGAGAAAGTGGAAGTCAGTACGGGATCCAAAATCTCAATTTCTCCTACGATACCGATCTGCTTGAAGCACTTCCTCTGGGAAAAATTGTCAATAAAAATGAACTGATCTACTCCGTTTCCTACGGGGAGCTTCCCTTAGCCGATCTCACCTCCAAAGACAAAGTACTCTTAAATGAAGCAACCTTTCGGGACTCCGATATTTTTGCCAACAGCTCAAAAATTATGCTGGAGCTAAAAACCCTTCCCATCAGTGCAGAGGCGCACTTGGGCGATCAGGAGGTATGTATCCATGACGATCTAAGCCCTTTTGAGCAGAGATTTAAGGATAAATATATCTGCGACAGCCTCTCGTTAAAAAAATTTGATTTTGAGTTATTGGAAAATTTTGGATACCAAACCGCACTCCTTGAAATAAATTGCAAGGTCAGAGAAAAGGACGATGGAAACCAGGAAATTTATGTTTATCATACCGCCTATGAGAACAATGAAAATGACAGCAAAAAGGAAAAAAAGAAAAAGGAAAAGGCAATGGCGGATTTTCTTCTTATAGAAAAATCTCATGACTGCAAAGAAGTGGATGTGGCAGAAACTGTATTGCTTACGGCAAGCGTTCCCCTCTCCAAATTAAAATCATCGGATGGAATCTACATTTACTATGGGGCAAGCGGCTTTGGCGAGGACGACTGGTATCGCGTTTCGACGGATATCAAACTCGAATTTATCTCCACTCCATCCCCGTAAGCAAATCGACAATAAAAATTTTATTAATCGGTGTGCGCAATCGAGTAGGGGAAAAATTTTTCCCCTACTCGATTGCCGAATGCGGGCAGCTTTAGCTGCATAATTCCTCTCCGCATCCGTGTGCATAAATAAGCGTGCAAATTAGTTTCTTAACTTGCACGCCCGTTTATCAGAAAATTATTTGCTATTTTACCAAATATCACCATACTAAAAATGGGATCTTCTTGTTGGTTTGGGTTAAAAATCAAAATCTTTTCCTACACTTTTTATCTATTCAATGGGTATGCCTTGACAATAAAATCTCCTTCACTCAATCCGAATTTTCTTTGATATCCCCATTTCGATATGCTCTGAGCAGTTCGTTTAAATCCTCAATCCGCTCCAAAAGTTCCGCACCCTTATCTGTATCCGAAATATTTGCGCGGCTTCCAAGTTTTTCCACTATCCGGATTGTCGGAGTTTCGCCGCTGTCTCCCGGCACAAAGGGTTTGTGTTCGGCAAGACTTAAACTGTGAGAATCATAGATCAGCGTATAGCCCGCAATTCCTGTGGTTTTTTGATATGCCTTTGAGATCCCTCCGTCAATCACAAAAAGCTTGCCGTCCGCCTTCACCGGACTTTCCCCATCCTTAATCTTCACCGGAACATGACCGTTAATAATATGCCCTCTTTCTTCATTGATTGAGAAATGGCGCAAAATTTTCTTGCAGACTTCGGAGTCCTCGACATATTTATAATAATCATTATAATACTCCCTGCCACATTCCTCCTCCCCGATAAAATACTGCTCAAAAAAAGCTAACTTATCTTTGCCATAGAGAGGAGACCCCGCACCGCACCAGAGATACCACATAAAATCCCGCTCGTAATCCGCACTATCATCCCTTGTAAAATAAGCCCGGTTCACCATCAGATTGATCTCATCCAAAAGTGCCCTTCCACAAAAACTTTTTTCTCCAATATTCACACACATCAATTCCCCGAAAGAATCCATGGGGATACAGCCATGGAAAAGCAAATTTCCATTGCAAACCTTGTAGGTCGCGCCCTTTGAGAGCAGAAATCGAATATGCTTGCGAAGCTTTCCGCTGTGTCCGAAGGAATTGATTAAAATGGTCATCAATTCCTTCTCTGCATCTGAAAGTTTTGATGGATCATTTGAATCTACGGTAGGAAAATATTTGTCGCGAAGTAAGTATTTTTTTCCATTAACCTCCACCGTGCCAGCTAAAAAATCCACATTTCCAAAAAGATCGCGATCCGCCATCCCCCATTCCGGATGGCGGTGAATTAACTGCGCCTCAAGTTTTAGCTGGATCACCGCGATCGCCTTGTGAATTTTTGCCGCCAGCCGCGCGTCAATCGGATCATAAATATTGTCGTCATATGTCTGCGGGTAGTACAGAGTACACGCATCTTCCTTGTAGGCTTCATTTGCAAAGACAGCCAATGCCCTTAAATTAAGCCCATACCCATCCTCCAACAAGTCAAAATTATTGTATTTAACTGAAATCCGAATCACATTGGCGACCAGTGCCGCATTCCCTGCTGCCGCACCGATCCAGGAAATATCATGATTTCCCCACTGGATATCCACATCATGCATCAGGAGCAACTCTTCTATAATAATATCCGGGCGCGGTCCCCTATCAAAAATATCGCCGATAATATGCAGCTTGTCAATGGCAAGTGAATGGATCAGGCGGCACAGGGAAGTGACGAAACTATCCACGATATCCGTTTCAATAATGGTATTGATAATTTTTTCAAAATAATAGTCCTTATTTACATCGTCCGTGACATTTAAAAGTTCATCCACAATATAGACAAGCCCTTTGGGGATCTTTTTGCGCACGCGCGAGCGCGTATATTTTGCCGAGATCACCTCACAGACCAGAATCAGCCGGTAAATGGTCAAACGCTTCCACTCATCCGTAATTGCTCCCGCCTGTTTTAAACGCTTTAACTCTTTTTCCGGATCATAGATCAAATTGGCAAGTGCCTCCCGCTCCGCACTTGATACGGTCTTGCCAAGAGTTAAATCAATTTTTCGGCGGATAATGCCCGAGGCACTCTTAATCATATAGAGAAAGGCCTCATACTCCCCGTGCAGATCACTGAAAAAATATTCTGTTCCCTTGGGGAGACTTCGAATGGCAGAGAGATTTACCATCTCGCTTGCCGCACTTTCAATATTGGGATATTCCTTTGCGAGGAGCATTAAATATTTTTTATCCATAATCTCTTCCTTTACTTTTAAAAATTATTGGAAATTCTTTTTATATCCTGCCCACATATCCGGAATATCCAGTTTTTGACACAGTTTTTACCCCCGGAAATCCAATTTTTATCGATTCTCCCGGCACCGCCACCCCCTTGCTTTTCGTGACAGGAAGTTTTTGCCAAGACTGAAACCCAAGTGTCTCCCCATGTTTTAAGACCATATTATGATAAATAATATAATTTGTAAGTGCCAGGAAAAAATCATCCAATTCCTGTTCACTGGCCGTACTGTTAAGTACTTCAACTTCATCATACCCGAACTGACTCAACCCGAAAGTATAACCGCAAAGCCCTTTCTTTCCATTGTAACGTCCAAACCATACCAGATTTTGAACGGGGAAAACTCCTGCACGCGCCATCCCGGAAAAATGTTTGTACTGCTCTACCTGATAAACTGTTCCGTTCGCATACACGCCGAGAACCCCTGGCAAAGAACAGCACGCTGCCACGGTCTTTACTAACAGTATACCGCTCTCAATCGAGGAAAGTTTTCCATGTTTCACTGTTACGGACAGGTATGCACGATGGCGTTTAACAGCGGAAGATGCACTGCGCCAGATATGATTTTTTCTCGCGCCATAGTCCATCTCATCCCCCGAAACTCTTGTTGGTACCATCTCCACTGTAACTGTCGCTCCCCGAAAACCAAAACGATAGAGATTTTCCTCCTTGGGTACAAAATCCTTTTTGTCCGTAAGTTTCCATTTTTCTTCCAGTTCTTTTTTTAAGATTTTCTTGTTCCACTCGGTGTCCTCAAGCAATACAAGATTGACAAAATCTCCCGGTCTCTTTTTCTGTTCTTCCTCCATTTTCTCCTGTTCCTCCCAATAACTGCGCACATACTTGACCAGCCGTGCGGCTCGCTTTGACACATCCTCCTCGCCGTATTCTTCCTGCTCACTAAAGACATATCCGCAATTCTCTAATGCTTCCCCCTCAAATCCTCCACAGATCCCTAATGTCCACTTGTCGGGAAGCTGTCTTTTATACCGGAACACATAATAGCGCATCCCTTGCAATTCAAATTTCCCCGCACATTCAATCCGTGCAGGCTCTCTGCCAAACTCCTTCGAATTACAAAGCCAGCGCACCATCTCCTGCTGCGCAGCATTTCTTTGTTCTGTACTCATACTGCCCTCCCCGTTGCATCTTTTTGGGCTATTGCCTTCTTATAGTATAGCCCAAAATTCATTGATCTGCAATGGTTTTATTCGAGAACAGCGAGACCATTTTTTCGCACTTCAACCTGAGTTTCCTTCACCTCTTCCCCGGTCATGGAAGCCTTAAATTCTGACATATGAAGAAGTAGCTTATCCCTGATTTTTAACCCATTTTGCTCCGCTAATTCCTTAGAAAGCAGCACCTTATCCTTATCCTGATAGTAATATGTCTTCCCTCCACCAGCTTTAGGTATCCCCCGGTAAAATAACTGTCGAACTCTGTATTGGTATCGGCGAAAGTAGTAATCGTCAAGGCAAAATCCCCATAGCTGCCAAGGAAACCGCCAAGTCCCCCCTCACTTTCCGATTTTAGGAAGTAAGTATTTCCCCCTGCACATTTGCAGGAGGCGGAAAGACTCTACCAGCATCTCTGGGTCTACACCCATGGGATTGCCACGCTGTGCGCAACCAAAGTTTGCACCCTTAGCGACGAGGAGATCAGGGAGCGGATGAAGGAAATATTTATCTCCTTACTAAAAAATATAAAAGAAGCATAGGGGGAAATAAAATGTAAAGATGGGGGCTGACCTTACCAAAAATCACAATTACATAAAAACTATTGAGGCAGCGGGGCTTGCCGAAAAACGCTTAAACTACCCGCACGAACTTTCCGGCGGGGAACAGCAGCGCGCAGCGATCGCCCGCGCACTTGCCAAAAAGCCCGAAGTTTTATTTCTTGATGAGCCTGCTGGCGCGCTTGACGAGACCATCGGGCGGCAGGTACTCGACTATATTTCCAAGCTGCAAAAAGAATTAAACTTTACAGTTATTATGGTAACACACAATGCCAATATCGCAGATATGGCGGGGACGGTGATCTGTATAAACAGCGGAAAAGTCATTAAGACCTGGCAGAATAAAACAAGAAAAACCGCGTATGAGATTGGATGGTGAATTATGGTATCAAAACGGGATATTTCCAATTTTTTTGGCATTATGATTATCTCTTTCTGTGCAGTCTCTGTCTGTACACTTTTTTTAAATTATATCATCAATATAACCACAGATTCCACAGCTGTCACAGACCCCGTCACCGTCCGCATCAATGTAGTTTCTTTTTATCCCACGCCCCGCCGCACTGACCATTGTCGTCCCAGCAGAAAACACCATCGCCGCCGCAAGTAAACCAGCAAATACCTTTTTCATTATAGATCCTCCATTATTTTTGGTAGCCGTTAATGGACTTCACCTATAATACGAATGACTCCGAAGAATCCATTCAAAGTTTTTAAAAATTTTTCAAACCTCCCCCATCACCACCCTCTTATTCACACGCTCAACAAATCTTGCGACCGCCTCCATATCCGGCTGATCCGGAAGTTTCGTATTTTGCACCGCCCTCTCTAAGCGTTTTTCATAATCCGATAAAATTTTATAAAACTCCGGGGAAAAATTTTTATCTTCCTGCTGAAAATCCCCGCGCCTTATCGCCTGAAGCAGATCATGTTCCGCTGTCCGGTGCGTCTTTATCTCCCCTTTTTCTAAAATATCAACCGCCATCATAAACAGGCGGATCAGATGCATCGCATGTTTGTTTAAATGATTGTCGTCCTTCTTTTTGTTGCGCTTGCCAATTCGGTCGTAATCCCTGATCACGCTGTTCATTGTGCCAAGCATATTTTCATAATCCCTTAGCGGAAGATGCTTATATTCCACATCAAGAAAAATCTCCGTCATCAGCTCAGGGCGATCGGAGGGCGCGATATAAATTTTTGCCTTCCCCGCCGCAATCCTTTTGTTTTTTTGTTTAAAATCCTCCATTGCGTGCTGCACGGAACGGTAGATATGCTTCTCCCGCTCCGGCTGTGGCATATGATCCCTTGCAACCGCATTCTGTAAGCGGCGAAGCTGTGCATCCGCATACCCCCCAAACGATCGCGCCGCAAGTTTTGATAGAAATAAGTTTCGGTTATCCAAAATTTCCTGCCCGATCGGAGTTTTGATAAAATACTGATCTTCGTCCAGCCCAAGAATCTCAATTGTATTTGGGTTGCAATTTAAAAGAAGTTTTATTATTTTGTTGAAGGAATAAATTACGGTGTCCGTGTTTTTGTCCTCATACTGCTCAAATTCCGTCAAACCAATTAGATCCGAGGGCAAATTTAGAGTGATCCCGCGAAAATCAATATCGCTATTTTCATTGTTTGTTCCATAAGCATAACTGCCGCCAAGCCCCAGCAGAATAAGATTCTTTAAGCGTGGTTCCGTCCTAAGAAAATCGTATTCTGTAGAATTTAATAACTGGTAAAAATCCATAGATCTTTCCTTTCCATAAATTAACAAAGTAATTTGACTTTGCGGATACCGTAATATTCCAGTCCCAAGGGATTCACCCAAGAAATTTTAAGAGGAAAGCGCGGCAAATTCCCTTGGCTTTACCATCCCTTCCACCGCCCAGGTATATTTTCCCTTCATACATAAGCTTACCGTTGAATTGATATAGGAACCAATACTATCAATCTTTTCCGGCGGCGCGGCATAAATCACCTGGAAGCGGTTATCCTCAAAAAATTTCACCATCTGCTCGATTCTCTCCCTGGAAAGGGCGGAGAATGCCTCATCGATAAACGCTAATCTGGCACAGCAGCTATTTTTTGGATAGCACTGCAATAAACTCGCCGCCAAAATAATAAAATATGGTGTCTGCTTTTCCCCATTGCTTGCCGAACCCTGCTTTTTAGATAAATCCGCGGTGGTTTCATCGCCGTCCTGTCTTGACCGGATCTTCATATCATATTTAAAATATTTCCGGTAATCCGTATACTCCTCCTCGTTTTCCTCCTCCAAAATTGTGTCCATCAGCCGCCGGATATTATATTCCATCTCCTCATCATTTAAATTAATTCCCCTGTATAATTCCATGGAATTCATATAGTTTTCCAAATTTTTACATAATTCAAAAAATACCATTCTATCCGGTCTTTCCACCATCATAAACTGATAGGTGTCCTTTCCAAAAGGAATATTCTTTAATTCCCGGTTAAGTTCGTCGATCTCCTCTCTTGCCTCCCGAATCGCCTCATTCATCTCCGCAACAAAATCCACCATAAATGCATTCTCTAAAATTTGCTGCTGCTCCTCTAATTTTTTCTTTGCCTCCTCAATTTTCACATTTGCGATATCCCGGTATTGTTCTCTGAAACGCGAGATATATCCAACACCGTACTTTTCATCCCCCTGCCCGATAATATGCCAGTATCTGCGCTGTTCCTCCTCCAGTTTCCTCACCGCATTCTCTTTTTCTGCCCTGAAATTTTCCACGGACTTCGGCGTGATCACCCGCACATTCCCACTTTTTGCCCGAAGTCTGTCATACATTTCTGTAACTTCCCCCCTAAGTTCCAACCGGGAGAAAATCGCCTCTTCATACTCCTTTTTTGTTCTCTCAATCTCCCGCTCACCACTTTGATATTTTAATGCAAAACTCTCCATGTTTTCTTCACATAATCCGATCTCTTTGCTTACCTTCACATATTCGCGATCGGCATTCTCATACTCTTTATCCGCATTTTCCTTCTCCTGCAAAGCCGCAGAAAACCCCGGTGTATTTTTAAGATTTTTTGCTTTCTCCCTCTTATTTCTAATCTCCTCCTCCTTTTTTTCCTTCCGCGCCTGCACATCAAATATGTAATTATCTTCATCCCAGTTTACCCGCTCAATATCGCAGATCTGCCGATTAAGAATTTCTAACTGCGCAGCTAATTGCTCTTCCTCCTTACAGAGCCTGTCCATATCCTCTTTTGCATACTGCAATTGCTGGTTTATCGCCTCTTTTCCCATATAAAACTGCGTTCTTCCCATACTCATGCATCCCATGGTAAAGCTTCTTGCCAGGGTTCCATCCTTCATTAACCCGCCCTTCGGGTATCGATGCAGTTCCTCCATATCCTCACATAGGTGGATTCCATTAAGAATATAATTTGCATATCTTCTGCCATATTCATTTGGGATTTCCAACATTGATGCCGCAGAATTTTCTACAATTGCAACCTGCGGCAGCTGGTCAGTAATAATCACTTTAATATCCCTTAGCTGAAGTCTATGTGCAATCTCCATTACCTTCCCACAATATTTCCCATCCACGACAAGATCAAATCGTCTTTTCCCCAAAAAGGTCTCGATCGCTGGCTGCCACTTGCGATCAACACTCTTGACTAATTCCGCAAATAATCTTACTTCTGTCTGAATATTTAACTTTTCCAGTTCTCTTTTAATTGTTTTTTTCGCTTCTTCATATTTTCGGTCAAATGACAGTACATCCGATTCCAATCTGTTTATCTTTTCCTGAAGTTCCTCCCTCTCCATCCGCACCTGTCTTATTCTGTCGCTTTTGCGCACCCGCTCTTCCTGGACTTCATTTTTCCTGGTATTTACAAGATTCTTAAATCTGATAAAGAGATTTATTTTTTCATCGACCGCGAAAGCGGTAGCGGAAAGGTTTAAAAGAATCGCAATCTCCTTCTCATTAAAATTTTCCACAGCATTAAACCAATTAAATATCCCGCCTATATTTTCTTCAAGTATTTGTAACTCCCGGAAATCATTCTCGTATTTTTCTCTTTCCTTCTCCATCGATCTTATATTTTCCTCTATCGATCTCATCACTTTATCCGCATCCGAGAGCAGATGATTTCTCTGTGCATCCACCTTTCTCTCAAGGGCTTTATCCCTTTTTTCCCTCTGTTCTTCCAGCTGATTTTTTAACTGGGAAATTTTAGCTTTATTTACCTTGATCTTATATTGCAGTTCCTCCAAATTTTCCTGATAGGATTTCATCTCCTGATACAATAAAAGAATTCTCCGGATTTCATATCTGCGTTCCGCCCCTTCATAATCTGCGATCTTTTGCTGTACAATCTCTAGTTGTCGCTTTCCGCTCGATAATTCTTCATATATCATCTTCGCATCATCATAATGTTTTCTATGCTCCCTGATATCCTCCATCGACCGAACCAAATGCTCATCCAGCACACATTCCTGAATAAATTTATCAATATTATTCTCCGGGTTAAACGCCATCATCTTTATGAGCTTTGCCCGGTATTTATCCACGCCGCAGCGCAGCCCCAGAGCTCTTAATACCTGTTCCGTTCCCCTGTCCCGATTCATAAATTCGCCCGCGGGTATCTTCTTTCCTTTTACCATCAAACGATAGCGCGGATATACCGTGATTTTTTTCTCTTCCTCCGTGTAAAATACACAATCCTCCATCCTAGTATCCTTAAAAACAAACCATTTCTTGGTATTGCTTGTCTCATTTACATACTCGATGCAGACCCCGGTCACCAGGTATTGCTTTTCCACCGGCGACCAAAATTCCATCGCAATATAACAGATTACTTCTCCCTCTCTGATAAACCGGTTTTTTCCCTCGCTCTTTGTATCCCCGCGCACATAGGAAATTACATTTCGATCCCTGTCCAGTGCAGCTTTATTAAACTGAGTATTTCCGGTTAACATATAGGTCATTGCGTCTAACACTGTGGATTTTCCGCTTCCATTCACCCCGGTAAACAGAGTGGATCCCTCTAACGAAATGCAAATATGGGAAAATCTCGACCAATTGACCAATAAAAGCTTTGTCGCACTCTTTCTGCCATTATCGTTCATCATCGTTTTGTTCCTCCAAATCCCCATCAATACTATCTTTTCCTGCCAGGACAATCTCTACAACTTCCTCTACAAACCGTTCAAATTCGCTTGTATCCAATACAAATTGCAATGAGGGGTACAAGATAAGTTTACAATCAATCTCGCCAATCTTTCCGTCAATATCAAGCAAACTATAATTTCGAAACACCTTAAAAATATTATCTAACCCCGTCTTGTTAATCATATCCCTCGCATTATATTTTTCCAGCTCATAGACCAGGTCGGAAACACCAATCACCACGATCGCTGATATTCCCTCTTTTATTTTTGCCAGATAGATAAGCCACAGACAGCACAATACAATAGTTTCCTCCTTGGTAAAGCGATACCGGTTTGACTGTAGTTTCTCCTTATCCCCAATTGCAGGAGAATTATCCAACATAATTACCCCCGTATCCTTGTCACACCTTACTTCAAATCCCATATAGGAAAAATAGTCCAAAAAAACTTCTATTCGGCTGGCAACAAAAAAATAATGTTTTCGATCCTCTAGTTTGTCCCGCACAAGAAACGTTCTTTTCAACAATTTTCTGCAGCAATTTTGAAACATCTGCTTATCCGATGTGGTAAAATTATCCCAGACTTCCACGATATTCATTTTTATACCTCATATATTCCAAATGATTTCAAGATCATATTTCCCATCTCAAAATACCCGTCTTCCTGCTCCACAAAAAAACCATTTTCTTTTGCGTAGGCAACCGCTGAGAGAGCGAGCAATAAATCTTCCTTGGAGTTTAACGGCAATTCATCGCTTTTTAATACTTTCTTCTCCCCCATCAATGTTTTTAAATATTGTTTTGTTATCTTTTTGGAATACGGATTTCTTGCCTCCCTCTCATAGATCTTTTTCAGATCGTCCACATCTTCTGTGGTGAGAGCCTCCGTTTCAGCAACAAATTGTTTTCGCACCTGGGACCTATTTCTTGGCTGTCTTATCGACTGCACATCAATATATTTATTCTGGTTAATTCGCACCAGCTCGCTCATCTGTTCCGGAAGTTCCTCCTTCATTCCCAGATCATCCATTTTTTCCAATATGTATTTTAAGGTCTTTTCCACCTTGTCCCGCATATCCACCTCATGATCTTTTAGATATCTAAATCGCCCAAGTGCCATTGTAATATAGAGATTTAATTTATGTTTTATATCCGCAATAATGCGCAGATAATCATCTCTTAAAAACTTTTTTATCGAGTCAAACATGGAATCAATCTTTTCCTGCGCGTCCCACTCCCCCAACTCTTCTTCCCTCATGCACCCGGCGGCGATCTGCTTATAGATCTCAAGATCATTTTGCATTTCCTCCAGCATATCAATGATTTTTCCTCTGTAAATATGAATATTATTCTGGGGTTTTGTCAGTCTTGTATACTCTTTGATAAATTCGCCGTCACAATAGGCAATAATATTCTCGGTTAAGCTTGCATAGGAAACTTCCTGCATCAGCTTCTCAATGGTTTTTCGAATATAAGTGGACATTCTTTTTAAGGATTTTGACAGGGATTTCGCATTTTTATAGACGTTTTTTAATGCCCCGACATATGGATTTTCACTCCACTGTTCCCGGCTTACTAGTGTATTATAGATATTGTAGACGTAACTGGAAAATTCTTCCTTTTCTGACTGTCCCAAACGGTTTAATAATTCCGCCAACATCACTCCCTGCTCGGTGATCACCACATATTTTTCAAAAGTCGAATCATCAAATTCTTCCTCCAACCATCCCACTTCTTTGCTCGCAAATTTTCGGAGATAATCGCTTGCAATATCCTGATAAGTTTTCGCGACCGCCTCACTTTCCACAATCAATTCTTTGCTGTTTTCTGAGATAAAATACGCTAATTCATCCCGCAGTACCGTTCTCTTTATCCGGTAGGAAATCTCATTATCATACTGCTGATAGATAAACTGGAGCAGGAAAGAATTTGTCCGGTAATTGCTATTGCTTGCCAAAAGATTAAAATAATTGTCCGAAATTACATCAAATATATTATTCAATCCATCATCCTCTCTTAATCCATTAAACATTGCAATACCTGCTTAAAAATCTTAAAATTTTTATCATCCCTTGGACTGCAATAGATGGCGTACTCAATCACTTTAAAGGCGTAGAGATAATCCGCAAGCACATTTTTTGCTGCCTGCGCAACGACCTTTGGATCATTTAAAAAAGCACCACATCCAAATGCACCTAAAATTACAACTTCTTCTTCGTTGAGTGCCGCCACGTCAAGAATTCTACGCAGACGTTTTTCATGGAGCTGTAATAATTTAGCGTCGCTTAATACCGCTGCCCTATCCCCATCCCCGGAATTATATGAATTGCCTGGATTCGCTCTTAAATTTGGCGCGGCACAGGTGATCACATCCACATTGTACCAGTCCGACTCCGGCATAAGCTCTGGCTTTGCCGTGTCCGCCTTAAATACCGTAATCCCCGGCGTATAAATTATATCGTCGTTGTGCAGTGGATCTTTTGCCTTTCGATGAGGAGTATAAAACCCCTCCCACATCGCGGAAGTATTCAGGCAAAAATATAATCCTGAACAGCGGCAAAGGCATTCTTCCTGTGCATTTGCCCCGCGCACTACGCCTCCTCCCGGATTGGAGGCGGAAGCAAAATTATGGACTGCAATCTTTAATCCCCGGTAAAGGGAAGCCGCCTCAAAGCTGCGCTTTGCCGAAACCTTAACCGTCGCCATAGAGTCATATCGCGAAAGATTGATACCGGACAAGGAGAGAGTCCCCGGAAAAATCTTCTGGTTCTCCACCGATTTTTTTATAGATGCATTTAATTTTGGATTTGTTTTGCATAAATTTTCCGTATTTTCAAACACGGCTATATTTTCATCTCTTCCCATGAATAATCTCCTTTTTTCTTTCCAATTTTACACTATTTTCAATATAAAGTCAACAATCTCCTTACACGCACTCACACAATACAGTTTCTTTATTGGTCGCAAAAAAGAAACAAAATTCAAAATCGGTTATTTCTTGCTATTTTTCCGGTGATATCTGCCAAATATTGCTCATATCCCCATTATTTTTTTGTTTTTCTTTCCCTTAACTCTTTACTTTTTCATGATTTTATATTACAATAGAAGAAACATCTCTTCAATTTCTGACGATTTTTACAGAAACTGTAAGATTTTATTTGATTTCAAGCATATATTGTACTTTATTTTTTATCGCAATATTTGCCTTATCATTTTACTTTTCCGGAAGGAGAAAAAACTATGCAGCCCGAATTAAATGGCGTTTTTGAAAAAGTCAATTTTACAAATAATTCCTCCATCCTTCTGCATATCAATCGCGAGTATGAGGACTACCCCATCCACTGGCATTCCGCTACGGAAATTATTATGCCGTTAGAGAACACTTACTCTGTAACAATGAACAAGACACAGTACTCGCTGAAGGAGGGCGATATTTTGATTATCCCGCCGGGTGAACTGCATGAACTCTACGCGCCGCCTACCGGGAAGCGGATTATCTTTCTGTTCGATTTTACGCTGGTAAGCAATTTAAAGGGGTTTTCGAGTATTCTCCCGGTGATTACACAGCCGCGCCTGATCACAAAGGAACTCTGCCCGGATATTTACGGGGAAGAAAAAGAACTTCTTCTAAAGATCGCAAAGGAATATCGCGAGAGCAACACGCTCTGGGAGGCGACCATCTACTCAATGATCATTCAGATGTTTGTGTTGATTGGGCGCAACCATATTGATTCCGGCGGACTTTTTCCGGATGTGCGCACCAACAAACAGAAAGAATATATTGAAAAATTCAACAAGATTTTTGAGTTTATTGATAATAATTATACAGAAGATATCTCCTTAGAAGATGTGGCGGATATCGCAGGATTTTCAAAATTTCATTTTTCCAGATTATTTAAGCAGTTTACGGATACTTCGTTTTACGATTATTTGAATCTGCGCCGGATTAAAGCGGCCGAAAATCTTTTGCTTGACCCGTCCTTACCGATCACGGAGATCGCACTGCAATCTGGGTTTTCCAGCATTTCCACGTTTAACCGCGTATTTAAGGCGTTCAAAAAATGCACGCCGAGCGAATTTAAGGAACTGTACCGTATGCGCAACAAAGGAATGGGATGAGTCGTATAAAAATCGCGTTTTCCCTACATACTAAATCCATCCCGCATCCACGCGCTGACCGATTAGAAAACTGCGGGGGTTTAAATAAGATAAAACCAGTGCAGAAACGGAGTAGTTATGATCGATAATGTGGAACTTCCTGTAGGATTCGCATTTGAGCTGGCAAGACATTCGGAGATTATGACGCAGTTTGCCAGGCTTCCCGAAGAAAAGCGCGTTTCTATTGTGGAAGGAGCCAGACATATTACCTCAAAAAATGAGATGAGACAATATGTCGAAAATATGTTTGAAGGGTCTGCGCAGTAAATTACTGCACAGACCCTTCCTCTTTTCGTCTACTCTGATTCTGCATCCACCCTAACATATGCGGACAGTTCATTATCTGCCGCATCAATTACAATAGTATCCCCGCTTCCAACCTTGTCGGAAAGAATCAGTCTTGCCGAGAGCGTTTCCACATTCTTTTGCAGATAACGGCGCAGCGGGCGCGCTCCGTAAACCGGATCATAGGCGTTCTTGATAATCAGTTCCTTCGCCGCTTTTGTCAGTTCCACCGAGATCTCCTTGTCGGAAAGTCTATGATTTAACTCCCCGATCATCAGATCTAAGATATCACCAATATTTTCAGAAGTCAGCGGTTTAAAGAGGATCGTCTCGTCTAAACGGTTTAAAAATTCTGGACGGAAATGTGTCCTTAATTCCTCCATTACCGCCTTTGCACAGTTTTCTGAGATCTCCCCTTCCGGCGTGATCCCCTCTAATAGATACGAGGAGCCAATATTGGAAGTCATAATCAGGATTGTATTTTTAAAATCGACCGTGCGCCCCTGCGAGTCCGTGATCCTGCCGTCGTCAAGCACCTGCAACAGCACATTGAACACATCCGGATGCGCCTTCTCTATCTCGTCAAACAGCACGACGGAGTACGGCTTTCTGCGCACAGCCTCGGTAAGCTGCCCGCCCTCCTCGTAGCCAACATATCCTGGCGGCGCGCCAATAAGGCGGGATACCGAGTACTTCTCCATATACTCGCTCATATCAATACGCACCATATTCGCCTCGTTATCAAATAAGGCAGCAGCAAGTGCCTTGGCTAACTCGGTCTTTCCCACACCAGTTGGTCCTAGGAATAAGAAGGAACCAATCGGCTTACTCGGATCTTTAATGCCCGCCTTTGAGCGCAGAATCGCGTCCGCCACACGGCTTACGCCGTCCTCCTGACCAATCACGCGCCGGTGCAGCTCATCATCAAGATGAAGCGTCTTATTTCGCTCACTCTCCGTTAATTTTGCCACCGGAATCCCCGTCCAGCGCGAGACAATGCGGGCGATCTCCTCCTCGGAAACGCTCTCGTGTACAAGCGTATGTCCCTCCTGTCTTACGCGGTCTTCCTCCTCCTCAAGCTGCTTTTTGATTGCTGGAAGTCTGCCGTATTTTAACTCCGCTGCCCGGTTTAAATCGTACTCGCGCTCTGCAATCTGGATCTCATTGTTCACGGTTTCCAATTCTTCGCGCAGCACACGCACCTTTTCAACGGAAGCCTTCTCATTGTCCCATCTTGCCTTTTGATTCGCAAATTCCTCGCGCAATTCTGCAAGATCTTTACTCAACGCTTCCAAACGCTCACGACTTAACCGGTCATCTTCCCTTTTTAGTGCCGCCTCCTCAATCTCCATCTGCATAATGCGCCGTCTGGTATCATCAAGTTCTGTCGGCATCGAGTCGAGCTCCGTCTTGATCAGCGCGCACGCCTCATCCACCAGATCGATTGCCTTGTCGGGCAGGAAACGATCGCTGATATAGCGGTTTGAGAGCGTCGCCGCAGAAACAAGCGCGCTGTCATTGATCTTTACGCCGTGAAATACCTCGTAACGCTCCTTTAATCCGCGCAGGATCGAGATGGTATCCTCCACGGTCGGCTCGTCAACCATCACCGGCTGGAACCTGCGCTCAAGCGCGGCATCCTTCTCAATATACATCCGGTACTCATTTAAGGTCGTCGCACCGATACAGTGCAGCTCACCGCGCGCCAACATCGGCTTTAACATATTTCCGGCATCCATCGCGCCCTCGGTCTTTCCCGCGCCCACAATGGTGTGCAATTCATCAATAAAAAGAATAATCTGCCCATCGCTCTTTTTGACTTCCTCAAGCACCGCTTTTAAACGCTCCTCAAATTCCCCGCGATATTTTGCACCGGCAACTAAAGCACCCATATCCAGCGCGTAAAGTTTCTTCTCCTTCAGGGCTTCCGGCACGTCACCGCGCACAATTCGCTGTGCTAAGCCCTCCACTACGGCGGTTTTTCCCACGCCCGGCTCGCCGATAAGCACCGGATTATTCTTGGTCTTTCTCGACAGAATGCGGATCACATTGCGGATCTCGGCATCCCTGCCAATCACCGGGTCAAGCTTTTGCGCGCGCGCCCGCTCTACCAAATCAACGGCATATTTTTCCAGTGTGTCATAAGTTGCTTCTGGGTTGTCGCTCACCACCTTCTGATTTCCGCGCACAGTGGCCAACGCTGCTAAGAAACGCTCCCTGTCAATGCGAAAATCCTTGAAAAGTTCCTTTACTTCGCGGCTCTGATTCTTTAACAGGCTCAGAAAAATATGCTCGACGGAAACATACTCGTCGCCCATCGCCTTTGCCTCGTTCTCCGCATAGATCAGTACTTTATTTAAGTCATTGCTGATATAAACCTGACCGCCCTGCACCTTGGGTCGCTTCTTTAACAGTCCCACCACCTGCGCCAAGAATACATCCACATCGATCTCCATCTTCGCAAACAGCTTTGGGATCAATCCGTCGGCATCGCTTAACAAACAGTGGAGCAAATGCTCCTGCGCAATCTCCTGATGCCCGTAATCATAGGCGAGTTTCTCGCAGTCCTGAACTGCCTGTATGGATTTTTGAGTAAATTTATTTATATTCATACAATCCCTCCTATTCTAACAGCTCGCGCCAACTCTGCACTGCTGCTCTTTTCTTGTTTTATCTTACTTGTTCTATATCTACTATAACACTGAATTTTCTAAATTGCAATTGTTATTTTGCACAAATTTTTTTAAATTTTTATGGAAAAAATTGATCTTTTATTTAGCTGCATAATTCCTCTCCGCATCCATGTGCATAAAAACAGCCATAGAAGGCAGGTGCGTCCTCCCGCTTTCTATGGCAATCCCTCTTCTACGGTTCTTCCTCTTCCCCGTCCATCCATGCTGCAATGGTATCGATTACTTCCGGTGCTACCTGTGCTTTTGTGTCGTACTCCGTAACATTCATCGTGCCGTCGGATAACATAAACAGATGGTTTAGACCCTCAAAAAGCTTGAATGTGACATTTGATTTGCCCTCCAAAAGCACCTGCCATGCCGCGTAATCCCTGTCCGGGTATACCTGAAAATCCGCGTCCCCCTGCAAAATTAAGATTGGGATCTCAAGGTCTTTAGCTGCGTTTGCAGAATCAATTTCTGCCAGCGAAGCCCAGTAATATCCGGACACACCGAAAAGTGCCTCAGAAAGTCTTTCCTTATCTATGTCCGCCGCTCCTCCCCGAACATCAGCCACCAGCGAAAGCACTTTTTCATATTCTTCTTGCAGCATTTGCCTCAAGTTTTGTTCCTCCGCCTCGCCAAGCTTTGCCATCTCAATTGCCGCGATATTCTGATCATACACAATTTCCCAGAGCCCCCTCGGCGAGCCAGCTAAGGAGATCATCCCTGCAATTTTCGGATTTTTCTCTGCAATATATGGCGCGAGCATACCGCCAAGACTATGCCCCAACACATAGATCCGACTTTTATCGATCTCTTGCTCTTCCAAAAACTTAATTGCCGCCGCCACATCGTCAAGCACTTCATCCTGTATGGTGATATTGTCCGCTGCTAATTCCGGATACTGATAATAACGCTTATTGTAGCGCAGCGAAGCAATTCCCTTTTTTGCTAATGCCTGTGCAATATCCGCAAACGGTGTGTTTCCCGCCGCGCCGATTGTCTCATTCTTATCGCTCTGTCCTGAACCATGAACAAGCAATACCACCGGAGGATTCTCGATCCCATTTGGCAGGGTAAGAAGCCCGCTTAACGGATAATTTTTCTCCCCGATACTCACCTCATATTCCTTGTACTCCTCGGTTTCTTCCGGGGCGGTTTCTGGCAGCGTATAGGTCAGATAGATCCCGGCAACCGCGCCCGCTGAATCATAGGTAACGGAGAGAATTACAATCTTTGTCTGATAGGGAATCTGTACATTTGTTACCACATATCCGCCAAAATCTTCAATGCTTCCCTCAGTATCCCCCGATACCGAAAAATTTAGGAAAGAGGACTCCGCGATCCTCTCGTCAGAAACTGGATCTCCAAGTCCTTGTACCGCCTGTTTCCATGCCGATTTCATCTCCCGTTCCGAGAGTATTTCCTTTATCTCGCCGGAAAATTCATCGCATACTGAGAAATCCCCCGCAAGCATTTCCCCCGCATAGGAAATTGTCTTCTCCCGAAAATAATCAAGAATCTCCGCGGCGGTTTTATAGGGAACAGAATCGGAAATTTCCTCCTTATCCTGTATATTTTCACCGGAGGAGCCCGAATCTACAGTACTGTCGGTTGGCTCTGGTTTTTCTGAAATTTGCAGAATATTGCTAGGAAGCGGATCTTTCTTTGGCTCCTCCTTATTACAGGCTGCCATAAAAACAAATGCCATACATAGCCCAAGAATTTTTACTTTTATGTGTTTCCCCTCATATTGTGGCATCGTTTCACTCCTTTTCCATCCACAATTTTACTGCCAGAAACTACTCAATTGTGCCAAAAATCTGCGCGATCGGCGAATCCGGTGCTAAAATCAAGGTCTTATCCTTCCCCTGCATCATAATTTTCGCCGCGTCAAGCGCGCGCACAAAGGTATAGAAATCGCTGCGTTTCTCGTCCGCATAGGCACTCGCAAGAATCCGCATATACTCCGCTTCCCCGGCAGCAATGGTCTTCTCTGCTTCTGCCGCCGCCTGCGAGAGTTTGATCGCGATCTCATTGTCTGTCTGATTGCGGATCTTTTTTGCCTCGGAAGCACCCTGCGCGGTAAATGTCGCCGCAATATTGTTGCGCTCTGAGATCATGCGATCGTAAACCGCATTTTTATTGTCATCTGGCAGATCAAGATGCTTAGTTTGCACACTGACCAGCGCGATCCCATAGCGGGAAAGCCCATCCCCAATATTTTCCATAATCGCGGCATCCAGCACACCACCACGCCCGCTAATCACATCGAACTGATTCATACTGCTGATCACATTTTTTAACGAGTTATACACTATTGTATTTAAACGGCTCTCTGCCTCGCTGCGCGAATTTAATGTCTGTACATAGAGCCTTGGATCAACAATTTGCCATAGTATATAACTGTCCGCAACCATAGTTTTCTTGTCGAGCGTAATCACATCTGACTCCTTTAAATCATAGAGCAGCACTTCCCGATCCAGTTTTATCTCTGTTTCTAAAAACGGAATTTTAAAGCTAAGCCCGGAAGTCGAAACCACGCGCTCCACCTTGCCAAAACGCTTAATTAATGTGTACTCGTCCTCCTCCGTCACCACACACGCCATATCACAGATGGCCAACAGCAAAAGAACAAAAACAATAAGCAGAGTATTGCGCACCGGGTGGGATTTCTTTACGCGCTTTGGCTTTCCCTGCCCACCGGAATGATTAGAATTGTTGTCCTCGTTCTTTTTCTCTACATAACTGTAGGAATAGGTTGAATCTCCCATTTTTTTCCTCCTCTTTTTCTCTTACAAAGATTCAAATTACTCGTCCGCCGCTTGATCTTTTGGTTCAATCGGCGCGGTCGGTGTGGTATTCTCTTCCCCTTCTGCCGGCTTAATAAAGGAATCCAATGGAAGCACAGTCTGCATATCTGTCTGTGAACCGCCGATAATCACTTTCATCTCCGGCAGTACTTCCTCCATCGTCTCAAAAAACATTCTCTGCTTCGTGATCAGCGGATTTTTTACATATTCCTCATACATTGCATTAAAGCGTGCTACCTGACCTTCCGCCTCATTGATGCGCGCCTGCTTTTTTGCATCCGCTTCCTTAGCGATCTGATCCACGTCCGCCTCCGCTGCCGGAAGTGCCTCATTGCGGTACTTGTTCGCATTGTTGATCACGGTCTCCTTCTCCTGCTTTGCGGTCTCAACTGCTTTAAATGCCTCAAGTACCGCGTCAGTCGGCGGCTCCGCATCCTGGATGGTGATATTGATTAACTGCAAGCCAATATCGCGCTCCTCAAGTTCCGCCACAATTTTTTCCCGGATCACTGCCTGAATCTCATTTTTCCCGCTTGTGATCACACTGTCCACATCGTAGGCACTGATGGTCGAGCGAATATGACTCTGCGCAATATTTTTTAAAATCACCACGGGCTTTTCCGAGGCATACAACGCTTTGATCGGATTGCTCACTTTATATTCCACATAAAAATCTACATCGACAAAATTAAAATCAGAGGTGATCATTAATGCTTCGTCCGGAACGGTCACATTCGTTTCAATATCATAGCCGACAGTAAATCCCTTAATTGTTGTATCCACCATGGTTACTTTCTGGATAAACGGAATCTTAAAATGCAGCCCCGGTTCACTCACACAGGATGGTGTTCCAAATGTAGTAATCACCGCCTGTTCCTGCTCACCAATCGTGTAAAATGCTTTGCTTCCCACAATAAGTACAAGAAGAATCAGTGCGATGAGACCACCGATCTTAAACATCTTCCCCGCATCCACATTGTTAGAATTCCTCCTCCAGTTTCCATACTGTCCTCCATCTACCATAAGCTCCTCATTTCTGCGCCGCCAAATTAGAAAATTCCCGACGGCGGCGCGACCTCCGGGAAATGCGCATGATTCGAAGAAGAAATTATTCTCCCTTTGGTCGAATGCGAATCAGCGCAGGTATAATGTCTGACGACATTATACCATGTACTTCTTTAAATACGGACAAAAAAACATTAAATTTTGCTTAAAAATTTCTAGGGTTCTACTGCTGATGTGCCATACACCAGGTATATAATTCCTCCGCGTCCTTAACTAAGCCTACCACCCCCGCCTGTAAGAGTTCTTCCCCGCTCCCGTACCCGTACAGAACACCAAGACAGTCCATCCCGAATTCTTTCGCGCCAAGTGCATCGTATTTGCGGTCGCCAATCATTAGAACCTGCTCCGTCCCATGTACATTTAAGCAGTCCAATGTATATTCAATCACACTTGATTTCTGACAGCGGGACAGATCAAGAGAGGCTCCGCCAATCACCTCAAAGTATTGCGCCAGATCAAAATGTTTCAATATTTTTTTTGCCATATCCATTGGCTTTGAGGTCGCGGTCGCCAGCACAAACCCCGCTTCCCTCAATTTAAAAAGTGTCTGTGCAATTCCTGGATACTCCTTATTTTCCGCCCATCCGACAGTGGTATAACGCTCCCGGTATTTTTTTATCCCCCGCTCCGCCTCTTCCTTCGTAAACCCATAGCCCTCCATAAAACTTTCGATTAGCGGCGGTCCAATCATCCAGGTAAGCTGGTTGATATCTGGCTCATCAATTCCGAAATCCTTTAGTGCGTACTGGAAACATTTGGTAATTCCCTCCTTTGGATCGGTCAATGTCCCATCCAAATCAAAAAGCAAATATTGATATCCCATTTTTTTCTCCATTCTTTAGGAAATATTATTCCAATTTTATTTTCCCCTATGCTACTCATCAAAATATCGCCGGAAAATAAAGTCTTCACCGTCGTCGTCCACCTGGATCACATAGGATTTTTTCTCCTCGCCGCACACCAATTCAAGTTCAAATGTCCCGATAAATTTCTCAAATTCCGCCTTACCTTCCTCTATCACTCCCATATAATCACCGTCCAGATAAATTTCAACTTCATCGTCCGAGTAGATAATAATATTATGGTCGTCGTCCGTGCGATAGGAACCATCATCGTTTGTGATATTTTCTGAACTATTGTCCGAGGAATTCCCCGAAGATGTACTGCCCTCATTTGAACTGCTGCCGTCGCCAGTTAAACTACTTCCGCCCTGTCCGCTAGATGAATTGTTCTCCTGCCCGTTTCCGGATGGATTTTCCTCACTCTGCCCACCATTTGGTTCAGTAGTCACTCCAGGCTCCTCTTCCACCGGTGCTTCCGGCAAGGAAACCGCCAGTTCCGACGCGGCACTCTCCACTTTTAAAACCCCCTCATACGAAATATATCCCCCGGATTCTACCTGAATAGTATAAATTCCATAAGGAAGCTCAACGGGTTGTCCGTAGAAGGTATTTTCATTGTTGATAAATAAAAGCGCGCCGATCGGCTGAATTCGGAATGTAACTCTTCCGATTGGATCCGGCACACGGACGTATTCGGTCAGATCAAGCACGGTGGTCTGATCCCTGGCAATTGTTGTCTCAAGGGTTGCCTTTAGATCATCATTTTCCACTGTTACCTCAAATGTCCCCTCCTTTAGGGTCAGTTTCATTTCCTCCGTAATCTGCGAGATATATTGATTGTTGACCAGAATACTTCCGCCGACATAGTCCTGCCCCTCCTTTAGGGTCAGATATCCATGCCCGCGCTCCACCACAATCACATATACTTCACTGCCGATCCCTTTAAGTGTAATGCTGTCCTGCTCTAAAAGACTGGACAATTCCACCATTTCTGAGTTGTTATAAATATGTAGGGCATCCGAATAGATAAAATTTCTATTGCCCACGGTCAGCATCTCCCTCTTTGTGCTGACCACAAGTCCCGTCTGATAGGGATGTTCCCAAACCTCCTTCGCGATCGCAACCGAGCGCGCGATTCCCCCGCTTGCCTCATACTCAATTTCAAGAATATCTCCCCGTATTAACTGTCCTGCCACAATTGCCTGCCCATATTTATCAGTAATATCTGTTGCACTGGTGTAGGTCAGCCACAGAGTCTTTTCCTCACCCACCCCATAGATTTGCAGGGTTTTTGTCTCCGTGTCCGTATACTCTAAGATCCCGATATCCTTTTTGGTTTCCCCGGACGAGGCCGCATAAGTCGGTGCCGGTGTGGGCTTTTTCCCCGGGGAGGAGGCGGGCTTTCTACTGTCCGCAGCAACGCGAAAAGCAGCGATCGCAAGGATGATGACCGCTGCCAAAACCATGACAAGCAGAACCGCCCCTTTGGGCGGTCCGCCCGCATACGAATGTTTCCGATTTTTGTTTCTGCCATCCATCGTGTTGTCTCCTTCTTTTTTATCTTCCGATATATTATACCATATAATTTTAAAAATGACAAAGCTTCTGTAAAAACTCTTTTTTAGGAGTCTGCTGGATAAGCAACATTTCCAGCTTCTCCATATTTTTCTGTGGTATCATGGATTTTCTTGAATTGTAATAATAATTTGTGATCTTCCAAAATTTTTCCGGGTAGGCAAGCAATACCACAAGAAGCTTTTTCTCCCTTACTGAGAGTGCGCGCACCTGCTCATAGGCATCTAAAAGCTGCATTCCCAGCGTGTACTGCCAATTGTTCTTCTCCATCACTTTGCGCATATACTGATAGAGATCATAAACCTGAATTCCTAAGACCGCTTTATCAAAGTTGACCGTCGCAATTCCCGTCGCCTCCTGTGCTGCTTTTCCCATCTGGCGTATCGGGACGGCACCCATTAAGATATTATGGTACGTATAATTTCCGTGCAGTACATTTCCACGCTGCACATTTTCCTCAAACAATGCCCGCCAATCAAGCTCTTCCAATTCCTTGGCAGCGTTTATTGCCTGCTCGTAAAAGTTTCCGCAACAGTTTAAATACCGAACCTCAAAGGGCGATTTATTTTTCCGCTTTGCCAAAAAGCTTTTTACATGTTTTAATTCCCGGTTGCGCTTTTCAAAGGTTTTTGTCATGTCCTCCGCCAGATAATTCTCCCGCTCCGCTGTCTTTATCCCAGACATTGCCAGGTGCAAAAGTGCAAGATTTTTGGCAGCAGCCATAATACTTGCCTCCTGGCGCAGGGAACATTCCTCAAGTGCGTACCAGTCGCGCAGAGCATAACGCTCCCCGCTATTGTTGCTGCTTGAAAGTTTCCGCTCACAATTGCGCACAAAACAGTCCGTATTAGCGTATCCATGTTCCCTCATCTGCATTTTCAACGCATCCTCAAACTCCAGTCTCCGCTCGCTTGCCGGGCAGGGGCCAAAAAACTTAAGCCCCCGGTTTGTCTCCAATATCATTCCGCCTCTGGCACGATAGGAACGGCAGACTTTGATGTCATATTGACTAATGATCTCGCCTGATCTATCTTCCACCTTATCCCTCCATTATTTCAAATTATTCCGCCCCGGCAGCACACTTTGGTTTCACAGGGTTCCTTTCATTCTATGCGAAAGACCAAAAGCCTATGACCGAAAATAAGAAGACCGCAAGATTTTCACAAAATTTGATAGCCCAACTTAAATTTTTATGGTATAATATCGGCAGATATTATACCCGTGCTGATTCGCATTCGACCGCAGGAAGAATAATTTCTTCTGCGAATCATGCGCATCCGCCGGAGGCACCATGTCCGAAGGATATGGTATAATATCGGCAGATATTATACCCGTGCTGATTCGCATTCGACCGCAGGAAGAATAATTTCTTCTGCGAATCATGCGCATCCGCCGGAGGCACCATGTCCGAAGGATATGGTATAATATCGGCAGATATTATATCCGCGCTGATTCGCATTCGACTGCAGGAAGAATAATTTCTTCTGCGAATCATGCGCATCCCCTCCCTCAACACAGAAAGGAAAACCCTATGGCCAAGATCTTATTGCCCACAAAAGTAAATATAATTATCGACCGCCTGCAGTTGGCAGGGTATGAAGCGTATGTGGTTGGCGGCTGTGTGCGGGACAGTCTTCTTGGGCGGATCCCCGAAGACTGGGATATCACTACATCCGCAAAGCCGCAGGAAGTCAAATCACTCTTTAGTCATACTGTCGACACTGGCATTGCACATGGAACAGTAACTGTTTTGTTAGGGCAGGAGGGATTTGAAGTGACCACCTACCGTATTGACGGAGAATATGAGGATATGCGCCATCCAAAACAGGTAGAATTTACCTCTCTGCTCTCCCTTGATCTGGAGCGGCGTGATTTCACCATCAATGCGATGGCTTACAATGATTCTGTCGGTATTGTCGATCTTTTTGGCGGGATGCAGGATATGGAGAATCACATAATCCGCTGTGTTGGCTGTGCAAATGATCGCTTCAGCGAAGACGCGCTGCGCATTATGCGCGCGGTGCGCTTTTCTGCGCAACTGGATTTTGAAATTACACCGGATACTTTGCGGGCAGCCGCCTCCCATGCAGAGGAACTCTCCCATATTTCCGCAGAGCGAATTCGCGTTGAATTAACCAAACTTTTGCTTTCCTCCCATCCAGAACGACTGCTCACCGCACAAAAAATCGGTCTTACTGCCATATTTTTGCCGGAATTTGATCGGATGCTTGCCACAACACAGGAAAATCCACATCATATATATAATGTAGGAGTGCATACCATTCATGCACTCTCCTACATCGCAAAAAAAGAAACAGTTTCAGAAACTACGCAGGATAGACACAACTCCTTGGCACTCTCCAAAAAAGAAGATGTCATCCTTCGTTTTGCTCTCCTTTTGCACGACTGCGCCAAACCCGACACTAAATCTATTGATCAGGACGGTCGCGCTCATTTTTACGGTCATGATTATCTTGGAGCTGCCTATTCCGAGGAGATCTTGCGCCGATTAAAATTTGATAATGATACAATTAGAGAGGTCTCCCATCTGATTAAAATGCATGATACGCGCTATGCTGACTCTGGAAAAACAGTAAGGATGCGCACAGTGCGCCGCGCAGTAAGCCGTATTGGAAAAGAGTCACTCCCCCTTTTATTTCTGCTCCAGGAGGCGGATCTGAATGCCCAAAATCCAGATCTTTTACCGGACAAACTGCGCCAGCTTAGCGAGGCACGCCATATGGCGGAGGAAATCCTTATTAAGGGAGAATGCATTTCTCTAAAGGATCTTGCGGTAAATGGTTCCGATCTGATTGCAGCGGGCTTTCCACCCGGAAAAAAAATCGGAGAATGTTTAAAACTCCTGCTCGACTATGTAATTGAATACCCGGAATACAATCAAAAAGAAATTTTGCTTTTACACATGGCAGAACTCGCCAATAAAATAAATTTACAGAAAATGTAAATTATGCAAAATTTTCGTTAAGAAAGGAAAAAAACCTTGCATTCTTTTTCCTGGCTGTTAAAATAATAAACATTAAACAAAAAGAGGCCGCCTGATTTTCTCAGGTTGCCTCTGCTATGGAGGCAATTATGACAATTTATGACGAACTTGTTGCCCGCGGCTTAATCGCACAGGTAACGGACGAAAACGAAATTAAAGAGTTGATCAATAATGGAAGGGCAACGTTCTACATTGGATTTGATCCGACGGCGGATTCCCTGCACGTTGGACATTTTATGGCACTCTGTCTGATGAAGCGTCTGCAGATGGCAGGCAATAAGCCCGTGGTTCTTATCGGCGGCGGCACCGGCTACATTGGCGATCCATCCGGGCGCACCGATATGCGCTCGATGATGACACCGGAAACCATACAGCACAATTGCGATTGTTTTAAAAAGCAGATGGAACGCTTTATCGAGTTCGGTGAGGACAAGGCCATTATGGTAAACAATGCTGACTGGCTGTTAAAACTGAATTATATCGATCTGCTGCGCGAGGTTGGCGCGTGCTTTTCCGTCAACAATATGCTGCGCGCCGAGTGCTACAAACAGCGCATGGAAAAGGGACTTTCCTTCCTTGAATTTAATTATATGATTATGCAGTCCTATGACTTTTATCATCTCTTTCAGCACTACGGCTGCAATATGCAATTTGGCGGCGATGATCAGTGGTCAAATATGCTTGGCGGCACGGAACTTATCCGCCGCAAACTTGGCAAGGATGCCTATGCAATGACCATCACGCTGCTGATGAATTCCGAGGGCAAAAAGATGGGAAAAACTGCCAAAGGTGCAGTTTGGCTTGACCCGGAAAAGACCAGCCCATTCGAATTTTTCCAGTACTGGCGCAATGTCTCGGATGCGGATGTGCTTAAATGCATTCGGATGCTCACTTTCCTGCCTCTTGAACAGATTGATGAGATGGATACCTGGGAGGGCAGCAAACTTAATGAGGCGAAAGAGATCCTCGCATACGAGCTGACAAAACTGGTACATGGCACCGAGGAGGCAGAGAAAGCAAGGGAGGCCTCCCACGCACTCTTTGCGGGCGGCGGCGATGACTCCAATATGCCATCCACACAGATTATGCCGGAGCAATTGACGGACGGAACGATCGGCATTTTAGATCTTATGGATGCCTGCCATCTTGCCCAAAGCCGCAGCGAGGCGCGCCGCCTGATTAGCCAGGGCGGGGTATTTGCAGACGATCAGAAGGTGGAATCCATCGAGGTAAAATTTACGGCAGAACAATTAAAATCCGGAATCCGCTT
>CAJTLX010000034.1 GCA_910577165.1 uncultured Lachnospiraceae bacterium
ATGGCCTTCTGGAAGGCTTCCTTATAGGTTTTTCCAATGCTCATTACCTCGCCGACTGCGCGCATCTGTGTGCCGAGTTTGTCCTCCACACCCTTAAATTTTTCAAATGCCCAGCGCGCAAATTTGATTACAATATAGTCGCCATCCGGTACATATTTATCTAGTGTTCCATATTTGCCGCACTCGATCTCATCTAAGGTCAGACCTGCGGCAAGCATTGCCGAGATAAGTGCGATCGGGAAGCCCGTTGCCTTGGAAGCGAGTGCCGAGGATCGGGAAGTGCGCGGATTGATCTCAATTACGACAATGCGATCGGAAACCGGGTCGTGCGCAAATTGCACATTTGTACCACCAATTACCTTGACCGAGTCCACTATGCGGTACGCTGCATCCTGAAGTCTTGCCTGAAGATCCTTTGAGATGGTAATCATCGGGGCGGCACAGAATGAGTCGCCGGTGTGTGTGCCCATCGGATCAATATTTTCGATAAAGCAGACGGTGATCATCTGTCCCTTTGCATCGCGCACGATCTCAAGTTCCAGTTCTTCCCAGCCAAGGATGGATTCCTCAACAAGTACCTGTCCAACTAAACTTGCCGCCAGACCGCGCGCGCAGACGGTCTTTAGCTCTTCCTTATTATAAACCAGACCGCCTCCCGCGCCGCCCATGGTATAAGCTGGGCGAAGAACAACCGGGTAGCCTAAGCGGTCAGCGATGGCAAGAGCCTCCTCCACGGAGTAGGACACTTCGCTGCGCGCCATCTCAATGCCGATTTTGTCCATGGATTTCTTGAATTCGATACGGTCTTCGCCGCGCTCGATCGCATCCACTTGTACGCCGATAACCTGCACATGGTATTTCTCAAGCACACCTTCCTTTGCAAGCTCCGCACACAAGTTTAACCCTGATTGTCCGCCGAGATTTGGCAGCAGTGCGTCCGGGCGTTCCTTTGCAATAATCTGTGAAAGGCGTTTTACATTAAGGGGTTCAATGTAAGTTACGTCCGCGATCTCCGGGTCGGTCATAATGGTTGCAGGGTTGGAGTTTACTAAAACGATCTCGTATCCAAGCTTTTTTAATGCCTTGCACGCCTGTGTTCCAGAATAGTCGAACTCGCATGCCTGTCCGATAATAATCGGACCCGATCCGATGATTAAGACTTTGTTGATATCCTCTCTTTTTGGCATAAGACTCTCCTTTAATATGAAATTCATGTAAATGTCGTATCCTATTATAATAGATTTCCGAAGAAAATCCTATAGTTTTTTTAATTTTTTTATAGGAAACGAAGAAAATTCTATAGAATCGAGTAGAGAAGATTTATCTTCACTACTTGCCGCGCCGGACGCGGGCAGCTTTGGCTGCATAATTTCTCTCCGCGTCCGTGCGCAAAAAAATAGAACCACCGCAGTCTGCGATGGTTCCACTTAATTATTTTGTCTTTACCGAGGTAATATGCGGATTTACCCCATTGTACCAGTAAAGAAAACCTTCCATATCAATCACATCGCCGACTTTAAGCCCCTCAACCGTCTTGTATACATCAGTGGTATTGTCGCACAGATAGGATTCCACAGTGAAGGTGTAGGTTTTCCCGTCCTTGGAAACATTGAAATACAGATCGCTGTTGCCTTCCTGCGTGCCGGAGCCGTCCACGCTGTAAAGAAATGGAGCTTTGTTGCCATCCTTATCCTCGCTCTCCTCCACGGTCATACCAGTAAAGGAAACAAACTGATTCTGATACTTGATCAGGTCATCTGAGCCAAGTTTTGAGGTGACATCCGTCGCTTTTGCCACATAGTTGCCATCCATAATCTCAAATGTTGCATCGATAATCTCAACTTCGCCCGACCACTCTGCCTTGTAGCCCTTTACCTTGATCTTTGTACCAGTGGTAAGCTTTTTGTAGTCCGCCTCGGAGCAAGCCATATTGTAGATAAAATAAGCTCCCTCCTTGTCCTGTGCATAGATGGTCGCCTTGTCCTCCCACCAGGCCTGCTTTGCCTGAACATATGCCTCAATCGTTACTTCGGACTCGATGGCCGCAGCGTCATACTCCGCGTAGGTCATCACACCCTCGGACTTTTTGTCCGCATCGTCCTTGTTTCCGCAGCCTGCTGCTGTAAATGCAAGCGCGAGAGAAAGTGCCATTGCCAGAAACTTTTTCATAAATCAATACCTCCATGTTTAGTTCCGCAGATCTCTTTCCAGCACCAATGACCTAGAAAGAATTTTTTGTTCGCTTCGCTCTCACAAAATTCTTTCAGGTGTTGTCCAGAGATATGCTGTTTTAGTTCCGCATAATTTTTGCTTGTTTGAACCAAATGCTATTATACATGAATTTTTTTATAAATCAATGGTTTTTTACAATTTCTTTTTTCTTTTTTTCGCTTCGCGCAATAGATAAGTGATTATTCCAAGCCAGGTTATGCCGAGTACAACCAGTAAAATCACTGCTGTCTGTGGGAGTTTGCCTAAGGGTACACGCCCGGCAACAAAGGAATTGTTCTGGTCAAGATGGTAGAGGGAAGTTACATCGCGAACCAGTTTTTCCATATAGGCAGTATCGATAGTTTCCCCGCGCCTTACCGATTTGGCGACGTTTTCAATCATCTGTCCCGCCGCGTCGCGCAGGGAGGCGGAACCATTGAAGACAGGGGTGACAAAGGTATTCTCCATATGTTTAAGGAGTAACTCGGACGCGTTAATCTTTACTTCATAGTATGCGTCGTTGTCCGTTCCTATCTTTGAGAGGTACTCCCGGTAAACCGGGGAGTCCTGCGCTTTCTTTGTGACTGGGACATACCCTTCTGTCCGCGCATAAGCGATCTGGATATCATCGGTTAAAAGATATTGCATAAAGAGCCAGGAGGCAAGGACTTCCTGCGGATCTGCCTTGTTGAACAGACAGACGGAAGGTCCTTGGGAGATCATCTGCGGGTGCGCAGGATCAAATTGCGGGATCGGAAGGACAACCGTTTCAAAATCGACAAGTGAATCCTTGCTGATATCGGAGAGAGGAGCGTTTGTGCCGATCCAGGACGCGCCCGCCGTTGAGTCGATCGCAAAAAGACATTGTCCGGCATTAAAGAAATTGCCCGGATAGCTTGAGATCTTAAACGTGGAAAACGCACCGTTTTCTACATGTTTGGCGATCTCGTAGAGAAGTTCTGTGGTGGTATCATTAAAAATTTCGATTGTGCCATCCGATGTGGAGTACCCCGCTTTCTTTTGCCTGAGCATCTGGATCATCATATTGTCGGTTGATTTGTAAATAAATGGAATCATCACTTTCTGACCATTGACAAGGTAGGTGCCGTCCGCATCTTTTGCCGTCGCGGCATCGGATACCTCCCAGATAAAATCCCAGGTCAGTTGTTCGGGGATGGTGTAGCCGAGTGCCTCCACGAAATCTTTGTTGATATAGCAGGCTTCCGTGGAACGCATAAACGGGAGGGCGTAGTAATGTTCTTTAAAGGAACATTCCGAGAGAAACTGCGGGACGATCTCGGAAATTTCCGGCGCGTCAAAGAGCAGCGCGCTCCCGCCAAGACCGTAGGACTTATCGGAAAAAAGCTTATCGAGCGGCACGACAACATTATCGCCAGTTAAGTAAGTTGCAATATGGTCGGGGTAGGTAATGCAGATATTTGGCGTTGTCCCCGTTGCAATATTGGTAATAACATCGCTGTAGATCCTGCCGTAGTCCGTGTACAGCCGCAGATTTACGGTAATATTTGGGTAGAGTGCCGTAAATTTTTCAATTGCGTCCCTGTAAATTTGCGTCTGTGTTTTGTTGGTATCATTTTTTGCCCAAAAGGTAATCTCGTATTCCTTTGAAGTGTCAAACTCTTCCGGAATGGAAAATTCTTTAAGTCCACGCGAACCGTGACAGCCCGCAAGCAAAAGAAATCCGACGAACGCTAAAAAAATTCCCCCCAGTCTGCTTAATTTCATACCATTTTCCTCCCTTTCATCCTTTCATTCCGCCCCTAGATACCCCCGCCATAATCTTTTTGCGGAAGACTAAAAACAGTGCGATTAGCGGCAGGGAAATCACGACGACCGCCGCCATCATCGCGGGAATATTCTCGCGACCGAAACCGTTTTCGCGAATCTCCTGAATTCCGTTGGAAACCAGGTAGTAATCTGCATTGTCCGTGATCAGTCTTGGCCACACATAGGAATTCCAGCACTCGATCACTTTTAAGATCGCGATGGTGATCAGGGTAGGGCGGCAGATCGGCAACATTACGCGGCACAGATAGCGAAGGTTCGTAGTGCCGTCCACTTTTGCGGCATAGTAAAGTTCATCCGGAATCTGCGCAAAATTTTCCCGCAGAAGATAGATGTAGAAAACGGAAGTGACCGAGGGCAAAATTAGCCCGGCAAAAGTATTGCGCAGCCCCGCATCCGTGATGGTGACAAAATTTGTGATAATTACAAGTTCGTTCGGGATCATCATCAGTGCGAGAAAAAGCGTAAATACCAGGTTTTTGCCACGAAATTCAAGTCTTGCGAACGCGAAGGCGGCAAGCGTGGTGACAAGGAGCATTAGCGCGGTAGTAATTACTGTGAAAATTAAGGTGTTAAGCAGGTATCTGCCAAGAGAAACGGTAGTGAAAGCGTCCGCATAATTTTGCAGTGTCGGCGACAGGGTAAAAAATTTGGGGATATATTCTGCATTGTAGGTACCATAGCTTTTTAGGGAGGTCAGTACCATCCAGTAAAATGGAAACAGTACAAGAAATGACCAAAAGATAAGCATGGTATAGATAAAGATATTGCGGATGGTTCGATCACGCTTCGCCGATTTTTCGATTTTTAAATAGTCCTTTTCCATGGAGAACCTCGTTTCTAATAATGTACGTGCTTTTTGCTGACTAACAGATTGATGCAGGTGATGGTAAGCACAATAACAAAGAGCAGGATGGCGGCAGCGGAGGCGTAGGAAGGATAACCGCCGGAATCGCCGTAGAGCATATCATAGACATAGCCGACGATCGTGTTCATCCCTGCTGCATTTAGGTTTGTCCCAAAAAGTGCTACTGCGTCGTTGTAGGCCTTGAACGCGCCAATAAATCCGGTGATCACAAGGTAGAAGATCATCGGGGAAATCATCGGGAGGGTGATGCGCCAAAAGATTCGCCCGCGCCTTGTGCCGTCCACGCGCGCAGCATTGTAGTAATCCTGGTTGACTGAGGCGAGCGCGCTAGTCAGGATCAGAATTTTAAACGGAAGCACAACCCAGATAGTATAAAAACAAAGCACAAACATTTTTGCCCAGTAAGGTCCCTCGATAAAATCGATGGAAGGACTGCCAAACCAGTGTAAGAGAAGATTGATTAGCCCATCTGAGTAGGCTGTCTTTTTAAATAGGATCATAAAGACCAGCCCGACAGCCAGCGTGTTTGTGACATAGGGCAAAAAATAAATGGTCTGAAGCAGGTCGCGCAGTGCCCTGATGGAGCTTAGCCCCACCGAGATAAGCAGTGCGAGCGCGGTGGAGAGTGGAACAGTAATAATCACAAGCAGAAAGGTATTTTTTAATGCCTGCAAAAAATATGGGTCGTGTAGCACATAGGAATAATTGTAGCCGCCAACACCGAAAAAGGTTTGGGAGGCGGAATTATAGCCCTCCTCAACGGAGTAGACAAGCACGTCAATTAGGGGATAGATCATAAAGACCGCCAAAAAAAGGAAGGCTGGCAGCAGATAAAGCCAGGCTTTTTTATTTTGCTTTTCCATAAAAGAAAGAAACCTCGTTTCTTTGTAAAATTTTGTAAATATAGAAAATTTTATCTCAGAAGAAAATTTATCGTTTCGGTAAAAATTTTCCTTTGAAATGAATCTTCCTTTGCAAGTAATTTTCTTTTGCAGGGAATTTTCCTTTGCAAGGAAAATCACTTAGGGGAGAAAGATCCGCGCGCCGTCCTCCTCTCTGAACAGAAAGACTTTCTGTGGCTTTAACGCGAAGTGAATTATTCCCGTGTGAAAATCCATTTTTTCCGCATTGATGATCGCGCGGACGCTGCTTTCGCAGTATTTATTTTCGGAGATAATACTCATATCGCGCCCCATTACTTCAAGACGCAAAAAAGAGCAGGTAAGCGGACCATCCTCGCGGGGAATAAAGCCTTCCGGACGGATACCAATATTTACCTTGCCCTCCGGCACGCCGGGTACAGCTAATACGGCATCCTGACCAATAAAGAGCATCCCTTTTTCTACCCGACCGGAGAAAACATTGATGGGCGGTGTGCCGAGGAATTTTGCGACAAAGAGATTGACCGGGTTGTCGTACACTTCCTGCGGCGCGCCGATCTGTTGGATCAGACCATCCCTCATCACAACAATCAGATCAGAAATACTCATCGCTTCATCCTGGTCATGTGTGACAAAGACCGTTGTGATCTGCGTTTGGTGCTGAATGCGTCTAATCTCTTCCCTGGTCTGCAGACGCAGACGCGCGTCAAGGTTGGAGAGTGGCTCATCCAAAAGCAGAACGCGCGGCATTTTTACCAGCGCGCGGGCGATGGCAACACGCTGCTGCTGCCCGCCGGAAAGTTCTTTGGGTTTGCGATCCATCAGTTCTTCAATCTGCACAAGTTTTGCTGCTTCAAAGGCACGCTTTGTCATTTCCTCCTTGGAGAGCTTTGCCGCACCCCTTAAATTTTCGAGGGGAAACATAATATTTTTCAGGACGGTTAAGTGCGGGTAGAGCGCGTAATTTTGAAAAACTAACCCAACTCCGCGATTCTCCGGAGGCAATTTGGTAACCTCATCCCCGCCGAAAAAAATTTTTCCCTCCGTTGGGGCAAGCAGCCCGGAAATTAAGTTTAGAGTCGTACTCTTGCCGCAGCCGGAAGGTCCTAGTAAGCCGACAAGTTTGCCATCCGGAATTTCAAAGGTAAAATCATTGACCGCGATCACCTCACCGCGCGATTTTTTGTTCCGGGACGGAAATTTTTTGGTAAGATGTTCTAAAACAATTTTCATCATAAACCCCCTTAATCAATGGATAAACTTTTCATACTGTATTCAAAGACCCGCTGGTAGGCTTCCTGCCGTGCGGTGGAAAGAAATATGGCGATCTCCTCTTTTGCCGAGAAGACAGCATCCACAACCGCAGAACAAAAACGTGTGCCACGCCCCTGATTTAATTTTTCCAAAATTTGTTCGATAGAATTTGCCTCGCGAAATGCATTGCCATCCGCATTCCCCCGATACTCAATAAAATCTGTGACAGCAATCAGATCAAGTGCTACGGTGTCCGAACATTTCTCGCGTGAAAATTCGCGTGGGTATCCGCCCGTTTCATCGTAGTAGCGATGATGTCCAAAGGCGATGTCCGCATAGCTTTTTGTGGAAGCGGCCTGTTCGAGCAGACGAAATCCCTGAGCGGCGTGTTCCTCACAGATTTCTTCCTCAATGGAAAGCCATTGGCGGTTTGGCAGGGTAAAGAGCTGAAGGAAAAATAATTTTCCGATATCGTGGAGCATACCGCAGTCGTAAAGATAAGTGGAAATTTCTTCTTTGCGGGAGGAGAGTTCGGCATTTGTCTGCACGCCATAAATCCCCAAAAGTGCTTCCGGAAAGTTTTTTACCATATGATCAAACAAAAAGACGGTCAGGCGCGCAACCACAATTGAGTGGACACAGGTGCCTAGATGTCGCCCCATAATAAATTCATGGGCGAATTCTTTGAGTGAAATCCCGCCGGGGTACTCAATAAAATTGACAAGCAGCGCGCGCAGATACTGGTAGAGAAATTCCATCTGTGTCCCAGCAGGGGCACAGCGCACATACTGGAGTGCGCGGTGGTAGATAAGCTGCATAATCGGTGCCTTATTCGCAATATAGTGCGTATCTTTGCGCACATATTCCGTATACAGAGCAGGAAGGAAGAGATTGGTATACATTCCCTGCTGGGAGTAGTCCTCCTTTGAGGCGGAGATATAGAGGTCTTCAAGGTTTTCGAAAAGTTGCGAAAGTGTGTGAAGCCCACAGTGATAGCAGGCAGCGTAGTATGCATAAAGCCACTGCGGCTGCATGGGAATTCCTTTTTTTTGTGCGGTTAAAAGCTGTTCATGATGTACATATTCGGCGGATTCCATCACCTCATGGAGCTGTTTATAGGACGCATTTTCATGGCGCAGATAGCCAAGTAAAGTCGTGCGCTCCTGGTGGGTCTTTGTAATATAAAGTGCCCATGGCAGTGAGGGAGTTTTTTGCTGGTAGACGGGATCTTGCAAAATATTAAGTGCGCGGCGCAGCACAGTAAATTTTTGTTCTGGATCCGTGATGGAATTGTAGCAGAGCGCGAGATTGCTCATCGATCGGTGGATGTAGCCGCGCGTTTCCGGATTTTGTATCTCGTCGTAATACCGGATATAGCCTGCCGCCTCCCCAAAGAGCAGACGCATTTTCCAGAAGAAGCGGGAAGGGTCAGTCATGCGCAGGATAGCACTGTAATTGTACAGTGCCATGGCACCGTGATAGAGCGAGCGCACCAACAGATCGCGATCTTTTTTCTGGCGCGCATAGACAATCAGCGCGGAGTTGATCTGGTAATGCACACCATTGTCCGCCTGTTTGGTCAGACGGGAAAGCGCGTCGTCAAACTCGGTAAGATCTGCGATCTCCTGGGGCGAGGCATCTAGGATATCATCAAAAAAGGGGATGAGAAAATCGCGCAGCACACTCATATTTTGCGCGATCAGCGGGCGCAGGGCAAGTGTGCGCTCCCTGCAGCCAGTGTAGAAAGCCCTCCCATCACAGAAATCGGAGGGGCGCACGGTGACAAGTTCGATAATTTTCGCGGTATTATCAAGATAGGTGGTCTCATATTGATTCATATTGTTCTCCCATTCTCTATTTTGATTTTTCGCTGTTTAGGCGGTCAAGGCAGCTTAGAACCTGTGCGGCATCTAATGGTTTTGTAATATGCGCGTTCATGCCCGCCTCGATTGAAATCTGGCGATCTTCAGCAAAGGCATTGGCGGTCATGGCAACAATCTGCACTGTGGTGGCATCGGCGCGCGAGAGGGTGCGGATGCGCCTTGTTGCTTCAAGCCCATCCATAACGGGCATTTTGATATCCATCAAAATAAGATCGTAGTAAAACGGCGGGTGATCGACAAAGGCCGCAATTGCCTCCTTCCCGTTTGTTGCCGTATCAATCTGCACATTGGTCATGGAGAGGATCTCCTTTGCGATCTCAAGATTGAGCATATTATCCTCCACGAGCAGAAGACGGTTTTTAGAGTAGTCAGTAATTTTTGGTGTAGCTTCCTGACCACCTTTGTCTGTTTCCTCCCTAGTAAAAGGGCGGAGTGCTTCGGCAAGGCGGCTCTTAAAGAGCGGCAGCGGGATAAAGGAACTCACTCCAAGTTTTGTCATAAAATATTCCATCTCCGACCAGTTGTTTTCAGAGAGCATAAGAATCGGAAAATTCTTGCCTTTGCGCGCGCAGATATCCGGCAAAAGTTTAGAGATATCAATATCTGCGAGATGATCCGCAGTCAGCAGCGCGAAGTATTCCTTTCCGGAGATATCCGCATCGTTGAGCATATCGATCGCCTGATTCCCGTCTGCGGCGATATCGAAAGTAATGTCAAGACCTTTTAACAGCTGCGGCAGCGCGGCAAGTTTGTTGTCGTCCCCCTGCATAATAAGGACATGACGACCGGAGAGGGAAGAAAAGCGGGAACTATCCTCCTTACAGCGTTTGAGTGGGAGACAAATCGTAAATTCAGAACCTTTGTGCAGTTCACTTTCTACCATGATGGTGCCGCCCATCATTTCAATTAGTTTTTTGGTGATGGTCATACCAAGTCCCGTGCCCTCAATGCGGCTGATTGTTGTAGAGGTCTCGCGCTCAAAGGGCTGGAAGATTTTGGATAAAAACTCCGGAGTCATCCCCATCCCGTTATCTCTTACCGTCAAAGTCAAGAGTACATGATTATCCCCGTTAACTTTCTGCTCTAAATTCATCCAGATATCGCCGCCTTCCTGCGTATACTTGATCGCGTTGGAGAGAATATTTAAAAATATCTGGCGGATTCTTGTGGAATCGCCGATCAAATTTTCATATTCGATCCCGCAAAGTTCCAGATGAAATTTCTGATTTTTTGCCGCAGTCTGTGGACGAACGATAACAAGAATACTGTGAATCTGGTCCGCAAGCTGGATATGTTCTTCGTTTAGTACAATTCTACCACTTTCGATACGGGACATATCAAGCACTTCGTTGATCAATTCCATCAGATGCCCGGATGCTGTTCGAATTTTTTTCAGACAGTCCTCAACACGAGCAGAATCATCGGAATAATTTAGGGCGATATCCGTCATACCAATAATTGCGTTCATCGGAGTACGGATATCATGCGACATTTCTGAAAGAAAGCTAGTTTTTGCTTCGCTTGCCGCGTTTGCTGCGGCAAGTGCCTCGCCCATGCGGGTCTGATAGTTAAAAAGGCGTTCTGCAGATTCCCTCTCTGCCTCATTTTGATCGAGAAGAAAGATAAGGCAGGTATCCTCACAAAAAGAAGAGACAAATATGCGCAGAATACGATCGGTTTTCTCATAGCAAAAAGGACCAAGTTCCGGCCCGCCCATATGGGAGGAAAATGCGGGAAAAAGATGGCCAAGGGTCTGTCCGGGAAGTGCTTTTATGGGAAAACCTAAAAGGAGAGCTGCCCTTGGATTTGCATAAATAATTGTGGAATCGGAGGAAAAGGGCGGGGAGGCGATCAGATATCCATGGGAAGCCCCGTCAAACATTTCCTGAAATTCTTCATAAGTTTTCATAACCCATCCTCTCAAAAAAATTGTATCCCTATTTTATCATTGAATGGAAAAAAAGTAAAGTTGATATTCGAGAGAAAACGCGCTATACTGATAGAATGAAGAGAGAAAGGAAGGAAAGAGAAATGGAATTAATGGCAAAGAGGGTGGTAGAACTTCTGATTGGAAAAAAATTCCATATCTCCTTTGCTGAATCCTGCACTGGAGGACTGGCTGCTGCAAGGCTGGTGGAGGTGCCGGATGCGTCAAAGGTATTTGATGCCGGATTTGTAACCTATGCAAATGAGGCGAAAGTAAATTATTTGGGGGTGTTGCCGGAGAGTATTGCGAAGTATGGCGTGGTAAGCGAGGAAGTGGCGGGGCAGATGGCCGTGGGCGCAGCAAAAAAAAATTCTGCCAATGTCGGTGTCGGGATCTCTGGGATTGCAGGACCATCGGGCGGGACAAGGGAAAAGCCCATCGGTATGGTTTGCTTCGGCTTTTATGTGAATGGAGTGCTGACAACGAAGACGAAGAGTTTCGGAGAGATTGGGAGAAATATGGTGCGCGAGGCGAGTGTCGAATTTGTGTACCGGACGTTGGAAGAACTTTTGGCGGGGAAAATTAGCGGAGAAATTTTGGAGGGCAGATGAAGAGAGAAAATTATGATAAAATTAGGGCATGGTTTTTGCGTACTCCCCGGTGCTTACTGCTTCTTCGCGCGGCGTACAAAGGACTGCCGCTTATTGTGGCGACAAGTTATCCGCTCTGTCTGCTGCTTTGCTTTTTGTATCAAAGGGAATTGTTTCTGCGCGCAGTAATTGTCCCGGCACTACTTTTTCTTCTTATCACCCTTATCAGGCACCAGTTTAATTTTCCACGCCCGTATGAGCGAGAAAAAATTATTCCACTGATCCAAAGGCAAAAAAAAGGGCATTCTTTCCCCAGCCGCCACACAGCAAGTGCTGGTATTATTGCGGCGGTGTGGATGGCTTATTGGTATCCAGCGGGAATTACTATGATAATGATAACTTTTTTTATTGCAGTAAGCCGTGTACTTGCAGGAGTGCATGATGTGCGGGATGTTGCTTTTGGCGGAGTGGTCGGATTTATTGCAGCGCGGATATTTTTTATCTTCCCCTAGCAAGAAGACCCCTCCTCTTAGGTGGGGATGAATTGTGACCCACCCTCTTGACATTCAGTTAGAAATTTGGTATAATAGATTCAGTCGAATATTGGTAAGTAAATGAAATACAATGAATTTAGATAATAATGCACATTCGGTATTTATACTGCACTACCATCTTGTACTTGTGGTCAAGTACCGCAGGAAGTTTTTGATGATGATCGATCAAACAAGGCGAGAGAAATTTTTGAGTATATTGCTCCGGGTTACAACATTGCCCTCGAAGAAAGGAATCACGATAAAGACCATGTACACCTACTGTTCAAGGCACACCCAAACACACCGATAAGCAAGTTCATCAATGCCGATAAGAGTGCAGGCAGTCCGATTTGCAGTGCCTGCGGCTACAAAAACACAACGATTAAAAATCTTGTGGTCAGAGCATGGGATTGTCCTGAATGTGGCACTCATCACGATAGGGATGTAAATGTCGCAATAAATATCAGAAATGAGGGTATGCGAATCGTTCTTACATAACGCAAACCATAAAACCGTGGGACACACGGGGTTAGCTCGCTTATGCTTAGTACATTGGTGCTATCGAACGAGAACCAAGCTTGCCTGACGGCGGCAAACTCCCGCCTCTGAGCGTTATCATAGGTGGGGGAGGATGTCACGTAATGAAGTACTTGACGAAACCGTTATTTCCAGTTAAACTAGAAGTAGCGGGGGAAAGCCCGGAAAGATTGGAGGATAAGAAAGATGGGTATTTTATCGAGATTTAAGGATATCATGTCGGCAAATATTAACGCGTTGCTCGACAAGGCAGAGAATCCGGAGAAAATGATTGATCAGTGCCTGAGAAATTTGCAGGAGGACTTAGGCAAAGTTAAGTCCGAGACCGCCAGCATTATGGCGGAGGAAGCAAGGGCAAAGAGAGAGCTTGACGAGTGCAGCGCGGAGATCGAGAAGATGCAGAAATTTGCGATCAAGGCACTTGAGAAGAATAATGAGGACGATGCGAGAAAGTTTTTGGAGCAGAAGGCATCCCTTTCCTCAAAACAGACCGGATTGCAGCAGACCTATGATCTCGCGCACCAGAATGCGGAACAGATGAAGCAGATGCACAGCAAGTTAGTTGCCGATATTGGGGAATTAGAGTCGCGCAGGGCGATGATTCGCGGAAAACTTGCAGTGGCAAAGACGCAGGAGCGCATGAACAAGATGGGCGATTCGGTCAACAGCGCGAATCGCTCGATCGCAAGCTTCGAGAAGTATGAGGAGATGGCGAACAAGAAATTGGATGAGGCCAATGCGATGGCTGAACTGAACAAAATGGAAAAATCTGGGGATATCCGCGATCTGACAGCGAAATACTCGCAGGGTTCGGATGTGGATGATGAGCTTGCGGCACTCAAGGCAAGTCTTGGCAAGGCATAAACTTTTCTTTGGATTTGATTGTGCACATTGATATCCCTGCGATCGAGTAGGAGGCAGTTTTTTCCTCCTTATGGGTAAAGCATATGGTTTCGCTGCGTGGAGCTTGCGTTAGCAACTAATTTCTATATGTGTTTATCTGCGCACAGAGAGGCTGCTACAGGATAGGGATTGTGGCAGCCTCTTTCACAGGGGATTTATATCTCTGGCAATTATTTAATGCCAGAGATCTATATAGATGGCAATTCATTATTGCCAGAGATATCGTAAGAGGGAGGAGTTTAGGCAGGCGAGAAATATGCTTGCAGAAATGAGGAAATATGGTAGTCCAGTATAAATGTCCGAGCTGCGGTGCAGATATGCGATATGACGCGGAGACGGGGAAATTAAAATGTGGCAGCTGCGGAAAGCTTATGGCAGTGGATGATGCAAAAAATGAGGGGAGGGGGAGGGAAGAAGATTCAGAGGAGAAAATAAGTCCATTTCGTGCGGAGGAAATCGAGGATGAGGCAGAATTTGGACGGATTGAGCGCGAGAAGGGCAGTGCCGAATTTGACGGGGAAGACGGACACCAGTATATCTGCAATAACTGCGGTGCGGTGGTGATTACAACGACGGATACAACGGCGACAAAATGTAGTTTCTGCGGTGCCCCCGTGGTGCTTGGCGACCGCCTGAGCGGAAAGAGGGCTCCGGTCTGGCTGATCCCGTTTAAGATAACAAAGAATCAGGCGATGGATGCATTTCGCAAATGGTGCAAGGGCGGAAAACTTACGCCAAGGGATTTTATGACAGCGGATCGCATCAAGAACATTACAGGGATGTATGTTCCCTTTTGGCTCTATGATATGGACGGGACGGGGGAGGCGGACTGTACAGCAACACGTGTGCGCACTTATTCTCAGGGGGACTATATCTATACAGAAACAAAATACTATCATGTATATCGGCGTGTGCATATGACTTACAGCAAAGTGCCCGTGGATGCCTCGGAGAAAATGAACGATGAGATGATGGATAAATTGGAGCCGTTTCACGAGAGCGAACTCACCCATTTTGAGATGCCATATCTGGCAGGATATCTGGCAGAACAATATAATTATGATGATAGTGAATTGCTTCCGCGCGTGAGGGAGCGTGTCGGACGATATGCAAATGAGTATTTGTCCTCGACGATCACCGGTTATTCCACCGTTACCTACCACCGAAAAGATATTCAGTTAAATCCGGTAAATGCGCGCTACACGCTGCTTCCGGTCTGGATGGTATGCTACGATTACCGCGACAGCGAGCATATTTTTGCGATGAATGGGCAGACGGGTAAGATTGTTGGTAAGCCCCCGCTCTCAAAGCAGAAGATGGCAATGTGGTTTGCGGGGATCAGCGCAGGGCTTTTTGCCCTGATGCGCTTAATCACCTTATTTTTTGTCTAGGGAGGGAAAAAATGGGAAAAAAGCAATGGTTTGTATGGCTGTTTATAATCTTTTCTCTCCTGATCGCGCCAAAGAGTATTAGGGGTGCGGTTATCCCCGCGCAGAGCGGAGTCTATGTCTATGATGACGCGGGACTTTTGACTGATGCAGAAAGAGATTCCCTTTCGGAGCGTTTAAAAAAGCGCGGCGAGGAGGCGGGGTGTGGGCTGTATGTGGTAACGTGTAATGAGCCTGGCGGCAGAACGGGCGATCAGTACTTGGAGGATTTTTATGACCATGGGTATGATACGAAGCAGATTGATGTGGATGCCGTGCTTATCTATGTGGATATGAAAAACCGTTATGTTAATGTGCAGGCCTATGGAGTGGCACAGAAAAAGATTTCGGACAGGATCTGCGACAAAATTATTGATGCACTCTACGATGATCTGCATTATGGGGATTATTATTCTGCTTTTTTAACTTATGCAGATAAGGCAGAAGATTATATGAACTATGTGCCGATTTATCTGCGCGCCTGGGTGCAGCTGCTTGCGGCATTCGCGATCGGGGGAACAGTAGTTGCGGGGATGGCGGCAAGCAGCGGGGGAAGTATGACTGTGAACGCGGGTACATACCTGGACTTACGCTACAGCGGAATTCGCGCAAAGAGAGATGAATATGTCCGCACAAGCGTGACAAAGCGCAAAAAGCCGGAAACAAATACAAGCAGCAGGGGCGGAGGCGGTCATGTCAGCAGCGGCGGGCATTCGCACTCAAGCGGCGGAAGACATTTTTAACATAGTTGTTGTGTAAATAGAAATATTTTACAAAACTAATTTTTATTTTTGAAAGGGGAAAAAATATGGGACTTTTTTCAAATCAACTATCATCTGTAGTGGAGTGGAAGGAATTCCGCGAGGATATGATTTTCTGGAAATGGCCAAACGCAGAATTAAAAAAGGGGAGCCGTCTGATTATCCGTCCGGGACAGGACGCGATCTTTTTAAATACGGGGCGGATTGAGGGGATTTTTACCGATGATGGCGACTATGATATCGAGTCGCAGATTATTCCATTCCTCTCAAGCTTAAAGGGATTTAAGTTTGGGTTTAATACAAATCTTCGTGCGGAAGTACTTTTTGTCAACACAAAGGAATTTACGATCAAGTGGGGAACCAACAACGCGATCAATATTCCGGTTGCGGGGATGCCGGGCGGAATGCCAATTCGCGCGTTCGGCACACTCAATTTCAAAGTGAACGATTATATCAAGATGATCGATAAGATTGTGGGCGTGAAGGACTCCTATCTGGTGGAGGATGTAAAGATCCGCGTGACGGCGGTATTAGATCAGCTTTTGATGAAGTGGATCACAAAGGAGGGGAAGGATATGTTTAACCTCCAGGCAAACGCCTATGATATCGCCAAGGGACTGCAAACGGATCTGGATATGGAAATCTTTGATCTGGGGCTTACGGTCACGGGATTTAATATTATGAGCTTTAACTATCCGGAGGAAGTACAGCGCATGATCACAAAGAATGCCTCCCAGAGCATGGTTGGTGATATGAACCGCTATCAGCAGATGGGCATGATCGATGCCATGACTTCCGGCAAGGGCGGTGCGGGCGGCACAGCTTCCGAGATGGCGGGCATGATGATGGGGATGAATATGGCAAACCAGATGGTAAATTCCATGAATCAGATGAATAGTGGCGCAGGTGTACAAAGTGCAGCGCAGACTGCGGCAAAGCCGAATTTCTGTCCAAATTGTGGCGCGAAGACTACAGGAGCGAATTTTTGTCCAAACTGCGGGCAGAAATTAGCATAGTGGGAATGAAAATAAGAAAAAGCAGGGCGGACCGCACAGTAAGCGGTCTGCACCTGCGAAGGTGTATATTTGGATTTTCCCTCTTTTCCCTTGTCGCTCTCTGCCTCTGCGGATGTGGAAGCCATTATTGTGCTATCTGTGGACAGAGCGCGAAAGAAAGAGTCTTGATAGGAGAGAAAGAATTCCATATCTGTGAGAGTTGCTACGGAATTTATTTTGAGGAAGAACATTTGTTCGAAAAAGAACCATAATTACACTAATTTCTGATCTTCCTTTAACTGTTCAATGATAATTTCCCGCACCATGGCACCTAAGTGTTTGCGGTCTTCCTTTGCAATCTCGGTCAGGTAGATCGGCTTGCCATAATGAATAATGACATGTGCTCTTTTCACCCACGGCATATGATTTTCGAAAACAGCAGCAGTATTTGAGATGGCGACAGGAACAATTGCGCAGCCCGCTTTCTCTGCCATTTTAAGGCTTCCTTCCTTAAATGGGAGGAGGTCAAATTCTTCTCCCCGGTTTCTCGTCCCCTCCGGCATAATAAACACGGAATACCCCTTCTTTAACTGATCAATTCCCTGCATAATGGTTTTTAGACCTTCTTTCATATCGTCGCGGTCAAGAAAGAGACACTGGAGATTTTTCATCCACCCCGCAAAAAGCGGAACCTTGCGAAGTTCTTTTTTCGCCACAAATCCGGTTAGTGTCGGAGCGGTAACATAACCCACAGGAATATCCGCGAAACCACGATGATTGCCGACATAGAGAAAAGCCTCACCTTTTGGCAGTTTTTCGCGCCCGAGAGTGGTGATCTTTGTCCCGGCGCAAAACATGACAAAACGGAACGCATTTCGCACAATCACTTGGGATGCGGCAATCTTTTTGTGCGGGTTAAATTTTCCGACAATCCACAATACAAAATAAACTGGCAAAAAAATGATCAAAAAAAGTACCATAGAAAGTACAACAAGAACGATACGCATAAAAACCTCTTTCTGCGGGAGAAAAAAATATCCGGCATAGTATTATCGTTTTTATCACATATACCAAAAAATATGATATACAGTGAAATGCCTCCCGCTGGGCGGGATCACATAACATAGTATACCATATTTTAAAAGAGTTTGGTAGACTTTCTTACAAAATTCTTACAATTTTTGAAAGTTTATAATCTGTTTATAAATACATGAATTATTTCAGTGTTAAATATCTTCCCTCGTGTGCAATATCCTTTGTGTATCCGTCATCCATATAAAGTTCATAGGACAGTCCCTCTTTGGTCTTGCCAAGCAGTTCAAAATTTGAGTAATCAAGTTCCCCTGTGCATTCGCATGGCGGGCAGAGCGGCAACAGATGATCCTTGCGGATAAAGAAGCAGACTTCGTTTAACGCGCAGGCAATATAATGCCAGCCCGCTTTTTTTGACTCCGTTTTGTACTCGGTCGCCGAGGTAAATTTTACAAACAGCATATCTTCCGGCAAATAGACCGTGCGCCCGCTTACATTTGGCTGGTAAACCGGAGTGAGCATCAGGCTTTCTCCCATTAAAAGCTGGTCTTCGATCTCGCACGCAACCTTATCCTGCGGCCAGGAAAAAGCAAGCGGGGAAAACAGAAGTGAATTATTCTGTGAAGCCTTGACAAATTCACTGTAAATATAAGGAATTAAGCGGTAGCGCAGTGTTAAGATCTCGCGGAAATCGTCGAGTCCCTCAAATTGGTAGCATTCCTGTTCCCTTGTGCCAAGTGCCGCATGATTGCGCATAAGCGGGGTGAAGATACCAAATGCCAGCCAGCGAAGGAGCAGATCCCTTGTCGTGTTGCTGCCAAAACCGCCGAGGTCCGCGCCGCTGTAGAGGAATCCGCACATATTTAGCGAAGGCATCATCTTGATATTTAAGAGCAGATGACTCCACCAGGACTGATTATCCCCCGTCCAGATCCCACCAAACCGATGCATTCCAATATAGGAGGAGCGTGAGAAGAGTAAGAGCCGTTTATCCGGGCAGATGCGATCGAAAGCTTCCGCCGCCGCGCGTGTCATATTAAAACCATAGAGATTATGCACCTTGTCGTGGCGAATTTTTTGCCCGTTCATATTGTGGTAGAAACGCTTGTAGTCCGCATGGTCATTATTGATATTGAACACGCCCTGCATCGCCCAGAAGTCGTTTAGTTTCGGATTATCCTTCACTTTTAAAAGTTCCTCGACCTTTTTTGCGGCCTCCTCAAGTCCCTCCTCCGAAAAGAAGATGGCAGGTTCATTCATATCATTCCAAAATCCCTCGATCCCAAGATCAATCAGACGCTTGTAAAGATTTCCGAACCATCTGCGCGCGTCGGCATTTAAAAAATCCGGGAAATGTGTTTTGCCCGGCCATACGCCCGCAACAAAATCCGTGCCGTTTGCACGCTTGCAGAAATAGTTATTTTTTACGCCGTCCTCGTAGACATCATACTCCTTTTCAATCTTAACTCCCGCATCGATAATCGGGATAAAATGCAGCCCTTGCTTGCTCATTTCGCCGGAGAGCGCGGCAAGGTCAGGAAAGCGATCCGGATGCACAGTAAAATCTTTATAATCCTCCATATAGTCAATATCCATACTGATGGAATCAAGCGGCAGATGATTGTCGCGATAATTTTTTGCCACGCGGCGGATGTCGTTTTCATTCATATAACCCCAGCGGCTCTGAATATAGCCGAAAGCCCAGAGCGGCGGGATGTAGGACTGTCCGATTAAGCGGCGGAACTCTCTTGTAATGCAGAGTGCGTCCGAATCTATATTGTCCGTATTTTCTTTATCGTCTGATTGTGTGCGAGTGATCAGGTAGAGATCTAAATCTCTGCCCTCCGTGCTTATTGTCAGTTCATTCTGTTTTGTGTAGCCAATATCAAAGCAGACATTGGCGGGATAATCGATAAAAAGTCCAAAACTTACCTTTCCTATCAGCATAATAAAATTATGTGCGCCGTAAAATGAAACTTTCTCTTCGGTATGGTTTGGATCATCGGTACAGCAGCTAATATATTTGTAGCCGCGCTTGTTGATGCCGCGATTTGCCTGACCAAGCCCGTAGACCGCGTCGCTATCTTCCATGGTCAAAGAGAGGGAGAAACTCTGTCCAAGGCTGATATGGAAAAAATTGGTAAGTACGCCGATCTCTGCATCCTTTACCGTGGATGGGCAGTCTTTTTTTGCGGAAGCTGCTGCCGTCAAATTTTCTTTTGTCACCTGGATAATTGGTAATTCTTCCACAGTAGCGTCAGTAGAAATCGGTGATCCAAAACGAAATTTTTGAATCATGGGAAACCTCCTTAAAAATATTTTTTGCAGCGCGTGCATTTTTTATTATCTCCGTTTTTTTATTTTGCCGTTCGCGCTTGCATTATTTTGCATTCTTGTTATAATGACAGTATATTGTATCTTTTTATTTAATACTTGCGCTATCATGAGAAAAAATAACATTATTTTGATTTCTGAAAAATCGAGTAGGGAAGGTTTATTTTCCGAACAGAGGGAAAACTCTTCTCTGCCCGATGGTGAGAGATGGGAGGAATATGAAAAAAAGGATGAACGCAGCATATCGGGAAAGTGCCGAACATGGCACAACATTTTTGCCGCTGCAAGTATATCATTTTAAAGAAGAGTATGATCCGTTTTTTGTATCTCATCACTGGCATGAGGAAATTGAGATCTTATTTTTTGAAAAAGGGGATTTTCTATTTGAGCGGGATATGGTGCCAGAAAAGATAAAGGAGGGGGCGATCGTTTTTGTTGGGCGTTCAGTACTGCATCAGATCGCAGGAAATGCTCTTCCCAGTCTTCATCACGCCGTGATTTTTGATCTGGATATGTTGAAATTTGACCGCTATGATATGGCACAGGCCTCTGTGATCGCACCGCTCTCAAACGGGGAATGTCTGCTGCCGGGGTGTATCTGTCCGGGAGAGAGCGGATACAAAGAGATTCTTGCCGCCCTGCGCATGATTCTTTCCTCCTGGGAGCGCAAAAATGCGGGGTGGTATCTCAGTGTAAAAGCACAGTTGCTTTTGATCCTTGCAATATTGGAAGAATATGGACTTTTAATCCATACGGGCAGAATGGCATCGGTCGAGGACAGCTACCAGATGAGAGAGATCAAGAAAGTATTAAAATATATGGAGGAACATTATAAAGAGAGAATTACCCTTGCCGATCTCGCGGGGGAAGCGGGTATGAACGAGCAGTATTTCTGCCGTTTTTTCCGGAAGATGACGGGAAAAACGCCAATCACGTACCTTAATGATTACCGTGTTGGACACGCAGCGGAAGCACTGCTACAAAGCGATGCGCGGATTGTGGAGATCTGTTACGAAAACGGTTTCGAAAATGTGAGTTACTTCATCCGAAAATTTAAGGAAGGGAAGGGAATGACACCAAAAGAATATCGTCTTGGAAATATGAAACTTTGATTTGACCATTCTTTTTGTTTGTGATATGATTTTGAAATAAAGTTTCACAAAGGGAGCGATTATTTTTGTGATATTAAAATAACATAGTAAAATATGTGGTAAAAGTGATGCGAAATATCAAATAAGCCATCTTAGAGATGGCAGAAAGTGAGGATATTTATGGAAGATAATTTGAATTTGTATAATACGCTGACAAGGAAGGTGGAACGCTTTATTCCAAACACGCCGGGAAAGGTGAAGATGTATACCTGCGGACCGACGGTCTATCACTACGCGCACATTGGCAATCTGCGCAGCTATATTATGGAAGATGTGCTGGAAAAATTCCTGCGTTTTTCGGGCTACGAGGTAAAGCGTGTGATGAATATTACCGATGTGGGGCATCTTTCCAGCGACGCGGATACCGGCGAGGATAAAATGTTAAAGGGAGCAAAACGCGAACACAAAACCGTTATGGAGATTGCAAAGTTCTATACAGATGCATTTTTCTCTGACTGTGCAAAATTAAATATAAAAATTCCGGATGTTGTGGAGCCGGCGACAAACTGCATCGCCGATTTTATTCATATGATTGAAGGGCTGTTAAAAAAGGGATATGCTTACCAGGCGGGCGGCAATATCTATTTTGACACGTCAAAATTAAGTGAGTATTATGTGCTTGGCAATCAGAATGCGGAAGAACTTGCCGTCGGGGTGAGGGAGAGCGTTACGGAGGATGAAAACAAGCGCAGCAAAACGGATTTTGTACTCTGGTTTACCAAATCAAAATTTGAAGACCAGGAATTAAAATGGGAGAGTCCGTGGGGTGTAGGGTATCCGGGCTGGCATATCGAGTGTTCTGCCATCAGCATAAAGCATTTGGGCGATACACTGGATATTCACTGCGGCGGTATCGACAATGCATTTCCACATCACACAAATGAGATTGCGCAAAGTGAATCCTATTTAGGGCATAAATGGTGCAATTATTGGATGCATATATTGCACTTAAACGATTCCACGGGCAAGATGAGCAAATCAAAGGGGGATTTTTTAACAGTTTCTCTGCTTAAAGAAAAAGGATATGACCCGATGGTTTACCGGATGTTCTGCTTGCAGTCGCACTATCGCAAACCTCTTGTCTTTACTTATGAGGCACTTGATAATATGGTGTCGGCATATAATAAATTGGTGGTAAGAATCGCAGCACTTGAGGAGAACGTCGAGGAGAATATGGAGGGAGAAAGAGAAAAACTGGCACAGTTTTGCGCACAGTTTCTTGAAGCCATGAACGATGATCTCAATACTTCGCAGGCAATGACGGTACTGTATGATATGTTAAAGACTGAGGCGAATGATGCGACAAAGCTTGCGGCGGTGGATATGTTTGATGAGGTGTTCTCCTTAGGGCTTCTTGATGCGGCAAAGCGGATGAAGGAGGAGAGAAGCGGAGCGGGGCTTGACGAAGAAATTGTTGGATTTATCGAGCAGAAAATAGCGGAGCGAAAAGAGGCAAAAAAGGCAAAGGATTTTGCGCGGGCAGATGCAATTCGGGAGGAGTTAGCAGCAAAGGGAATTGCGATTAAGGACACAAGGGAAGGAACTATCTGGGAAAAAATGTAAAATAGGAAACGATTAGCTTTAGTGGAAGCTGACAGAGAAGCGAAGGGAGAATTATTAGTATGGATATCAAAGTAGGAGATATGTTGAAATTAAAAAAGAAGCATCCCTGTGGAAGTCAGCTCTGGAAGGTGCTGCGCGTGGGGATTGATTTCCGGCTTTCGTGCGAGGGTTGCGGGCATCAGATTATGATTGCAAGAAAACAGGTGGAGAAAAATATTCGCCAGATTATTCCGGGGGAGAATGTCGCGCAGAGGGAGGATGCAAAAAAGGAAGAAGATGGAAGATAAAAAAGAAAATGGGACTCTTTCACCGGAGAGTGAATCCACGCCCAAACGTATCTGCAAGAAATGTCTGCTGCGCGAGATGCAGGAAGGGGAATATTTTAAGAATATGTATGAGTATATCGCGCAGCTTGACCCGGAGGTAAAGGCAGGGGAAGAACTCTATGAAAATCGTCTAGCCGCCTGCAAAGCCTGCAAAAATTTAGTGAATGGGATGTGCAGAGTGTGCGGGTGTTTTGTGGAGATGCGCGCGGCGGTAAAGAAAAATTCCTGCCCGGCGGTGGAGGGGTTTTGGTAGGGAAATACGAAAAAAATAATTGCCGGTAAAATAGTATTAGAAAGAATAGAGAAGCCAGAGGTGTATCGGATGATAGATATTTCACACTTGGAACGATATAGGGAAAATAATCAAATTGAAGTAAAAAAGGCTTCTGGAGGATTGCCGAAAAGTCTGTGTGAAACATACTCTTCCTTTTAATTGATATTGGCGAGCGTGCAGGTAGCGGAATTCCTAATATCTACGCAGTTTGGAATGCCAAGGACTGGGCGGAACCATTGATAGAAGAGGAATTTACTCCAGAAAAAGTTGTTCTGACATTAAGGGTGGAATCAAGTGCTGAAGAAAAATCGGCGACAAAAATCGGCGATAGTGGAAAAAAATATGCGAAAGATTTCCAAATATCTGGAGGAGCATAGTGCGGTAAAATCTTCGGAGATTGCAGCAACAGTCGGTCTGGGACAGTCAGGAACCAGAGATTACCTAAAACTTATGTCCGAGGAGGGGATCATTGTCGCGCAGGACGGAAGGAAAGATAGAGTTTATTGCCTTGCCCTTGATAAGGTTCTAAATAAAAGCAAATAAAATTGGGAGATAATAAAAAATAGTATAATTTTGGAAAATTGTTCAAAAAAAGGAGTTTACCATGGGTGCATATTTATTTGTACATTTTAAGGAAAAATCAACCCCGGACGGGGAACAGGTTTATTTTGCATTGAGCAGGGATGGATTTTGCTGGGAGGAGGTCAATGGGGGGCAACCAGTTTTATGGGCTTTTTACGGTGATAAGGGTGTGCGCGACCACACGATTGTCAGAAACCGCTTTGATGGGAGATATCATATTTTTTCTACAGATTTGAGCCTTGCCTACGGGATGCGCGGCAAATATAAACACAGCTGGGATAAAGTGTCAAGAAATGGAAGTAAATGTCTTGCACATTGGGAATCGGAAGATTTATTGCACTGGACGGAGCAGGAACTGGTGCAGTTGGGAGATGAGCAGTTTGGATGTCTTTGGGCACCGGATATTGTATTTGACCGGAAGAAAGAAGAATATGTGCTGCACTGGTCTTCTTCCCACAAAGAAAATAATTATGGATACAAAGAAATTTTTTATTCCTGCACAAAGGACTTTCGACATTTTACCCCGCCCGCGCTTCTCTACCGCGAGGAGGAGAGCGGTGTGATCGACTCTGCCATCTACGAGGAGGACGGGATATACTATATGTTTTTAAAACATGAGAAAACCCCTGCCAGAATTATCGAATTGTGTGCGGGGGAGGTCACAGGTCCATATCGAAAAATCGAAGTGTTCGATGAGAGAATGCAGGTTTTAGAAGAGGGGCAGTATGAGGCTCCGACTGCGGTTCGATTGGAGGATGGCAGGTGGTGTTTATTTGTTGACTATTACGGTGTGCAGGGAGCCGGGCAGGGATATGTGCCCTTTATCGCCCCAAGTCTGGCAAGCGGGGATTTCGTCCGCGGGGATAAAATGTTTTCCTTCCCTTATAAATTTAAACACGGAACCATCTTAGAGATTGGCGACGGAGAATATGAACGGATAAAGGAATACTGGAAATAAGTCAGTTCTTTTCCGCCCAATCAAATCTATGTGTATTTTCCAAAGAGATTATCACAGACGATAAATATTTCTGTCATTTGCTATAGGATGCCAAAACCGCTCCCGATTTTTCCGCCACCTAAAAGAAACTGCTTCATCCTTTTTTGCAGAGTGGTTTCTTCGGGAAGATCAGCGATTTTGGCATCCTTTGTTTTAAACACCCACTCAATGTACTCCGTCCCCGAATAATCTACATTCTGAAGGGAAAAACGCTTCTGAAATGCGAGAATATGGGAGGTTTCAGGCAGCAGAAGAGATAATTCCGGTGCTAAAAGCCAGGAATCGCAGATATATTCTGCGTCCGAGTACTCAGAAAAATATTGTTTAAAAAATTTTTTCGCGTCTGCGATCGATTGATCACAGCATTCTTTGGTCAAAAGGGAATCGGAGGGGATATGGATACTTATCATTTTTCTGGAATCTTTTTCTATTTTTTCGTATTCGAGTTCCCCAATGCGAAACAGAGTGCCGCTTAATTGTCTGGCTGTCCACCATTCGCGATCGAAAGCACAGATTCCTGTTATTTTTTCACATTCTTTTACAAATCTTGTAAAACAGCCCATTGTAGCAAAAAAATAAGAATCGGGAATTCCTTTTTCTTTGTACCATGCATACTGTTCTGTCGCACACACAAGCATACAGGTAAGCATTTTTATCCGCTTTTCATCCCTGCCCAAACGATCATTTAATTCTTTTCGCGCGGTCGCCTCGGTCTTCATCTTCTTTAAGCCGACGATGTAGTCTTTAACTAAAGAAAAAATATCCGAGTAATAAAATTTAAAAACTTCCCGCTGTAATTCTTCTGGCAGGGCAATTTTTTGACATAATGTTTCCAGATCCATTTTTTCCCTTTCCTTTTACGCAAGCAATTCCTGGATGTTATAAATTCTTTCCCTTGGCAATGATATCGATATCTTTACTTTCTTAATTAAGAGAAGAGAAGCGGAAACCAAACCGATCCCGTGGTTTCCGCTTCAACATGAAAATTTTCATTTGCGGGTCTGCGCATAAAAAAAAGCTGATGACGGGAATCGAACCCGTGACCTCCGCCTTACCAAGGCGACGCTCTACCGACTGAGCCACATCAGCGAACTCTTTTGTAAGTTCGGGTATTATCATAGCATAAGAAAAATAAAAATGCAAGTGTTTTTTGAAAAAAATAAGTTTTCTGAAAATTCAGAAAATTCAGAATCTTTATTTTCAAAAAACAGTCAGGAATCGGTCAAATTTTTGTTATCTCAGGCAAAAAAACTTTTTGAAAATATATAATTCAATGGACTTAAAGAAATAATAATACAAAAAGAGGTACAGTAGAAATATATTTCCACAAGATTCAAAATAAAGAGGACTTTTCATATAAAGAAAAACATGATATAATCTTGATAGACATTATCCCCCGGTTAAATATGATTTTGTCAGGAAATGCATGATTTTAATTTTATTGGAGGCAAATTATGAACAGTGAATGGTCATTAAGAGAATTGTACAGCGGATATGAAGATCCGGCGTTTCTCGCCGATCTTAAGTGCCTGGAGGAACTGGTAGAAGATTATAACGCAAAGGTCTTACAGCTTGATTCGGCGAATCTGGTATGCGGGATACATAATCAGCTTTTGGCATCGGATGAGATCGCAAAGTTTTCTTACAAGCTCTACTCCTACTGCTCGCTCTCGGAATCTGTTAACAGTGCCGATAAGCAGGCATCCGCCTACATCGAGAAAATTACAAAAATTTTAAATGAAATGACGAGAGCGGAGACGGCATTTGAAAACTTTGTAGCGAGTATAGAGGATTTGGATGAGATTATTGCATCGGATGAGTTGCTTACGGAATATGCATACCATCTGCGCCGCATAAAAGAACTGGCGGTGCATAATCTGAGCGAGGATGTGGAGGAAGCAGTATCCAAACTTGAAATTTCCGGCGCGTCGGCATGGGCAAAACAGCATGGCTATCTGACTTCCATGCTTAAAGTGGACTATGACGGGAGGGAGATGACGCTTTCTGCCATCCGAAATCTCGCCTACGACAAAGAGCAGACCGTGCGCAAGGCAGCGTATGAGGCGGAGTTAAAAAGCTATGAAAAGATCAGGGATGCCATTGCCTTCTCGCTAAACAATATTAAGCAGCAAGTTCTGACACTAACCAAGCTGCGCGGCTATGAATCGCCGCTTTCAAGGACATTGATCCATGCGCGGATGAAGCAGGAAACTTTAGACTCCATGTTTACTGCGATGAGGGAATATTTTCCAAAATTCTGGCAGTATCTGCGCCGAAAAGGAGAATTGCTTGGACACAAGAACGGCTTGCCATGGTACGATTTGTTCGCGCCGATGGGGGGCAGCCGCCGCAGTTTCACCACGCAGGAGGCAAAGGATTATCTGCTTGAGATATTTTCTGGATTCGCGCCGGATCTTGCCGATATGGTAGAACGTGCTTTCGATCAGGCATGGATTGATTTTTATCCAAGGGAAGGAAAGCGGGGCGGCGCATTCTGTGCGGACTTATACTGCCTGCGTCAGAGCCGGATTTTAACCAATTTTGACGGCACATTAAGCGATGTGGTAACACTGGCGCATGAGTTAGGACACGCATATCACAATGAACAGATTTTTGACAACCGGATCGGCAATACCAATTATTCAATGCCAGTTGCGGAAACCGCATCCAATTTCAATGAGACTGTGGTGATGGATGCGGCAATTGCGGCGGCATCGGGCAGTGAGCGTGTCGGGCTGATCGAGAGCCAGCTTCAGGATGTAACGCAGATTATCTGTGATATTTACTCTCGCTTTTTGTTTGAGTCCGCGGTATTTGAGAAGAAGGCAAATGGATTTTTGTTTGCGGACGAGTTAGAGAAGATAATGATTGACGCGCAGAAGGAAGCTTACGGGGACGGGCTTGATCCAAATTGTCTGCACCCGTATATGTGGGTATGCAAGAGCCACTACTATTCGGCGGGGCAGAATTTTTACAATTTCCCTTATGCCTTTGGTGGCTTGTTTGCGCGCGGACTATATGCAAAATACAAGGAGGAGGGCGAGGCATTTCTGCCAAAATACCGCGCACTCTTAAAGGCCACTCCGGTATGCAGTGTTGAGGATGCGGCGGCACTTGCGGGGATCGATTTGACCAGACCGGATTTCTTTAGAAAAAGTTTACAAAGCTATGCGAACCGAATTGACGAGTTTATCAAATTGACGGAAGGAATAGAATGAAACGTTTTTTTAAACTGAAGCGAATCTATCTCCTGCTGCTTTTGCCGCTAGCACTTTTAGCACTGTTTGCGGCATCGCGCTCGCAGGAAATTGCAGAACATATGTTTGCGCGCGGGATCTTTATTGGGATCTCCTGGGTAATGTCGCATATTACAGGACTTTTGCCTTTTTCTCTGATGGAGTTCGGGATTGTGACACTGCCGTTTCTCGCACTCTTTCTGCTGATCTTTTTTATTGCAGGTCTGGTAAGACATAGGGAAGACCGGGGATTTCGGCTTGCAAAGGCATTTTTAAATCTCGGCTGTATCGCGTCGGTGGTGGTATTTTTATTGATTATTGGCTGTTCCATTAACTACTATCGCTACCCGGTGGCAAATTATCTGGATCTGAGTGTAGAGCCTGCCACAAAGGAAGAACTTTATGGGTTGGTTGTAAAGCTGGCAAAGGAGACAAGCGCGGTGCGTGAGGAATTAAATTCCTTTGAAAATGAGGAGGGGGTATATACCCTTTCCATCAGCAAAAAGCAGCTTGGGAAGGAGGCAGTGCAGGCTTTTGGCGCGCTGGCAAAACAGTACGATATTTTTGATGGTTATTACCCCAGACCAAAACATATTTATTTCTCGCGGATAATGTCGCAGACGGAGCTGACCGGGATTTTTTGTCCATTTACAATGGAAGCAAATGTTAATATTGATGTGCCAGATTATTCTATCGGCTCAACAATGTGCCATGAATTAGCGCATTTGAAGGGCTTTATTCGCGAAGATGAGGCAAATTATATCTCCTATCTTGCTTGTCAGGCATCGCAGAGCCTGGAACTGCGCTACAGCGGGCTGATGGAGGCATTGATCCTCTCCGGCAACGCGCTCTACGCAAAGGATGCCGATCTGTATTTTGAGGCGCGGGTCTGCTACTCGGAAGGGGTTTCGCGCGATCTGCGCGCAAATTCGCTCTACTGGGAGGAATTTAAAGATAAGCCCGTCAGCAATGCGGCACAGAAGATTAACGATGCGTATTTAAAGGCAAATCATCAGGAGGACGGCGTACAAAGTTACGGGCGTATGGTGGATTTATTGCTGGCACAGTACCGCAAGGAAAAATAGACCCGCCAAAGCGGGTCTATTTTTATCCCCAAATATCAGCAAAAAATAACCCCTTGACAAATGTTAAATCTCTGCGTATAATATATTACGAAAATATTACAAAACTACGACGAATTATTACGGCACAACATGATTTTGTAATAATTCGTGTCAGAGTTAAAGGAGATTTTAAAATGAAGTTTAAGAAGCTGGTTTTGATGGGGTTACTTTGCTGTACAGTATCTGTATCCAGAGGGATCTTAGTGCTTGCAGCAGAAGCGAATGCGGATACGGTAAAAAGTGAAAGCACAGTGCCGGAGAACGAGGCAGACGAGACGGGAGATTTTGAGGAAGATATCACGACAAATGAGGAGTTAGAAGAGGATTCGGGCGAGGAGATGGAGGCGGCGATTGTGGCACCAAAAAAAGAGTCTGATGGAGAAGAACAGACAGAGGATACTGCAAAATTGGAGGAGACCGAGGAAGTGCAGTCCGTAAATATCTATGCTCTCAACGAGCAGGATAAAAAGGACTTGTCCGAGGAGATGGCAAATTTTGAGAGTCTTTTAAAAACTTCCATCTCTGCTTCCCTTACTGCCACAATTGAAAATGAACAGGCAAAATTACCAGCCCCATCCTACACAAAGGATGAGCTGATGTATCTCTCCTGCATTATTTACTGCGAGGCGGGGAGCCAGTCGAAAAAGGGCAAGATTGCCGTGGCAAATGTAATTATGAACCGTGTGGACAGCAAGATTTTTGATCATGTAACCACGATAAAGGAAGCAATCTATGATTGTGACCGCTGGGGACGGCAGTTCAGCCCCGTCTATGTAAAGTCGAACGGCAAGTGGACGACAAAGGGGAGCAATTATGAGAAGGTACTCTCCATGTACAAATCCGGAAAATACTCTGCTAATTGGCAAAAAGAGCAGATGCAGGACTGTATTGCAGCCGCGAAAGAAGCACTGACCGGAAAGAAAGTAATTGATTCAGCCTATCTCTATTTCAATATGGGAGTGAGCAGCGGAAAGGCAAAATGTCAGAAGAGCGGGAAGCCTTACACCATCATTGATGGTCATATTTTCTACTAATTCTGCGGTATAAAGTCAATTTTACAAAAAATATGTATTATATCAAAAAGGATTTCTTGTAAAACAAGGAAATCCTTTTTCTTTTCCCTTTACGAAACCAAAATCTTGTGATATTATTATAAATAATATAGTTTTGTGGAGGATAGTGGAAATGGACGAGCAAAAGGAAATAGAAGAAAATGGAAAAGTATCCAAAAATTTTATCGAACTGATCATTGACAAAGATATCAGCGAAGGCCGCTGCAAACAGGTAGTGACACGTTTTCCGCCGGAGCCGAACGGATATTTGCATATTGGACACGCAAAATCGATCTTGTTAAACTATGGACTGGCAAAAAAATACGGCGGAAAATTTAATCTTCGCTTTGACGATACGAATCCGACAAAAGAAAAGACGGAATTTGTGGAATCCATTGTGCAGGATGTAAAATGGGTGGGTGGAAATTTTGAGGATCGGCTGTTTTTTGCGTCCGATTATTTTGAACAGATGTATGAATGCGCGGTAAAGCTGATTAAAAAAGGGAAAGCGTTTGTATGTGATCTTAGTGCGGACGAGATAAAAGAGTATCGCGGGACATTAAAGGAACCCGGGAAGAACAGCCCATACCGTGACAGAAGTATAGAGGAGAATCTCGCGCTGTTTGAGCGCATGAAGAACGGGGAGTTTGCCGACGGGCAGAAAGTGCTGCGCGCCAAGATTGATATGTCATCCCCCAATATGAATATGAGAGATCCGGTGATCTATCGTGTTGCGCATATGAGCCATCACAATACCGGGGATAAATGGTGCATTTATCCGATGTATGATTTTGCGCATCCGATTGAAGATGCGATCGAGGGTGTGACCCACTCGATCTGCACGCTCGAATTTGAAGATCATAGACCACTCTATGATTGGGTGATAAGAGAACTTGAATATGAGAATCCGCCGAAACAGATCGAGTTTGCCAAGCAGTATCTGACCAATGTGGTCACGGGTAAACGCTATATCAAAAAATTGGTTGAGGACGGCGTGGTGGACGGCTGGGACGATCCAAGGCTTGTTACCATCAGTGCTTTGCGCAGGCGCGGATATACACCAGAGTCCATCCAGATGTTTATGGAACTTTGTGGAGTGTCAAAAGCTTATAGTTCTGCGGATTTCGGGATGCTTGAGTACTGTATCCGCGAGGATTTAAAATTAAAATGCCCGCGTGTTATGGCAGTGCTTGATCCGGTCAAACTTGTGATCACCAATTATCCGGAGGGTCAGGTTGAGTATTTGCCAGCGTTGAACAATCCGGAAAACGAGGCGATGGGAACAAGGGAGATCCCATTTGGCAGGGAACTTTATATTGAGCGCGATGATTTTATGATTGATCCGCCGAAAAAATATTTCCGTCTGTATCCGGGCAATGAAGTGCGCCTGATGAATGCATATTTTGTGACCTGTACGGATTATCTGGTGGATGAGAGCGGAAAGGTCACAGAGATCCACTGCACTTACGATCCGGAAACCAAGAGCGGCACAGGCTTTACTGGCCGCAAGGTAAAGGGAACAATTCACTGGGTTTACGCGCCGTGTGCAGTTAAGACAACTGCGCGGCTGTACGAGAATCTGATCGACGAGGAAAAGGGAGTTTACAACGAGGAAGATGGCTCGATGAACTTAAATCCAAACTCAATCACTGTGCTTGAAAACTGTTATGTCGAACCGATGATTAAGGAGGCGAAAGCTTACGATCGCTTTCAGTTTTTAAGAAATGGCTTTTTCTGTGTGGACTATAAGGACTCAACGAAAGATCATCTCGTATTTAACCGGATTGTCTCATTAAAAAGCAGTTATAAACCAAACTAATATATTATGGCACTAAGCCAAAGGAAAGGAAATGACATGGGAAATTTATTTACAGGACTGGACTCTTTGGGACTTGGAAATCTGTCCAGCATGGATGTGTATGAGAACGAGGAGAAAAAGGAGGCAAAACCAGCGAAGCCGGAAATTAATGAGGCGGATCTGATTTTTGACAAGAATTATACTTGCCCGGTCTGCGAAAAAGAATTTAAGGCAAAGGTAATTAGAACTGGAAAGATTAAGCTAATTGCGGCGGACTCCGATCTGCGCCCGAAATATCAGGTGGTGGACTCATTAAAATATGATGTGATCGCCTGTCCTAAATGTGGCTATGCCGCGTTGAACCGCTATTTTAACTATATGACTGCATCGCAGGCGAAGATGATCAAGCAGAATATTTCACAAAATTTCCGAGGGCTGGGACAGGAGTCGGATGTAGTAACTTATGACAATGCCATTATGAAGCATAAACTGGCACTTGCCAATACCGTGGTAAAGCATGCCAAGGCAAGCGAGAAAGCATATACCTGTCTAAAGACCGCATGGATTCTGCGCGGAAAGGCGGAGAGCCTTACGCCGGATACTCCGAATTATGATAAAGTAAAAGAAGAGTTGGCAGCGGAGGAGCGCGAATTTTTACAGAATGCCTACGACGGGTTTATGGAGGCATTTCCGAAAGAAGTCTTCCCGATGTGCGGGATGGATGAAAATACGGTCTGCTACCTGGTTGGGGAGTTGGCGCGTCGAACTGGACATTATGATGATGCGAAGCGGTGGGTGGCGAGAGTGCTGGTATCAAAGAATGCAAATGATCGCATTAAGCAGAAGGCATTGGAATTAAAGGAGAGGCTCACATCGGAGGCACAGTAATTTATATGGTAGACAAAAAAATGCATTTATTTGTGAGGATGCATAACAGAAATATGCTATTTTGCAGTATGTATCCAGTGCAGGAAATTCCTAAAAAATAGAAAATCCCGCGAGCCAGTTCGCGGTAAGCAGGGGGAATGGGGATGAAGGAGCAACTATATACAATTCCGGTCAACGATGAGTTTGACAGGGATTGTGAGTGCCCGGTCTGCGGGATGTACCGATCCTTGCAGGATGCGGCGATCGATTTTACGATGGGACCTTCCTATATGGAAGACGATATCCGGATGGAAACAAACAAGACTGGATTTTGTGATAAGCATATAAAAATGCTCTACCAGAATCAAAACCGCCTGGGGCTGGCACTGATCTTGCAGACACATATGGAGCAGGTAATTAAAAATGCAGAGAAGCTGGCTAAGGGCGGGCGAACTGCTGGGGGATTATTTAAAAAGAGGGAGACTTCCGCGTTAAAAACCTATATGGATGAACTGGATCAATCCTGCTATATCTGCAAGCGGATGGCAAATACTTTTGAGCGTTACCTGGTTACGGTATTCTATCTATATGAGAGAGACGAGGAATTCCGAAAGAAATTTGCCGTCTGCAAAGGATTTTGCAACAGGCATTACGCGCTGCTCTATGAGATGGCACCAAGTCACCTTTCTGGCAAGACCTGCGAGGAATTTACCTCGGTGCTAAATAAAGTCTATCTTGAGAATTTAAAGCGTGTCCGCGATGATTTAGAGTGGTTTACAGATAAATTTGACCATACACATATAAATGATCCGTGGAAAAATTCAAAGGATGCCTTGCAGCGTTCCATCCAGAAATTAAATGCGATTCCCGCCGATACAATAAAGGGGGCGGAATCATAAAAATATTGCAGCGATCGAGTAGGAGGCAATTTTTCCTCCTACTTGCTGCTCGATCCTGACTCTATGAATTCTTTTGTATCTTATCGCACAAATTATCCGTATCCAGGTATTCTTTGCAGATTTTAAGCACTGCTCTCATTGCCTCTGTCCCTGGCGCGCCGATGGTATCGCGCTTTTCTACACAGGTGTTCATGCGGATAGCCTCATAGATATCCTCCTCAAAAACCGGACAGATTGCTTTATACTCATTAAGGCTAAGATCATCAAGCGCGCAGTCCTTTTCGATACAGAGAAGAACCAGTCTGCCGATAATCCCATGTGCATCGCGGAAGGCAACGCCATGCCCAACAAGATAATCCGCCGCATCCGTCGCATTGGTAAAACCATTCTTCGCGCTTGCCTCCATTACCTCGCGGTTAAACTTCATTGTGGAGAGCATACCAAAAAAAAGGGAAATGCAGCCCTTCACGGTGTCGATCGCGTCAAAACTTAGCTCTTTATCTTCCTGCATATCCTTGTTGTAGGCGAGCGGGAGTCCTTTCATCGTTGTTAGGATGGAGATTAAGGCTCCGTAGACGCGCCCGGTCTTGCCGCGAATAAGCTCTGCAATATCCGGATTCTTTTTCTGCGGCATAATGCTGCTCCCTGTAGAATAGGCATCATCAATTTCTACAAAGCGATACTCATTTGTATTCCAGAGAATAATTTCCTCGCAGAATCGGCTCAGATGCATCATAATTGTGGAGAGTGCCGAGAGCAGTTCAATTAGATAATCGCGGTCGGATACCGAATCCATACTGTTTAGCGTCGGTTCGTCAAAATCAAGCAGCGCGGCAGTATAATTCCTATCAAGCGGATAGGTCGTACCCGCAAGCGCGCCGGAGCCAAGCGGACAGGTATTCATGCGCGCGTAGAGATCGCACAGACGGCTGCGGTCGCGTTTAAACATCTCAAAATAAGCACCCAGATGGTGGGAGAGCGTTATCGGTTGCGCTTTCTGCAAATGAGTAAATCCTGGCATAAAAGTATTTGTATGTTCTGACATCAGCTGATATAATTCCTGCAAAAGCGTTTTTAACAGTGCATTGATAGCAACTACTTCATCGCGCACAAAAAGTTTCATATCCAATGCCACCTGGTCATTGCGGCTACGCCCTGTATGCAGTTTCTTGCCCGCCTCGCCGATTCTTGCGATCAAATTTGCCTCGACAAAACTATGAATATCCTCCTGTGATTCATCAATCGTCAGGGTTTTGTTTTCGATATCCCTTAAAATACCCTCCAGACCCGCGACAATATCCTCCTGTTCTTTCGCCGTTAGAATCCCTTGTTTTGCCAGCATGGTCACATGGGCAATACTGCCCTTAATATCCTGGCGGTAAAATTTCTGATCAAATGAAATGGATGCATTGAAATGATGAACAAGTTCATTCGTTTCTTTTGTGAAACGTCCTCCCCAAAGCTTCATAGCACTTTCCTCTTTTCTTCTTTCTTTTTTGTATTTCGTCTATTTAGTTTACCGTGTTTTTTCAGAAGATGCAAGCTAAATCAGCATTTTTTGAAAAAGTATATTTACATTAACGTGCAGTTTATTAGAAATGGATAAACTAAGGCTACCGTTTGTTCTATTTCATATAAAAATTTAGTAGAATAGGTGGGTGGAGGAAAATTTTATGGAAGCAGATTACATTGCAATTGGAAAAAGAATAAAACAGCTGCGTAAACAGCGGAATATGTCGCAGGAAGTATTGGCTTCCCGCATTGCTGTCTCTGTCCCTCATATGAGCAATATTGAGAACGGCAAAACCAAATTCAGCCTTCCTGTGCTGCTCAGCCTCACAAGTGCATTAGAGGTAACGCCAGATGTGTTGCTGGTTGGTCTGGAAAGCAAAGAGGGGGTAAGAGAGAGAGTCTTAAAGGAGGTTGCGGCACAGTTGGAAGATTGTAATGAAGCGCAGATGCAGCTGTTGTCGGAAATTTTTATTCATTCAAAAAAAATGTTGCAGCAGTATGATAAGAACATGAATAAAAAAAAATAGGGGTTTTTCTGCTGTAAAAGGAAAAAAAGGAAATAACCACAAAAAAGAGTAAGCTGTGGTTATTTCCTTTTTTTGTAAAAAGTAATAAAATAAGGTACTTCATTAC
>CAJTLX010000035.1 GCA_910577165.1 uncultured Lachnospiraceae bacterium
TAGCGACCATGTACCCGCTTGTGGAGCCCGCCTTAAATGCATTAGCTGAACAGTTAACCGGAGGGGTTATGCCGGAGGATGTGGAATTAAGTGAAGATACCAAGTACACACAGCTTCTTCTGATGGAAGTGATCAACCAAACGCTCGCCAAAGCAGCGATCGAGTAGATCAAATATGGGCTGCCGCACAAAGAAAATGCAGCAGCCCTTTCCTCTACTCGGTTTTTGTATATCCCCAGCCAAGAATGGTAAAATATTTCTCCACGTTCTCCATCCTCACTTCCACGGTATGTCTCGCTTCTGCCTCGCTGCGATATACAATCACCGCATTACAATGATTCCATCCAACCTCGACCGGATCGATGATGCGCGTCTGCACTCCGTCCACAAAAATCTGCGCCTTTCCAAATTTTAGATCACCAGAATCCTTGTAGACCAATAATAAATCCTTGCAGTTAAGCACTATGCGGTAAGGATTTTCCCCCGCGCCGCCATGCATCCAATTTTCTGGAAACTCCGGGGTAGCAAAGGCATTTTCATTGCGTTCCACATACTGCAATTCATGGTCCGTCTGACTAAAATCTCCGGGTTCCACCTCAATCCCCTCTTCTGTATCCGTCTTTGTAAATACTTCTAAATTTTGGTAAGTATTTCCATAAACTGGAGCTTTATCCATATCCAGTTCCTTCTCTTCCCCGGAAAAATTTAAGGATTCTTCTGCACGCTTCCACAGATAATCCAGGCAATCTGCCATAATCCGATGCCCTTCATTGCTCGGATGGTATAAATCATAAAAATACTGCCGTTTTGTGATTACCGGCTGCTTAGCATAAAACTGCAAAGTAACCGCCTCTTTTAAACTGAGCATCGGAAAATCATAACGCTCCCCAATGGGAATTAAGCGTTCCTGCAAATTTGAATCATCCATAAAAACAGAAAAAAGTAAGATCACTGCGGGATGCCCCGGTCCTTTTGCCGCCATGCGCGCAAGACTTTCAAAACATACCCCATTTGTTTCATCGCCCGCATCATTTACCGCAAATTCAATAACAACAATATCCACGCCCTTCTCGCCCGCCTCGTCTAAGATCTCCTTCTTATAACGACAGAGTCCAAGCTCTGACGGTGTTCCGCCCACACCCGCCTTAATAAAATGGACATTTTCGCCATTCCCCGCGCCAAAGCGTGCCCGAAATGCCTGATAGGAGCGGTACGCATAGCTGTTTGTGGCGATAGGTTTTGCCCCTGCACCCTGCGTGATCGAACCGCCAATATACGCGAGTGTTACATCCTCCCCGGCACGCGCCTTCCTGATGGCGGATTTTAGTCGGCTTAAATTTCCTTCCTGCATAAACGAGTGGGCAATCATCTGCTGGTACGCCTCCGATTCAAAGTCCACGGGCGCGTCCAAAATCAGTTCCGGTACTTCATAGCCATCATTTAAATAGAAAGCAATGGTCATTTTTGCCGTCATATATTCAGAAAATTCCATATAGCAGGAGGCAAGTACTGTGTCAAATACATTCTCCGGGTAATCCGACAAGATAATTTCCGCCCGTGTTCCATCGAGTGATACCATGGCTCGATAATTTGTACCGCCATACCCCTCTTTTCCACGGCAATTTAAAGTAAACGCAATGTTTTTTCCAATATTTTCCTTTTCCTCCGCAATCGCGCTAATTCCAATGCTGTATACGTATTTGCGTAATCCCGCACAGGTCTGCAATTCCCCCGCCATCTCCTCTGGCATATCCGGCATAATGGAGCGTAGCTTTGGTGCCACCCTCCCCTCCAAAAAACAGATCTCCGCATATTTTCCATCCTCGCGCAATCTTCCTTCAATTACATCGTCAAGCATTAAATATACTGCTGACCTCTTTTTTGTCGGGTCTTTCGGCGCGCTCACTCCCCCCGCCATATTTATCGTTCCCATAAATTCCTCCCTGACAGACAATGAGATAAAATATTTTGCCCGCCTTTTTTTCTTTAGTATAACCTGACCATCCCGCCCATGACTAGCAATTTTATGCGGCATTTCTCTCACTTTTTGCTTATTTTTCTTTTCCCCCCGATTTTTCTAATAATTTTAAGAATGTCATCGGCATCCTTGCGGGGAATTTACTTATTATTTATTGAGAGGGAAATTTTTTCCTGCTAACATAAAAATAACTTATCACCAGCACAATATCCGCACCCACCCACGCCATAATCTCCGCAAAAAAAATCCCGTTCTCCCTGAAAAGACGGGGCAAAATCAGCGCGGAGAATGTGCGCATAAAAAATTCTGCGATACCGGAGAGCATGGGCAGAAAGGTATTTCCCATTCCCTGCACCGCCGAGCGTGTGATATGTAAAAGATATAGGATCGGCAAAAACAGGCTCATCACTGCCAGATATCGATATGCTACCGCCAGCGTCTGCACAAATTTTTCCGGTTCCTCCCTTGAGATAAACGCGCCAAGAATTCCCCTTCCAAACAAAAGCATTGCCACTGCGATAACAACGGAGGTAATCAGGGAAATTAAGACTGCTGCCCGCATTCCGCTCTTTATCCTGTCCATCCGCTTCGCCCCCGCATTCTGACCGACATAGGTCACCATCGCGTAACCGTAGGAGGTTGCCGCAATCTCAAGCAGACCGTACAGCTTGTTTGTGGCGGTAAATCCCGCAATAAAAATAATTCCAAAATCATTGACTACCATCTGTACAATCATGCCGCCAACCGCAATTACTGCATTTTGAAAAGCCATCGGCAGACCAAAAAGCAAAAGTCTGCCCTTTCGCGCCGCCCGTCCCCAAAATACAAAATCTTTTCTGGTAAAGGAAAAAAATTCTCCGCCCATTTTTTTCATATGGAATAGACAATAAATACTTGAAACCATCTGTGCGATCAATGTGGCTATTGCGGCACCGGCAATTCCCAAGCCAAACCCTTTGACAAATAAAAAGTCAAGCACAATATTGACTACGGACGCGACCGCCATCGCAATTAGCGGTGTTCTTGCATCCCCCATCGAGCGCAGAATGCAGGCAAGCATATTGTAGAGCATCACGATGGGAACCCCGATAAAACAGATACGCAGATACAAAAGCGCGCCGGGAAGAATATCGTTCGGTGTTTTTAAAACGATAAGGAGCGGGCGCACGAAAATCTGTCCGGCTACCAAGAGCAAAGCGGAGAGCAGAACTGCCAGCACAGCGGAATCGGAGATGGTGTGATGCAGATCTTTTTTTTGCCCCGCGCCAAATTCCTGCGCCATACGGATGGCAAACCCTTGAGTAAAACCCTGTATTATGCCAAGCATCATCCAATTTGTCCATTCTGCTGCGCCCACTGCCGCGAGTGCATCCACCCCCAGAATTTTCCCAATCACTGCCGCATCAATCACGGTGTAGAGTTGTTGGAAAATATTTCCAGTCATCAGCGGCAAGGCAAAGAATAAGATCAATTTGGCAGGCTTGCCTTTTGTCATATTTTTTGTTATACTTATGCCCCCTTCGCACTCAACTGATATTTTGGACTTTTTAACTCCCTTGCGATCAGCCAGAACGACACAGCCGCCGCCAATCCGTCCGCTATCGGTCCAGCATACAAAATTCCATCAATACCGACAGCCAACGGCAGCAGGACAATCAGCGGGAGCAGAAAAATAATCTGCCGCGTAAGGGATAGAAACATTCCCTTTAGCGGCTTTCCAATTGCAGTAAAACAATTGGAGGTTAGTGGCTGCAAGAAATTTAAAAAGGTAAAAAACAAAAATACCTGGAAATAATTAACCGAAAACGCGATGTACTCCTCCGAACCCTCCCCGAAAATCTTGATGATCGGGCGTGGAAACAGCTGAAAAAATGCAAAGGCGACCACGGAGATCGCAAATCCTATCGACACCGAAGTAACATATGCTTTTTTTACGCGCGCATATTTTTCCGCACCGTAATTATAGCTGATAATTGGTTGCAGCCCCTGCGAGAGTCCAATAATAAATGAGAAATAAACCTGGTTCACCTTTGAGATAATCCCCGCGCACGCAAGAGGCACTTCCTCCCCATAATTTGACTGTCCGCCATAGTAAGTTAGCGATTTATTCATTACCAGCTGCACTACCATCATGGCTAACTGGTTGCTGCACGGTGCCGCGCCAAGCGAGATCACACGCGCCAAATATTTTATATGCGGGCGCAGATGCTTTATCCTGACCGTAACGGTCTTGCAGTGCGCCAGATAATACATGGCAAGAAATCCGGAGATATACTGTCCGATAATTGTGGCGAGTGCCGCTCCCGCCATCCCCATATTAAAGCCAAAGACAAAGAGGGCATCCAAAATCGTGTTGATCACCGCGCCGACAATATTGCAGAGCATCGAAAAATTAGGACTCCCGTCCGCGCGGATCAAATGCCCACCGCCACTGGCAAAAATCAGCATGGGAAAACCGATCGATGTGATACTAACATAGGTCTTCGCATAGCCCATAATACTTTCCGGCGCACCAAAAAAGCGCAGCATTGGTGTCAGAAAAAGCTGTGTGATAATTAGTAGGAGCGTCCCTAACACGAGCATCCCGGTCATTGCATTGCCCATATAATAGACGGCTGTTTCATCGTCCCCCGCCCCTTTTGCCAGGTTAAATGCCGCAGCACCCCCGATCCCAAAAAGCAGCGCGATTGCGATACAGCAGGTCGAGAGTGGAAAGGCGATATTTGTCGCCGCATTTCCCAGCTCCCCGACGCTGTTGCCAATAAAATACTGATCGACAATATTATAGAGCGCGCTGGTAAGCATCGCGACAATGCTCGGCACAGTAAACTTCATTAAAAGGCTGCCAATCGGCAGGATACCGAGCGGATTTTCCTTATGTTTCTCCTGTTCTTTCATAATTAATTAACTCCATTTCTTAACACATTTTTCCTTCGATAAACCGTGCTGAAATAAAATTATAATAATTTTGCTCTTAACTCCTCCCCGCTCATCGCACTTAAATAAGCTGGCGGGAGATCAAATAATGTTTTAGCACCTGCTCCACCTTCCCGCGCCAATCGATGTGCTGCCCTCGCGCAGGCCACCAGAACACTTGAGGTAAATTCCGGGTTTGAATCCAGTTTTAACTGATACTCAATCACATGCCTATTTTCTTTCTCCCATCCGGTCACACCGCTGCGAATCACAAAACCGCCGTGCGGAATGCCGCTGTGATTTTTAAGAAGTTCCTCCTCGCTGATAAAATGCACTGTTGTATCATAGTCAGCAAAATAATTTGGCATTGTCTTAATCTCTTCTTCCACCTTAGCGGCATCCGCCCCCTCTTTAAGCACAACAAAACATTCCCTCGTGTGCTTCTGCCTTGTGGTAAGCTCCGGATTCTCCCCGGCGCGCACGGCATCCAATGCCTCTTTAACCGGAACCGTATACTGCTTTGCGTTTTTCACTCCCTCCACGCGCCTGATCGCGTCAGAATGCCCCTGGCTGACTCCTCTGCCCCAGAAAGTATAATCCCTTCCCTCCGGCAAAATCGCACCCGCATAGAGGCGATTTAAGGAAAACATTCCCGGATCCCAGCCCGCACTGATAATCGCGATATGTCCGCTCTCCTTTGCTGTTAAATCCACATTTGCAAAATGCTCCGGGATGCGTGCGTGCGTATCAAAGCTGTCCACCACATGAAAATATTTCGCATACTCCGGCGTTTGCTGCGGCAGATCGGTCGCGCTTCCCCCGCACAGAATTATCACGTCAATTTTATCCTTCCATTCCATCACTTTTGCAAGCGGACAAACCGCCACACCTTCTGTTAAAATAGATACATTTTCTGGGTCTCTTCTGGTAAATACCGCGGAAAGCTCCATATCCGCATTCTGTCGAATCGCGCACTCTACGCCGCGACCGAGATTTCCATACCCTAAAATTCCAATTCTTGTATTCATATTGATACCCCTTTCTGATCATCGCCTATTCGACACTCCCCATACTTTACCACAACTTATTTTAAGCTTCAAGCCATTTTGTGCGAAATCTGAAAAAATATATGTTATACTGTAGTTAAAACTCCTAAAAGTACAGTATATAGATGAGAGGAGGTATCTACCTAAATGGAAGACGAAAAAATTATCGCCTTGTTTTTTGAACGCTCCGAACTTGGCATACAGGAACTGGATAAAAAATATGGAAAACTCTGCCGCCGTCTTTCCTTCCAGATTTTGGGAAGCGAATCGGACGCAGAAGAATGTATTAACGATGCTTACCTTGGAACATGGAACGCTATTCCCCCCGCAAATCCCACCCTGCTGCCCGCCTTTGTCCTAAAAATTGTCCGCAATATTTCGCTCTGTCGCTACCGCAAAAAAACGGCGGCAAAGCGAAATAGTATGCAGGAGGTCGCAATGGAGGAATTGGAAGCTTCTCTTACAAGCAAAGAGAGCGTTGAGGGAACAATTGAGGCAAAAGAACTTGCGCGTATGTTAGAAGCTTTTCTCGATGTGCTAAGCGCGAAAGACCGCGCTATCTTCCTAAAGCGTTACTGGTTTTATGAAAACTGTGCCGAGATTGCAAAGACGGTTGGTCTGACAGAAAAAAATATTACTGTCCGACTTACCCGCATCCGCGCCCGACTAAGAAAATATTTGATGGAAAGGGAGATCTATCTATGAAAAAAGAAATCTTTAATGAGGCAATGAATCAGATTGATGACCATTATCTTGGCGAAGTACTTTTTCCTGCCCACAAGACGCGCCTGCGAAAATACGCGCCGATTTTCATTGGTGCTGCCTGTATCTGCCTTGTCTTTGCCGCTGCCTTTTTGGTAAGAGGAAGTGGAAAACAAAAAATGGACTGGCCAACAAAAACTATTTTTGTGCAGGATTCTCCTCCTATGGAGGAAATCTATTGGATTCCTCACTGGGAAGAAATGGAAATTTATCAACAGTATTCCAGCGTTGAATTTTCTGATCGACATTATTATGTGCGCGCTGGGGTAATTGAGCCGGAACAGCTTGGAAATGATCTCGGCACAATCACCGCGCACGGACATGATGAGTATGCAGAGATTTCCGGGAAGGATGCAGAACGTTTCCATCCTGCCACCCTCCGCGAAATCAACGGAATCTCCCCCGTCTGTGCCGTTGCGGTTTGCTACGAGGGGGAGGATACCTTTTATGCTGCCGTCAATTCCTATTACCGCCCCGAAACACTCGGTCAGTTTATCGACGATCTAAATTTAAACAATACGCTGCAATTTGGTGGTGTCTACTATGAATTTTTTAAAGACTCCGGCGAAGATACAACGGTTCTATTTGAAAATGTGGATTCTTCTAAAATCTGGGAGTTACTGCTGTCCGATGAAAATGCAGTAAACGAACACAGCGACTTCGATTTTAACCAGGCAAAAGAACTTCTCTCTATCTCCGTGGATGTCCCGCTGCTCGGCTACAAAAATATTAGTATCGCTCTGTATGAAGATGGATATCTTACCACCAATATTCTTGATACCGGGAAAAAATTTTATGTTGGGGTGGAAAACGCGCAGTCATTTTTCCATTATGTGATCGACGAGTGCGAGGGGTATGAAATTATCATTGTGTATGGGGAGGAAGCAGATATCCCGGAAAATGAGCAGGAGGAAACGAACACCACCACTGCTACTCTAACTCCCGCTCCTGTCATAATTAAGCCGTGAGTTTAACCTTCTTCCACAAAAAACCTAACTCCCGCCCTTAAACTGGCATATACAATAAAAATCGCCTTGATCTTACCTTTTTGCTCTACAAAAGAAAATATTATGCATAATACTGCGCCTGCGCATACCACAATTCATAATATTTTCCATCGGTATTCGAAAGTAACTCCTCATGTGTGCCGACCTGCACAATGCGCCCGTGATCAAAAACGGCAATCTTGTCGCAGAAGCGGCACGAGGAGAGGCGATGACTGATATAGATCGCCGTCCTATCCCCCACAATCTCATCAAATTTTGAGTAGATTTCCGCCTCCGCAATCGGGTCAAGTGCGGCGGTCGGCTCATCCAAAATAATAAATGGAGCATCCTTGTAAAGGGCTCTTGCCAGTGCAATTTTCTGCGCTTCCCCGCCGGAAACATTTATTCCCTCCTCGTCAAAATCCTTGTAGAGCGGGGTGTTAAGTCCCGCCTCCATCCCCGCGTACCGCTCCGAAAACCCAACCTCGCAAAGCAGTTTTTCCGCCTTTTTCGTATCCCATTCTGCCGAGGAAGCTACATTATTTCCCAACGGCATTGCAAGCAGATTGTAGTCCTGAAATACCACGGAAAACAGATCAAGATACTGCCGATAATCATATTTGCGGATATTGAAATCATTCATCAAGATCTCGCCCTCTGTCGGGTCATAGAGTCGGCAGAGCAGCTTGATAAATGTGGTTTTCCCGCTGCCATTCTCCCCAACTACAGCAAGGCGTTCCCCCACCTTTATTTCCAGATTGATTTCTTTTAATGCACAGGTATCTGTCCCCGCATACGCAAAACTAACATTCCGAAACATAATCTCAAACTGCTTGTCACTGCGCTTTTCAACGGCAAGATCGCCCTGGTACATCTCATTTTTTACCTCAAAATATTCAAGATAGGTGGCGAGGAACTGTTCGTTCGTCTTTAAAGAATTCAGGATATAGAAAAAATTTCCAACACTCTCCGTAAGCCTCCCCAGATACCCCACATATTTAATCAGACTTCCCACCGGAAATGCCCCCAGCACACAATAAAAACAAACGACTAAGTAGGAACAAAATTCCGAGAGTTTAAACAAAATAATATTCGGAACGGACAGAGCAAAAATTTTTCGATACGCCTCGGAAAATGCCTGAAAATGTGCCTTATTGCTCTTCTCATAAATTTTATTGATAAGTATCTGCTGGCTGTAGATTCGATTATCCATCCCTGTCCTAGGAAATCCTGTGGAGAGCCGGTTTTCGTCAAGCATCACTGCGGATACCCGATCCCAGCTCTTCGCACTTTTTTTGGTATTTCTTGCCTGAAGAACAATATTTACTGCGGTAAACCCCACCATCAAAACGATTAACAAAAGACCAAGCCATTTTATCCCCACCCCGGAGAGAAAGGAGATCATCTCAGCAAATAAAATAATAGCAAAGAGAATATCGATTACACAGGAAAATAGCATCTCAATCAAATTTCTCATAAAAACAACACCGTAGCTGTTGATATATGAATTCTCTCTGATCTTTCGCCTTAATAAATGTACCTTTGGATCTTCAATTTTATCGTAATCTAGAGAGAGTGTCTTCTGGTAAAAAGCGGCGGCTTCATTATTGTCAAGCACTTCTCTGGCTGTGTCCGAAGCCCTGCGAAGGAATGCTCCTGCTACCTGAATTACAAAATTTCCTAAAATCGTGATCAGCACAAGAAGGTAGAGATTTTCCCTTTCTCTTTTTTCATACAGGGCAGTTACAAGCTCCGCGGATATCCAGAGATTAAAATATGGCGAGAGCTGCTCAAATACCTCCTTTAAGAAGATAATTGGAAAATATGCCGGATGATAGGCATGGTAGCGTGCAAGTGCCTTTTTTGTTATTGTATATTGATACATTTTTCCCTCCTACTCTGCCGCAAGAACGGCTTTCTCCTCCGCTTCGCGGTAATATTGACTCTGCACTCCAAACATATAGGCGTATCGCCCGCCCGCTTCCATCAGTTCCTTATGGCTGCCGCTCTCCTTGACCACCCCATCCTCCAAAAGAATAATGCGGTCACAAAAGCGCGTTGAAGCAAAGCGGTGCGAAATATATATGGAAGTTTTTCCGCGAGTTAATTCCTGATATTTTAAATACAGATTATTTTCTGCGATCGGATCAAGTGCTGCTGTCGGCTCGTCAAGTACTAAGATCTTTCCGTCCTTGTAGATAGCGCGCGCCAGCACTAATCTTTGCATTTCCCCTCCGGAAAAATCCACCCCGTCATCGTAGACCCCCTTCATCAGATGGGTGTCCATCCCGTTTGGCAGGCTCTTTACCTTCTCATAGATCCCCGCCTTCTTCATTGCCAAAACTGCCTCCTCTCTCGCATTTTTTCTGTCGAGATCCGCGCTTGCGATAAATTCAAAAATAGTGAAGGCAATTGTGCGAATCTCCTGGAAAACCGCGGAGATTAAAGAATAATACTCCATAATATTGTACTCCGAGATATTTTTTCCTCCCACTAAAATCTCCCCTTTCTCCGGCTGGTAAAGACCGCATAAAAGCTTGACCAATGTTGTTTTTCCCGCACCATTCACCCCGACTAAAGCAAGTTTTTCCCCCTCCTTAATGGTTAAATTGATGCCTTTTAATGTGTAATCTTTTGCACCATCATAGCGAAACCACACATCCCTAAATTCTACTTTCACCGGTGCGCTAGGGAGCACTGCGCCTTTTTCATGATTAAATATATTTGGGAAATCATAGAATTCTCTGTAGTAGATAATCTTGTCCGCGCGTGTGCAAAGCTTTGCCACATCCCCAATAATGCCCTGCAAAAAGCCCGCGATACCACTGACCAGCCCAAAATAAAAAACAAATTCCCCCACGCTGATCTTGTTATCAAGCAAGATCCCAATCAGCACGATATACGCGGTAGCATTTTGCAAAACAGCCATTACTGCCGAGAGAACGGAGGCAAAAAAGCCGCGCAGACTGCACCGCTTATCCCACATCAGAATATAATTCTGATAATCCCGCATCATTTTTTCCAGCCACGCCGAAAGCCCGTAGAGTTTGATATCCTTTGCGCGCGCAAAATCCTCGGAAAGTTGCTGCAAATAATTTTTTTTCCGAATTTCTTTCTCCCATTCCTTTTTGTGCTTCTCATAGTATTTTGGCTGTAAGCGCGTGGTAATATAGGATACCGCCGACACGATCACTACTACCACAAAAATAATTGGATTTAAAACAAAAAGAAATGAGGCATACGTAAAAATTCCAAACAAGTGGATCGAGATATCGGACAGATCCTGCCAGATAAATTCCATCGCACAGTTTCCCTGGCACGCATCCTGCCATGCATAGCCGCTCTTTTCCCGAAACTCCTGCTTTTCTGTTAATTGAAAATCCATCAGATATCCTTCATGTTCATCCATCCGCGTCTGAAATACCGATGTTGGATAATAATGTCTGGCATTTTGGCGGTTTACCACCCATCCTTTCAAAATTTCCAAAAGCATCAGCCCTGCAAGAAATCCCGCACAGATCACAAAGAGCTGTGAAAAATCCCCGCCCCCGCCAACTTTATCCAACAGCACTTTCGGAAAATATGCTGCTATTAGTGGTTGAATTACCGCAAGCGGTACTCCCGCAAAAACAAAAAGTACAAATTTTGGTTCAAGCTCCCATAATTTTTTGATCGCCCAGATAAGACTGCCGACGCGGGAATATTTTTTTCCTTCCTTCTTTCCTGTTTTCTTTTCCTTCTCCAAATGCTCCTCCTTATCCCAGACAAAAGATTTTGCCTGCATACTTAAATTTACAATATTTTCCATTGGTGTTTGTTTGGGTGAGATCCTATGGAATGTCTTAAAGTTTAACACAAAAACACAAAAAAAGTGCCATTTGATACCAAATGTTTAAAATTTGATACCAAATGCACTTTATTTTGTATTTTTAAGGGTTTGCGGCTGCTTTATTCGCCCTACTGTCCCATTTTTGTCCCAATCTCAATTACCGTTGCCATTTCTTTTTCAATCGTTTCATCCAAAACATGACAATATAAATCCATTTTCATTTGCAGTGTGCTGTGACCCATGATTCTCTGCAAAGTCTTTGGATTCATTCCATTCGCGATACAGTTCGAAGCAAAAGTATGATGAGTTGCCTCTTACCTCAATACTTGGTTACGCCGAAATTCCATAAGTTCCCTGTCCATCTTTTTAATCCGTTCATGCCCATACCATCCCCTCCATTTATCCCAATTTCCTTATCCCAGGATTCTTTCAATATTTTGCTGCATCTGTTCCTCTAATGCTTTTAATCGCCATTCTGGAAGATTGTATTTTGGATGCCTTATAAATTTAAAACCCCGTAAATTGATTAACACCTTTTCTAATTCGGGAGTAATGCAGATCTTTGCGGATTGCAAAAATGTATCCGCCAGCCTTGGTCCGTGACTAAGCATATATTTCTCCATCCGGTTAAAATCATCTTCTTCTGCATAGGGAAGCAATGAAATATTATGATCAAACAAAGGAGCAAAGTCCACAATTTTTTGCGTATCGTTCTCAATTAAAAATCCAAAATTTCCTTTATGGCGATCCTCGTTCATAATCACTGCATCAAAAACAAACATTGCACGCGCTCTAGATTCAAAACCATATTCGGCACACTTTTCCAAAACAGAAAATACATCGGACTGAACATCACCGATAGCAGCATACGGTAAATACCCATATTTTTCAGAAGTAAAAATATCACACGCAGAATGCACACGCCCATTACGACTCCTCAATTCATATTTTACATAAGGAACATGAAAATATTCTGCGACCTGCGCTGCATAGTATTCCGAATAAGGTTCCAATCCTGCATTCCTTGCACCGGAAGATCCTCTTTTTAACATTCGTATCTGCCCATCTTCTCTGACCCAGCATTTTGCAAAGGAACCATCCGTCCCGTATTCCGGTGATGTTGTTGACAAATTTCTCCCATGCAAACCACCCTCAAACGCTGTCTTTGCGATTACTTCATTAAATTCATGAGTGTAAAGAGAAACATCCTTCCACTTTAACTGGCTGCCAATAAGCTTTACCCAATAGGTGTCGATCAATGACAATGCATGAGTAATATCTAAATATCCCTGTAGAGTTGCACAACCGGACTCCTGTAGCAACTGTGCTATATTCTCTCTATGTTTTGGCGCGCGCCGTCCCTCTATGAATGCACGAAAATTTGAAATCCAGTTTGGCAATTCTTTTAATACCTGAACATTTTCAACAATACCCCACTCATTTACGCGGAATTCAGCAACCTCAACATCCTTGTTCATCAGAATGTATTCCTTTGTTCCGGCACTTTCCTCTTTTTGAGCTGCCTTCTGCATCCGTGCTACTCCTTCTAATGCCTCTGCAAGTGGTCCTTTACCCCCATTGATATGCCTGCTAAAGACATCCATTTGTTCCATAGTTTCCTTTTTCATTACAATCCTCCATTAACATTTTAAAATAGCAAGTCCTCAGTGTTAAAGAAGTAAGAACAAGTCACCAAATGATATCCACACCTCTTAAATGAGCCTTGATAAAATCCTCCCTGTAATTTAATAGATAGTAACTATAAGATCCAACTTATAATTATAAATTCATAACATTCTTTAAATAAGGTTAAAAAACGCTCATGTTATTAATTTTTTTCCGTCTGATTAATGACACAGACCATTGAATAAAATTACGGTTATCTTTTGCCCACCCTGGTAATTTGACTTTATCATACCCTGGCTTCAGTTTTTTCAGTCGTGCGGTACTTAATTGTTCCAATGAATTGGAATAACAAGCCACATCTTCTTTAGTGAGGACGCATCCAAACACAGGTGTTCTCAAAAGATAATTTCCAAATAAGTTCCAAGATAAGACGCTTACTTGTTTCTTACTTCGTCTTATCACACCAAGAAGGACATCATAAAAAAATCCATAAGCTGATGCATCAAAAACCACCGATATATTATCTGTTGTATCCAACTCTTTTTCTAATGCCATGTGTAAAGTTATATTATCTCGATTAAACATCTTACCATTACTAAAAAATTTTTCAGGGCATACGGTAATATCAGGGAAGTAATGTTCAAAAAACAACCTACCGCTAACGCTATCTTCCGTAAGAATGTAATCAACACTCTTAATATCCACTAAATCAAGATTATCCGTGCAGTATTTCGGAACATTGATAATCGATTTATCATTTAAATGGAATGTATAAATAGAATCTATACTGATAGGAAGCTACCCGATCAGATGTCTTGTGACAAACAAAAAATAGTTAGTAGACTCGGCAACAACTTTACCAATATCAGGCTCTAACAACAAGGGTGATGTTTCATCAATAATGAACAAACCTTCTGACATAGACTGAAAAAGATGATGATAATCGCCGGCGATGACAGTATCATTAAAAGCACTATCTTTTCCTTCGGTATAATTATATCATCCTGCTGTACTTTTACCTTTACATTCTTCACTTCATCACTTATTGAATAAACTGTACGATATGGCGTATTTTTGTTCTTTTCTGATACACCAACAATTAAATCCTTGCTATCCAATGTATGAAGTGTGGCATATACTGTTGAATCTGCTATATCATACCACCATCTTACATTCATCCCTTCCAAAACCTTAATTATCTCATAGGCATTTTGAGATTGTCTATTAATCAGTCCTAACATCATCGTTGCCGATTTTGATAACATATCTTCCTCCTATACGCTACTGTATATCAATACTACTATAATAAGTATTCTTTTCAAGACTTGTAAATAAATTCCAAAAAAATGATTATTTCCTTATTCCCCCTCTTTCTCTTTATAAACAGTGGGGAGCAAAACCTCTGTTGAGAATGCCCCATCTTCGGATGCTCTTGTCACATAACCCCCATATTTTTTCACTATCGCATCGATTCGAGAAAGCCCAAATCCATGTCCCTCCCCCTTGGTCGTGCGAAATTCCCTCTTTTTCTTTCCTACCGCCGTATTAGTAAGCGCGAGGTAGAGGTATCTCCCCTTCATCTCCACGTACAGCCGAATCAAACGCTCTTTCTCCGGCAATTCCATACAGGCCTCCATCGCATTATCTAAGAGATTTCCGATCACAATGCAGAGATCAACCGCTGGAACCGCTAGGGATACGGGAATCTTTGCCTCCGCCTTCACTCTAATATTTTTCTTTGCGGCAAGGGAGAGCTTACTGTTTAAGATCGCATCCGCCATACGGTTCCCCGTTCGAATCACAGTTTCCACATTGGTCAGATCATGATCCAGCATATCAAGATAATCGGAGATCTCGTCTAGTTCCCCCTGTGCCGCATACACCTTCATCGTCTGAATATGATGCCGGTAATCATGCCGCCACCCCCGCATTTTTAAATACATATTTTCAACTTCTGCATAATATTTCTTTATTATTTCATTTTCAAAAGCGGCAACCCTTTTTTCCATCCATCGGTCAAATAACATTTCCTTCCTCCCTGCCATAAAAATCATGCAATCATAGATATTTTATCAGTGCGGCATGGACGGCATCGTACATCCCACGGCTAATGGGAACCACGTCGCCGTTTGCCACCGAAATTTCAGTGCGTGTAATTTTCTCAATATATTTCAGATTAACCACATAGGCGCGATGTACCTTGAAAAAAGTTTCGTCAAGCTGTTCAGTAAACTTGGTAAGCGCGATGCGCATACGGTAATCGCCTGTTACTGTATGCACCACAACATAGACTTTCTGTGCCTCAAGATACAGAATATTGCTAAGTGACACTTTAAATTCGCCCTCCGCCGTAGAAATCAAAATCGCGCGCTCTCTCTCAGCCAGGTGCTTGACCGCCCGGTCAAGCACCAAAAAGAGCTTATCCGCATCCACGGGCTTAATCAGATAATGAAGTGCCGACACATCAAAACCATCGCTAAAATATTCATAATACCCAGTAATAAAAATAATCTGTACAGACTGATTTTCCCTTCGAACAGTTTTTGCCAGCTCAATCCCGCTGATTTCTGGCATTTCTACGTCGAGAAGCAAAATATCAAAATCTTTTTGTTCCTCGTAATCAAACAGAAATGCTTTTGCATTTGCATATGGGATTAATTTTATTAGATGACACCTTTTCTTTGCCCATGTAAGAACGATTTCTGTAAGATAATTTCTCTGGGAAGAGTCGTCGTCACAAACTGCAATCTTTAATTCCATCCTGCTGCCCCTCTTGATATTCTACTAATTCCTTTTTTATTATACACAAAAAATTTTGCAATTTCCACATTATTTTTCATCTCTTCTTTCCCTTGTCATACTGGGTATTTAGCTCCTGAGGACAAATTTTCCCTGTGCAATCGAGCAGGGAAGACTTATCTTCCCTGCTCGCGCGCTGGATGCGGGCAGCTTTAGCTGCATAATTCCTCTCCGCATCTGTGTGCATAAAAAGAGGAAGAAGCCCCATCAAGGACTCCTTCCTGTCTTCGGTTTGCAATCTTCCTATTTTCCGAACACTTTTACCTCATAGATGGTTGGCGTGTACCAGTTATAATCCGGATTATTTTGCAGCCTTGCCCCATTAACGGTAATCTTTACATATCTTGCCGTTCCGGAAAGCGAGTTTACATTAAATCCGTAGGTTTTGGAAACACGCGTATCTTTCTCATTGGAATTTTCATATAAAATTTCCCAGTTCTCCCCATCTGTACTTCCATATACATCATAGATATAGTACCCCTCTGATCCTTTGCAGATATACCAGGAAATCTGCAGATTCGTCAGCTCGCATTCCCTACCAAGATCGATGGTCAAGCTGATTGGCCAGGTAGCGGAATCCGCAGTATAGGAACTAAAATAATCTCCATCCGTTACCTTTGATGCTTCATACCCTTCTGCCGCGCCAAGTGTCGCCGTAACCGGACAATCCTGGGAAAGGATCCGCCCAGGTGCCAACGGAACCATATCGCCCGTCCGGTCATTGTAGAGGATTTTTGGAAAGTAATCATAGTAGGCAATACCGTCCGCAAATAAAATCGGAGCAATCATTGTGGAACTTGTTCCCTCCCCGGCAATCCAGCGGTAGGCGTGCATCAAATAATTTTTCTTCTCCCCCTCTCCAAGCACGGCAATCCAGCTTGACTGGGAAGAAAATGTAGAGGTATTCCCAATCGGGCGCAGCTCGCTCCATCCCTTTTCCATGCTGCGGGAGGAGGCATATGCACCGGAACTTGGATACCAGCCTGCCGCCTGCGAGAGGAAGAGATAATACCATCCATCCGCCTTTACCACATTTGGCATCTCGCGGTACTGATTTTCAAACAGCGTTGTGACAATACCGTCAATATCGGAGAAATCCTCAGTGAAACGGAAAATATAGATGCTTGCGTTCGCGCCCTCACCCGGCTTGTTCGCCGCGGCTAACAGATATCCTGTCCCGTCATCATCCACAAAAACAGACATATCGCGCACTTCTATGCCCTCCGGGTTCCAGATATCATGCAGTTTAAATTCACCGCCCGGTGTTCCGGTAACTAACAAAAGCTTTCCGTCCGCATAGCCCTCCGGCTTTTCCCAGTGGGCAACCATCACCACTTTATTCTGTTCTTTTACATAGACCGTTTTCGCACTCTCAATCTTGCAGCTTTTTAGAAGTTCATGTGCTTCGCTGGTCAGTACTGTCCGGGAATTTCCGAAATTATACCCATCTTTTGAAGTCTGCTCCGTAATTTTTGCTTTCCCCGCCGTAACAGAAATATTGTAGCTGTAATAAACTTCCTCTGAGCAGATCCCGCTGCGCAGGGAGATGCCATTTCCCGCCTGCATATTGTTAAGCACTTTTAATTCTGTCTCCGGCATCGCGCCGCAATGCACAGTTGTCTCATTACTAACAAGCTTTGTATTGCCATTTTTTAATTCCATCCGGTAGGTATATTCGCCGGCCAGCAAATCATAATCCTGCCAGGATGTGCCGCGCCCGGTATAAACCAGAGCAAAATTTTTGTCCGCGCCCGCACGATAAATTTCATAGGTCTGTGCCGCCAGCGAACTGCCCCAGTACAGGGCAACATTGTTTACCTCCCCCTTTGCGTTTGTTGCAAATGGGAGTGCCGCCAAAGATACGGATAATTCTGTTTCCATTGCATACACCCTGATTTCTGAAATGGCAGTTTTGCCATTTGGATTTTGATATTTTACATAGCGATAAGATCCTGTGGTAAGCAATTCACCATAATAAACGAATGTGGAACATACGGAGTCCGGCGGTGTGCCAATCTCATAGATCAGATCCCATTCTTCTTTGTCCGCACTGCCGTAAAACTGTCCGCCCGCAAGATCGGCAGGGGAAATTTCCTCGTCCGCACCGCCCATATAGGCGATCGCGGACAAAGTATACTCGCGATCCAAGGTCAGTACAATCGCTTCACCCTCATCCGTTTTTGCAACGGTCGATGGATTATTGTCGCAGACCACCTTTGCAAGGTCATCGATCTCTTCCACATCAAATCCTGCCTGAATCATCCCGCGATCCTGAGGAATTTCATCGAGGGTTTCATAAGTCCCATCCGCATAGGTTTCCCGCTCAATCTCAGTTACAAGTGCTGAGGGAATCCCCTCAACTGCATACAGTACCATCTCGGAAATATTGGCGCAGTCATTGATATTTTCATATTTGACATAGCGAAAACGCCCCACTGTGGAAAATTCGGTATAATCGGTTTCCTTCATTGAGGAAGGAGCAGATTTTATCTGATAGATTTCATACCATGTTCTGCCGTCAAGACTCCCGTAAAATGTGCCTGACAAGCGCGATTCATAGCCGCTTCTTGGCGCGTAGCCAACTTTTCCAATCAGGTACTCCCCCCCTAAATCCACGCGGATATAGCCTTCCTCCAAACCGTCAAAAAAGGTGGACACATCGCCGTCAAAGGCATTTGCTGCGACATCCGATCCATTGTTCCATGGCATGGAAGAGGTAATCATATCCTCGGTGATGGTAAGCTTTGTATAAGTAATTTCAGAAGGCTCTTTCTCTTTTTCTTCCCCCGGCGGGTTAGCGTCCGGCGTAGCAGAAGGATCTTCTTCTTTTTCCCCGCCCGTCGAAGTAATATCCGGTGTGGCAGAAGGCTCTTTCTCTTTTTCCTCGCCTGTTGGAGCGGCATCCGGCGTGACCGCAATGGGATCTAATGTTTCTTTATTGTCCTCGCCACCGCACGCCGCGCCAAGCATAAGTATGGATGCGGCAATATAACTAAAAATTTTTGTATTTTTTTTCCTCATAACCCCTCCATAAAACATTATATCTGATCGCCTTTAGCGGATTGTAACAAGAACGCCAGAAGCGTTTTTAAATTATTTTTTTACACTTACTAACCGCACCCCATATTTCGGGATCATCTCCCCGTTCTCTATCACTTTATCCGTCAGCAGATCCGCCTCTCCCACAAAACACTGCGGTATCCGGCACTGCTCATCCTTAAAATTGATAACAAAATAAAATTTCGTATCCTCTGTTTCACGGCATACCACTTCAAGCTCGGTCTCCTCCGCGATCACCGGAGTAACCCCCGCCTGTTCTGCAATCTTTGTAAGTACCCGGCAAAGCCCTGCCTCCTCAAGCCTTGTGCCAACATAATAAACTGCGCCATTACCAAATTTGTTCTTTGTCACCGCAGGCATACCGGCATAAAAATCTTTTCCGTAGCTTGCAAGGTTCTCCGCGCCCTCAAGGTGCATCAGATCGCAGACCAGTCCACAGTCCGCCTCGCCCCCATCTGTAAACATGACTCTATTTTTCTGTTCCGGCGCGAGCGCGTCAATCTCCTCGACCCAAACTCCGGCAAGCTCACGAAGCGGTCCCGGATAACCGCCCAAATGTACATTGTCCGACTCGTCCACAATGCCGCTCATATAGGTGGTCACTAAAATTCCGCCGTTTTCGACAAAGCGTGTGAGTGCCTCCTTCATTCCCTTCTTTACCATGTACAGCACTGGCGCGACAATCAGTTTATACTTACTAAAATCCGCATCAACCGGAATCATATCTACCGCGATATTCTTCTTATAAAAATACTGATAATACTGATGAATAGTATTGACATAGGTAATATCCACATTCGGTCCGCTCGTATACTCAAGTGCCCAGTAATTATCCCAGTCAAAAATCACTCCGACCTCCGCTTGATTTACTGCCCCAAGCATTGTGTTTCCAAGTTTTTCCAGTTCCTCCCCAAGCTGTTTTACCTCGCGGAACACTCTGGTATTTTCTGTTCCCACATGTGCGATCACCGCACCGTGAAATTTTTCACAGCCGCCCACACTTCGGCGTAGCTGGAAAAATTGTATGGTATCTGCGCCGTGCGCCACTGTCTGGTAACTTTGTGCGCGCATCTGTCCAGGTCGCTTTAAGGAATTATACCGCTGCCAGTTCTGCTGGCTGGGAGTCTGCTCCATCAGCATAAACGGTGCATTTTTTAATCCGCGCATCAGATCATGGCGCATCGCTGTTGAACTCCACGGGGTATTATAACTTGGGTAATTATCCCAGGAAACAATATCCATCTCTTTTGCCCATTTAAAATAGTCCAGTGCCTTGTAAGTTCCCATCAGATTTGTTGTAATCGGTGTGTCTTTATCATATTCGCGAATGGCATCGCGCTCCATCGTAAAATTAGCAAGAAGACTGTCAGAATTAAAGCGGCAATAATCAATGGATAATCCGGCAAATGCTGTCTTATCATAGCCGATCCCATCCGAGAGGGCATTCGGAAGCACAATCTCATCCCAGTCATAGACGGTATGTCCCCAGAATTCCATGTTCCATGCCTTATTCAGTGCCTCTATTGTCCCATACTTTTTGCGCAGCCAAATACGGAAAGCCCTGGTGCAGTTCTCGCAGTAGCACTCCCCGCCGTACTCATTGCTGATATGCCAGCAGGCAATATGTGAATTGTCCCCATAACGCTTTGCCAGTTCCCCGGCAAGTTTTTTTGCAAATCCTTTAAATACCGGCGAATGCGGACAGGCATTGTGGCGACCACCAAATTTATGCTGCAATCCCTCATAGTCCGTTCTCATCACCTCTGGATAGCGTTTTGCCATCCATGCGGGCAGTGCCGCCGTGGAAGTTGCCAACACAATATCATAGTTTTCGCGGCTGAGCATATCAATGATCTCGTCAAGTTCGGAAAAATTGTAAGTTTCCTCCGACGGCTGAATCTTTGCCCAGGAAAATACATTGATTGTGGCACTGTTGATGCGGGCATCCTTAAATATCCGCATATCTTCCTGCCACACCTCTTTTGGCCACTGGTTCGGATTGTAGTCGCCCCCGTACAAAATTCGGCTAAATACTGGTTTCATAGAAAATACCTCCTTGAAATAATATATTTTTTTATAAGGTAATTACTCTCCCTTCGGTCGAATGCAAATCAGCACTGGTATAATATCTGCCGATATTATACCATGTTCTCCGAACATGGTGCCTCCGGCGGATGCGCACAGTTCGCTATAGAAATTTTTCTCCCTTTGGTCGAAAGCGAACTGGCACTGGTATAATATCTGCCGATATTATACCATGTCTTTACAAAAGCAGGTGCCGTATGTTAAACTATAAAATATCACTTTTCGAAACTATTTTCAGGAGGACAAACATGACAATTTATTTTCGCAATACTCCGCTGCGCGAGCCATTTACATTTGAGTCGGTGGGGAATCACTGGGATCAGGAAGAAATTGTGCGGGCAGACGGCTATCCACTCTATCATTACTTACAGACCGAAAAGGGAATCGGAGAGATCAAAATACAAAAAAAGACCTATCTGCTTGGCGAGGGGCAGGGGGTGCTGATCGCGCCGGGCATAAGACATTCCTACTGTCGAAAGGGAAGGGAGTGGCTGACCTGCTTTGCCACCTTTACCGGAGTGATGGAAAACGGGATTGGATTGCTGACCAGGAACCGAAGCATTATCTTTACCGAAAAAAATACGGGGGTTACCATTGCAAAACAACTTGACGCTGTTCTTACAAAATTTAAAACACCACCCGTCGATGCCGGGGAGTTATCCGTCGACTGTTATCGGATGCTAATGAATTTTATGGATAACCCCTTTGTCGGGAATATTGCGGAGGAGGAAACTTATCAGAAATATGTAAGACCTGCAATTGAAAAAATCGAAACAGAATTTGACGCAGATCTGACAGTGCAGGAACTCGCCGCATCCGTGTACGTGACCCCACAGTATCTCTCGCGCCTTTTTATGCGTTTCCTTGGCTGTTCCACCCACGAATATCTGACAAGCCATCGAATCAACGAGGCAAAAAGGTATCTGCTTGCAAATTCAAAAATGGAGATCCAGGAGATTGCGCGCCAGGTAGGTTTTGGCAGTACCAGCCATTTTATTGCAGTATTCAAAAAGAAAACGGGAATAACACCACTCTCTTTTCGATCGGAAAGAAGATAAACGGACGCGCAAAAAGCCATATGGATTTCTACACATCCGTCTCATTTTCAATATGCCCCGTCACCTGGCATTTTGTAGTCTTATCTGCTCTGTCGCAATCAGTGGATAACAAATCAAACTGCCCAAGTTTAACTTCTCTCTGCACATATCCACCGCCGTAATCTGTCGGTTCCCGTAGGTCGTATAATAATATATCCCGCGCGTTGTATTGCAGCAAGACGTGTAAATTGTCTGCTCAAACTCCCCGTCCCCGGTTTCACAGCACCCCTTCTGCTGCTCAACTGCGCCAAGGATATGGAAAAACTGTCCCACACTCTCTGCCTCAGAGTCCCTGGAAACCGAATTCATTTTTACAAATGCCGCGCGCACAAAGCGCGACTGGGAAGACAGATCCCCCGGAAGCCCGATCGCCCCCATCCCCTTGCTGTAAATGGAAAGTGCCAGCCCCTTCGCAAAATTATTTTCTGGCGGCTTTGCCGATAGCTGCATATAATTGTTTAGATGGAACATCTGTTCCGGAAATGTCGGGTTATTGGTCATTACCCCCACTGGATTATCATAGATATGCATTCCACTTACCGTTGTCTCAACAGTAACCACCTCATTCTTATCCGCAATCATCCAGTGCAGACTGGCAACGGGGAGCCGTTCGTTAAATGGGATATTGGTAAGATTTATTCTTGCAAGTTTCTCCCTGCATTGTGCCACGGTAGCGCAGTCGCAAAGCAGCCATGGGATCAACTCAAAAACCGCGATATTTTCCCTGTCGGACACCACGGGATTATAATGCGCGTAGCCGACAAAATTCAATCCTGCTATCCCAAGCCCTTTTTCATTGACCGCCTCATAATAAAGCGGATAATTCTGTGCGATATGCGCCATACCAATCATTGCGTAATGATGGTTTATCCTGCCCATATGGCGAAACGAAAAAGGATAATTGCGCGGCGTGATCACCACTTGCTCACCGTAGGAATATTCATTGTCAAACGTTCTACCAAAATAGAAATCTTTTGTTTTATAAGTTGCTGCTGTACACATGAAACATCCCTCCATTTCTAGGTTAAAATTTATTAAAAGTATACCCAAAAAATCAATCTTACCATTTCCAGCTTATTCCTTCCATCGCATCCAGAATTGCCCGTTTTTGCTTTTCGTGTAAATAAACTTTATTTAATTTATTTTTGCTATATTTTAGATAAGAAGATTGCTTCCACAAAACAAGTTCCCTTCCCAAAAATTTCAAATCCAGTATAGCATGAGCCACAAAAAAAAGCAAGAAAAACCATGTGTCTCCACGCAGTCTTTCCCGCTTTTTTAAAGGTACTTTCCTCTATATTTCCTGCTTATCTCCCCCTTTTGCCACTAAGATATCCATGCAGTGCTTGTGTGGGACTCCCCCGCTGTTGCAGTCAAAAATCTCCTCATCGGCACGCAAAAACATCCAGTCGTGATAATACATAAAAAGTTCCCCAGACTTCCACAATTGTCTGCACCCATCTTTATCATCCGCCCGCCGGATAAAAGGTTTTTCAACAAACACATTCACCGCGTGCAGACCATCCGGTGCGGTATGCGATTTTAAATGATCAAAAAGTTCCTGCCGCACCCCCACCGCAACAAAATGCAGTACACCGCTTGAATAGATAATATCAAATTCTTCCTCCGGACGATAATCCGCTGCGTCCGCCAAGAAAAAATCCACATGGACACCGTTGTTTTCTGCAAGTGCCCTTGCCTTTGCAATCCCCGTTTCCGAAATATCAAATGCGGATACCTGGTATCCGTTACGCGCAAGAAAGACTGCATCCTTGCCCTCCCCACAGCCGATATCCAGCACGCGCCATGGCTTTACTGGCGGTTTTTTTTGTAAAACCTCATAGCAGAGGCGATTCGGAACAAGCCCCCAATAATATCCCTCCTGTTGATAGCGAGCTTCATAGATACTTACTGCAGCCGCGGAATACCCAAGCAATGCATCCGTTGTCGTATTAAGGATGCCTGCGAGCTGCGGGAGCATTTCAATATCCGGATTTGCTGTCCCGTTCTCCCATTTAGAAACTGCCTGAAATGAAATATGCAGTTTCTCTGCCAACGCCTGTTGTGTCAGCCCAAGTGCCCTGCGTTTTGCCGCAATAATACCACCAATTTTACTGCTGTCCATTCTGCTTACCTCCATATGGTGAAATGATGGGGATATACGAAAATAATTCATTGAAAAAAATAAGAATCATTCTCGATTATCCATAATCGTTTTTGATATCTGAAAGTATAGCACAGTCCAATTCCAGGTAAAATAACGGCGATGTAGAATGCCGGGAAAGTTTTCAACTGATAGTTGATGCATTCCCTACCTATAATATCGCGCCTGCGCCTCCCACAGTCGAAAATATTCCCCCCTATCCTGCCCTAACAATTCCTCATGCTTTCCGAGCTGCACTAACTTTCCCTCAAAAAAGACTGCCACCCGGTCACAGCTTTTACATGAAGAAAGTCTGTGGCTTACCAAAAATGCGGTTTTCCCCTGCGACATCGCACCAAAATTTTTATAGATCTCTGCCTCCGCAAACGGGTCAAGTGCCGCTGTAGGCTCATCCAAAATCATAATATCCGCATCCCTGTAGATCGCGCGTGCAATCGCCAGCTTTTGCGCCTGCCCGCCGGAAAGATCGCAGCCATCCTCACAGAATTGATTAGACAAGGACTGCTTTACTCCCTGCGGCAGACTTTTGACCTTTTCCCAAAGCCCCGCCTTTTTTAATGCATCCTCCAGCCGTATCTTATCATATTCTAAAGCAGAAACATTCTCCGCAATGGAAAATGCAAACAGTGAAAAATCCTGAAACACTGCTGCTAGTCTATTTTTGTATTCATCCCACGGATAACTCCAGATATCCGCCCCGTCAAGCAAAATTCTCCCCTTTGTCGGATGGTACAGGCGGCAGAGCAATTTTACAAAAGTCGTTTTTCCCGAACCGTTTTCTCCGACCAGTGCCAATTTTTCCCCCTTTTTCACCTCCAGACAAATATCAGAAAGTGCCCATTCTTTGCTGCCCGGATAGCGGAAACTAACATGTTCAAAGCGAACACCGGAAACTCTCCCATATGAACCAAGCTTTTCCATAGATACCAGAATCGTTTGTCGCTGCCAATCCCCGCCTTTTCCTCGCAGATCATAGTCTTTCATAAAAAGGCAATTATTCCCTGAATTTTCCTGTAAGTCCGCCCCCTCCATTGCCTCCGGCAAATCCATAAAATGGAAAAAATTTAACAAATGTTCATTATTATTCCGCAGATCGGTAATAATCTGTGCAAGTTCGGAAAAAGCGGAAATCAGCATATTTTGGGCTGCATATGCCGCGACCACCTCCCCCACACCAATCCACCCGGAAAGTGCCATCCATCCAACCAGCGCGTACACACAAACCCCGCAAAAATAAGTGCAAAACAGCCGCACACCGTCATAGCGGTTCACTGCCCGGATCTCGCGCCGCTTCCCCTTAGCAAAGTGCTGATAACATTTCTCCTTGCTTTCCCGCAAAATAATCTTCTCCTGCGAAAAAATCCTCACATCCATCGCACTATCCTCATCTGGGAGATAATTCATTGTATAAAATTCCCCATACCGGTTATACTCCGCCCCCTTTTCAAACACTTCAAAACTTACGTCAAAATGTCTGCCCGCCATCTTACAGGAAATAAAAATACAGATTCCCACCATCAGGATCATTCCTAAAAACAGTGAGCCGCCTGCACTGCCCTTTCCCCCCGGTGCAAAAAAAAGTGCCCGGAAAAATCTCATCCCAAGTAAAATCGCCGCTAACGCCCGACAGAGATTTGTAACCACAACTTCCATATCCCAATAAAGACTTGCCATCCCCGCGCCAGAAACACTAATACTTCCTGAAACCTGATCGCGCAACCGCTTTGTTTCTGGCATTTCCAACACCTCATACAACAACCGGTGTGTCTTTTTTGTCAGGTGAATTTCATGCGCTGAAAACAGACAGCTATAGCCAACTGCCACCTTTGCATCCACCCCATATTTTAGGACAGAGAGCAAAAATATTCCTCCAACGGCAAACAGGCAGACCCAAAACAGCTTCTCCTCCCGCCGCTCCTGTGCCAGCTCATCCAAAATCCACGCGGACGCAAAAACAGAAATTAGCGGAATGCACGCACCTAGAATACTCTTTAATAACACGAATATCATCTGTCCCGGAAGAATTTTCCCAAACTCTTTTATTCCGCGCCGGATTAGACAGATATCCTCCCAAAGAGTCCTGCCATTTTTCTTTTCCCCTTTTCTTCTCATTCGCCCACACCATCCTTTTCTTCTTCCTCCCGGTAATATCTGCTCTGCACTTCAAACATTTTCGCATACTGCCCACCAAGGGCAATTAACTCCTTGTGCGTCCCGCTCTCCAAAATCCGCCCATCAGAAAACAATAAAATCTGGTCGCAAAACCTTGTCGAAGCAAGCCGGTGCGAAATAAAAATCGAGGTTTTCCCCCTTGTCATTTTCCGGTACTCCTGATAAATTTCATGCTCTGCCACCGGGTCAAGTGCTGCGGTCGGCTCATCTAAAACCAGCACCGGAGCATCCTTATACAACGCCCTTGCAAGCAGAAGCCTTTGTGCCTGCCCTCCCGACAGATCCGTTCCCTCATGAGTAATTTCCCTGACCAGACAGGTATCCGCGCCCTTTGGCAGAGATTTTATCTTTTCTTCAAGTCCTGCCTGTCGGATACACTCCCACATCGTATCAATATTTTCTTTTTGATTTTCATTATCAATCAAGGCATCTTCCTTTTCTTTACAATAATTTCTATTTTCCTGTTCCTTCGCCCTTTTAGGCTTTACATTCAACATAATATTTTCCGCAACGCTGACGGGAAGAAAGCCGGATTTCTGAAAAACTGCCGAAAACAGCCCAAAATAATCCTCCCTGCAAAATAATCTGCTGTCCACGCCATTAACCAAAATCCTTCCCTCACTCGGTGTCAGCAATCCGCAAAGAAGCTTAACAAAAGTGGATTTTCCCGCACCGTTCACCCCCACGATGGCAATGCTCTCCCCCGGCAAAATTGTCAGGTTAAGATTTTTTATTACCGGAATTTCCCGCTTCTTTCCCTCCTGTTGCACAAAATAGGAAAACGAAACATTTTCAAATACAAAGGAAATAGGTATACCAAAGTATTTTTCCCCCTGTATCATGGTTTTATCTCGTTGTGTTTGCATACTATATTGCATAAATTCAAAAAAATCCTCCGCATATCGCGCAGTTTCCAAGAAATCTGAAACTGCCCGCGCAAGCTGCTGCAATCCGCCGCCGACCCCGGTGATCGCCGCAAAATAAAACGTAAAATCGCCGAGCGTCATCCCGGAATGCAAAAACCGCCAGATCAGATAAAAATACGCTGTACCATCGCGCAGCAAAAGCAAAAGAGCGGCAAAAAGCATATTGTAAAATTCCAGCCTCTCCGCCTTCCCTTCCACTTCCCGCTTCTCCCGTATCGTTTTTTGTGCGATGCGGTGCAGCAATTTATCGAAGGCATACAGTCGAATATCCTTGCCCTCCTTCTCTCCCCGCATCCCCCAGGCGAGATAATTCAATCGCCGGTTCGTTGCCGCACGCATTTCTTTTAACGATTGTTTTTTCTTCTGTATGTAGCCGGAAAACCATAGCTGCACCACAAACAAAAACAATAAAACCAAAAGAATCCCCGAATGCAACCTCCCCACAATCCCAAGGCAGACCAAGAATCTCGCAAAGGCCTCCAAAATCGCACTAAGTCCTGGAAGTAATTTCACTACACCCCAGTTTGGACTGCTGATCGCATTCCTCGCTTTCTCCGCCAGAATCTTCCCCCTAGGTGACACAAAAGCTTCGTAATCCATGCGCAGCATTCCCCTCTCCCAGTGTTCGGTCAGATCTGTATATAGAAAATCCTGCGAGATAAGCTCTAGTTCATTGCGCAAAAGCATTACAGCAAGAGATGCGGCAGCAAACAGCATACCTGCGCATCCCACCGACCAAAAAAGTTTTTCTGCCGTCATTCCCTGTTCCACCACATCCAGCACAATCTTTGGTAAAACCATGGCAAGCAAACTTGCTGCGGCAACACTGACGCACACAAAAAATGGCAGTATAATATAAAAATGGTACGAATTGTAAAATTCGCGCAATAGATATTTTGCGGAGATCAACATCATATCCGCGTGTCTTTCTTTTTTCCTCTTCATTTTGATACTCCTATATTCGCGCCCCTGCGCATAAAAAAAGCTGCGGCAAAATTCCGCAGCAAAAAGCATACTCAAAAAACAGTCAAAAAGCATAAAACTTTCTGTCTGTTTTTAGTACTATATGTTTTTTCTGCTGCAAAAAATGCAAAACCCGGACACAACAAACAGCGGAGCAGTTTTAGAACTCTCCGCGCCCATTCTTTTTGTTGTCCTAGCGCATTCTTCCGCAAGCAAAAACTAACATAACAGCACTCCTTCTATTTTTTGTCAATTATTTTCTCCATCCTAGCCTTCAAAATCACTTGTTATCACAAGAGAAGTATACGAATAACCATCTATATCCGCTGTCATTTTCTTAAATAGATCCATTGCCCTTTCACAATCCTTTTTATTCATTATAGTAAAATGATAATCTTCACTGCCTCCATCAAAATTAACAATATATAGATCTTCTAATTGTACAGAAAGTTCTGCCAGCCATTCTATGATACAGTCATCATCCGAAAATTTTTCTTCATCAATAGTAAAATCAAGTTTTCTCGCTGTTTTAATATTTTCAATAAACAAAAAGAAATCCTCTAAATCCGGTGCGCCAGCATCAGAAGAAATAAAATAGTATTGTGATTTTACAAGCTGTTTTTCCTCATCAGCAATATTTCCAAATGGATCTTCCGAATCGATATCCTGCCCGGAAAGTACATATAAAACAGCAGGAATACCACTGTACTCATCAGCGGCATTTTCCCAACATTCTTTACAGCGATGAAAAACCTCTTCCCTATGCCCGCAAAGGATAAGGGCGCAAAAATCTTTTAATGCCTCAATTTGATTTGAATTAAGTGGTTGCCGGAACGTTTCATTTCCACGGTTTAAATCGTTTCCCATCATAATCTCCCTCCATTTGCCTGAAATTTGTTCAATTTCCTTATCAAATATAATGCAAAACAAATTTTATATAAATCAACTTCTCACTAGTGCATCGATCAATTTCTGAATCCTGTTTTCAAGAGTACTTTCCCCCCAGCCAAGAGTCCATTCATCATTTGATCCGCTGTCAGATACAACATATATCGCTGTTGCCTTACGAGAACGGAAATTTGCTACTGTAAATAATCCCGCCCCTTCCATCTCAACGCATTTAGCACCCATATCACCTAAATAATATCGTCCTCTCCATTCAGGCTGAACATATCCCCCATCCGTTGTCCAATGATAACCACGAATACAGGATATCCCCTTTTTCTCCAACTCTATACAAAAAGAATCTGTCAAATCCTTTGTTGATTCGATTAGTTCACCTTTAAATCCATATAATTTAGTAATAGAGGTATCGTTATAAGCCCCATCAGTAAGAATATAATCTCCAATCTTATTTCCACCGGCAAATCCTACATGAATCAATTCCTTAACTCCTGCTGCATATAAATCCTCTGCCTGAGTTGCAAGCCCTGGTGAACACATCTCACCTTTTGCAAAACCTAAATTGCTGTTATGGTTCATTATATATATGCCTCCACCGACATCAAATGTAAGTGTACCAACATTCTTTGCAAGCATCGTATCAAACAGACTATCAGCCAACAAATAAACTCTGTTTGGAACCTTTATCTGATATTCATCAAAATCAAGCCCCTGCAATTCAATCTCTTTTCGAACGAGAACAGATGGGGCATTATATAAAGCCGGATCTATATTAAATTCTCTTTTCCGCATAATTGAATATGACAATAATTTATCATTTGCCACCGGATGCTCTGCCTGTCTTAAAAACTCGTATCCCCGTTTGCGATAAAATTCAGCGGCTGGCAACGATGCATCTATATTTACATACGAATAATTCTTTATTATTTCCTCTTCCAAATAATCCATAAGCTTGGTTCCCATTCCCCCATGCTGATTATTCGGAGTTATATATACCCTTGAAATAGCATTTTGATTAATTGTACCTGTTCCAAAAATGGTAGCTCCACAACCAATCACATAGGTATTGCCTTTCAAAATGTCATTATGAATATTATCGCGATTATGTAATTCCAAAAAGAAATTCACTACTTCATTCGAATAATATTTTGAATATATTTCTTTTATTGTTTTACTTACAATTTCATTAATCTCGTCAGTCTGATCTAACCGAGCTTTCTTAATTGTTAATTTATCCACTATTCTTTTCCATTCTCCAGCTAAGAAAATTACCATTTGTCTAACTATTCAACACTGTTATTTTACCACAACCGCACACACCAGTCAATTAAAATTTAATATTTCATTTCATATAAAAAGCCAATATTGACAGTAGTTCGAAGCAATGATAAAATAACAATAGGGATTTAGTTTCACGATATGCCGTTACTTCAAACAGGGAAAGTGGCTATGGCGGATATGATGTCATGTTGAAACCAAAAAGAAGGATCTGCCTACCATTATCTTAGAGTTTAAGGTACACGATCCGGAGGATAAAAAAGACTTAGAGGAAATCGTTGCTTTTGTTTTAAAATAGATGGGGGAAGAGAATTATAATGCCTCTCTAATTAATGAGGGATTTTTAAAAGAAACAATCCGGGCATACAGTTTTACTTTTAAAGAAAAGAAAGTGTGGATTGATGATGGGGATTTGCAGAAGGTTAATTCTATACTTAAAACGGCAAAAAAAGAAGGTTACAGGAAAAATTACTGCAAAAAAGAAAGATGCGGTAAAGAAATAAATTTATCCTGAGGGAAGTCGAAGCTTCCCTCTTTCTTATTTCTTAAACTTCTCCAATCCATTTGCAATCTGCTCTTCCACATCATCCAAAATCTTGCGGCACCACTGCTCTGTAGCACCGATATCTGAACATAGATCCGCTATGATCGCATCACCTTCCCGGAGTGCTGCCTCATACTGTGCCTTCGACAGTTCCCCCGCCTGATACGCCGCGTCCAATTCGTCACGGTCGTCAAATTTTACATCTCCCTGGGGCGAAAAGATCACATCCAGATATTTATCCGTAAATACCGCCACACCGTCCGGATCATAATCCATACATTCTATTACATCAACATACCATACAGAAATTTTTTTATCTGGAAGAAATTTTGCGGTTATCACCCGGCTTTTCTCATCTGGGATCAATTGCAGCCAAACCATGCCTTTTCCCGCAACTGCCACTTTTCCTGCCTTCGGCAGTTCCCAATAAAAATACTCGCCATCCACCAACTGGATCAAACTGACCAGCCCGGTAAACAATTCATTTTCCATCCGTAGCTGGTAGTAAGGAAACCCCTGAAAAAACCATTTTTTATCACGATCCAAACGTTTTCTTGTCATGTTTTCCTCCTTTTTTATTATAAATACTCTTCTATATCATTTTGTGCTATCACCTGTTTTCCCAACAGAGTAATTGCCTGCTTCGGACATTTGTTAATACAGCGATAACACATGGTACAGCGATTTTGTGCGTGGGAAATTCCATTCTTTACGGTGAGATTTTTCATTGGACATAAAGTTTCGCACAAACCGCAGCCAATACATTTTGCAGGATCAATCTTTAACTTATCTGTGTATTTTTTTGTTTTATAAGAAAAATATAGCCTCTGTCCAAAAAATCCTGCCAGATGATACCAAGTTCCCAATCCTTCCTGCGGCGGCTTTCCATTTTTTAAATTACAGGCAGCTCGGTGAATCTTTTGTTCTGTTTTTACTATCAACTCTTTATTCTTTTTACCACTGCGCTTTAACGCTTTTACATCCGCAATAGAATCCGGCATTTTCAGATGAAGTCCTCCAATGATCTCCGCACCGTACCGCTTTAATAAACGCGCCAGTATCCCTGCCCCGTCCCCGCTAAAAAGCCCCATTGTCACGATAATAAAAATTTTCTTCCCCCTCCAAAGTTTTTGATTGGCAATAATATAATCTCTTAGAATTTTAGGAATATTGCTATATTGTACCGGATAACCAATCACAATTTTCTGACTTTTTTTGATTTGTTCTAAAGTTCCATTTTCTTCAATGGAAAAAGAATTTTTTCCACAGCCGCATTCCTCTAAGAATTTATTAACACAAAATTTTGTATTTCCTGTCCCGCTAAACCATACTCCAATCATCTTTTTCCTCTCTTAATCTCTCATACTCCCCTGTTGATATTGTACAGTTTTATCACTGCTTTTGCAACAAAATTTTTATATTTTCTCTGCGCGTTTGCGCACAATTCCTCTGCGCGTCCGTGCGCATAAAAAAGGTCGAGTAAAAAACTTTACTCGACCTTTCCGTTTAATTTTTTACTTTTAATGGTGGAACAGTCTTATTCCCGTAAATGCCATAACCATCCCATACTTATCGCAGCACTCAATCACTGCGTCATCGCGGATAGATCCGCCGGGCTGTGCAATATATTTTACGCCGCTTTTATATGCGCGCTCCACATTGTCCGAGAATGGGAAAAACGCATCCGATCCGCAGATCACATCCTGCATTCCGGCAAGCCATGCTTTTTTCTCTTCCCTTGTAAATATCTCTGGTTTTTCCTTAAAAATCTTTTCCCACGCGCCATCTTTAAGCACATCCTCATACTCATCGCCCATATAGACATCGATCGCATTGTCGCGGTCAGCTCTGCCCAAACCATCTAAAAATTTAAGCCCCATTACCTGCGGCGACTGGCGCAAAAACCAATTGTCCGCCTTTTGACCGGCAAGCCTTGTACAGTGAATTCGCGACTGCTGCCCCGCGCCGATCCCTATCGCCTGTCCACCTTTTACATAGCAAACAGAATTGGACTGCGTATATTTTAAGGTGATAAGCGAGATCTTCATATCAATCAACGCGCTCTCTGGGATCTCCTTATTTTTTGTAACAATATTGGAGAGCAGTTTTTCGTCACAGTTTAATTCATTGCGTCCCTGCTCAAAGGTAATGCCGTAAACCTGCTTTTTCTCGATCTCTGCCGGAATATAGGAAGCATCAATCTGAATAATATTGTAGTTGCCCTTTTTCTTGGATTTTAAGATTTCCAGTGCCTCCGGTTCATACCCCGGCGCGATCACCCCGTCGGAAACCTCGCGCTTAATTAAATTTGCGGTACACACATCACATACATCGGAGAGTGCGATAAAATCGCCATAAGAGGACATACGATCCGCACCGCGCGCTCTTGCGTAGGCACTTGCAAGCGGAGTGAGTTCGCCTAAGTCATCCACCCAGTAAATCTTTGCAAGTGTGTTGTCAAGAGGAAGCCCAACCGCCGCACCCGCCGGAGAAACATGCTTAAATGAGGTCGCCGCCGCAAGCCCTGTTGCTTGCTTTAATTCCTTTACCAGCTGCCAGCCGTTAAATGCATCAAGAAAATTGATGTAGCCCGGCTTGCCGTTTAACACAGTTACCGGAAGTTCACTGCCATCCTCCATATAAATCCTTGATGGCTTCTGATTTGGATTGCATCCATACTTTAATTGAATCTCGTTCATAAATTTAGTCTCCTATTTTTAGTTCCGCAGAATCCCTGCACAGTGCCTTGTTCATGGAAGGGGATTTTGTTCACTTTGCTCTCTTCATCCCCTTCCGGCACTGTTTCGGGGTTTCTGCTGTTTTTTTAGTTCCGCATATGCCCTTTCCAGTACCTATGCCCTTGGAAGAAATTTCTATTCGTTCCTCACAGAAATTCCTTCCAGGTACTGTCCGGCATATGCTGTTTTTTTAGTTTTGATTCTTGTTATAAATTTTGGTTTCATATTTTCCAGTCGCAATGTCAATATAACGCACAAACAAGGAAACTTTATTTTCCTCATTTAACGCGTTCCAGACCATACTGCCGAATGTGTCAATATCTCCGGAGATCGAAACGGTTTTTGGCTCGCCCTCAAAGCTTGGCAGCGGGTTGCCGTCATGCATATAGGTATGGAGAAAATGCCCTTCACCCGCCTTCGGATTCTGGTAGGCAAAAGTGTAGCGATGGCAAGAGGACGGATCACCATTGTTGCTCTTTAAAATGGACATTGCATAATTGTATCCGCCGCCCTCAAGGTGCATAATGCCGGAGATGCGCGGCGTGTAATTCGGGGCATCCGGCTCGAATTCGCGGGAGCGCAGCGACTGCTCAAAAGTAAGCTGCCGATCCATTCCCTCATAAATCGTATCTGTCTGATCACCATTTGTGACAATGGTCTTGTTGCCAAGTACGCGCACCGGTGCGTAGATAATCAGGCTCGGATCTTCTAATTTTGACGGATCGAACGCCTGTGTGCGGATGCCCTCCCCATCCACGACAAATACACGGTTGCGGCTGTTCGCGCTCCTGCCCATAATAAAATAGGCGGTCACTGCCGATTTGCCATCCTTAGAACGCCCAATCACAATGCCCCTGCCCGGATATGCATTGTTTTCCAGTTCCTGTTTCAGTGTTAGAAGCTCCATAGAAAAAATACCACCTTTCCACCGCTTTTTGCGGTCAATCTTTGTTTGTACTTTTGTGCAGAAAAAACCGCCTGGGCGCACAGCAAGCTGCATTCGCCCAGGCGGTCGGCTTTTTGTTTTCATGCACTCCCCGCAGGTCATCCTGCACAGCGAATCGCTGTTTTCCGCCAGTCGTGCACTTGCACAGTTCAATAGGATTTCCTCTTAGTTCCTGTACTTTCATGTTACATGATTCTGCAAAAAAATGCAAGCATTTTTTAATGCAAATGTTCTTTTACTTCTTCCGAATTCGCACCGTATGGGAAAATTCGGTATCATCTGTAAAATAGACGGTTGCTGCCCCAGGAATTCTTTCTTCCCCCTGATCGCGCCCTTCCGTGCAGCGGTGTGTGCCAAATGCAGGTCCAATCATTAAACTGCTTAGCTGGTTTGACGCTTCAAAGAAGGAATCCTTTACAATAATTGTCTCATTGCCCCGCACGGCAATATCCATATGTTTATTTACAATATGGTCAATTCCTGCAAATGTCATTTCAACGCGCCATGGTGCCCCCTTCACTCCCGCTATCTGAAATTCCACAACTAACTCTTCTTCCTGTTCATAAATTCGCACATCAATTTCCATGCTCGGCCGTTCTCTGCGCGGTTTTGCTTCCTGCGCTTTCTTCCACCAGTCATCCTCTTTCCTGCCAAAAGAAAAATTATATTGACCGCGCAGGGTCTGGTGCAGATGAATGCTGCCATCAGGAAGTTCCTCCATAGTCTCACTGCAAAAATCGCGATGCCCATAAAAACTTCCTGCCAGTTTCATTACAAACTTGATAGAACCAGAATGCATATACAGAAAATGCGGTTTGCCATTTAGTACAGTGTAGGTCACATCGTCATGGCGCACACGCACAATTCCAGATTCCTTAAAAAACATCCGGTAATTTGTCGGAATTCCCTCAGTATCATATTCCAGTGCAACCAGATCCGAATGATTCATCAGCTGCATCAAAAAGTCCGGAGAGGAGATCTGTTTTTCTTCCACCATACAAAAAATATGGTTTGCCATCGCTAAAAATTCCGGAATCTGATAGCGTTTGCCAAGTGAGAGATAAACATAATAATAATCTTTTGGAAATATCAAACGCTCCTTTTCAAAGCGCATTGAGCTTTCCTGA
>CAJTLX010000036.1 GCA_910577165.1 uncultured Lachnospiraceae bacterium
ATTCCCTTCCATCCCCTCGTAATCTACAATGCGTTCCTCCCCGTTCTTTAACAGAATCCGCACCGGACCGTAAGTTCCGCAGCCCGCTTTATCCGTGTAGGAAATGGAGCGGATCGGAAAGATTTCCTCCCCAGTAAACGGCACTTCCCCCTCCTTTGTAATCACCTGTGAGATCATCACATAAGGCTCTCCGCCACCATATTGTTTTTTCTTCTCCGCCTTTGCATAAACCACAATGGAATCCTTTGAATCCGGGTTTGTATCTGAACTGTAAATAATTTCTAAATCATCCCAACCATCATAGATGGTCATTGCAAGCTGGCGCGGTTTTCCCATCGCATCCTTCCCGCGAAGCACAACAGCCCTTGCCCCGCCCTCACGATACTCCTCCACTATCGTGCCATTGTCCGGAAAGCCGTAAGCACCGAGCGTAAAACGAACTGGACGGCGAAACAGCTTCATTTTGTCCACGCGCACAATCCCATAAGACACCGGGAAATCTGCCAGGAAAAGTCCCTGAATCCAATGCGTCTCCGTATTTAAGCGATAATCAAAATACTGTCTGCGGTACAGCACGCCATTTCTTACCCCACCCCAGAAAGTCGCGTTCGCAATGGATACTGTATGATAAGTCAGATCCTTTAACACATACTGCTGGGACTCAACCTCACCAGCATTAACTCCACCCTTTGCCCCATCGTCCGCATCCGCTCTTTTTATCAATTCTCTTCCCGTCTGCTTCACTGCCTCTTCTACTGGGACAATTTCCCCCTGCGGTGTCGCCTCCCACGGATACTTTGTATTAAAGCAAAGTTTTGCATAATTCCACAGCCCATGTTTATCCCCGACATTCTTTACTATCTTTCCCGTGCGCAAAATAGTTTCTCCATTTGCCTTATGATTGGTAAAACACAGTGCCGGACCGTCAAGATCCGTTTCCTTAATTTCATCTCCTTCCAATTTTTCCCAAGTCCCATTCTTTTCCGTCTCCGTCCAAAATGGATGATTCTCTGGCAGATGCAGACATAAAAATGCTTTTCCCATCCAGAACGGCGACTCCGCGCAGGAATATCCCTGCACAAGCGGCGAGAATTGCCCGTAAAATCCCATCGTCGGAATTCCCTCAAAGGAAAAATCATCGCGCGATAAAAACTGCATCAGCGATCCGGAGGCAATGCGCCTTGCCAGTCCCGCATCCACAGAAGAATTTTTTAACATCAGATTACCGTCAAACGGGCTTGTACTCGCAAATCGGTAAATACAACTTCTCCCCCACATATTGGTAAATCCATCCGCATCAAAAAAATCCGGATAAGTTTCCATCAAACAATTGGAGTACTCCTCAAATTTTTTTGCAAAGAACGGCTCATTCTCATAGCCGTACCACAAATTCCAGAGCGGTGCGTAAAAATTGAATGCCCAGCAGGAATAATAATCAAAACTCTGCCCGTCGCGATACCACCCGTCCCCGACATAGTAATCAATAATGGCCTGCGCGTGGTCAAGCATAATTTCCTGGTCGATAGGATACCCCTCCATATGCAAAAATGCCAGATCAAGCATATTAAACATTCGCCAATTCTGCGGTACAGTATTTGCGTGTGCAAAACTGGAGAGAAATGCTGCAACTACATCCTTTTCCTCTTTTGTAAAACTTTCCCATATCACATCCCTGCTCGCCCAAAGCCCGATCACAAGTGCGCAGGTTTCCACCGTTTGCTGGAATGCCCGAAATGGGTCACAATGCCCGGTGATCTCCTGCAATTCTTCATAATTGCCGACACAGTGCGTATCGCCCGGTGTGCATGAGCGAAGAATTTGATTCTTGTAATAATCCTTTAATTTATAGCCGCAGATCGTAAGATCCGGCTTAATGGAAATTAGCGGCGCGGCGATAAAAAATGATCTTGTCAGCCCCTCAAACATTTCCGCTTTGCGTTCAGCAAGCGGCGACTCCCCTGCAGCATTAAGATGCGGGTAGGTGATTTTTGTTTCCTGGCGCGGCACCACCACCGGATCGTCAAAACTTTTTATATGCCGGAAAATTCCGCCAAGCATATACTCCCCCGCCTCAATCCAGCTCTTTCTCGTAAGCCCCGTATACGGGCTAAGTGTAAAATCCATATGTCTCGGTTTAAACCCCATCACAGTCCCCTCCATATTTACCACAAAAACAATTCCTGTCTGGTCAGTTTCCAGATTGCCTCAATAAAGAAATAATCCCCGTAAATAATCGTGAATTCATGTTCTTTATCATGGTAAGCTGCCGTGCATTTTTGCACAATCGCATCCGTTTTCGGCGACCAGTCACAGCGATTTTCATAGAGCGCGCGCAGTAGTCTAAGTGCCTCCTGATGATATGGGTTCTCCTCGCTCCCACCAACGGATTTTGCAATCTCAAGCATTCCGCAGGCAGCGATCGCCGCAGCCGTAGAATCCTCAAAAGTACAGTCCTCCGGCTGACAAAAATCTACCGGAATCAATCCGCTTTGCGGAATATTTGAAATAAAATAATCCGCGATCTTTTGTGCACAGTCCAAATATTTTTCCTTCTTTGTGTGCCGGTAACTAAGTGCAAAGCCATAGATCGCCCATGCCTGCCCGCGCGTCCACGATGAGCCGTGGGCATAGCCCTGCCCACCGATGGAACGCAGGAATTCTCCCGTATAAGGATCAAACTCCCCTATATGGATCACGGAGCCATCCTCCCTGATAAAATGCTTGATTACCGTATCCGCATGCCTTACCGCAATATGATAGAATCTTGGATCCTTTGTCTGCTCCGATGCCCAATATAAAAGTGGCAGATTCATCATGCAGTCAATAATCGCAACCCCCGCATTCTCCCCCCGTTTTTCCTTATTTCCCCAATCATTCCAAGCACGGATAAAATTGCCCGCCGGGTTAAAACGCCCCGCCATATTGCAGGCGGCAAGCAAAGTGCGCTGGTAGGATTTCGCCTCGCCCGTTTCGCGAAAATTCGCCCCGGAAGTCAAAAGCCACCGAAATCCACTATCATGATCCATATCCTCCGGACTCATCAGCGTAGCATCCAGTTTCTCTTCCAATTCCTGCGCACTTTCCCGGTACAATTCATTCTTTGTCACATGGTAAAGCTGCCAGAGTATTCCCCCCCAAAAACCATTTGTCCACCATGCAATATTGTTTGTCCAGTCGTCAAACACCCCGTCTTTTGAACTGTACGGCACCTTATGTACGCTGCGTTCCGCCACAAAGGAAAGCTTCTCCTTAATCTTTTCCTCCGCCTCCAAAATCCAATTCTCTGCCATAGTGTTTCCCTCCATAAAATAAGTTTTTGCATCCCCTGCATAATTTAAGTTTAGCGTATTGACTTTCAAACCGTAATATCGTATACTATCCAAAAACTAACCAATCCTGCTTTTTAGGATTTTCCTGCTTTTTAGGATTTATCCTGGATTATATTTACAAGGAGGACTCTATGTTCCATGTAATGCGCGGTGGATGTACTGCACGCCACCCCTACCCCTTCCATCTCTCAAGGATGCACGGCATAAAAAATTATGTCCTGCTGTTTATCCATACCGCCGTCCAGTTTCAGATTGACGGCGTGGAAATAAGTGCCGCACCCGGTCACGCCATCTTAATTGCACCGCAGACTCCATATTGCTATTATAATCTGTCGGGCGAATATATGGATGACTGGCTGCATTTTGAATATACTCCTGACTTGCCAGGACAGATAACATTTTCTATATTCCCCCCGACAAACAAACTTTTTCCGGTGCGCAATATGGAGCTTTATTCCTCTCTGATTCGTCAGCTTTTATGGGAGAAATCTTCTGCGCCACCCGAATACCAAAAGCAAAATATGGACGCGCTGTTCTTTGTTTTGTTCAGCCATCTCTGCTACGACAGCGCGCATCCTCAGCCGCTTTTTCCTCCCCTCCCATTTGAGAAAAAACTCCGCGAAGTCCGTTTGCGGATGGAGGATTCCCCGCAGAAAGAACATAGCATTGCCCTCTACGCCCAGGAATTAAAAATCAGTGAATCCTATTTTCAGCATCTTTATCGGAAACTTTTTGGAATTTCCTTCCAAAAAGATCTGATCAAACTGCGTGTAGATCATTCCATGGAATTATTAGATCATACGGATCTTACCATCGAACAGCTCACCGAACTTTGCGGTTACCGGAGCGAAGTACATTTTTATCGTCAATTTAAAGCAGTCACCGGCTGTACCCCCGCACAGTATCGCCGTCAGGCAGAGCGGGACTTAGATTCAGAATCATGATAAAAGCTGTATCCCCACGCCAAACTACTCTCATTCATTTATGATGGAGTTATTTTGGGATGGGGATGGAAAGGAATTTCTGTGGAAAAAAAACGTATTTTAATTATTGATGATGATACTGATCTATCTGCAATTCTTTCGGATATGTTGGAAAATTATGGGTATGAAACCGTATGTGCAGAAACTGCTCAAAAAGCATTTTCCCTGCTTGCAGAAACCTGGCATTTGCTGCTTTTGGATATCAATCTCCCCGATAGCACGGGCTTTTCTTTGTGCAAAGAACTGCGGCGCGTATCTAATGTTCCAATCCTCTTTGCCAGTGCCAGAACCAGTGAAACCGACCGCATCACCGGTTTTGAGATCGGCGGCGACGACTACCTGCCAAAACCCTACTCCCTAAAAGAACTTTTAGTGCGGGTCAATGCGCTGATTCGCCGCGCTTATGGCTCCGCCGCCCAGGAAAAAATTATCTCCTTTGGAAGAATCAGGGTAAATTTAACTGCCAGAAGTGTAACTAAGAATGATCTGCCCATCTCCCTTTCCCTGCGCGAATTTGATCTTTTGGCCTATCTGTGTGAGCATAAAAATATTGCCATCCCAAAGGACGAACTTCTAAGCGGGGTCTGGGGAGCTTTCTGTATGGTAGAACCATCAACTCTGACCGTACATATTCGCTGGCTGCGCGAAAAACTGGAGGAAGATCCCGCAAACCCAAGATATATCAAAACCGTTTACAAAATAGGATACCTGCTTGCAGTTCGCTCCACCGAAATATCCAACAGTAAAAACACATAATAGATTGTGCAGATCAATAAGAACTAAAATATTTCTTGATACCAAAAATAGGAAAAATAAAGAAAGAAAAGAGGATTTTATGAAAAAACGACTGCTCTTTATGTTTGCCGCTCTCACCAGTACAGTTCTTCTCTGTACTATTGTGCTTTATTTGAATTACAAAAATTTCCAATCTGAAAACACCACGGGAGATTTCTTGTCATCCCCCAGCAACACCCAAAAGATTTCTTCCGCCTCACAGACAAATGTCCCCATGCCAGATGCCATCGCACTCGCACTTGTCTCACTCAACGAGATTGAGCAGCTTGCAAAAAGCGATCTTAATGCAATGTCTGAAAAGATTGCTGCACTGCGCGAATCTCTTCGCTTTCTGCCCCATCAAACCTCCTTTGCATCCCCTTTTCCTCTGCTTATTCTCTGCTTTGTATGTATAATCTGCCTTGCCATCGCCTTTGTCTTCCTATATTTTTCCATTCTGCACCCGTTTGATAAGTTAGAACATTTCGCTGCCGAGATCTCGGCAGGCAATTTTGATCTCCCTTTAAATTATGAGCGTTCCAATTATTTCGGCGCGTTCACCTGGGCATTTGACAGTATGCGCCGCGAAATTACAAGGGCACGCGCCGGTGAGCGCGAGTCCATAAACAATAATAAGACTGTGATCGCCACTCTCTCGCACGATATCAAAACCCCAATCGCTTCCATCCGCGCCTATGCGGAAGGTCTGGAAGCGGGGCTATATGATTCCCCGGAAAAGCGGGCAAAGTACCTTGACATAATTATGAAAAAATGTGATGAGGTTTCCCGGTTGACTGACGATCTGTTTCTTCACTCCCTAACCAATCTCGATAAACTAAAAATATCGTCAAAGAAAATTGACTTGAACGCGCTATTAAAGGAAAATCTTGCGGAAATTGCAGGTGATCGCAACGACCTTTATTTTACTTCTCCCCCCCTCCCTATCTTTGTACTGGCAGACGAAAACCGGCTGATACAGGTAATGGAAAATCTAATTAACAATGCAAGAAAATACGCGAAAACAAAGATTGATATTTCTCTGCACTCTTTTGAAGAGGGGGCAGAACTTATTGTAAAAGATTATGGAAAAGGAATTCCCGACGAAGATATGCCCTTTATCTTTCAGAAGTTCTATCGCGGGAAAAACTGTGAAAAGGAGGAGGGTGCAGGACTGGGACTTTACATTGTCAAATATATTATTGATCAGCTTGGCGGAACAATCTCTGTTTGCAATTGGGGGAGGGGATTGAAGGTAAGAATTTTGCTTCCCTCTATTTCAAAGGAAATATATTCACTGTAATTGGTACCATCATATACCACTATTGTATACCGCCAGTATACCCTGCATTCCGATTGCCACCCAACCTGGGAGGTCAATTCGGCATAGTCTATACTACCCGTATGATAAGCAGTTTTTACAATTTCATCAGTTTTTTCATATTTATCATTTTGTATTTGTTTAAGGACTTCTTAATATCTCCTGTGCTAAACTGTCCCCATACCATAAACCGAAAGGAGATTCTGATGAAAAATATTATTTTATCGGCAAGGGGACTGTGCAAAAGCTTTGCCCACAATGGCGGGCAGATCCACATCCTATCCCATGTTGATCTCGACCTGTACGAGGGGGATTTCACTGTGATTATGGGCGCGTCCGGCTCCGGCAAATCCACACTCTTGTACGCCCTCTCCGGCATGGATCCGGCAAGTGCGGGTGAGATACTTTACGCTGGAAAAAATCTTGTGAACATAAAGGAGGACGCGCTCTGTCTGCTACGCCACACGGACTTTGGATTTATTTTTCAGCAAATCCATTTGGTCAGCAACCTCTCCCTGTTTGAAAACGTTGCAGTTCCGGGATATCTCAATAAAAAGCATTCTGCTACAAATGTGCGCAAGCGCGCGGAGGAACTTTTAAGTAAAGTGAATCTCTCCGATGTCAAAACACATCTTCCCTTCCAGGTTTCCGGCGGCGAAGCGCAGCGATGTGCCATTGCAAGAGCAATAATCAACAATCCCAAACTTCTTTTTGCCGACGAGCCGACCGGCGCGCTCAACCGCAAAAATACATTGGAAGTACTGGATCTTTTAACCCGCTTAAACCGCGAGGGACAAAGCATCTTAACGGTGACCCATGATATCCGTGTCGCCCTGCGCGCCACAAGGCTTCTCTATCTCTCCGACGGAAAAATCATCGGTGAGTTAAGCCTTTCTCCCTACACGCCTGAACAGGAAAAGAACAGGGAAACGCAGATAAATTCCTGGCTCACTTCAATGGAATGGTAAGGAAGGAGGAAAAAAATGGAAATTTTGATATTGATAAAAGCCAATCTGCGCCACAGATGGGGTGCTTATCTTGGCATTACGCTTTTAACCACTCTGATTGTATGTTCGGCAGGTGCCATCCTCAGCGTGATAAATAATTCAGCGGATGCCCTTAGCAAGGCATTGATCAGTGCGGATTCGGGGGATGTTGTCGTCTTTATGGACTCTGACGCGCTCGCCGATCCCCTTATCACAAACCTTAACGAAAATTCGCTTGTTGAGCGTGTGCGCTATCTCGATGCCATTTGTGCGGACAGGGCAAGTGTCGGTGAAAAAATATACGCTAACGGAGTTTTTTTAACGGAAATGCGAACTGGAATTTTCCTCTTTAACAGCAATGAGGATGGCTTTATCGAGAGCGTACCTGCGCTTAGCGAATGGGAAATCTATCTGCCTCTTGGAATGAAAACAAAGCTGCAATGCAAAACTGGCGACACCATACAATTTTCCTTTCAGAAAAAAAGTTTTGATTTTCAGATCGCGGGCTTTGTGCAGGAACCCACACAGGGATCTGCCAATATGGGCTGGAAACAGGTTTTTATCAGCGAACAAGCACTCCATACCATCTCTAACGAATGTGGAAAAGAAAATATAACAGTCGCCACAACCATTGTTATGGTTTACAAAGCAAAAAATTGCTCTCTCTCTGCAGCAAAGTTTTCACGCCAGCTAAATCTTGAAACAAAAATTATTGCCAATGCCATAGGCGCGCTGACCAAGGCGGATACCATCCACTACACCATGATTCTCTGGAAAATTGTTTCGTATGTGCTACTCCTCTTTGTCGGACTGCTCTTTATTATTGTCCTGATTGTGATGGGGCACAGTATTTTAATGGAGGTGGAGATCGATTATATCAATCTTGGCATTTTAAAAGCGCAGGGCTTTTCCAGCCGAAAAATACGCCGTATTCTTTTATCGAGCTATCTGCTCTGCGAACTTGCCGGAAGTGTAGCTGGCAGCCTCATCTCCATCCCGCTTTCCAGCTTTTTAGATCGGCTGATAATGCAGAATACCGCAATCCTCCCGGAGAGGGGAATTTCCCTCCACTACTTTTTTCTGCTACTCGCTGTCATCCTTCTTGTCTCCGCCACAATGATTGGCAATAAGACAAGAAAAATTGGAAAAATTTCCCCTATCCGGGCGATCTCCGGCGGAAAATCGGAAATATATTTTGATAGCCGCTTAACCCTTCCCATCCCAAAACGTGGGCTATCCCTTGGTCTTGCCCTGCGCTGGCTTTTCTCCGGAAAAAGAAGGTATCTTAGCACAATCTTTATCGTAGCAATTTTAACCTTTTTTATGTTCTCTATCAATTTAGTCGGAGATCTGCTCACCTCGAAGACCGCGCTTGAAGCAATGGGAACGGATATCAGTGATATTGAAATAAAACCTCTTGTTCCCCTTGATAAAGATACGGAAAATGCAATAGAAGCCCTTATTACAGACTACTCGCCGATACACAAAAAATACTACACTCACTTAAGCTATATGTCCATCAACGGCGAAAATCTCAGCTGCAAATGTTACAAATACCCAGAATATATTAATGGAATTTTAAAGGGAAGGGCACCCATATACGATAATGAAGTTTTAATTACGGAGATGATCGCAGAAATACTGGAAGTTCAGATGGGCGATATTGTCACCATCAGCAAGGATGAAAAAGAAGAAAAATTTATTATCTCCGGCATTTATCAATGTGCTAATGACAGCGGGATGAATTTTGCCATCTCCCTTGACGGGGCAAGAAAGCTTGGCATAAATCAGATTACTTATATTGGATTTCGCCTTTTAAAACCAGAAAAAAGTGCGGAGATTGTGGAGGCATTAAACCGGGAATTCGGCAAGTTCATTAGAGCAAAAATCTATGATTTTGATGCCAATATCATGAATGATGGTATGCTCAACTCAATTATCACCTCCCTCAAAGTGGTAATTTATGTTTTTTCCATACTATTTTCCCTGATTGTCATTGAATTAGTCTGCTCCAAAAGTTTTGCGATGGAGCGAACGGATATCGGAATTTTAAAAGCAGTGGGATTTTCCGGCGCGAAATTAAGATTTTCGTTCGCCCTGCGCTTTTTTATTATTTCCCTGCCCGGCTCAGTACTTGGCATACTGCTCTCCTCCGCTTTTTCTGCCAGACTTATCGGCGGTATTTTAGGGATGATAGGATTCTCCAAAGTAAATGTTGAATTTACATTTTTTACTATTTTAATTCCTATACTGATTATGGGAGTATGTTTTTTCCTGTTTGCCTATATGTCGGCTCGCAGAATTAAAAGAGTTTCTGTGCGGGAACTGATAGTGGAATAACAATCAAGTAGGAGAAAATTTTTTCTCTGCGCAGAAAAAACTCCCCTCCGTACAGAAAAATTTCCGCACGGAGGAGAGTCCTAAAAGTTCCCTTTGCCTATCTTATGCCCCTCTTATCCCTCAATCGAGATAAAGCGAGATTTCTCCTCTATCGGCTTTGCCTCCTTTTTCGGGATCTCCAAATGCAGCACACCATCTTCAAACTTCGCCCGGATTTCCTCTTGAGTCACATTCTCACCCACATAGAAACTCCGGCTGCAAGTTCCGCTGTAACGCTCTCTGCGGATAAATTTCCCCGCATCATCCTTCTCATTATTTTCCGTGTTCGTCGTTGCCGTAATGGTCAGATAACCATCCTTAAGCTCACCCTTTACATCTTCTTTCTTAAAACCCGGAAGATTCATCGACACGGTGTAGCCTTTGTCGTGTTCCTTCACATCCGTCTGCATAAAGTTTCCGGTATGCTTCTCGCTCTCGCCAAAAAACGGCGAAACATAATTTCTCCGGAATGGGAATCCAAAGAAATCATCCAATAAATTTTCTCCAAATAAAGCAGGTGTCATCATAAGTCATCCTTCCTTTCCATTATATACATCCATATGGATGTCTGCTGTTCTCTTTGTTCTGTATGTAATATAACACATGAATTAGCACTCGTCAAGTAGGAGTGCTAACAATTTCGAATTATTTTCGAAATTTTATAATTCCTTATGATTTTTCCCCGCTATCTAAGGATTTATCATTTAAAAAGTGATTTTATTTTCTATCTTATGAAATGTTTCCCTGCTCTTTTAAAAACTTCAAAAATGCAGTGCAACCCGCCACAGTATCCCGATACGTCGCCTCAAAATCACCGGTGTACCACGGGTCAGCCACATCGCGCTCCATCCCCGCAAAGGAAAGAAGTTTTCTTATCTTGTTCTGCGGGTCGCCTCCAGAAATCCGCTGCATATTGCGGATATTCGCACTGTCCATCCCAATCAGGTAGTCATATTTTTTATAATCCGAGGATGTCATCTGTACCGCGCGATGCGGCACCAGGGCAATCCCCTCCTCGCACAGCTTGCGCACAGTGCCATAATGTGGTGAATTGCCGATCTCCTCACGGCTGGTCGCCGCAGAAGAGATAAAAAATAAGTCGGACAGACCTTGCTGATTTACCAGATGGGTAAAATAGCTCTCACACATTGTACTGCGACAAATATTGCCGTGGCAAACAAATAATATTTTTATCATCTTGAATTTATCCTTTCATAAGCCTTTAAACTTTGATATATCAAGCTTCTTGACACTTTTCTTTAATTTTGTATTTTGCCATTACCTCACACAAATCTATATAAATCTACGCAAATTCATGAGCAAATGCTGTAGTAAGTAGTGTAGCAGATTGGTGTATTTTTCAACTTGATTTTCTTTAGTTTCCTTGCATATCGGTATCTTTACACAAAGGATTCCCCTGCGTTGTCCGGCACTCGTCAAACACATTTGCAAGCAATGTGTTTTCCTCGTTGCTCGCTCAAATCAATGATTCTCGCCATTTGCGGTCAAAGCTGGCATGAGTGTAAACATTCAGTGTAACGCCCACATCAGAATGTCCCATTACATATTGCAGGTTCTTGATATCCATGTTCGCATTTGCCATATCGGTACAGAATGTATAGCGGAACATATGGGGTGTGATATGTGGCAATGGTCTATCCGGGTGCAGCTTCTTGTATTTCTTCATAGCCCAACGCATTTCATTTTCGATATGCAACGCTACTTTCGGCTTATCGTTCTTATCCAGCAAAAAGAAACTATCATATACGTCCACAACGATTTCCGTTTTCACTTTCTTGCGGTCGGCAAGGATATTGTTCAGACTTTGAAAAACTTCCTCCATCATAGGAATATAGCGGTTCTTTCTTGGTTTTCTCCACATAATATTTTCTGCCCCGCTCCCGGACAAGCTGATGGTCTACCCGGATTCTTCGGTTTACAAAATCCAAATCGCTTTTTGTTAAGCCACAAAACTCGCTGACACGCATACTGCTTCCCAACAGCACGACAAATTCATCATAATACTTTGCGTAGGTTTTATCTTCCCGGATAAAACCCATCCAAAGCTCCTGTTGTTCCGCAGTCATGGCAATCCGCTTCTGTGAATCATTGGGTACAACGTCTACCGGTTTGAAGTCAAAGAGATTTCTACGAATAATGTCCTCGTTGTATACCATTTAAAAGGCTGGCTTGACAATGCCCCGGACGCTTGTGATTGTGCTGTAACCTTTGCCGTCATTATGTAACTTCATAATCCATTGCTGTGTGTCTGATACTTTGATTGGTATTGTCAATACCCCTTTACACTTCCGACACCGCCCATAAGTATCATTATAGTCGTCCTCCGTCACGATACCGCGCATTTTTTCAGCCAGCCCTTCATACTTCCATGGGTCATCACGGTGATTCAGATACCAGTAAAAGCCTTGTCTTGTTACGCAAAGTGCATTAATTACAATAAAGCGTGATCTTTCCCTTGATCGTGCCGCCGTTGGTCTTAATATCAATGAACCTCATCCTCAGGTTTTTGGAGACTTCCAACGGTTCGCTGCGAAAAGAAGCGCAAAGGTTTCTGGGGAAACCTTGCCTCCACCAAAAACTTGTTTTCTTCTTTTAAACGGGCTATTTCCTTCGCCTGATCTCTGTTTTGCTGTTTGAGCCTCTGCACCTCTTCGGTAAGGCTCATGGCTGTTTCTGGTGTCTGGGTTCCCGGTTCCAGATCCAAGAAGGCATCCTTGGCTTGCTTATTCCCTCCGTAGAGAGTATCTATATTGAGTCCCAGCTCCTTTGCCGCCTTGCTGAAACCAATCTCCCTACCCAGTTTTACAGCCTGGATTTTAAATTCCTTGTCATAAACTTTTCTCTGTGTCATTTTCTTCCGCCACTTCTATATGATTTTTTATAAATCCGTGAAGTAGAAATGTCAAGATTATTATACAACACCATGGTTGACAGTTGCACTTTTATAATTCAGAGAGGCGGCAGTGCTTTAGGCTGTCGCCTCTTAATTAATTGATTACAGATCCTTTGTTTAAATGTTAAAAAACGGATTCGGCAACATGGATTTTTTTATCTTGCTGGACGTAACTGTGAATAACCGTTCCATGCAAACAACGCTTCTTCTGCATCATTCCCATAAGCCTGTTCTACATTACAAATATACAGATAATGGTCGCCAACCTCGTAATATTCTTTTAAACTACATTGAATTGCCACACGGCTATGAAAAGGAATTTTGATACTGTTTCCCTCTATCTCTGCAAGTTCAACACCAAACTTCTCTGCCTTATCCATATTACGCCCCGTAGTGCTTCCACACTCCATTACTGCGTCTGCAATTTCCGCACCGGGAATTGTAAGGATAACTTTTTTTGTATTCCGTACCATTTCGCCGCTATATGAGGTCTTTGCCATTGCATAAGCAATCATATTCGGGTTAAAGGAAAGATAAGTCCACCATGAAACAGTGGCAAGGTTGGTTGAACCGTCCGGCTTCATGGTGCATACGACACTTACCGGGTTTGGAGATGTTAATTTTGCAGCTTGGGATAAATTGATTTTATTCATAGTGACAAATTCCTTTCTTTATTGAATTGATTTCCCTAAATTGTAGGCTTCCTGTAATTCGGGTTTTCCGGCAATATCTCCCATAGCCATTACACCGCCACAAAGCACTTTTCCAATGCTTTTCCACCCTAAATGTTTATCAAGATGTTCATACCAATAAAGAGTTTCTTCAAAACCGTAGCCCTCGGCTGCCATAATGAGAACACTTTCCTTTTTAGGGTTTCGATAATTAGAGTCACATTCTGCCAAAGCAAATAAGCGGTCAAAGGCAGTTTTTAACTGACCGCTGATAGTCCAATAGTAAAGCGGTGTTGCAAGAACAACTATGTCCGCTTCCTTGTAAACAGGATAGATTTTATCCATATCGTCTTTTTGGACACAAGGGCTATCCGGGTTTTTACCACCGCCAAAACAACCTTTACAACCATTTATATTCATACCGTCAAGAAAAAACTCTGTCACGGTGTTTCCGGCTTCCTCTGCGCCCTTCTTAAATTCTGCCGTTAATGCCGTTGTATTTCCGGCTTTTCTTGGACTTCCATTGAGAATAATAATTTTTTTGCTCATAATTACCTCCTTAAATTGCATTGGCTAAATCAGCCGCTTTTTTACAGCCCTCGGTTTTGTCTATATCGCCAATATTTAATACGCCGGGAATTAAAACCTCGCCTGCCATTTTCCATTTATTCAATGCCGCCATACGCTCAATAGGAATACGAACGCCGTCCATGACAGACATATCATCTTCTTCACAACAGGTAATCAGCGCACATTCCTTTCCGGCAATATCCTTGCCGCCTACAACCATAGAAAAAATACGGTCAATGACACCTTTAATCTGCGCCGGGATAGAATACCAGTAGACAGGCATAGTAAATACGATAACGTCTGCTTCAAGAATTGCCGGTGCAATCGTGTTGAAATCATCATCAAAAGTACAGGCTTTTCCAGTCGAAAAACAGGTTTCACACGCCCGACAGCCACCCACTTTTTTTAATGCAGCGTCAAACCGTGTGATTGTGTGTCCCTTTGCTTCGGCGGCCTTGATGAAAGCGTCTGTCATAGCAAAGCTATTCCCGTTTTTCCGGGGGCTTCCCGTTATTACAACTATTTTTTTGCTCATAAAATATGTCCTCCTAATTCTGTGAGATTGACTTTCTCTGCTTTTGATATTATAATTTTAGCAAGAATTAAAACAAAATCAAGTACGCACATATAAGTGCGATACTTACAATAAAGTTATATACTTACTTAAAGGAGAGTGTAAAATGAGTGAACGCTGCATTTCAAATGAATGTCTTGAAACAACAGGTTTCAGCTATACCTTGTCATTAATCAATGGCAAATATAAAATGACTATTTTGTATACTTTAATGGAGTTCGGAGTTGTCCGTTTTAACGAAATGAAAAAATATATCAGTGAAATTTCGTATAAGACTTTAAGCTCCACTTTAAAAGAATTAGAAGCAGACCAATTAGTGCATAGAAAAGAATATCCACAAATCCCGCCAAAGGTAGAATATAGCTTAACAGAGCGTGGAAAATCTTTAATTCCTATTTTAGACAGAATGTGTGAATGGGGTGATAAAAACAGGTTATAAAATGGAATGAGAGGGATTTCGTAGTCGTCAGCATTGTGCTGCAAGCAGAGTTATCCATGACGGAACAGCCTGTTATGCACATTTCCACGATGCTTGTTTTTTGGTCTTTGTTTTTTTGTTCGGAATAGTGTGGTGCTGGCGGTCTATCTCTTATTTTTGTTTTTTTGCTTCTTTACCGTACATGAGCATTTGTAATTCCAATTTGTCTTTATATGTAACAGTCTAACAAACAGGGATTTTCTCAATATCTAACCCCCTGACAAATGGGAAGCTGTAGTTAATGTGCAATTTCTTTATTTTCTTTTTCCAAAATTTTGTATAGGCTTTTTTTCCTGTTCTTTACTGCTGATTTAATATAGTTATTTTCTATTACACCGTAAATTCAGTCCATTCAATATGATTATACTGCATTACATCATCCGCCCTTTTCATCCCCAGTTTTTCATAAAACGGGATAGCATTTTCATTTGCTATCAAATATACCGCAATATCCTTTTCACCACCTGCTTTATCGTGTGCAACTTTCATAAGCTGCCTTCCAATGCCCTGTCCCTCATAGTCTCTGTCAACCCCCAAATCAGTTACATAGAGCCAATATACATAATCCGTTAATCCAAATAAAACACCAACTATCAAGTCATTTCTATTTCTTGCCACAAGACTTATCGTAACATTATTTACAAGTTTAGATATTCTTTCCTGAAACCGTTCCTTTGGGTATTGTGAACCTAAATCTGTCCTTCTTAAAAAACTAATATATTCCGCCGGAGATATTCGTTCTTCTCTAATTTTAATTTCTTCACGCATAAAAATTTTCTCCATAGCATCCTCTCTTATTCCCCACAATAATATCTAAAATTTGATATATCAATAATACTATATCTCTCATCCTGCTTATCCGCTGTTTTTATTTTTTTCGCAACATAAAAATCAGCATAGCCGCTATCCCCAAGGCAAAATAAACCAGCGCGTATAAGATAAACGCCGTTTCTCCCGCATCAAAAAAAATCCATGTCCCCACCAAAAACAATGCTGTCGGAACAACAGGCAGACCCCAGCGATGCTTGATATCCCTCCCTGCAAACGCTCCGACGATCAGAGAATATATTGGGTTGATGACAAAAAACAAAAGAAAACATACCGCCATTCCCGCATCACTTTTTATAAAAGTAACCGCCAGCCACGGAAGCACCAGCATAATCAATGCGGAAACTGCCAGCCAAAAAATAATATTCTTTTTCATCTCTCTCTTTCTATATTACCAATACAATATATAATTATAAGAAACTTTTGCATATTCTAACCATATAATTATATTACTATACTATCAATTTCTTTTAAAAATAAATGACTATTTGTCCTCACACTCTAAATCCCATCCCCCATAAAATTCTCCGTACTTTTTGTTTTCCCCGACTCCATCGCCTCATCCATCAGCATTAAAAGTTCCAGCACACTGCGAAAATTTTCTCTTTTCTCCCCGTCCACCCAACACACAATCCCCTGCCAGCTTGCATTTTTTCTAAAAATTACCCGGACATGAAATGTTGCTACCTTGCCGTTTGCCTCCTGGGGCTTTCGCTGCATCAGGGCATCCTGACCAATAATTTTTTCCGGGTTTCTTCTCTTATTCCCAAATTTTCTTGGCTCCATTGTCTTTTGCGGATGTTCAAAACGATCAAAAATTGCCTCCATCTTTTTTAAAAGCTGTATCACATTCTCAAAAACAATCGGCTCCGCATAATAATTATTATATAATCTTCCCCGCATCCTGCCGTCCTGATATTCGTCAATGCATATTCTGCTCGAACAAAGTTCATTTAAGCTTCTTCCAGAAATTTCCTTCGCCATAGTTCTCCTTATTCTCACTGTAAATTTTTATAATTTTTTCAGACGATATCATCTGCTTATCAATAAATTTCTTTTCTAATACTTTTATGTATAGATTATACACCTATTCTATTGTTAGAGTCAAGCAAAAAAAGATAAGTATGTTTTCTTATTTTTTCATATTTTTACTTTCCCCACCGATTAAAAAATCAAAAAATAGTTCAATTTACCACCCCCTGTTTTGTTGACACCCTTCGCGAAAAATGTTATAATATATTCGTTACAAAAGGAGGGATACTTATGTCAGATCCTATACGCATTACTATGTTCGGGGGTTTTCAGCTTACTTATGGCACAAATTCTGTGTCCGACCAGGACAATCGTTCAAAAAAGGTCTGGACTTTACTCAAATATCTGATTACGTTCCACGATCACGAAATCCATCACAATACATTAACCAACCTGCTCTGGTCGAATTCAGAGGGCGGGATCGATTCAGAAAACGCACTGAAAACGATCCTTCACCGCGCACGCACAACTCTTTCCGCACTCGGCTATACAGGGAATAAATTGATTTTGCACCACCGTGAAACTTATTGTTTTAATCCGGACGTATCTTTTATCCTGGATATTGACCAATTTGAGGAGTATTGCGAGGCAGCAGGAAAAATAGAACTTCCGACACAGGAGAGATTAAAAAATTACCGTCTGGCATTCTCCCTGTACAAGGGGCGATTTCTCCCCAATAATTCTGAGGAAGACTGGGTCATCCCCGTATCCGGATACTACCATTCGCTCTACTTAAATGCGGTGCATGAATCTATAGAGCTTCTATTAAAGAGTGAGTGCCTTCCTGAGATTACCGCACTCTGTTTTAAAACCTCAGAAATTGACCCTTACGATGAAACCGCACGCTATCATTTAATTCGCAGTCTTTATCTGCGGGGAAAGACAAAGGAAGCACTTGATGAGTACCGCTATGTTATTCATCTTTTTTATGATACCTATGGAATTAATCCTTCCGACAAATTTATTGCACTTTATCGGGAAATTACGCAGGAAACACATTCCCCCAATGCGGATCTTTCCGCAATTTTAACGCGTCTGCGCGAACAGAACATCAAACGCTGCCCATATTTCTGCGATTTTTCGGTATTTCAAAACCTCTATCATATTGAGGCACGCAGTGCTGATCGCAACGGGCAATCCGTATTTTTATGCCTGATTACGCTGACCACTTCCCAGAGTGATCATTCGCTGATGGCGGCGGCCATGGCAAAGATGGCGGATACGATAGAGCAATGTCTTCGCGCTGGGGATGCCTGTTCCCGCTATTCAGTCAACCAGTATGTGATTATGCTCTCCGCCGCAAATTACGAGAATTGTATGATGATTGGCTCGCGCATTATCCGGACATTCCAAAATGCGAAGCCAAAACTTAACATTACTGCGGACTATGTACTCAGCGAACTTGAACCCTCGCTTTTTGAAGCATAAATTTAGAAGATATCCCTGCGCAGTGTCACGGCGCAGAGCGCGTGTTGTGTTAGCAACTACCTTCTATTTGCGTCCCCGCGCATAAAAAGAACAGCAAACCTGCAAAACAAGGCTTGCTGTTCTTAGGTGTCACAACTTATAAAATCATTGTCAGCTGAATCCGCTTCTTTGCCTCGTCCACGCTGAGTACTTTGACTTCGATAATATCTCCGACACTAACGACATCAAGCGGGTGCTTTACAAAACGCCCCTTCGCCATCTGAGAAATATGTACCAGCCCATCCTGGTGTACACCGATATCCACAAACGCCCCGAAATCAATAACATTGCGCACCGTGCCCTTCAATACCATACCCGCTGATAAATCCTTGATCTCAAGTACGTCCGTGCGCAGAATCGGCTTTGGCATTTCGTCGCGCGGATCCCGCCCCGGCTTTTCTAATTCCTTGATAATGTCGGTCAGTGTAATCTCGCCAATACCAAGCTCGGCAGCCAATTTCTTTTTGTCGTGGATCAGGGTGCTAAGCTGTGAAAGCCCGCCACTCTCCCCCTCCTGTACTAAACTCTCCGTATCCTTTTTCTCCGGCGAATCAGCAAGATCAGAACCTGCCAATGCCTTTTGCAAAAGTTGTCCCATTGCAGTATTGGTATTGCGCACCTGGATCTTTTTTTCCCGTCCATCCCGCTTGCGGTTTTTTCCAAATTTCTCCTCTTTCTCCTGCCCCGCGGCTTTCTCAGTTCCCTTCGCTTCCTCCCTGGCTTTTTTCATATCGGCTTGTACCTTCTTGATACCCGTCGTGGTAAAACCAAGGTTCTCCAAAAGTTTTTTTGCTGCCTCATAGGATTCTGGATGCACACTTGTAGCATCAAGTGGGTTTTCCCCATCATTTATCCGCAAAAACCCCGCACACTGTTCAAAAGCTTTCGGGCCTAATTTTGGAACTTTTAAAAGCTGCGCCCTGGTGCGAAATTTTCCATTCTGCTCCCGGTAAGCCACAATATTTTTTGCGACTGCCTTTGTGATCCCGGAAATATATTCAAGCAGTGCTGCGGAAGCAGTATTTAGATCCACACCAACTTTGTTTACACAGTCTTCCACCACACCCGCCAAAGCATCACTTAATTTCTTTTGATTCATGTCATGCTGATACTGACCCACTCCGATCGCCTTTGGCTCTATCTTTACTAACTCTGCAAGCGGATCCTGCAAGCGGCGGGCAATGGAGGCGGCACTTCTCTGCGCTACATCAAAATCCGGAAATTCCTCGGTTGCCAGCTTGCTTGCCGAGTACACACTCGCTCCCGCCTCGCTTACAATTACGTATTGCACCGGCTTATCCATTTCCTTTAGCAGCTCGACAATCACCTGTTCGGACTCGCGCGAGGCAGTGCCGTTTCCAACCGAGATCAGCGTGATCCCATATTTTTGAATCAGATTTTTTACAACGCGCTTCGCCTCTTCCACCTTTGCTTTTGAGGCGGCAACCGGAAAGATCACTGCTGTGTCAAGGACTTTTCCTGTCGCATCCACCACTGCTAGTTTGCATCCTGTCCGAATGCCGGGATCCCAGCCAAGCACCACCTGCCCCACAATTGGCGGCTGCATCAAAAGCTGGCTTAGATTCTGTCCAAACACATGGATTGCCCCATCCTCCGCTTTTTCTGTCAGCTCATTTCGAATTTCCCTCTCAATTGCAGGCGCAATCAGACGATCATAACTGTCTGCAATCACCGCCTTTAATGTGTCCTCTGTTATCTTGTTCTCCCTTTTGATAATCGCGCGTTCCAGATAGGTAAGAATACGATCCTTAGGTGCGTTTATCTTTACCGTAAGAAATTTCTCCGCCTCGCCCCGATTAATCGCCAGAACACGGTGTCCCGCAAGTTTTGTTAATTTCTCTTCGAAATGATAATACATTTCATAGACGGATTCTGCTGTATCGTCCTTCGCCTCCGAGACAATACTTCCGACCTCCCCGGTCAGCCTGCGAATTTCGCTGCGGTATGCCGCCTCATCTGAGATCCGCTCCGCCAAAATATCCATCGCACCTTGTAATGCCTCCTCTGGAGAAGATACCAAATTTTCGGGTGCGATTGCACCCTGCACTTGCACATAAGCTTTCGCTTCCTCAAGCAGCGGGGTTTTCGTTTCCTGCACCCAGATCAGATCCGCAAGCGGTTCTAATCCCTTTTCCTTTGCGATCGTTGCCCTTGTGCGGCGTTTCGGGCGATATGGGCGATACAGGTCTTCTACTACCACCATGGTCTCCGCCTCAAGGATCTTTGCCTTTAATTCCTCAGAGAGTTTCCCCTGCTCCCTGATACTGCCGATCACCTGCTCCTTTTTCTCCTCTAAGTTGCGCAGATAAACCAGACGCTCTGAAAGGTTTCTAAGTACCTCATCGTTGAGTGAACCCGTTACCTCCTTGCGGTAACGCGCGATGAACGGGATCGTATTGCCCTCGTCAATCAGCGTTATTGTCGCTTCTACCTGCTCTCTTTTAATTCCAAGTTCCACCCTTAATTTTTCGATAATATCCATTTTGATCACTCCATATTTTTTACTTTACTATCTCATCGTAAACTGGTTTGAGAGCAGGATAAATTTTCCTAAATGTCTGATATTTCTTCTCGTATTTTTCTACCAGCACCGGATCTTGTTCGGTCGTACTTATCACCTTGATCAACTTGGCAGCGGCCTCGGTAACGGACGCATATTTCCCGCAGCCTACCGCCGCAAGAATTGCCGCGCCAAAACCCGGTCCCTCCGCACTGTTTATCTTGTCCACCTTCACATTCATAATATTTGCCACGATCTTGCACCAGAGCGGACTTTTCGCGCCCCCGCCATTTAGGCGCACACGCTCAATCTTTACGCCGAAGGAGCGCGCGATCTCAAGCGCGTCGCGCAGCGCGAATGTCACGCCCTCTAACACTGCCTCTGTCATATCCTCGCGCGTTGTATCCATAGTCATGCCGACAAAGGTACCTCTCGCGTTCGGATTATTGTGCGGCGTGCGCTCACCCATCAGATAAGGCAGGAAAAATACCTGGTTATCGCCGAGCTTATCAATACCCTCCTGCTCCTTTGCGTAGTCCTTTGTGCCGATAATCTCATCCATCCACCATTTGTTTGCGGAGGCAGCAGAAAGCATACAGCCAAGGAAATGATATTTTCCATTTGCGTGCGCAAAGGAATGCATTGCGTTCGCATCATCCACTGCAAACTTATCCGTCGCAATAAAGACGGTGCCGGAAGTGCCGAGGGAAACACTGCACATCCCATGCTCAAGTGTCCCCGTGCCAACCGCACCAGCCGCATTATCGCCTGCGCCGGCAATCACGCGCACATTCTGCGGAAGGTCAAGCTCCTCTGCGGAAACCTTTGTCAATGTCCCGACCACCTCATAAGACTCAAAAATTTTTGCAAGCTGAGTTTCCTCAATGCCCACAATCTCAAGCATTTCCTTTGACCAGCACTTACTTTTTACATCAAATAAAAGCATACCCGACGCATCCGAAACATCCGTGCAGTGTACGCCGGAGAGACGGTAAGCAAGGTAATCTTTCGGGAGCATAATCTTTGCAATTTTTGAAAAGATCTCCGGCTCATGCTTTTTCACCCACAAAATCTTCGGTGCCGTAAATCCAGTTAATGCCATATTTGCGGTATAGGAGGAAATCTTCTCCCGCCCGATCGCAATATTTAAATAATCACATTCTTCCTGTGTGCGCCCGTCATTCCAAAGGATCGCCGGGCGAAGTACCTGATCATTTTCATCCAAAAGCACAAGTCCGTGCATCTGACCGCCAAAGCTTATTCCGTCCACTTCGCTGTGATCAATCCCTGCGAGAAGCTCTTTCATTCCAAGTACAAACTGTTCCCACCAATCTTCCGGTTTTTGTTCCGACCAACCCGGCTTTGGAAAATACAGCGGATATTCTTTTGTCACAATATTCCTTATTTCTCCATTTTCTTCCATCAACACAAGCTTGACTGAAGAAGTCCCCAAATCCACACCTACATAAAACATTTTTTCGTTCCTCCATTATTTCTTTGCGCGCCTAAAAATTTTTACCATATTATCATACCAATATCTTCCGGATCTGTCAATCCTGTGAAACAGGATTTTCCTCTACTCTATTTCCCTTCGAATATAATCCACCGCCCGCTGACAAATATGTATTTCAGCCTGCGGCATATTTCCGCCAAATTCCCCGTCAAGCGACCATGGAAGTTCCCCTTTTGCCTCGATCTTTACCTCCTGCACATGGGCGTAAATAATATTGTCACTCTTTAGTTTTTTGCTGATCAACTCATTTACAATATCCGTCAGTTCAATTACATTGCGCGGTCTGCGGATCAGAAGCATCTCAAAAATACCATCGTCAAAGCGCACATCCTTGCCCATAATCCCCTTAAACCCCCCGACAGAATTAGAGTTGGCGACCATACCGCAGATAAACTCTCCCTCCACTAGCTGCCATCTGCCCGAAATTTCCTCTCCCTCTCTCCCGCATAGTTCCTCTTTCCTGTCAGAAAAATCTTCGGGCTGCGATTGCGATATCCCATCTGTTAGGACTTGCGCATTGACCACGGCATCCTCCATGTCTTTCTGCGCCTCACTGCTCTCGCTCTCCTCAAATAATCCCCTGTCAACTTCCAGGTAACTCACATTCAGTTCATAATTCTGCACTTCTGCAAGACTTTTCACCCCGCGCAGAAGGTATGCGACCCGCCCCAAAATATTTTTCATATTCTGCGGGGTATCGTAGGAAACATCGGAAAACAACCCAAATGCCGAAGTATAAACAAAGGTATTGCCGCAGATCTCTCCCACATCGGATGGCATCGGCTCCGTCAATGCCGCAAATTTTGCTGCGTCAATAGTATCCTTAGGAATCTTTAAACTGTAGCCAAAGTCATTCGTCGTTCCCGCCGGAATATAACCGATCGGTACGCGCCGCCCGCTCTTCATCACGCCGGTGACGACTTCATTCAATGTGCCATCCCCTCCGGCACATACAATCCTGCTGCAAATTCCTTCCCTTGCATAATCTTCGGCAAACTCCGTGGCATCCCCGCGCTTTGCTGTCGGCATAACGATCACCTCATATCCGTTTTCTGAAAACTCCGTCACAATATCCGACAGCTTTCCTTTCAGTTTTGCCTTTCCTGCATTTGGGTTATAAATAAATAATAATCGCTCTCTCATCGTTCTCCCCCACTTGATTTTCTATTGATAAACCACTATTTTTCTTCGGTCTGCGCGCAGTCCTTTTCCTCGGACTTATTTTTTCGTCTTTCCCCGGCAATCATCCCGCCGATCTTGCCCGTCTGACGCGCGGAAAGCGACCCCCAGCCCTTTTCAATCACCTGGTCATACAATCCCAGTTCCTTTGCCATCTCATATTTAATCAGATCTTTTTGTGGCACTTTTGTAATGTCAATTGGCAATTTCATTTTTATTCCATACTCCGTTTCCACGCTTTGCACTGTTTTTCCCGCTGTGCAATTTGGCGTTTTTTTGAGAATACACGATTACACGCGTATCTGCTCTGCCATTCGTAGTATATCCCGAAAATTTTATTCCATGCGCACATGATTTTTGTATCCCGATTGCCTACACTACAATCTCCTGCCCAAGATAAAACGAATACAATATTTTTTCTTTTACTCGCCCTCCCGTAATTTCCTCAACTGCCCGCTGATAAAGTGCAAGCTGTTCCCCGTAACGCGCTTTTAATGTTTCTGCCGGATTTTCCGGCACATAGTCGGTCTTATAGTCAAGTACTACCAACCCGTCTTCCTCCTCAAAAAATACATCGATAATTCCCTGAATTAAGATTGGCTCATCGCTCTCCTTTTTTAAGACCTCCCTTGCGGGCAGGGCAAACACAAAGGGTTGTTCCTGATACAGTTTTCCCTGCTCCCCCGCCGCGCACATTCTCTGCGCGACAGGGCTTTGATAAAAGGTGAAAAGTTTTGCGACGGAGATTTCTCTTCTCTCCTCTGGCTTTAGTCTTCCTCTGCAAACCAACTCGTCAAGCTCCGCTTTGATTGTATCCCTTTGCGGCTTTCGTGTCAACGGTAAAAGCTCCAGTACCCGGTGATAGAGTGTGCCGCGATCGGTTCCCCTGATCTCCTGCTTCTCCTTTAAGAATTCTGGAAGCGTCCCCTCGTAGGAAAAGAAATCTGCATTCTCCGTTTCCTTTAATTCCACTTTTTTAGGAATTTCTTCCATTTTCTCCTCCTCCACCCAGATTGCCTCCTGCACCTCATATAGTCTGGGCGTTTCAAACTCCTCCCCCATACTTTCTCTGTTTAACTCCGAGACACTAACTTTAAACGGCAATTCCGCATCCATTGCATAGGGGTAATTAAAATTTAAGTAATCTCGGATTTTAGAGAGCAGTGCGGGATCCGGATCCATCTCTTTAAGACCGCCTAAAAACTGCTGCCGGAGCATTTCTCTTGCCCCACCCTCCCCGCCTTTTCCCTGAATCTCCCTGCAAAAAGGCACGAACTGCAAATCAGTATGTGAAAGAAGCTTAATTACTGGTCCGATAAAATCCAGATAAGTTTTTGCCTTTGAAAGTGTTAAATAAAAGAGTTTTTCTTTCCCGATCGGTGCGATAGCCTCCCATTTCGCAAAAAGCTTTTCATAATTCTCCACATATCCAATCATGCAAAGTTTTTCTTTTGCGCGCGTCATTGCCACATATAAAAGGCGCAGTTCCTCGCCTAGCATCTCCTCCTCCATCTGCTGCTTTAACACTTTTTTTCTTAGCGTTGGTGTCACAGTGCGCAGTTGTTCATCAATATAGTCCATCGCGATCCCCTCGTCCGGATGGAATAAGATCCGCTCCCTGGTATCCGAAAAATTAAATTTTTTGGTCAGCCCACAGACAAAAACTACCGGAAACTCCAAACCCTTACTCCGATGAATACTCATAATGCGCACTGCATCTTCCCCCTCGGAAGTTTCCGCCGCCTCCCCATAGTCCACCTCATATTTGATCAGGCGTTCAACGTAGCGGATAAACTGGAACAATCCGCGGTACGAACTCTCCCCAAATGCCGCCGCCTTTTCCATAAATGCCGCAAGATTTTGATTTCGTCTGCCGCCCGCAGGCATGGCGGTAATAAAACTATCATAGCCCGTTCTTGCAAACAATTCCTCCAAAAGCTCCGGCACCGAGAGAATACAGCTGCGCTCCCTGAGTTCATCATAGATACAAAGAAAATCGGCAAGGCGTTTTCCCACCGGTTTTCGCGCATTATTCTGACCTTCCAGCTCTTCCTCCACGTTTCTTTGCTCATCCTGCATATAGGGGGCGGCGCAGTTTCTTACGACCTCGGCAAGCGGAACACGTCTTTCCCTGCTCCTAAGTGCCGCAAGTTCATCCGTGGAAAGCCCCACAAAAGGTGAGAGCAGTACATTTACATACGGGATATCCTGGCGCGGATTATCCAAAATGCGCAGATAATTGAGCAGCCATTTAATTTCCGGCACATTAAAATATCCGCTCTGCGTATCCGAGATCGCAGGGATTCCCTGCTCGGTTAACACCTTGGTAAAGACTTCCGCAAAACCGCTCACTGTGCGTAGCAAGATCACAATATCCCCATAGCGGCACGGGCGAAGAACGGGGTTATTTGCCTCATCTTTTCCCTGCACCATAAGTTTTTTTCGGTACTCCTTTATTTTTTGTACACAGGCAAATGCTTCCTTCTCCCGCTTTGAATACTCTCTCTCCTCGTTCTCCTCATCCTCCGAAAGACTCTCCGTATCCTCCACATCCTCCTCGGCTTCCTCCTCCTTTGCATTCCCCGGCACCAATAATAATTCCGTCAGATAATCGTCCTTTTCTCCCCCGCTAAGATACTGCGCGCCCGGGTAGAGTGCGGCAGCTTCATCATACTCAATCTGACCAAATTCCCTTCCCATCAGGCGGAAAAAAAGCTCATTGATACTTGCAAGCACTTCCTCCCTGCTACGAAAATTTTTGTGCAGATCAACGCGCTGATATTTGCTTTCCTCCAGGGAGTAAGTATTATATTTTTGCAGAAAAAGCTCAGGTTTTGCCAGACGAAAACGGTAGATACTCTGCTTCATATCCCCGACCATAAAAATATTTGGTCTTCCCTCTTCCTCCCTTGAAATACTGCGCAAAATCGTTTCCTGCACCTCGTTGCTATCCTGGTACTCATCGATCATAATCTCCTCAAAACGGCGGCGCAGTTCTAATGCTGCCGGACGCGCAATCAAGACCCCATCCTTTTTCTCGGTCAGAATATTTAGCGCGAAATGTTCGATATCCGAGAAATCAAGGAGATGTTTCTCCGCCTTTTTCTGCGCAAATTTTTCCCGAAACGAAAGCGTCAGATTGACTAGCACGCGCACATATCGCGCCGCCCCCTGCTCGTCCTGCCCCATCTGCTCATAATCCTGAAAAAAGAAGTCCGTCCTCAGTCCTTTGATGCAGTCTTTCACCTGATCGCGCAATGCTTTCACCTGACTCTTTTTCTCGTCCGCACAGTCCGGCATTGCCTTGCGCGAGAGCGTGGTAAATTTGATTTCATCGAACGCAATCGAGAGTGCCCGGTAACTTTTGCAGCAGATTAAATTTTCAAGAAATTCCCTGTCATCTTCAAGTGCAGAAAGATAGGATATAGGACCATCCGGCTCGTTACAGATAGAGATTGCCCTGCGGTTTAAACAAAGCGCGTCCTTTAAACGCCGCTTTATCGACCAGATAACCTTTTCCATCCATTCCCCCAAAAACACATCCTCCCTTTCCTCCTCATTTGCACACAGCCCCAAAAGCCATTCTTTTGGCCATGGACAGCTCTCCGAAAACTGAAACAGACGCAAAATATAATCTTCAAGTTTTAAATCCTGATGTCTTCCCCCATAATTTTGGGCGAAACTTAAAAAGTCCTGCTCTCCCGCCTCGTAGGCCTCCTCCAATACATCCGAGATCACCTCATGGCGCAGCAGCGTTAATTCCTCTTCCTCCGCCACGCGAAACACGGGATCTAAGTCGATCTCATGAAAATAATCTCTGATCACCAAAAGACAGAAACTATCAATCGTTGTGATCTGCGCACCGTGTAAAAGCAACGCCTGTCTTTGCAGATGCATATTTTCCGGGTGCTTTACCCGCCTCTCCTCGATCGCCGCACCGACGCGCTCCCGCATTTCCGCTGCTGCCGCGCGCGTAAATGTCACAATCAAAAGCCTGTCAATATCAATCGGGGCATCCTCCCCGCTTCCCGTACCCGTAACCCGCTCAATAATGCGTTCCACCAATGTCGCGGTCTTTCCGGAACCCGCGGCAGCAGAAACCAAAATATTGCGCCCGCGCAGGGAAATCACCTGTTCTTGTTCTTTTGTCCAGCGCATTTAATTTCCTTCCTCCCTCTCTGTTTTTTCCTCTTCTTTCCCGCTCTCCTCCGCTTCACTCCCACAGATCTTTTCCTTTATCTCCTCGCGTGCCAGTTTTTGCAGATCCCTGTAGCGATAGCCCTCCAGTCTGCGGTCAAAATTGCAGGCTTCTTTTAAATCACACCGATCACAGGCACTTTCCGTTCCCTGGCGGTATGGCGCGGGATCTACATCCCCGGACAAAATTTTTTCCGCATTCTCATAGAGTCTTTCCCTGGCACATTTCAATACACGATTAAAATATTCCCCATCCACCGCCATCGAGGAACGATTTAAATTTCCTGTTTTTCCTGTTGCCGCCGGAATTACTGTCGATGTCACTCCCGCCGCCAGCCCGCCCTGCGCGTTATAAAAGTTTCTATCCTGCGCGACCAATGCCTTCTCTTTTGCGTTTACCAAACCATTCATCATCAGCTTTTTCTCAATCTGTGCTTCGATGTCCCCGCTCTTTGCCACGATCGGATCATCAATGTGATAGTAGAGCATCCCTGCGGGAAGTACTTCCTCAAAGCCCTGTTCTCTTGCCCACTGCATTGCCGCCTCCATATAAACCGCAAGCTGTAAAGAAAGACCATAGTAGAGTTTTTCCAGCTGAAATTTTGCATTTCCTGATTTGTAATCCACTACACGAATATAGTGTTCCTTCCCATCCTGATACAAATCAATCCGGTCAATACGCCCCTTTAATGCCAGATAGCGGTCAGCGTGAGTGAAATCAAACTCGAATTCCTCCGGCTCAAAATCTCCGCGCCGAATCTGAATCTGCACAGTATTGACTGTGCGCCGCAGCATACGACGGATACGTCTAACCAACTCTTTACTTCGACCGGAATCGGAAAAAATTCCCTCCCCGTACTCCTCCACCGCCTGATTTACCGCCGTATCAAGCAGTTGATCGCTCGCCTCCTCCGGTATGGTGTGCCAGTCGTACTCACTCTCCTTTACCCCGGCAGAATAATATTGCAGTGCATTGTGATAGACCGTTCCGATATCGGGCATTCCAATCTGATATTCCGCCCGCTCCTCCACGCTAAGCCCAAAGGAGAGAAAATGAGCGAACGCACAGGCGGCATACTGTTCTAGGCGTGTCACGCTGCCGTAGAGCGTCTCCCCGTAAAGTTTTTTCGCATTAAATGCGGAGAGTGCCTCCTCCGGCTTTTTGTAAAAGGCGGCAGCAGCCACCGCACTAAAGGGCAGTGGTGCTTCAAATTCCCCCAGGCGATACAAAGTATAAAGTTCCGCAAAGAGATTGAGACGCTTCTCCCCCGCCGCAAATGCTCTAACTCCCCGCAAAAACCAGGAAAACCCTTTGTCGGTTCCTATCTCATTTCCCATCTCATCCTCCCCCGCCTCGCGCACAGGAAGCTTTGGAAATAATTTCTGCACGCGCGAGAGCAGATAGGACGGGCGCATTGCCTTGCCCGCCCTGTCCGAACGCCGATAGGACAGATAGAGGTACTCGGATGGTTTTGTCAAGCTTAAATATAGATAGAATTCACTTAAAAATGCATTCTGCCTACGATTTGGCGCGAGTTCAATTCCATTCTCCTCAAAAAGCACGCGATCCTGTTCCGAGAGTACACCTCCGCCCACCTGCGGCTTTGGCACCACCCCCTCATTGATCCCTAAGAAGAACAGACAGCGCACACTATTTAGGCGGGTGCGCTCCATATCCCCCACCATAATCTGGTCGAGTCCCGGAGGCACAAGCCCGACTTTTGCCTCGTCAAACCCTGTCTGCAAGATCTCCTCAAACTCTTTTAGCGTCATTGCTTCATCGCCGAGAAGTCCTACAATACGGTCAAAGATCTCAAGCAGTATCCGCCACAACTGCGCATATTCTCTGGCCCGCACCGGCTCATGCTCCAAAAATTCCTGCGCCCTCTCCTCAAGATAGTGTTCAGTATCATGCAGGATCAAAAAGCGTACCAGCTCGGTCATCCGCTCCTTCCCCGTTGCATCCTGGCGGGCAAAAACCGGGTACAGCTGCGCAAAGCGGCGCAAAAACTCCTCGCGGATCGCGTTGATCTTCTCAAAGTCCAATACATAGGATGTGCGGTACTTTGCACGCCATTTCTTTTTGTACATAAAATAACGTTTTATTCCCCGCGCTCTTATGTAGTTTTCAAAAATATCCTGCTCTTCCTTCGCAAATCCCGCGAGCGGGGACTTCATATAGTGAAATACGGCATCATAGGAAAAATCTGTGCGCACCACCTCGATCGCCGCCCGGATAAATTCAATTACCGGATTGTCGGTAAGCTTTTTCTTCCGGTCAATAAAACAGGGCAGTCCCGCTCGCCCAAACTCTCTTAAAAGCCCATCCGCATATCCTTCAAGATCGCCAGTTACCACCGCGATCTCACGGTAGCGATAGCCCCTTTTCACAAGCCCGTAGATTTCTGTTACCACCCAGGTGATCTCTTCTTTAATATCCCGGTGTGAATATAGGCGTATATTTTCTTGCGGCTTTTGATACACCGATAATGTCGGGCGAAAGAGATGCCGCTCCATAAATTTAAGACTCTCCGCCGCACCGTATCTTCCCTCCCCCTTTAAAATAATAGGTTCGGCAATCTCCTGTCCGCTTTTTATGGCAAGCTTATCCACCCACTCCACCGTCTTTGCACTCAGATAAAAAAGTTCCCCTTCCCGCTGCTTGATAAAAATGCGGGAAGGTTCCATTGTCACGGTAAAATAACAGTCTCTGGCATACTTCATCAATTTTGACAAGAGCGCGTACTGCGATGGGGTAAACCCGGTAAATCCATCAAAACAAAGGACAGCTCCCTCTAGCATCCGGCTGCTTTCCGCCCTCTCCCCCAAAAGCGATAAGATCCCCTCCGTCGTAATATAGCGGTCGGCAAGAAAATCCTGAAATCCCCGGTAAAGTAAGGCGAGATCGGAAAGCTTTTTTACCAGTGCCACATTATTTCCTGCCGCCTGCTGCATCTGCTCTAATTCCTCCGCCCCGATATCGTACTGGTAAAATTCGGAAATAATAGATTTTACTTCCGCGATAAATCCCGCCTTATGCACATTTCGCCCAAATACAAGAAGGTCTTTTTCATTCTGCATAGCAACCTTTTTTACAATCATGCTCTTTCCGGTATCCTCAAGCACAATGCGATCCGCCCCGCCGGTCTCCTCAAATACCCGGCAGGCAAGACGCAGGAAACTGAGTACATCGATATTCATAATCCCGCGATCGGTATCGGAGAGCATCACAAAATCCTTCTGCGTCTGCAAGGTAAACTGCTCCGGCACAATCACAAGAAATTTTGTTCTCGGCTCCTTTTTTGCAAGCCCCTTGATTCTTTTTAAAAGTTCGTAGGATTTTCCCACTCCCGCACTTCCAAAAATATATTGTACTGCCATAGTTTTTATCCCCCTATATTATTGTCCCGCCTATGTTCTTTGTTCGTGCTTTCCCTCAGGACATAATCGATCAAGTACGTTTTTATAAATCAAAATCAGCCTTACATCCACATAGCAATATTTATTTGCAATATATTCATGAGTCTTCAATACAATCCCGATCCCAATTGCCAAGAGCAAAAGTTCAAAAAAAGGCCGCGCCGGCTGCATCAAAAGCACAAAAAACATTGTGCCAAGTGCTGCGGAAAGCTTTGTGGTAAATCCCTTGCAGATAATAAATCCCTGGAGCATTGTGTCCTCTAACCGTCCTTTCATAAAGCGCAGTACTTGTTTGTCCTTGCTCTCAAGAAAATGATACATATCCTCATAGATCATTGGATTTTGCAAGTTGACGCGCTCCGACTCATAGAGAAGATATCTGCAATAGCGTTCATAGTTCTCCACGCCAAATTCTTTTCGCACTAATTTTTTAAATACACTCGCCATATTCCCTCTCATTCCGCCGCAAATACGGCATTTTCCTTCCATTCCCAATAGTTTTCACCCTGCATCCCCATTCCATCCGTGCCAAATTTTTCATTATTAACAAATTGTTCATATCTTCGCCATACTCTTATCATAAGTCATTCCTATAATATCATCATAAAGTTCATTTCGTGATTTGCTTACAAGGAAATTTTTTTCATAAATCAAAGCCCGGTAGTTTTTTCCTCCCTTCTGCCGGGCTTCTCCTCTGCCCTTTTTTATGCGCAGCAAATAGGAGAGAAAAACTTTCTTCTGCTCGATTGCACATGGACACCAATGTGAGCAAACCCATATGGGAAGATTATCAGCATAGCTAACAAGTTTTTATACGTTAATATTATCAAATTCGACACTAAATTGCAATCGTAAGTTCGGTCTTTTCTTATTGAATACTTTATGGTATAATGTCGGCAGACATTATACCTGCGCCAGTTCACGCCCGACCAACGGGAGGACAATTACTTTTGTGAACTGTGCGCATTCGCCGGAGGCACCATGTTCAGAGAACATGGTATAATGTCGGCAGACATTATACCTGCACACTTATAAATTTTTTTGAAACAAAGAGCCTTGGGCGCGCTGCGCCCGGAATGGAGGACTTAGATGAGCAAAACTACAATTATGACCCATCCGTTAATCCAACACAAAATTGGAATTATGCGGATGAAATCAACTTCGACTAAAGAATTCCGCGACCTTGTCTCCGAAGTTGCGATGTTAATCTATTATGAGGCGAGCCGTAATCTTCCTCTTACCGACAAGGAGATTGAAACGCCGCTCGTAAGGACGACGGTAAAGGAGATCGCAGGCAAAAAACTCTGCGTTGTGCCAATTTTGCGCGCGGGACTGCATATGGCGGACGGTATTCTAAATATTACACCAAATGCAAAAGTCGGTCATATTGGACTTTACCGCAATGAGGAAACCCTGGAACCAGTAGAGTATTTTTGCAAATTGCCAAAGGACGCAGCGGAGCGCGAGATCTTTGTTGTTGATCCAATGCTTGCAACAGGCGGTTCCGCGATCGCAGCGATCGATATGTTAAAAAAACGCGGCATTAAAAATATTCGCTTTCTGTGCCTGATCGCAGCACCAGAAGGAAAAAAGAAATTGGAGGAGGCGCATCCGGACGTTGATCTCTATATCGGTGCGATGGATGAGTGCTTAAACGAACAGGGTTATATTCTGCCGGGACTTGGAGATGCCGGCGACCGTATTTATGGGACAAAATAGGCAGGTTTTTTATGATTTTAGCATGTAACAATATTTCGAAAAATTTCGGAACGGACGTAATTTTAGAACAAATTTCCTTTCATATTAACGAGCGCGAAAAGGCTGCGATTGTCGGGATCAACGGAGCGGGCAAATCCACCCTCTTTAAAATTATTGTCGGGGAACTTCCCGCTGATACCGGGGAGGTCACCTGGGCGAAGGGAACGCGCATAGGATATCTCTCCCAGCATCAGGATCTGACCTCAGAAAATACCATCTACGATGAAGTTCTTTCTGTAAAGTCTGATTTGATTCACATGGAAGAAAAAATCAGAGAACTGGAACTTGCAATGAAGGAAGCTTCGGGTGAGGAACTCTCCCATATGCTCACCACCTACACCAATCTAAATCATAGTTTTGAACTTCAAAACGGCTACGCCTACAAAAGTGAGGTGTTCGGTGTCCTAAAGGGTCTTGGGTTTACACAGGAAGAATTTGAAAAAAAAGTGACGACGCTCTCCGGCGGGCAAAAAACCCGTGTGGCACTCGGAAAACTTCTACTCTCAACCCCGGATATTATTTTGCTGGACGAGCCGACCAACCACCTTGATATGACCTCGATCGCATGGCTGGAAACCTTTTTGCAAAACTACAATGGTGCTGTTGTGATTATCGCACACGATCGATATTTCCTTGATCGCATTGTGACAAAAATTATCGAGCTTGACAATACACATGCGCAGACTTTTCAGGGCAATTATTCAGATTATGCAGTAAAAAAGGAAGCCCTCCGACAGGAGCAGATTCACCATTATCTCAGCCAGCAAAAGGAAATTAAACACCAGGAGGAAGTGATTGCCAAGCTTCGCTCCTTCAACCGTGAAAAATCCATTAAGCGCGCGGAGAGCCGCGAAAAGATGTTGGACAAGATGGAGCGCGTTGAAAAGCCCGTCGAGTTAAAGGCGGATATGAATATTCATCTTATTCCCCGCACAGTAAGCGGCAATGACGTGCTGACCGTAAAGGGACTTTCCAAAGCCTTCGGGAATAATCTGCTGTTTGAGAATATTGATTTTGAGATCAGGCGCGGGGAGAGAGTTGCCATTATCGGGAACAATGGGACGGGCAAGACCACCATCTTAAAACTGTTAAACGGGCTGATTGCGGCGGACTCCGGAGAAATTAAACTGGGTGCTAAGGTGCATATTGGCTACTATGACCAGGAACATCAGGTACTTCATATGGAAAAAAACCTTTTTGAGGAGATTCAGGACACCTACCCGAATCTTGACAACACCACTGTGCGCAATGTGTTGGCAGCTTTTCTCTTTACTGGAGATAATGTGTTTAAGCAGGTGAAAGAACTTTCCGGCGGCGAGCGCGGCCGCGTTTCTCTCGCCAAGCTTATGCTCTCCGAGGCAAATTTCCTGATTCTTGACGAGCCGACCAACCATTTAGATATTACCTCGAAAGAGATCCTTGAACATGCACTTTTAAATTACACTGGCACCATACTCTATGTCTCCCACGACCGCTATTTTATCAACCGCACCGCGACGCGCATCCTTGATCTTAGATGCAAAATGCTGTTAAACTATATTGGGAATTATGACTATTATCTGGAGAAAAAGCCGGAGGTGGAGAAGAAATATTTAGGCTTTGCACTTGAGGATACGACTTCCTTGGCAAAGGGCAGCGATCGCTTAACTAACCATAAGCAACTCTACAGCGGACTAAGCAGTTTTTCCCCCTCCTTGGGTAAAAATGCCACCACAGGCGAAAATGCGACGGACAAAAAAAGCTCGCAGACGGCGGGCATGACCAATCCCGCTATGACAGCAGGCACTGCAGGCAAACAGGACTGGCTGGCAAAAAAGGAAGAACAGGCAAAAGAGCGCAAGCGGCAAAACGATCTGAAAAAAGTTGAGGCAGAAATAGAAAAATTAGAGGCGCGGGACACAGAACTTGATGGGATGCTTACCGAGGAAACTGTGTATTCTGATCCGGCAAAACTTATGGAGCTAAATAATGAAAAAACGGAAATTGCCACAAGACTTGAAATGCTGATGGAGGAATGGGAAGGATTGGCGGCGGAAATCTGAAATATTTTATTCAACATATTGGAGATACCCTAAATGGAAAATAAAAGCCATTTCAGGGTATTTTCCTGCTAACTATAAATGCCTAAATATAAGAAATACCTAAATACATTTAAGGAGAGAATTTATGCTATATACTAAAAATAAATGGCAAATTATCTTTTACTGTTCCCGATACCTTTTTATTTATCAATATTTAAAAAATGCGGGCAGTTATTTTCAACTCC
>CAJTLX010000037.1 GCA_910577165.1 uncultured Lachnospiraceae bacterium
AGAGTGAAGAGGAAATCCTGTACCGCTATGATGCCTTTGGAACTTTGGTTGAAGTTACAGGGGATGCGGATAATTCGATCACTTACGCAGGATACCAATACGATAAAGAGAGCGGATTATATTATTTAAATGCCCGCTACTATGACAGTACAACCGCGAGATTTTTAACAGAAGATATTTATGCAGGCAAGGCAAATGATCCACTCAGTCTGCACCGCTATACCTACTGCGCGAATAATCCGCTGCGCTATACTGACCCGGATGGACATTTCTTTGGCGCGCTCTTCCGCTTTGTTGCTGGTGCAGTCGTTGGCGCAGTCACCGAATACGTAACGCAGAAATTCATTGAAAAGCGCGACAAGATCAATGTCAAGGCAATCGTCTATGAAAGTGTAGTCGGCAGTATTGCCTTGGTAATTGGCGGTATTGGCGAAGCAACGAAAACCATAAAAGGGGTAAAGAGTACAAAAACGGTTATCAAATTTTATGGGTGCGTAGTTTAAAAAAATAGATGATAAGCTTTTTTTAGATTAAAATCAGAACAATAACTACAAAACTTTGAGTTACATATAAATATGGAATTTCCTAGTATATGAGGTATAAGTTATGGAAGACAATAAAATTTAATATGAAGATTGAACCAGCATTTATAAAATACGCCCCTGATTAAAAATTAAGTCGGTGACTTGAAAATCAAGGAGTGAAACAAAAGAAATTGAATCTTAGGTTTATGAGGTGTAATCTTTAAAGTGTTATAATTAAGACTATAATCATGATTACAAAAATATAGTATTATTCTGCTAATTATTATACTATACATCATTAAAAATTGAATAAACTGAAATTTTATTTATTGTTATATTTAAGCAAAATAGGGTTATATATTTACTTGATAGCAAGATTGTATCACTTATCCATTTAAAAGTAACCAATAAAAATATTTAATTAAATAAGGAAACTTTTCATGAAAGAATATCGCTATAAGGATATTAAAGAAATAACAGAAATAGGCATATTATTTAAAGATGACTTTAAATTATTATTCGAAGAATGCAGAAATGAATGGTGTATAGAACATAAAATTAAAAAAGAAGACTCCCATTGTGTTGCAGAAAGGGACTGTTTAGCACAAATACCCTATTTTTTATTTTACTCAAAAAACAGAATAAAAGTTATCTTTGATGAAAAAGGCATTTTTTATAAAAAGAAAAATGAAAACAATTTTCATGACTTACAATTCATCTTGTATAAATTCGGCTTTTCTTCTTATGATATGACTTAATATATATACTAATTTAGAAATACGACAAGATCAATGTTAAGGCAACTGTCTATGAAAGTGTGGTCGGTGATGTTACCTCCGCACTTGGCGGCGTTGGCGGAGCAGCGAAAAAGGCGGAGAAAACCATAAAAGTGGTAAAAAAACGCAGCAGACAGATTGGCAGATGCTGGAGTAAATACGGGAAACGTAGGCAGGAAAAGCAGTACTACTACTGCCCTTTCAAAGGGTAAAAAGTGCCAGTGCCAAAAAGGGTAGTCCAAGCCTGTCAAAGAACCAGTAAAAAATGCAGATCCGGACAAGCGGAAGTACACTTTTATGTAGTGCAGATCCAGTATGGCAAAATAATAAAGATAGTTTAGGACATAAAAAGGGATTAGATATGTTATCATTCCAAACTAGTAATGAATATAAAAAAGTATGTATATGGAAAGATGAAGTACCATTTAAATATGTAGGTCTGAATGCTCTGCATTTGAGTGTAGAATCTGGTGATATCAATTGGCATATTGGAACAATTTGCATTGAAGTACAATTACATCCTCGTCATGTTAGCAATTATGCAATGGTGTGTATGAAGTACATAAGGAATAAAAAAAATAAAACAGATATAATTATTAATTTTGGAAGAGACGCTCGTTTCTTTAAATCGCAAGTATTGCCTTTTAACAAAGAAGTAACCATTGGATTAGATAAAGAATTTGCAGATGCAATAGATGAGTTTTTTAAAGAATACCCATTATATAAATTACCTGGTGGTATTATAGAAATATTAAGTGGAGCATTTGACGGGGTAGGATCAAGTAATTTTGCATTAAAAAAAGTTATGAATATGTTATTGCTTGTATTTCAGCATATTGATGAATTTGACGATGATAAATTACAATATGAATTATTAAAACTTATGTGAATTTTATCTTTGGAAATGCAAAAATTTTTATCCAGTAGAGATTTGTTGACTGGTGAGTGTGATATGATCGAAAATAAAGATAAATTAAAATAAATAACCTTCATTCCCCTCCACTGATGCCGCCGGAAATAAACTGGCTACAGAGATCAAAACATTGGATAAATCGCTTGTCGCCAGAGCAAAAAGGAAGTATAATATCCGTGGAGAAGTGATTGCTGAAGTGAATGCGCTTGATGCAGTGATAAAATACATTTACAATAATGCAGAGAATACTATACAAGATCCGCGATACAAGGGGTAAGGGAATAATCTGCACTACCATCCAAACATTCTTGTCACAACCTCAAAAACTGTGACGAAACAGGCAAAAATAGAGGGGATCGCACTCTCCTACCGCTATGACATTTTCGGAAATATGGTCAGTTTGCGTGCTGGGGAGTATGAATACCGCTACTGTTATGACCTGGAGGGGCACTTATTTTCCAAGTCAGATAATCGCGGCATAATAAAGACCCACACCTATGTCATACTCAGCAGATAGCAAACGGATGGAGTCGAGATAACGACTTATTATGCCTACATCGGATATCCAAACAAAAAAGCAGTGGGATGGCAACGGATAAATAGATCAAGGGGGAATTATTATCATGGGTATTCCGATAAGTAATATATCCTGGGATGAATTTAATCATCAGTTGAAAGAAGTTTTTGGCAAGAGAATGAGACTTGTAGATGATTTATCTTTCAATGTGATAATGCGACTTGATGTAGGGGGAGAATTTGTTAAGTTAAACGATATGGAATCCTTAGATTGCTTACAATATATGCGTAAGATGGATGGAGAACTTTGTGTGATCACTGATTATTGTTACAAAAAGAAATGTGGACCGTTTCTTGTTGATGCAAGCGAAATAAATAATTTTGTAAAGGATTTTCATGCTGAATATGGCGAAGTATTTTGTTCAACTGACGTGATTGTTATCAGCTTTACAGATAAGTTAATCTGGGTATTGTTTCATGAGGGAATATGTTGGTTGAGCAAGGGGAATTACCCCTTCTCCACCACACTGAGAAGGAGCATCCCCCCCGTAGCAGTCCCACCATTGAGGAATAGGTATCTCACAGGCTGGCTGTTCAGAAATCCGCCCTTGGCTTTTATCTCTATCGTTTCATCTCTTTCCCCTGTACGCAGTATCCCTTATTACATCGGACTGCATATTCTCAAAAAAAATGGTATGCCTTGCGGATAACACCATTTTCTCAAGCATCCTTACCCTGCCCTTTAATGCCTTGCACAGCGCATTGCACCGGGCTTCGTCCACAAACATGGAACCTTTTACAATCCCCTTCAATTCCTCGTCAATTCCAGCCAATGCAGAAAAATCAAGCCATGTAAAATCCGTAACCAATTTAATCTGTTCCTCATGGCTGCTCTTAAATGGCTTGCAGATTGCCTTTGTCCCCGCATAAATCATCGCGGTCGGCCAATCAAACCAGAGGGATGTTCCGCTGTCATAAATTGGGGCAGCTCCGACATACTCCAACGTGTCCGCCCGCCGAATAATACCGAAATTGTTCTGGTGTCTGTCCTCATTAACAATAAGATAATCCAATACAATCATCCGGTCAACCACCTCCCTTACACCGGGAACCCCTAATTTCTCACAACAATTAAGATAATGTCGGTACACTGATACATGATTTGGCTTCTTTTCTGTCTGCATAATATACCATGCGGAAATCAGTTCTGTATCCGGAGTGATAAAATCCTCACACATACTGTACGGAAAAGCATCCATTTTCTCCAAATCCGGATCTGTCATCAGGGTGTAGACAACATGGGGGATACCAAGCCTTTCGCAAATGCGGCTTGCCAGCACCTCATTGTACGGCTCCTGGCAGGTCGCTCCACTTCCTCCTTTAAGCAGATAACGTTTCCCATCAAAAACCAACCATCTTTTCTTCAGCCATCCGTCCGTCGTATTATCCGGGGACATCAGATCGATATTACTGCCGCATTTGTCCTCCCCAAACAAAATATCGCCCACATCCTTAGAAAACAGATTTTCAAAAAAATTGACCTGCTCCCAGGAAAGTTCGGAATCTACCGGGCATATCCAATATTGATCGGACAGACTCAATCCTAAACATTTTTCTGCTAATAACTGCGTGTTTGGCCTATGCAGTTTCATCAGGGCATCCTGTATCCCTAAACGGCTTTCCGGGATTGTCCGCCCCCGCCACCACTCGTTCAATGCGCTACGGTCAATGGTCTGTTTTCTGACCGGGATACCGACCGGCACATGAGCAATTTCTTTTACTGCGCCAATAAAAGCGATAGCCCCGGATGCAACATCCAGTGATATCTCCACAACGGGGATATTTTTATGCATTAGCATATAAGGTATAAAAAGTTTTGACATAATTTTATTTTCTCCTTTCAGATCCTTCACCAGCTTAGAGTACACCTGGAAGAAGAAGTAGGACAGGTTTCCTATCCAGTCGCAAAAACTTAATTGGAACCTGCCCATCCAGCGTCTAACAACATTATACTATGCTTTGAAAACATTTGCAATCATTTGACGATTTATCAATATCTGCTTTTCCATTTTTCTGCACCTTCATTTCTGCAAAATCACACCAAGATAATGCCCAGCCACAATAAATACAATCTTCCAGTGCATCCCAGTATGCAGGGACATCAAAATAAGCCCCAATAGGAAAAAAATATAAGGCTCTTTGGGTACAATCTCATAAATATCTGCCGAAAGCCCGTCTGCAATCAACTCCACCATGCCTTTTGTTGTATTGGTAGCAGAAAAATAAGCCACCAAAACCTTTTTTCCCTCCTTCGAATAGTCTTCTTCCCTGTCTCCTGTTCTCTCAAAACTGTCCCTGGATTTGCTGCTTCCCCTTCGCCGCTTTCTAGTTTTGTGGCTACCTCCAGTGTGCTGGTAACTATCGGTTCTGTGACCGCTCCCGATGTGCTAGTAACTGCCTGCTCTGTATCCACCGTTTCCGGCTTGCTGTCCTTTCCACAAGCCACAAGGGACATTACCATCAAAAAAGTCAATAAAACCGCTGCAAATTTCTTCATCATATAATTCCTCTTATTTTTTATATTTTGTTTCCTGTGTGTTCGATAAATTTCGTTGTTGCCAGACTAAGGGGCTGCTGTTTCTTCCATACAATCGCACTGTTTGCCTGAAGTTCAGGAAACAATGGGTGATAAATGATTTATAATACTTGACACTTCTACTCCTATATGAATTTTAACTATCGTATCAATTTGGAAGACTTGAGGCCACACAAAGTGTCCCCCATCCAATCTGCGGATTCGGATACTCTCTAAACCCCGCCAGTTTCCCTGCCCCCCTCCTCAAAAATGCTTTCACCTTCTCCCCATACAAATACGTATCATTTCCTTCCACAATCCCCCACTGCATCATAAGTGCAGCCGCCCCTGTGACAAACGGCGCAGCCATGGAAGTTCCGGTCTTTAAACTGTACCCACCTCCCGGCGCAGCTGTCAAAATATCTACCCCCGGCGCGACAAGATCCGGTTTATTCTGTTTTGTTCCTACGGCAAAACCCCGTCCCGAAAAATATGCATAACTCCCCGTCCCAGAATCATACGCCCCCACGGAAATAACGCTTGCCGCCGTGGAGGGAATGGTAAGCGTTGTCTCCGGTGTTCCGCGCAGGAAGCCAGTCTCCTTCGCCACCGCCTCACTTCCTGGAAGCCACAGGCGGTATTCCCCCGAAATAATACGGATGGGGGTTAATATAAGCCGCCAACTTCCTCCGGTGATCATACCCGCCATCGGCAAAAAGGCAAAATAAATTTCCTGATTTACAGAATACGGTTTTGGTTCCCCGTAATAAATCGCCACTTTCGTTGTGTCCAACACCGCTTCACGTACTTGTCCCGGTCGCACACTTCCACTTCCCTCCTGTATCAGTTCCCGATCTCCGTTCGGCGCGACTAACTCAATTCGAAATTCATCCGCAAAATTTTTCCAGAGCTGCAAAGTCAGCGATCGCTCCCCCACACCAACTAAAAATTCTTCCATTCGCGCACCCTCACTTAAATTTCCTTCTGTATGTCCCCTTGCTGCGCCCTCATTGCCCGTCCCTACAATAATGCAGTTTCTTCCAAAATTTGACACTTCATTTAAATACTGTTCCAAAAGCGAAGTTCCATCATGCGCACCGTAATTATTTCCAAAACTTAAATTGATGGCGATGGGCATATGTCTTGCTGCTGCCTCGCGCACCAAAAAATCCATTGCGGTCATCAAATTGGTCGTGCGCGGAAAAGAATTTCCTACTGAATTTCCGAGCTTTACTACCATCAGATCACTTTCATAGGCTACGCCGCGATACCTTCCGCCCGAAGCCCTGCCATTTCCCGCCGCAATTCCTGCCACTGCTGTGCCATGTCCAGAAATATCCGTTGCAGGCACAATGGAAAGCCGTTCCGACACACTTCCTGCGCGAAGTGCCCGGTTAATCTCCTCCCTGGTATAAATTTGCCCTGCACTCTGATCCCAATACAATTCAATACGCGTTGTCCCATCGGTATTCCGGAAATCCGGATGGGCGTAATCAATACCCGAATCCACAATTCCGATAAGAACCCCTTTTCCTGTCAGCATAAATTGATTTGTTTCTCGAACATATACTGGAAGGCAAGATGCTGCTGCCGAATCCTCCAACTCAAAATACAGCCGGTTCGGTTTTTCCGCAAACTCGATCTCCGGCTGTAAAAGAAATTCCTCTATTTTTTCCTGCGCAATCGTGACGATCGCATAATAATTGATTAGCAGAACAGCCTCAAATCCGAGTAGTTCTGCTAATTTCTTCAGATCCCCATTATATTTTACAATCAGTTCCCAGCGGTTTGTCGCTGCATCATATCCCGTGCTTAATGCCGCAGAACTTACTCTCTCCGCTTCTGGAAGAGAGATCGCCAAATTTAGGGAATTATCCGCCTTGCCGCTCTCCATACCTCTCCAATCCGCATTTTTAGGGCATTATCCAAATAGAATTCCCTTTATTCTATGCGGCGTTCAAAACAAAATACACTCGTCGGACAGCATTATCGGCAATTATTCTGCAGCAAATTTATCCCTCCACTGCCGTAAGCAGTTCCTGCGGCTTAAACGGCTTTTTAATATACCCGTCTGCATTTAATTCCCGGATGGCATCACTGACCTCGGACTCCTCATTTCCCGTTAGAAAAAGCACCTTCATCCCTTCCCCAAGTCCCTCCTGACGAATCTGGGCAAGTGTTTCAATCCCATTTTTCTCCGGCATCTCCACATCTAAAAGCAGCACATCAAATGCGGCATCTTTTAGCAATCTTATTCCCTCGTCCCCACTCTGGGCAGTCTCCACCTCATGCTGCCCTTTTTTTAACATCATCCCTGCAAGTTTGCGGTTCATCGCATCGTCATCCACAATCAATATTTTTTTGCCCATTGGTAACTCCTTTCCTTGGCGGCTTCCCACATCGTTTAAATTTAATGCGCCATATAAATATTCTGCCTTTATCTTAGCCTACTAACGTGACGCTGTCAATGCATCGCGAGGAAAAAGTGGCACTAAGTACCGCCGCCCCGATGCAGTCACTGTCTCCTCAAATCCTATGCCATACACCGCTCTAAGATTTTCTTCGCTCGCCACTTCCGCTGTTTTTCCCGAAGCAAATAAATTTCCCTCCTTCATCAATATCAGTCTATCGCAATAGTCCAATGCCAAATTGATATCATGAAGTACCGCGATCACCGTTACCATCTTTTCCCTGCAAAGTTTCTTCATCACTTCCATTAGTTCAATCTGGTGACGCAAATCTAAATGTGAGATCGGTTCATCCAAAAAAATCCAGTCCGTTCCCTGTGCAATCGCACGCGCCGCAACAACGCGCTGCAATTCTCCGCCACTTAGATAGAGAATACTTTTAAAGGCAAATCCTGAACAGTTCGTCAACTGCATCGCTTCTTCCACTGCGCACACATCCTCTTCCCCCGGCGATTCGAACCGCCCGATATATGGATTTCGCCCCATCATAACAAATTCTTTCACGGTAAAATCTGCCTCCGACACTGTGTTTTGGGGGACATAGGAAAGTAGCTTTGCAAGTTCTTTTTGGCGGTATTCTTCCAGAAATTTACTTCCAAGACATATGGATTGTTTCGAGGGCAAAAGTCGCAGCAAATGTTTTATCAGTGAAGTTTTTCCCGATCCATTTGCACCAAGAATTCCATAAAAATGCCCCGATTCAAGCACGAAAGTCAGATCAGAAAGCACTGGTTTATCCGAGGAAGTCGGCTTCCAGGACAGACCACAAACACTTAAATTATTCTTCATTTTATTTGTCCCCGCTTATTTTTTCCCAGCAAAAAAATAAAATATGGTGCCCCGCAAAGCGCGGTCACTACGCCGACAGGAATTTCTGTCGGCGCAGTGACTGTCCTCGCTAACATATCACAAAAAATCATAAAACTCGCTCCGCAAAGCGCAGCGCACCAAAAAAGAACCCGGTGATCCGGTCCGAAGATCAACCGCATACAATGTGGTACAATCAGCCCGACAAAACCGATCACGCCGCTTACGGACACGCAGGCCGCCACAAGAAAAGTTCCCGCAAAAAGAACGACAATACGCGTATTCTTTAACGAGACACCGAGAGTTGCCGCTGTATCCTCCCCCGTAAGAAGCAAGTTTAATTCTCCTGCCACCGCAAAAAGTACTGCACTGCAAAGAAGCAAAAAAATTCCCAGGAAACAGACTTTTTCCCAGTTTGCCAGACCGAAACTTCCGAGTGTCCACATATAGATTTTTTCCAATCCATCTTTATTCCTGGTCATTAAAAAAGAGATTACTGCGGACAAAAATGAACTGACCGCTGTCCCCATCAGCAGTAGATGCACAGTTTGTACTCCGCCGCCTACACAGGCAATCCGATAAACCACAAAAACCGTAGATAGCCCCCCAGCAAAGGCGAAAAGCCCAGTCAAGCTAATTCCTCCCACCCATGTTCCCGCTCCAAAAAGCATTGCTAGTGTTGCGCCGAGTGCGGCTCCGGAAGAAACGCCCAAAATATGCGGATCGGCAAGCGGATTGCGAAACAGTCCCTGAAACGCGGTTCCCGTCACGGAAAGTCCCATTCCTACCAAACCTGCTAAAAGAACACGCGGCAGACGTACCTGAAATAAAATTTGCTCATAAACCTCGTTGATTCCCTGTGTCTGTACAAACTGACCGATTCCCGGCAATTTCGACAAAATCAAATGTAGTGCATCCCTAATGCTTAAATGTGCAGAACCGATACATACTGCCACAAAAACAAATATCAAAAAAAGTAGGATCAACGCTGTAAATCCAACAGGAAATGGAATGCGTTTTGCCGAGGAGTTTCCTTTTTTTTCCATATTTTTCTTCTTCATTACTGTTCGAGCGGTGTATGGAATAATTCTGCTAACTGTACAAAAATTTCAGCATTTCTATGACTTTGACGCTCCAGCAAATGATAGACATCAAATTCAAATACATGGTTATTTTTCACCGCTGAAAGTCCCTCATATCCTGGTGTTGTGCAGAAATCCGCCGCCATCCCCTCCCCGATAATAATAATTTGCGGATCCGCCTCCAACAGCAGTTCATGTGTGATCATCCAGCCCTCCACATCCTGCGCGATATTTCTTCCACCCGCGGAAGTTAAAATTTGTCCAATAAAAGTGGTTCCGCCAGAAGTATAATCTCCGGATTCACCGTACCCCGAAACATAATAGACAGTCGGCGCGGAGAAATTTGCATACTCTTCCCCCGCATATTTTGCAATGGTATCTTCAATTGCTTTTCTGGTCTGATCTGCCAGCGCATTTCCCTCTTTTGTAAGTCCCGTTAGTTCGCCAAGTGTGCGAATGATCTGATAGACCCCCTCCATATTTTCACTATCATAGAGTACCGCCACTTTAATGCCAAGATCCTCCATCTGTTTTTGCGTTTCCTCAGAAAAAAGAAGCGAACCGATCACCAAATCCGGCTCTAAAGCTAAAACTGCCTCGATATCCGGCGTAAAGATTGTTCCGACCGATGGAATAGCTGCCACCTCTTTGGGGGTATCACAGTAATCCGTGCGCCCTACCACGCGATCGCCTGCGCCAAGCTCGAATAAAATGTCCGTAATATTTGGTCCCATGGAAATAATGCGTTTCGGTGTGTCTGTAAACTCCAGCACTGTCCCATCCGGGAGCGTCACCGAATATGCTTCGCCTGCATCCGACGCATCCGACGGATTATTTCCTGTTTCTGTCGGGGTTAACTCTGGAGTTTCTTCCTTGCCGCACGCTGCCATGTTGACAAGCAGCACCGTGCAAAACAGCAGCACCCAGAGTCCTTTTGTTACATTTTTCATTATTCCTCCATGCTTCTCCCCTCTCCCGGGAGCGCGTAAAAATATACTCATATGGCAGGTTTCCTGGCTTATAGATCCTCTTACTTTTCGCATCTTCTCAGGGAAATTTCCCCAATGATATCCCGCAAATTTCATCCCCAATTACAGTAGTGGGAGCTGTCGCAGATTTTCACTGCGTTCCCTTTTACCCCGTTTTATCGGGCACCATATGGCAATTTTCTATTATAGAAGAAAATGCGATAGTTTGCAAACTTTTTTCACTTTTTTTATGAAAAAGTACATCTCATTAACAATATATGATTATTTCATTATATTTTTATCTGTTTTATTCTTTCCCCACTGGAAAATACACAGAAATTTTCGTCCCTTCACCAAGTTTGCTTATCAATTCTATCCGCGCATTGTGACAGACAGCAATATGTCTTACAATCGCAAGTCCAAGCCCCGTACCCCCCGTAGATTTTGAACGGCTCTTATCTACGCGATAAAAACGCTCAAAAATCCGCTCCTGGTGTTTTTCTGCAATCCCGATCCCCGTATCTTTTACCTCAAGACAGACCTCGTTTTCTGTTTTGTCCACGTTGACAAACACTTGTCCGCCACGCCGGTTATAGCGAATGGCATTATCCACAAGATTGTACAAAAGTTCTTCCATCATTCCGCGATCCGCTAAAATCCTATGGGATTCGCCAGAAAATAAAATCTCCACCCCCTGTTTTTTTGCGTTGAGCCAAAGCATTTCCACACAAGTTTTCGCAAGCGCGGAAAGATCAAGTGTCTCGCACTCCTGTCCGCCCTTTTGTACATCCAGTTCCGAGAGGCGCAAGATATCGTTGATCAGTGCTAAGAGTCTTTTGGAACTACCCCCAATCTTTTTTGCAAACCGCGCTGCATCCTCACCGCTTGCCATACCATTCTCAATCAATTCCGCGTAGCCCTGGATCGCAGCTAACGGTGTTTTTAGCTCATGTGAAACATTTGCAGTAAACTCCTGTCGCATTCTTGCATTCTGTAAAATACTCTCATGCTGTTCACGGATCGTTTTGATAAAAGGTCTTAATTCTCTGTAAGTATCCATATCACCCGCCAATTCTGGCTCCTTTGCAAGCCGTTCAACCGGTGCTACGAAACGGCGCGTCAAAATCTGCGCGAGTGCCATACACAGCATAAATAAAAGCAGAGAAAGAAAAAGAACCAGCGGAAGTACACCTTTAAAAACCCCAAAAATACTGTCCGCTTCCTTAGCTACACGCAATACTGTATTTTCATTTATGCGCAGAGCAAAATAAAAGGTATTTTTGTGAAAAGTCGGGGAATTACGCACAATTCGTCCCTCCCCGCGCGCAAATGCCTCGATAATCTCCGCTCGGTCACTGTGATTATTAATTTCCCCCTTTGCCTCCGTATCAAAGAGAACGCGCCCCTCCTTATCAATCAATGTGATCCTCAATTTCTTGGATTCCTTCTCTTTTTCCAGCCAAAGATCATTATTTTCTGTAAATTTTGTGATCTCATCCCCTTCTGCTCCAGAAAGAAGCCCCGCACAAAATGCTAAATCCCCAAAAACCTGCTGTTCGAATACCTCATAATATACTGCCGTCACCAAAAGTAGGGTCGCTAGAATTGCGGTTCCCGCAACAGCGATCAATTGCAGATAGATTCTGCGTCTCATATAAAATTCCTTCCCCTATTCCATCATATATCCCACATTGCGCACTGTCTTAATATATATTCCTTCCTCCCCCAGTTTTTGGCGCAGTGTTTTGATGTGCATATCAAGCGTGCGGGAACTGCCCTCAAAATCAATTCCCCAGACGCGCTCCATCAAAAGATCGCGCCTTAAAACAATCCCCGCATTTAACAATAACAGGTGCAATAATTCAAATTCCTTGTAGGTCAGATCACAGAGTACTCCCCCCGCATAGACCTGGCGGCGCGACGTATCAAGAACGATCCCCTTAAGTGTAAGCACTTCTTCTTTTTCCTGCACGCTGCGGCGCAGCAGGGCTTTTACACGCGAAATTAACTCCAGCACCCCAAAGGGTTTTGTCATATAATCATCCGCTCCGCCGTCTAACCCCTTTACCTTGTCAAGTTCCGTTGTCTTTGCTGTTACCATAATAATGGGAAGATTCTTTGTCAAAGCTTCCCTGCGCAATTTTTGCAGAACACAAAGTCCATCCTCGTCCGGCAGCATAATATCAAGCAGTACCAGATCTGGCAGTCTTTTTGCAAGTTCCCGGTAAAATTCCTTTGCACAGGAAAAATCCGCGATTTCATAACCGCTGTTTTTTAGAGCAAAACTTTCGATCTCTCGGATATTCGCATCATCCTCTACAATATACACCAAATGCAAATTCTCATTCCCCCTTTGCCCGCTGTGCTGCCATTTGCGGCAATTCATATTTCCTGCGGTTTTCCTCCACCAATTGTTCAAACACCTCGTCATGCTTTGCGGTTTCCAGGTATCCATGCACCTCCATCCCGTTCTTTGCAATCTGAATTAAACATACAGCAATATTGGAGCAGTGATCGGCGATCCGCTCGAAATTTGCTGTTAAATCCGCTAAAATAAATCCCAATTCAATTGTGCAAGTTCCGGCGCGCAGCCGTTTGATATGGCGCATTTTAAGCTGTTCACTCAACTGATCAATCACTTCTTCCAACGGTTCCACAGCCTTCGCACATCCTGCATCTTCCTCCTCAAACACTTTCATTGAAAGTTCTAAAATATCGCGCACAGCCCCCGCATAGACTCTTAGTTCTGCGCGTGCGCCCGCAGAGAAATTAAGGGATTTCTGATCCATCTCTCTTGCCGCCTCGGCAAGATTTAACGAGTGATCGGCAATCCGCTCAAAATCTCCGATGCAATGTAAAAGTTCATTTAATTCATGACTGTCCTTTGTCGAGAGCGCGGAACGGCTCAACTTTACTAAATAAGTGCCAAGTTCATCCTCGTAGCGATCCACCATCTCTTCCATTTCCTTTACGCGCACAAAATCTTTCTCCGAGTATTCTCTCAAAAGATTTAATGCGCACAAAACACTCTCCTTCGCCAAGTGTGCCATACGCACTGCTGCCTCACGGCAGTGTTCGATGGCGAGTGAAGGGCGTTTTAAAAACCGCTCATCCAGAATCCGAAGTTTCTCTTTTGCAGAGGGCACTGCTTCTTCCTCATCAAGATTGCGCACGGTCACACTTGCCAGCTTTTCCAGAAGATAGGAAAAAGGTAGTAGTACAAGAGTTGCAGAAAGATTAAAAACTGTGTGGATCACGGCAACAGAGGAGGCTTTCGCCGTGTCATCAAGAAAATGGAAGTCAAAAACTGCGTTCCCCGCATAGAATAATACCATAAAAAGCAGCGTTCCGACAAGATTAAAATATAGGTGGATCAATGCCGCACGCTTGGCATTTTTACTTGCTCCAATTCCGGAGAGCAGTGCAGTCACACAGGTACCAATATTTTGTCCCATAATAATTGGCACTGCACTTTTTAAAGTTACTGCCCCAGTTGAACAAAGGGTCTGTAAAATACCAACCGAGGCGGAGGAACTCTGAATGACCGCCGTTAAAAATGCGCCTGCCAGAAGCCCTAAAATGGGATTGGAAAACATGGTAAGAATCCGTGTAAATTCTGGGACTTCTGAAAGTGGGGATACCGCTTTGCTCATTGTATCCATCCCAGACATCAACAGTCCAAATCCGATAAAAATAATGCCGAGATCTCTTTTTTTCTCCCTCTTTGAAAACATTAAAAAAAGGATTCCTATTACCGCTAAAACCGGGGAGAACGCGGTCGGCTTTAGCAATTTTACAAAAAAATTGTCGCTCTCAATCCCGGATAAACTTAAAACCCAAGAAGTGATCGTGGTTCCGATATTCGCGCCCATAATAATGGGAGCCGCCTGTGAAAGCCGCAAAAGTCCGGAATTGACTAACCCCACGGTCATCACTGTCGTCGCGGAGGAAGATTGAATCAGTGCTGTCACCGCTGCACCAAGTGCCACTGCACGCAGTTTCCCGCTAGTAAATTTTTCCAAAAGCTGTTCCAAACGCCCTCCGGAAAGTTTTGACAGACCACTTTCCATACAGTTCATCCCATACAGAAAGAACGCCAGCCCTCCAAACATTGTAAGCACATCAAATATATCCATCTTCTTCCCCTCTCTCTCCTTTTTTTACTTCCTGCAGTTTATTATTAGTATGTAAACTTAAAATACGCCTTATGTAAAATCTGCGTAAAATTTCTTTCTTTTCTTTTCTTATTATGGTATACTTAAATAAAATAAATCAAAGAAAAGAGGTATCCTTTATGGCTCGCACACTATTTAATTTCGGTTGGGAATTCTGCAAGAAACCCCTTGGCACTTCCCTTTTTGCCGTATTAGAAGACAATGATTTTTCTCCGGTCGAACTGCCCCACGACTGGCTGATTTTTAATACACAGAATCTTTATGAAACAGTGGAGGGGTGGTATCGCAAACGTTTTTTCTGCGCGCGGACATCCACCTCTGAACATCAAAAAGAAATTTTTCGTGACGATATGGAAATTTTTTACATAGACGAAGAAGAATCCGCCCTTCTCAATTTTGAGGGTGTTTATATGAATTCAACGATCTATCTCAATGGCAGGGAAGCATTTTGCTGGAAATACGGCTATTCCAGCTTTACTTTTGATGCCGCACCCTACTTAAAAGAGGGGGAGAATGAGATTGTTGTGCGCGTTGTTCATCAGAGTCCAAATTCGCGCTGGTACTCCGGCGCGGGGCTCTACCGCAATATTTGGCTAAGCATAAAAAAGCCAATTCATTTTTATACCGACGGAATTTATGTTGTCACAAAAAAGAATGATGACCACTGGATAGCAGAGATTGATTCCGCCATAATCCTTCCGGAAAATACAAAATCCACACTCTGCATCCGCCATCAAATTGCACACGCGGACGGCACATTGCTCTCCGGCGCGATGGACTCCATGTTTTCCCCGGCGGATGTTTTCTGCCCGTATGAAAATAAAACCATCCGTGTCTTTACCAATTCCCAGAAATTAGCAGTAGTAAACCCTGCTCTCTGGGATATTGATTCCCCAACGCTCTATACCCTTACCAGCGAATTAGTTGTGGATGGAAAATACATGGATTCTTCCTCCTGCCGCATCGGTTTTTGCACCAAAGAATTTACTCCTGAGGAGGGTTTTTTGCTTAACGGGCGCAAACTCCGCCTAAACGGAGCCTGCGAACACCATGATCTGGGGGCACTTGGCTCCGCGGTCAACAAAACCGCACTGCACCGCCAACTTTCTATGTTGAAGGAGATGGGGGTCAATGCCATCCGCACCTCGCATAATATGCCTGCGGTAGAATTGATGGAACTGGCGGACGAGATGGGAATTCTAATTGATTCCGAGGCGTTTGATATGTGGGAGCGTCCGAAGACAGCTTACGATTACGCCCGCTTTTTCAAGGAGTGGAGCCGCAGGGATGTCGCCTCGTGGATTCGCCGCGACAGAAATCATGTCAGTGTTATTCTCTGGAGCATCGGCAATGAGATCTACGATACACACGCGGATATGCACGGGGAGGAAATTACGCGTACTCTCTGTGACTATGTGCGCGAGAATGATCCGAAACGCTGCGCGCCAATCACTATCGGTTCCAATTATATGCCGTGGGAGGGCGCGCAAAACTGTGCGGATATTGTCAAATACGCCGGGTATAATTATTCGGAACATTATTATGAGGAGCATCACAAAAAGCATCCGGACTGGGTGATCTATGGCAGTGAGACCGCCTCCGTTGTCCAGAGTAGGGGCATTTATCATTTCCCTTATCAAAAATCCCTTCTCGCGGATGATGATGAGCAGTGTTCCTCGCTCGGCAACAGTTCCACAAGCTGGGGCGCGAAAAATACAATCGCCTGTATTGCCGATGATCGCGACACGCCCTACAGTGCCGGACAATTTATCTGGACGGGCTTTGATTATATCGGCGAGCCGACCCCATACCACACGAAAAACTCCTATTTCGGACAGATTGATACCGCAGGGTTCCCAAAGGATTCCTTCTATATTTTCCAGGCGGAGTGGACGGATTACAAAAAGAACCCGATGGTACATCTCTTCCCTTACTGGGATTTTAATACCGGACAGCCAATCGATGTGTTAGTCTGCTCTAACGCGCCGATGGTAGAATTATTTTTCAATGGAAAATCCCTTGGAAAACACGCACTTGATCACAAGAATGGGCGCGATGATCTGATTGCTCACTGGCAGATCCCGTATGAAAAGGGGACGCTCTGCGCACGCGCTTACGACGAAGATAATTGCTGTATTGCCACAGAAGAACATTCTTCCTTTGGCGATGCCGCCTCTCTTGTGCTTACCGCCGACCGCGAAGTACTGCGCGCGGATGGCAGGGATCTGAGCTTTGTTACTATCCGCGCGGTAGATGGGGACGGGAATTTTGTCGAGAACGCAAATTTGCGCGTGGAAGTTTCGGTTTCCGGAGTGGGACGACTTCTAGGTCTTGATAATGGCGACAGCACGGATTTTGACCAGTATAAATGCACAAGCCGCCGCCTGTTTTCCGGAAAGCTTTTAGCGATTATCGGCGCGGGACTTATTGAGGGGGAAATTCGCGTGCAGGTTAAGGCAGCAGGACTTTTGTCAAGAGAAATCTCGCTTTTTGCCAGGGCATTAACCAAAGAGGAAATAAAAGAAGAAGAGCGGATGGGGACTCGTATGCCAAAAGATGCCAGACTGCTCTCAGTAAATGCTAAAGGAATTTCCTTTGTACCTGCTGGAAAAATGCGCCAAAGTGCCAGCGGGAATTTGGACTCTGGTGGACAAGCAGAACAATCTTTTACGGACAAAGTGGGGATGACCACAGAAAAGATTCTGGAGATAACCACAGATGAAATTCCGATCCGCAAGTTAGAACTTATCACGGATGGAAGATTTACTTTCTCCCCGGAAAAACGCCAGATTAGCGTTGTGGCAAAGCCTCTGCCAGAAAATGCTGACCGCGCAGAACTTATCTGGAAAGTAACTACGGATACGGGGATTGAATCCAATCTCGCAACCCTTTCAATTTCCGAAAATCAAGCGATCGTAACCGCACAGGGCGACGGAGAATTTTTGGTGCGCTGTATGACAAAGAACAATACCGACAAGATCCGCATTATCTCCCAGCTTGCCTTTAGTGTCAGGGGGCTTGGAAGTGCCACTATCACCCCGTACCAGTTTGTCTCTGCCGGACTTTATGATATTGCTCTTGGCACGCTTACCAATGGCAATGAGCGCGGTATTGCCACCTCCAATAATGGGGATACCACCTTTGGATTTACCAATGTAGATTTTGGCGATTTTGGCTCGGATGAAGTGACCATTCCCATCTTCGCGCTAAGTGGTGATCCGTACCCGCTCCAGATCTGGGAGGGCATTCCTGGCAGTGAAAACTGCGATCTGCTTGCGGATGTGGTCTATCAAAAGCCTTCGATCTGGAATGTGTACCAGGAAGAAACTTTTCACTTAAACCGTCGGCTCAACGGGATAGCCACTATCTGTTTTACTGCACACAATAAAATCCATGTCAAGGGCTTTTGTTTTGCCCCGCAAAAAAAGGCCTGGGCAAAGCTTATGGCGACCGAAAACAACCGCATCTACGGCGATATGTTTACTGCGGAGCGGGATGCAGTTACCGGGATTGGAAACAATGTTTCGCTGGAGTACGATCAGATGGATTTTGGCGAAAAAGGGGCGACAAGGCTTTTTCTCTGCGGGCGAACACCACTTGAGAAAAATACCATTCATGTGCGCTTTTTAAATGAAAACGGAGAGGAAAGCAAACAGATTGCAGAATTTCAATATTCTGATACTTACGCCGTACAGGAATTCGCGCTTGAGCGCGTGACGGGCTGCAATAAAATTATTTTTGTTTTCCTGCCGGGAAGTAATTTTGATTTTCAATGGTTTTATTTTGAATAGATAAATTTTTATATCTATCCCTGCAATCGAGCGGGAGGAAGTTAAAAGGTGACTTGGAAAGACAGTCACCTTTTTCATTATTCACAATAATATTGAAAATATTGTTCCTTTAAACTTTTATAGGCTCCCCTTGGCAGATGAATTTTCTTTCCTCCCTCCATAAAAATTTCTCTGGCATTCATGCTGTCAATATGCTCTAAATTTACAATATACGAGATTCCGACCCGCACAAACTGTGTATACTTTGAGAGCATTTCATAAAGTTCTGTCATGGTAACGCGAAGTATGGAATGCTCCCCGTTGATAAAATACAAATATTGGAATTTCCCCTGTGCCTCACAGTACAAGATCTCATTTAACATCACACGCTTTACCTTGCCGTCAATCCGCAGAAGAAAATATTTTTTGCGTTCCTTATCCACTCTCTCGACAAAACGGTCAAACGTCTGAAAAAAGGCTTCCCTGTTTACCGGCTTTACCAGATACTGTGCTGCATCCACGCCAAAGGCATCAAGTGCGTGTTCCTTTGATACAGTAAGAAAGATAATCTTGCAGTTAATTCCCATCCCGCGCAGTTCCCGCGCCGCTTCAATCCCCGTTTTCTCCGGCATATAGATATCCATCAGCACAAAATCCGGCAGATAATTTTTCTCCCTGACCCTATAGAGAAGTTCAATTGCATTTTCAAAACGCTCGACTAAAAAGGCTGTGCCAGGGTGTTCTTTTTCGTAGAGATTTAACAATTGTTCCACTTTATTTAAGTCCGCCGCTTCATTGTCGCAGAGTGCTATCAGGTACATAACTATACCCCTTTCGTTTCAATTTCCGTATTCTTTTCTTTATCCCTTAACGCAACATTATCTTTTTGATTATTATCCTGCGAAAGATTCATAATCAAACGAAAAATAAAAATTCCATTGTCATTTTTAAAATCATACTCCCCGCCATACTCCTCCACTGCTTTGACAATGCCGGACACACTAATATTGCCGGAAAAATCCGATTTTGATTTTAATTCTGTTTCAAAACGACAGGTATTTTTACAGCAGATAACCAATTTATTTCCCTTTTTTTTCATCATCAACGAGATAAAACATTTTCTGAGATCTCCACACATTTTTACTTCTATGCAGCCATAGATTGCATTCTCATATGCATTTGCCAAAATCGTTACCAGATTTATTCCAGGAACAGGAAAATCTGTTCCGATCTCCACATCAAGTTCCACTTCAATATTCTCCCTTTTTGCCCATCGGGTATAGATAAGGAGCAGATGGTTGAGCGTTGTGTTATCACATATAATTTGCGGCGCGTTTTCCTCCAGTTCCTGTTTGTACTGCCGCAAATATTGCAGCAATTCTTCCGTTTGTCCTTTGAGGGCATACTCTGTGATCACTGCATTGTGATATCTCATATTGTGCCGGATTCTTCTCCCATCTACTGCGGCCTCCTCCAAAAGTTCCATATTTCGCTCCAGGAGCCGATGATTCATCTGTATCAGTTGATTTTCTTTTTGATACTCTTTCTCCTTGCCGATATGCAGATAGAGCCGGTAAACTAAAAGCTGCAGTGCCGCAGTCAGAAAAAAATTCATGGAAATCTGAAAAAGGCGGTACGGGGTCTGCTCTTTGACATTTGGATTTAAAATAAAACCGATCCCAAACAAAAGGCTGATAATCATTACCGCAGCACTAAAGCGATCCAACTCACTCTCCACATAATCCGAAAAATTCAAGAGTGAAATTTTTATTTTCCGCTCGATAAAAAGTGTCATAATCACAATTAAAACAATGCGTGCGACAATATCTGCCCATGCATTGCGGTCAAAAAAAAGAATGGATATTTCGATTCCCACAATTAGAAATACCGCCATCAGATAGAAAATAAATGCAAGTTTATACACGGTCAAAAATATGCGATCGCCGCTGATATATATGGCGAGCAAAGAAAAACATAGATACATTACAAAAGCGACCATACGCACACAGCTATCCCATGCAAATACATACCATGTACACGCCGCAATAATAATCATTATGCTAAACCCAATATAGCAGAGCAAAGTCTTTTTTGGTTCAAATCTTGACTTGCTAATCCGTGAAAACAAAAGAATTACTCCCCCCAGGCTAATCACAAAACGAATCAATGCAATCCATACCGTACCGCCTAACATAACTTTCCTCCCTTCTTTATTATTGCCTATATTCGAAACGATGCTACTGTCCGGTTTAATTGTCCACTCAGGCGAAATAATTCCTGCATCTGTTCCATCACCGCTACAGAATTTTCATCCGAGTCCCCCGCGACCTGTTCCATACGTTCCATGGAGCCGATTATTTTTCCAATCAGCTCTGCAATTGAAGTGACGGATTCGTTAATTTTTTCCATACTTATATTCATCTCTTTTGCAGCAGTGCCCAGATCGTCGGAAATATTTGTGTAAAATGCGGCATCCTGTTGATAGACCTCAGCAAGTTTTATCATATTTTTGTAATCTTCCATCACCTTGCCGTTCATAAATTCTAAAAGTTCTCTCGAACGCTCCGACAAAAATGCAACATTGTGGATCACCCCATCCGTCACCTGGCGAATTTTGTCCACTGCTCTTTTGGAATTGTCCGCAAGATGTCTGATTTCCTCTGCGACAACCGCAAATCCCAAACCTGTCTCCCCCGCTCTTGCTGCCTCAATGGAGGCATTTAATGCCAAGAGATTGGTCTGCGCGCTGATCGAGAGGATCTCCTGTGTTAGCGCGTCGATCTCCTCCACTTTCTTGCTGTCTGAGATCGCTTGTTCCAACTCATTTTTTGCCCCCTGATAAAGCATGACCGCCTCGTTTGCTGACTGCTCTGAAACCTTATGTTGCACTTCTGCGCGCTCCATAATACGGTTGGATTGACACACCGCTTCCCCGGCTTTTTTTGTTACGTTTTCGATCGTTTCCCCCAGTTCTTTTTCATTGTCTAAAATACTCTCCATCTGCTGATTTGCCTGTGCAGTCTGCTCTGTCATCTGAGTGACCAATCTCAAGATACCGGAGACATCCCCCTTTAACACGGTCATTTTCTGTGACGTGGATTCCGCGATCGCACGGATACTGCCCGCCTCCTTTTTTGTATTTAAAATAATTTCGCGAATCTGCTGTTTTACTTCCACCGTTGCCATCTTAATCTGTTCTGTTTCGTTTTTATACTTAGCTGGGATGGTCTTTTCTTTTGCTGTATTTTCCGAAAAATCCCCGGAGGCAAATTGCTTTAACATCTGGATTGGTGCGAGCATCCGTCCAATTAACCCCGCCATAAACAGTGCCGCAAACACACTGATAACAAAGGAAATCACAACGGCGACCACAATCATCGCAACAAGGGGATCTGTGACATTGGCAGTAGGTTCCACAATCCCAATTTTCCAATTACTTACAATAATATCTGCCATCGCAAAATAGCAGGGTTTCCCATTATAATCCTTTTGTTTCTCCACCCGCTCCCCCTCGCCGGAAAGCAGATTCCCAAGTTGTGGCATAACATCCATCACTGCCGTCCCCACATTTTCAGTTGGCTGATACGCCGGATTTTTATGTACAATATACTGTCCAAGACTATCCACTAAAAACCCGTACCCACCCTTAGTATATTGGATATTTTCGGTTAAATTGGTTACTGTGTCAAGCGTTACATCCAGACCAATCACACATACAATCTTCTCTTCTATTCGCACAGGTGCCGCAATTGTTGCACACATTTGATTAGTTAAGACATCCCAATACGGATCAGTTACAATAATCTGTCCCTCCTGTTTTGCCCGCATATACCATCCACGCACTCTCGGGTCATACCCGTCGGGGATCATCGCCTCCTTATTGGACTGGATAAAGTGTCCATCCTCCGTCCCACAATAAAGATTGAGAAGTTCTATTCTTCCCCCTGCATGGGCATCCACCACGGACTGCAAAAAATCCGCCTCCATATTTTTTCCGGCAGAAATACTGTTTGCCGCCCCCGCTGCAAGCATTTTTTCACTTTCAATCCACGCATTGATCTCCTCTGCGTATTTATCCGTATTTAACAATAACGCTTGTGCCTGATCTTCGATTATCCGCTTACCTGCCACAACAATAATTCCCACCGTGGTAAGCAAAATACTAAGAATTACCAGACCAATCACACTGAAGGTAAGTCCTCCCTTGATTGTCCTTAACATTATTCGATTCCCAAACATTTTCAATCACCAATATCCGTATGCCCCTGCTCAAATTCCCACTGAAGACCATAGCGGTCAAGAAAATAAAAATACTTTGTGTTTCCTAAGATATCCGCTGCCTCCCTCTTTGCCTGCGGATTGTTTTCCTTTTCCTGATCAAAGAAAATAAACTCAGAAGGTTCTGTCCTGCTGATTTGAAAAACTTTGTATTCCTCCGTTGTATTAATTAATGTTACATCCGACTGTGCCTTGATGTATTCAAATGCGGCTTCGATATTGCTCACTTTCAGTGCGATATGTCTTGCTCCACTGATATCGTTGGCATGGAAAAAAACCGGAAGCTGTCGACCTTTCGGATAGTGATAACACATCAATTCAAGGGTGAGTTTTGTGCCAGGTACATCCATAAAACCGATCGAGACATCCGCGTCCTCCGCCTCTTTGATAAAACCGCCCGCCATAAAAAATCCCTTATTTTTCCAATGTGGGAGATACTGTCTGGGATTCGCATTCAATATTCTTTTGTAATATACAAATGCCTTCTCAACATTATCTACAAAAATACATACATGTGATAATCCTGTAAAAACTGGTCTCTCCATTTCTGCCTCCTTCTCGACATATCCGGTAATCTGATATTATAATATAACGAGTCCGATTATAGCAAAGAACATTTTATCGGGAAAGCGGTTTGGCATGGTTTGCAGTTTTTTTGGCACACTTCGCAAAATTCGACATATTCTGTAAAAGATACAAATTTGGATAACCCTTCCGTCGCACTGAGAAGATTTTTCCATATAATATTTTGAAGAAATTTTTTGCAGGAAGTACGATATGGAAAAAATTTACAATTTCTCCGCATTACGACAAAATCCCGTGTTATCAGCACTTGATCCATCCGCCTGCTATCTGATTCAGTTTGCGTTAGAGAGGGAAAATTTCCGGGTGGAACTTGTCTATTATGACAGTGTTTTAGAACTTTACTGTGCCATTTGCTTTCTTGTTTCCCTTCCGCCTAAAAAAGCTGGGGAAGAATACCCGCCCGGTCGATTTCATTTTGGCAGGGAGGGATTTGAACGCACTGCGGCATGGATTGACGCAATGTTAGATTCCTTTTTTACCGAGCATGTTCCGCTCGCGATCTCAGGTATTCCCGCACTGGACTTCGATCCTGAACTGCGCAGTCTGCTGCTGCGTCATCTGACGAACCGGTGTTACAAAAATGGACTTCCGCTAGTAATTCTACCATAAAAAGCACATATCCCCCGGCGCGTCTAAACTCTGTTCTGACACGCCTGGGATATGTGCTTTTCCCTATTTTAATATTTAGCGCGCAATTTCTTCCACCCTCATCTGTTTCAGCGCGCGAATTACATAATACACCAGCACAGTATTAAACGGGATCTGGATCATACTCTTAATACTGCGCGATGCAAAATAAAACCAGAATCCCTTTCCATACATCAACACACACCAGAATGTTCCCAAAAACATCTGCACGATAACCGCCACAAAAAGCATGGCAAGAAAACATCGCAGCAAAAATTTTGCATCCACTGCCCGCTCGCGCAGAACTGCAAAAAGATTAAATAGAACACAGACCGCAAATCCTAGACATAAAAGTATAAAACCGGATCTTGCCGCCAAAATCTTGCGATCATTGTACATTGGCAAAAGCAGCCAGAGGCAGGCTACCACACCGGAAAGAATCACAAACACCCGTTTCTTGCACAGCGCGAAGATCCCCCCGGCAAGAATTAAGACCAATGTCGCCACAGCAAGGGTTTTCGGACTTGTACTCACCGATTCGCTAACTGCCCCGCTAACATAATTAAATGCTGTGCCCGCATTTAATATTTCCCGCTCTGCGAAATCCCCCGCCTTTGTTGTCACATCAAGGAATGGAAGAAAAAACCAGACCGCAAGCAAAACGACAAAAATTCCCATGCTAAGAAAATCCGCCGCACGAAAATTAGTTTTTTCCTCGTTAAATGGTGCTTTTGTTATCTCTTCTTTTGGAGCTTTGCGGTAAAAGGTCAGCCCATAGATCAGACCGCCAAGAGCGGCGTTAAATGTCCAGCCAAAGAAATATCCCCCCACCGGCTTTAACAGATACTGCAAGATATCGCCGAGTGCCCCGGTAACAAGTGCCATCCACGGACCAAACAGATATCCCGTCACCACATTCGTGATAAAAGAAATGCTGAATTTTACGCTTTGCGTCAGATAAATTCCCAGCACCATCGCTAAGATAATATGCAGTGCCAAGAGCATTCCTGATACTACGATTGCCCTGCGGTTTTTAAATACTGATGCCGCTCCCTTAAATCCACTTTCCATCCCTACCGCGCTTTTCGCGCCGCTTACACTCTGCATAGACAAATCTCCTTTTCTCTTTTTTCCAATTTTTGGAATAATGACTTTACGCAATTAAGTAGAGAAAAAATTTTCTTTGCAATCGAGTAGAGAAGACTTATCTTCCCTTATGTGCAAAGCACATAATCTTGCCGCGCCCCGTGCGCCACTTCAGTGGCATATTTCCTCTGCATGGGGCTGCGCATAAAAAGAAAAGCCTGCCCAAAATGGACAGACTCCATCGCCGCCCGCATATCACTATGCGGACACGCTACAACACAAAATCCTACCGTTCGTTGTAACAGCGGGATGCGAAATCTGCACCGCAAGATAACTTTTCGTTCACACAGCAACTCCCCGTCCGCATGACACTTAACGCGCAAATTCCTACTCTGCTCAATTCGTTTGACGACTGCATTATAGCACAAAGATTTTAAGAATGCAAGAAAATTTTCTTGTCATCCGACAAAAAATATCGTATGATATATCCGATGCAAATCCCTGCGCATCCCCATCAAATATAGTATACATACGGAGGTTTGTTTTTATGCTCACCTATTCCCTTGCCGATAAAGGCGCGGACAGCCTGTACCTTTATCTCTATAAATGTATAAAAAATGATATTGTAAAAGGGGTACTACCCTCCGGAAAAAAACTTCCCTCCAAGCGCAGTTTTGCTAAAAATCTTGGAGTCAGCAATATTACAGTGGAAAATGCCTACGCGCTGTTACAGTCAGAGGGATATATTTATTCGCTCCCAAAGCGGGGGTTCTTTGTCTCGGATATCACATTTCCCGCCCCGACAAAATTTGCTTCTTTTTCCGCGCCAGTTCCGCAGAGAGAAGGGGATTCTCCCCGCAAGGAAAAGGTCACCGCACCCACCTTTTTCGCCGATTTCGTAAACAATCACACGACCCCGGAAAGCTTCCCCTTTTCCATCTGGGCAAAACTTTTGCGCGAGATAATCTCCCAGAAGAGCAATGAGCTGATGATTCCGCCCCCCTGCGGCGGAATCTATGAGCTTAGAAGTGCTATCTGCTCGCACCTAAAACAATTTCGCGGCATGGAAATCACCCCGGAACAGGTGATTGTCGGCGCGGGAACGGACTATCTTTACAGTCTGCTAATCCTGTTGCTTGGACGTGACAAAATCTATGCGGTTGAAAATCCTGGCTACACAAAAATTGAGAAGGTTTATCACAGTCACGGTGTCGACTGTCGTTTTATCAATATGGATTCCTCCGGCATTCTCGTGGAGGAATTAACCCGCAAGGACGCGGATATTGTACATATTTCACCTTCCCACCACTATCCGACTGGCATTGTAACCCCGGTAAGCCGACGCTATGAACTGCTTAGCTGGGCAGCAGCGCGCCCCTCCCGCTATATTATCGAAGACGATTACGACTCCGAATTCCGCTTTGCCGCCTGTCCAATGCCGACTCTGCAAAGTATTGATACGATGGAGCGGGTGATCTATATCAATACCTTTACTAAGAGTCTTTCCTCCACCATCCGCATTAGCTATATGGTGTTGCCGCCCAGACTGTTAGCGCGGTTTTATCAGGAACTCTCTTTCTACTCCGGTACCGTTTCAAATTTTGAGCAGTACACTTTAGCAAAATTTATCCGCGACGGCTACTTTGAAAAACATATCAACCGGATGCGCAATCACTACCGCACCATCCGCGATGATCTCCTCGCCCAGATTGCAAAAAGCCCGCTTGCCGGGTGCAGCACCATCACCGAGGAGAGCGCGGGACTGCATTTTATCCTGCGGCTTGACACAGAAAAATCGGATCAGGAACTGGTAAATAATGGAAAAAAGAACAGACTGAATCTCTCCTGTCTTTCCCAGTACTACCATAGGACTTCCCCCGAAATGCCAGACCATTCCTCCATGCACTCCCTGGTAATGAATTACTCCGGCATTTGCAGACAAAAGATTAAAGAAGCTGTACAGCGGCTTTGCAAGAGCGTTCTTACGACTTCCTAGTATGATTTTTTTTCTGTCCCGTCTCTCTGCGCAGGATTACGGGCAGAATCCGCGCGGAGAGAATTCCCATCAACATTCCGGTAAATACTCCCGCCGCGATAAGCACCGGGATATAGTACAGCACTGCCTTATTTTTGCTTATCCATGCCGCCGCACAGATCTGACCGATATTATGCGATACACCACCCGCAATACTAACACCAACCACAGAAAATCCCTTTTTTCTTTTTAGCAGGAACATAATAAAAAAACTTAATATCCCCCCGGCAAAGCTGTAGAGAAAGGAAACTCCATTTCCAAACAAAAAGGAGGAGAGAATAATCCGCACAGTGGAAATCAGAAGAACTTCGCTGGGGGAAAGATAATAAAGTCCGGTGACAACCACAAGATTTGCCAGTCCGAGTTTCACTCCCGGCACGCCAAAATGAATGGGCAAAATAGCCTCTATGTAAGAAAATATCATTGCGAGTGCCACAAGTACCGCACAGTACGCAGTCTTTCTTCCCATAATCTTCCTCCTTCTTTACTGACGCATCTATTGTGCAACCGCATCCGACGACAAATTTTGTCCTATCACCTCGATCACTAATTTGTGCGGCAGACATACAATCGTCTGTTCCGCCCTGCGAATTTTCCCCTGCCGGATACAGTATCCGTCCGGACAGTCCGCCTCCTCCATCCACGCAGTTCCATTTCCAAGATAAAGAATATTTTTGCCGCACTCCTGCTCAATCACCACTTCCTGCTCTGAAAAAAGCGAATATACCCCATATAATTGCCCGTCCACCGTAATCCGAACCTCTTCCCCTGCTTCTTTATCCGGCAGGAGGAAAAACAAAAAAGCTGCAATAAAAAGAAGAGCCGCTGCCAAGATAATATCCCTTTTTTTCAAATTTTCCCTCCATTTCTAATTTCTATTTTCCATAAATTTATATTTAAGATTTTCTGATTTTCATAAGTTTACATTTAAGGTTCCTGCTTAATTAAATTTATCGGAAATGTTGAGGAAAATACTTTAACAATCCCCTCCGTTATATATAATTCCTGATTTTTTGTATAAAAGACCGCATCAAATTCTTCCGAATGTTCCCGCCAAAACTGGATTGCTCTCTCCTTCCCCATAATAAAAAGTGCCGTGGACAATCCGTCCGCAAGTGTTCCGTCCCCACTGACTACGGTGACAGAAACAAATTCCGAATCCGCCGGATACCCCGTCGCGGGATCTAAAATATGGTGATATCGCACCCCATCCTGTTCAAAATAGCGTTCATAGCTGCCGGAAGTAATAACCGCACAGTCTTTTACTTGCAAAACGCCCAGATAATCTTCCCCGCCCTCCGGGTTTTGCAGCGCGATATTCCATAAACTTCCATCCGGCTTTGTGCCAAGCACCTGTACATTTCCCCCAAGACTAACCAGCCCGCTTACAATCCCCCTCTCCCGGTAAATCTCCATAATCCGTGTGGAGGCAAAGCCCTTTGCAATTCCTCCAAGATCGATCTGCATTCCCTCCATCCCAAAGCTTACATATTCCCCCTTCTCACTAAGCACAATCTGCGCCGCATCCACTTTCTTTCTAAGTTCTGAAATTTCAGTATCCAACGGGATATGATATGTTTTTTCCGGAAATCCCCAAGCCTGCATTAGTGGATAGATACTGATATCAAAGGCTCCCTCGGTCAATGTACATAATTTTTGGGCATATTTTAATAAAGATAGAGTATCCTCGGAAACCACCCCTCCTCCGAAAGCATTGATTTTTGTGATCTCGCTGGTCTTGCTCCCCGTGGAAAAAAGACTTTCCAGCCGTTCTATTTCCTCCTTTGCCGCGTTTACCGCCGCTTCTCTGCTTTCTTCCTCACCGTAAGCTAAAACCCGCATAAAAGTATCCATCGCAAAAAATTCAAGTTCTGTTCCATCCTCTTTTTTTCCTGCCTGTCGGCTTGCACAGCCAGAAAGAAGGCAGCAGAACAAAATAAAACTAAATTTTATTAAGGCGGTTTTATATTTGTAAATTTTTTCCATAAGCAACAACCCTTCTCAAGCAACTATTTTCCATTCGCGCCCCTGCGCATAAAAAAAATTCCGCTCCAATTATAGCAGGATATTTTTTGGATTGCAATTAGAAAAAGAAACGAGCCGTCACAGAAAATTCTGTAACGACTCATTTTTTGCAGGCGGTGCACCCCTTAATCCTGTGGAGCAGCCATTGCAAGCTGCATGATGCTTTCGCCCTCCTGCCACAGACGCATATATGCCTTGCTGCAGCGTTGAAGCCTTGCAAAAACATATTTCGCGCTCTCTTCCTCTGCGTACACTTTCCAATATCCGGCGCATTTGCAGTGCCGCCCACCGTAATGGATAAATCCTATCACATCCCTTGGCGGATATCCTAAAAACAATCCGATCTCATGCGGAAATCCGTCTTTTTTCAGGCGCGCACGCAGTGTTGCAATCGCGTTGTCCTCCTCCTGTGTTTTGTAACCATAATGCTTAAGAATCCGAAAAGCCATGGGGTCTGAGAGGTCGCGTTTTAATTCCCCTGGTCGATACACATAGATTAGTGCATTTTCTTTCTTTTGCAGCATACACAGCTTTATCCCCTTTTTATGCAGGCATAAATTCCAGCAGACCAGGCTTTTCTCAAGTCCTGCTCCCACACCCGCAGGATAGGAAAACAAATTTGCTGTTTTTAAGGAAGCCAATGTCGGCGCACAATATTTGATTAAATATTTTTCCAGTCGTTCCATTTTCCTCCTCTTCAGTTGATTGTTTTTCACTTCCTCTGTTATCTTTCCCGCAAAGCAAAAATTCATACGTATTTTTATATCCGGTGTTCTGGAATATTTATTGTACTACTATCGTTTCGTATTTTAATGTCAAATAATTTTCGTACATTTTCCTGCCGATCTCGTTTGCTGTGTAGAGCGGACCGCCCGGATACTCGCAAAAAATTCGCTCTCCCCGGTATTCCGGATGATTCAGGCGGTAGATATTCTCATAAGGGTCGGTAAGTTTGGGAAGCTTTGCCACATTTTCCGCAATAAGATCTTTTTGCATCTGCATCATTTCCTGCGCCGTATAAAATTTTCCGATATCCTGGTTCATATACTTTGCCCAGAATGCTTTCTCCCTATCAATATACATGGAATCCCCAACAGTTATCGTATAATTTGGCACTCCCTTATCCGTTCCACTAAGAAATTTTCTAAATTCTTCCAGATCAATTTTATCTTCCAGAAAATCTTTCCAGAAATTCTCATTGGAGGCAAAGCGCATATTCCAGTCTGCAGGAAATTCTTCTAAAAATTTCATCACTTTGTTGTATTCTTCCTTGTTGTTAAAACGGATTGACCATTCCTCCCCCGCTTCGCCAGCTTTCCTACAAAAAATCCCATCTTCTGTATAGCAGGTAATATAATGGACTGGCTCTTCATCCTGCTTACCGGACGGGTAAGTTGCCGTCGTATAATTTCCAGCTAAAAGAGCAGTCTCCTGCACCCCGGTTTGTTTTTGTTGACTTACACTATTTTCCTTTTCCTCCATCCTCTTTTGATGTTCCTCGCGCATCTGTGTGCGAATGGAGTCTTCCAGCTCGTCAAATTTCTCCAGGAGTTTATCCCATTCCCGCTCCGTAAAGGAGGCGGCACCAATAACATAACTTGGCTCCGACTCCCCATTCTGAAATTTAACATAGAGTTCCTCAATCGTTTTCTTTAAGAATTTCTGGTAATCCATCTTCTTTATTTCTGAAGATTCTTCGTTTTCTGAATTTTCCAGTTTTTGGATCACCGCCCGGTAAAACTCTTTTTCCTGTGCGCGGTACTGTGCAATTTCCATATTCTTTGTCCCAGCAGACGGATGTTCTAAATCGTAGAGCATATTTTTTACCGCCTGCAATGCAGAAGCCGCATTTCCGCCAAATACATCCTGCGGATCGGTTACGCCATTATACAGGTTTTCCAACTGCTGCAAAGTAATCTGAGAGATATGATTCATTTTTCCATAAGGGCGATAGCCCGACTCCTCCGCCGCCTGGCGAATTGCCTCTTTTACCGTCTCCGGCGCATTTGGCGCGAATGAAAAAAAGTCCATCTCCTGTTTCGTGGATTTTGCCCTCGCTGAATAAACCGATCCCGAATATCCGGCTTGTACTGTTCCTACTGCCATGTTCCTCCTTTCTGCAGTCCATCTGACAATCCGGACTGCGCCGCTTTCCAAATGGTCCAAGCGGCTTATTTTTGCGCAGACTTGCCTATAGGAATTTGCTGCCGATGTAGCTAGCATACTAGCATACAAGCTGCGCGGTGAGCAGAAAATTCTTCCCCGCTCAATCTAAGTAATATTTGACAGAAAAAAGTATCAGGAAATATTTTTAAGTACAGAAACTAAAAATTTCCAAATACAAAATGACGCTATGACTTCCCTTTTTCCCTCCTGGAAATCATAACGCCATCCATAGCATTTATATATTTTATCCAAATGAATATGATAAATATGTTTATTTAGACTATTTTTCTGCCAAACCCAATCTATATATCGGCAGAAAACGAAAAAAATTTAGCCCTCTGTTTCCCGCTGTATTTTTTCATAAGCCTCGTTCAAACTGATCTTTTGTTCTCTTGCAATTTGCGCGATATCCTCATATTCATATTTTTCACGGGAAAATTCTTCCTCCAAAAAGCTGCCCTTTGATTCCTTGCGGCGCACCGTTCCATAGGAAGTTTCAATGGATGTGATCCCGCGCTCAAGAAGATAGCGCGCGCGCTCCGCTTTGCGAATGCCAATGGTGGTGGTATGTTTAAACAAAAGAGATACCATCTGCACTTCCTTCTCCGGCGCACATAAAACAGTAAGCAATACACCCGGTCGTGCCTTTTTCATTCCTGCGGGTAGAGTAAAGACCTCAAGCGCGCCCCCCTCAAATAAAGATTCCATCGCAAAGCCTATTGCCTCCGCAGTCATATCGTCAAGATTGCAGGAAAGTTCAATTACCCTGTCCATTGAAAATGTATCTTTTACAGGTGCGTCCGAATCCTTTAGCGACTCGCCAAGAAATGCACGGACACAGTTTGCCTCCTCAAAATCCTTTTTCCCCATGCCGTACCCGATTGCCGCAGTTTTCATTACTGGCATTTCTCCAAAGCGCGTGGCAAAGTGTTTTAACAATGCTGCTCCGGTCGGTGTACATAATTCTCCTTTTACATTGCCGCTGTAAATTGGTACATCTTTTAAAATATATGCCGTAGCGGGCGCGGGAACTGGCAGAATACCGTGCGCACAATGCACTTGTCCGCTTCCGACATGGATCGGCGAAACTACTACCTCCTCCGGTTCCAGACGATCCATCAGCATACAGACCGCAGTGATATCTGCAACCGCATCAAGAGTGCCAACCTCGTGAAAATGAATCTCTGTGACAGGGGCATTATGTGCATGGCTCTCCGCCTCCGCAATCAGGCGGTATACTGCCATAATATCTTCCCTCACCTTCTCTGGAAGTGCAAGATGTTCACGCACAAGATGCTCAATATCGCCCAGAGTCGTGTGGGAATGTGTGTGATCATGGGAATGTCCCGATGAAGATCCATGCATATGATCATGGGAATGATTATGGGGATGTTCTGATACATCATGACTTTCTTCCTGTACACCGTCCACAGTAACAGAAATATAGGTACCTGAAATTTCACATTTTATGACTCTTTTTTTCTCCATCCGCACACCGGGAATCCCAAGGGCAGCAAATTCTTTTAAGAATTCCTCCGGATCGGGCAAAAGTTCTAGGAGTGCTGCGGTCAGCATATCCCCTGCTGCCCCCATCCCGCAATCAAAATAAATGGTTTTCATAATTGGTTCTCCTTATTTAGTTCCGCAGAATCCCTTTTCAACGCCCCTTTCTGGAAGGAATTTTATTCGCTTCGCTCTTAAAATTTCTTCCGGCGTTGCTTTGGGTTCTGCTGTTTTTTAGCTTTTATTTAGTTCCGCAGAATCCCTTTTCAACGCCCCTTTAACATTGCTTTGGGTTCTGCTGTATATGGTTGATCATGCTGGCAAGATATCCCGCACCAAAACCATTGTCGATGTTTACTACGGATACGCCGCTGGCACAGGAATTCAACATGGATAAAAGTGCCGACAGTCCATGAAAAGATGCACCATATCCCACACTTGTCGGCACGGCGATTACAGGGCAGTCTGCAAGCCCGCCAATTACGCTGGCTAGTGCCCCTTCCATCCCCGCAATTGCAATAATTACACTTGCCCCCATAATTTCCTCTAAATGCGCCAATGTCCGGTGTAACCCTGCCACGCCAACATCGTAGAGCCGCACGATCTCATTGCCTAAAACCTGCGCAGTCAGTGCTGCTTCCTCCGCCACAGGGATATCGCTTGTTCCCCCCGTCGCCACCACAATTTTTCCGATACCATCGGGTGCGGGGATCTCTCCGACAACCCCACAGTGTGCCTTTGCATAATAGGAAAGCGGATGTACCCTTGCAATCTCCCTGGCAGACTCTTCGGACAGCCGGGTAATCAGCACCAAATTCTGTCCATTTTTTTCCATGGCATCCACAATCCCTATGATTTGTTCTGCGGTTTTTCCGGCACCGTAAATGACTTCTGCCACTCCCTGGCGCAATCTGCGGTGCATATCCACCTTCGCATAACCGATATCTTCAAAAGGTTTTATTTTCAGGCGCAACATCGCGTCATCCACAGAAAGCACTCCATCGCGCACTCCTGCAAGCAATTCTCGGATATCCTGATTCATTTTTATCCCCCTAAATAATTCTTTTCACAATTAACTCATCTCTCCGCGCGCCTGTAAGTCAAG
>CAJTLX010000038.1 GCA_910577165.1 uncultured Lachnospiraceae bacterium
GGCAAAAATACGATACCACGGCAGACGGTGCGTATCTGGCGGCGCAGGAAAAGGGCGCAATCAAAACCATCCCAGAGCAGCCGGGGATTTGCGTGCGCTATCCTGGTCATGTGGGAGTGTACATCGGTGGGAATTACGTGGTGGAGGCGCGAGGTTTTGATTACGGTGTGTGCTTTACGCGGATTACAGCGCGTCCATGGACACACTGGTATAAGCACCCGCGGATTAAGTACACGAAAACGGTGCTGCCTGCGCCGACCCCAGCGCAGATAAATGGGACAACAGACCGCTATTCCGTTGTCTGGCTGCAGCTTGCCTTAAATCAGCAGATAGAGGCAGGCTACATTCAAGGCGCGGCGCTCTCTGTAGATGGGGTATATGGTAGCAAGACAGCGCGGACGGCAGCGGCGTACTGGCGTAAAAGGGGCTGGTCAGAGGAAAGTGAGATTTGGAGCGTTGGGAAAGGGACGGTAAAAGCACTACAACGAATGCAATGAAGGTATTGAAATTTTTTGTTAATAAAGCATTTTGTTTATAAATTTTTTGCTTGAAATACAAATTAAACTATGATACAATTAAAAAGCAGGAGATACCGTACTCTCATAGGTTGATCTTGCAGATTAAATTATAGAATGACCACTCTCTCACCGACCAAAGTTATGGGGGTGGTTTTTCTATGTAGTATTATTTGCAAAATGAAAAAATAAATGTGAGCAGTGCCAAGATAAACAAACCAAACTGGATCAAGGTATTAGGGTCGTTACCGTTGTTATTGTCGAACATAGTGCTACCTCCTTTTAGAAGAAACAGAGATCAACACTATCGCGGAGTACGGTATCCACTTACTATATATTATAGTCAGTTCAGGGAAAAAAACAAGTTAATATTTCAATTTTCTTTAATGTTCAGAATTTTCTTCATTTTTGCTGCTCATCTTCCGAAATTATCGCATATTTTTTATAAATTATGCATGATGTTCGCGCGATAGGAATCCATATGCCTGAATTTGAAACTCGGAGTATTGACGTTTGCATTGTTATTTCGAAATCGGTGATATCTGGACGTTTTTTATGTCTAGCATTTTCCCTTTCCTGCTGATTACAAAGATGCACATCTACAAGATCCCTATCTATTGATTACAAAGATGTGCATTCACAAGATCCATATATGGCTCTCTTAAATTTCCTTTTTATTCCAAATGGTACAATTTATTTCACCTTTTTATACAAATATCGACATGGAAATGCGAGTATGGTATAATTTAGAAAAAATACAAGGGGAGGAAATAAAAATGAATCTGGAAGCATTGCAGGATGCTATAGAAGACGCAAATCGTTCGTCTGAAATCTCTTATGCCTCCTTATCTACTATCAGCGCACAGCGGGACAACGAAACCGTTTCCTGGGCGATTGCTGGCGTTATGGATCAAATCTAAAAGATCAAGGGTTGTTTGACGATTATCGATGGAGTGCTTACAAAAGAAGAATTTTGTAATGAATTTTAGGAAGTTTTTTGTTTTCAGGGACAAAAGATAGATCAAGGTTAGAGAAAAGGAAATGGTAAAACCTTGCAAGTGGTGATAAAAGAAAACGAGGAATGTTTTTCAACACATCTTGGCGATAGATAACTATCAGTTCCTTTCGGTGAATTGATTTTGACAACTTCATTATTCCATAGTGATCTGGTTGCTATTATAAATTTTGAGTGATAAAGAGATTTGTCATGTTTCGCAAAGCTGCATAAATCCTAAATGTATAGAGCTTTGCACATTTCTAGAATTGTTTAGTGAAAGTGGATGATATTCGAAAAGTTCACATTACTATAAAATGGTTCTTTAGGTAGAAAGGAGATAAATATTAATGAAACGTGAAATAAAACTACATATCTTTTTTTCTGCTCTTCCATGCTTTTTGATTGTAATTTTTGCTGTCATCTATTCTTGCGGGATATGGTCATTGTTTCAGCTTTCTACTGTTAATATTCTATGTATTGCATTCATCGCTTTGGAGTTAGCACAGGCATTTACAGAGAAGGTCAACACATGGAAGGTGTATGGTTTTATTGGTTCTGGTGCAATTAGTGGGATCGCCACAGCACTCAATGTTTTCAATGATATTCAGGGAAGAGCGTTTACTCTGGAACAGTTGTCTTTTTGGAGTTGGTTGTGGATTGGGCTGTTAGCTATGTCTATAATCGCTTTGGTGGTAATTCTTATCCGCATGTTTTGCTGGAATCAGGATCAGTGGGAAAAAATTCGTATATGGCAACAAGATTGTAAAAAAGAACGAATGACAGCTAGACAACAGTTGAAACTCTTAAAGCTGGAATTATTAAAGGAGAAGGCTACAGCAAAGATTAATAAGCAGAAAGATCAGGCAGGTAAGGATATTATAGTTCAGAATCAAAAGCATGAACAACGGATGGAGCGCCTTAAAGATTGGAAGAAATATTGGAAAAATAATATAGCTTCTGTTTCAAAGGGGATAAAGCTGTTGGGTGCAATTATAATAGTACTCCTGTTTCTGTTTATTCCCTATTTTGAAAAACTCCAATTCTTGGCATCCGATTGGCTTAATGCTATGGAAAGCTTGGCATTTAAAATCAGTTCTGATTCGTCAAACAATAGGGAAAAATTCTTTAAAGCATTTGCAAGTTACATTATTATGTATATATTCTTTATCGCTGCGATCTGGTTACTATTATTTCTTTGTCAGTATGTTTATAAAATTCTTACAAATAGGGGGAAAGCGGACAAGGAACAAAGGAGTTTACAAAGTAAAAATTTTCTTGAGGAATACGATATACCCATTGCTATCTTGGTGGTATTTACTGCTTTGATGTTTGCATTAGGAAATAGTGAATCGCCATTTACGGATATCACGAATAAGTGGGCTGCTTTGTTTACAGTAATTTTACTTATTTTAGTTATATTTGTGTCTGTTGAAATTGTACGGCTTGTTGTGGAGCAAATCGGACAAAGGAATTCCCTGTTAAAACAACTTGTTCGTCTGATTTTTGTAGCGATATTAGAGTTTTTAACGGGTCTGCTTCTTGGGGTTATTATTAATTTTCGAATTGAAGATGTCATATCATCACTACTCACTATAATATTCCCTCAGGAAGAACTTTCTTTTACAAGCAAAGTACAAGAGAAGTTTACCAAAATGTTTAATAGGGAATTAGAAGATGATAGTGATGATAATCCTATGCCATCACATTTCGCAAAAAAATATATTTGGAGGAGGTATCACAAAAAATGAAAAGTAATCAACAACATAACAGTGGTGTTTTGACCCTGCTTCGGATTTGCACGTTTTTGTTAGCGTCTGTTTCCTTCTGGGCTACGGCTCAAGGAATGAAACAGTACACTTTCCCAGATGACTGGCAGCCCTATGCAGCATCTCTTGGCATACAAGGACTTCTTTTAGGATTAAACTTTTCATTTTTCAAATTTTGGAGCAGATGCCAAACAGGTTTCCACAAGGCAGCACTATTAATTCTTACATGCGTTGTTCTGTCATGCTCGTCTTGGTTCAGTTACCTTTATATCGCAGAACAAGCTTATGAACAATCTTGGGATACCGAGAGCAGACTTTTGGCACAAGATACTTATCGAAGTGAACTTTTTGCTGCTAATACATATCTTGAGCAGTACGGCGAGGAAATGGAGCAATCATTGGCGAACCAAATCGCGGCATTATACGCTCAAGCGACAGAGATGGATTCCGATAAGGTGGACATTGCGGGAAACTTAGATTGGGGTATTGAAAGAAGCAACTATACCCAAGATGGTTTTGCTGCTAGAGACATTATGCTGTCGGTTATTGATGCTATGGAACAGGCTACGGCAGATAACGCCGCACAGGATGCAAGACAACAGTCGGGAGAGATTGTTGAACAAATGCAAGCTACTTTACAAAACACTATCTTATCGTTGGATACACAAATTACTGATGCAGATGCGAGCGTTACGCGGGCAGAAAATAGCCTGATAAGTGCGCAAAATAGAATGAGAAATGCCCCGGCGGGAACAAATTTAACACCCTATCAAAATGCCGTGAATACAGCGGCGCAGGCATATGAGGCAAGCATCACAAGGCAGAGTGAGCTTGTAAAGCAACGCCAAGATTATCAAAGAGCCTTTGACCGTACAGTTTATTATGCTAGTGTTTTAGGGATGTCTGAGGAGGGCGTGTCTAGCTACTTTGTAAGTGCAAACCTTCGTGAAATTCAGAGGGAATTGTTTAGAACCAATCCTGATTCTGACAGAATGATAGAGTTGGCAACGAAGATATTCGAACGTTTACAAAGCAACGTTGATTTGGAAGTAGATGAAACCGAGAATAACTACCAAATATTTTTGTCGAGCATGAATCAGTTTGTAAGGTATCTTGAGAACTACCGTTCCATAAAAGAACTTAATGCAGAGATTCAAGAATTGACCGACAGACTGTCTGCCGGGGAGATTCTTTCGGTGAATGAGAATAATTCCAGATGGAAAGCATCTTGGCAAAGACAGTTTAACAGTTTGAAATCCAAAATCAGTGGTTTGCCAGTATATACCCTTACAGGTAGTAATGCTACACTCAAATCCTTTGACCGTGCTACATCAACACGTCGTTTGGATAATGCAATCCGTAATTACCTCACGGATCACAACCCAGCGCAACAGGGTTTGATATACTTATACAGTCACTATCGTGGCATTGCAATGTTCTCACTTTTTATCGCATTTTTGCTAGATATTGCTACGTTTGTTACTGGTTTTATTATTGATAGGGCAGATGAAGATAATTATTCGGATTCTAAGCAGGAAAACATGGGAAATTATGGTAATAGTTTTAGCATGGTACATGCGCTACCTAAGAAAGAGCCTGTCTGGAATATGAATCAGACTTTGAACTGGAACGCTATACCACCGTTGAATAGATATACCTTCCTAACCGGTGACCGTCAATATTTAGACGGAACTATGACCTACAAAGCTATCGAAAATGGAAAGGTAATAGACGTGGAATACTCTGATACTAAGTTGCAGGCAGGCTTATATTACTGGAAAGGCAGCAGTATTTATCCAGTTCTTCCTGTTGAGTTTTGTTATAAAGGTACTTCTGGTGGACCAAAGGATGGCGTTTATGAAGAGGCTCTTCTTCGTTATGACGATCAGCTTTTGTTTATCGCCCAAGATAAGATAGATAAGCATATAGGAACCGTTGATCCATATATTCCAGTATATTGTTTATCAAAAGATTCGTGTGAATCTTTTCCTGCTAAAGAAATTCAAAATATGCGAGGCAGTAAGATTGTAGTTAGCTTAAACCAAACCGGAACGCGAATCATAGCGATTTATGTTGTCAAAGACGATATGATATAATGCTTATTGCAATTATATTATCTATCTGGAGAGTTAAAAAGCTTTTCGCTGGTTAAAAAATAACATTTCAGCGTAAAGTGTGTAAATTCCATTAATATTATCCCTACTGGCAACTTTGAGGGCTACCAGTTTTGCACAAATCAGTGCTGCGCATATTTCAGTATGCGCCCTTGTATCTTATTGTCCATGGTAAGTTGATTGTGGACGAGTGCCAAGTTTGACAGGTTGGTTTCCTCATTTCTTATAAAGTTCAACGACACGCAGGTAAAAGGTATTGAGTACAGTATCCTCATTTGGGAATGATTTTTTTGTGACCTTCTGGAAGCTGGAATTGACATATTTTATTTGTTGTATACATGGCTTTCTTGATCTCCTCACCATAATTGTAGGGCTTGACAACAAGTTGTGTTCCTACGCATTCACTGTTCGGGGTATTTTTTCATGCTTGCCGAAACCGTTCAAATACCGACTCTGTTGTTTTTAGGCTGGGTGCATCATATATTTTCTTTAATTGGGCAGTGTATGCCTGTCTTTGATAGAATTGTGAACCATGTGCGTGATGCAGTGCTACATCACGCACATTTTTGAAGATGCTTCTTATATGATATGAATGGTAAGTAAAGAATTATCTTTCTTACTGACCTCACAACATTATTCTTTGTTTACTTTTTTTAGCTTCAATTAAGTACAAATCATGCCTTTTTCGTAGGGTAATCTTATAATCTTTATACCCCTCTTCAAATTTGCCCTCAGATAACATTTCATTTGCCTTTTGTAAGATTAGTTCTGCCTCCTGAACTGTGTCATACGATCCGAGAAAGTACGTACTGCTTTCCATAAGAATAGGATTTATACTAGGGGTAAATGTAGTTCGGCGGACCGGATGGTGAGCTTGCCGCATCCATGCGCTACCTGTCCCAGCGCTATGCAATGAAAAATCGTCAGGTAGCGGGCGTGCTGACCGATATCGGTACAGAGGAGCTTGCGCATATGGAGATGGTATCCGCGATTGTACACCAACTTACTTGTAACCTGACACCGGATCAGATTGAGGGCAGCCCGTTTGCAAATTATTATGTGGATCATACGCTTGGTATCTGGCCGCAAGCAGCATCTGGTGCGCCGTGGACAGCAGCTTATTTCCAGTCAAAAGGCGACCCGATTACCGATATGCATGAGGATATGGCAGCAGAGCAGAAGGCGCGCACGACATATGAGAACATTTTAAGGCTCGTACACGATCATGATATTTGCGATCCGATCCGTTATTTGAGGGAGCGTGAAATTGTACACTATCAAAGATTCGGTGAGAGTCTGCGCCTTATCCAAGAAGAGCTTGACGCAAAGAATTTCTACGCATTTAATCCGGCATTTGATCAAAAGTGTTAGAGGATAGAAATTTATAGTGGAAAAGAGTTCGCAGAAAATAAAGGGGGAGAACCGTCCAGAGGTTCTCCCCCTTTATTTTCTGCAAATGGGTATATGAAGACGGAGAAAGAAAAGCTTTTCTTTATTCAATTTGTATTAAGATTTGATTCGTAAGAAAAAAGTTCTCGCCATTTTCAAAGCATTGTGGTATAATAGCGCCAGATATCATTACTTATGTTAGAATTTGGAAATTCATACGCTTTTTTCCTTAGGGATCGTATAGAGAAGGAAAAAATTGCCTACAATTTAGAAAATGGCAGAGTCTGCCGAAAGGAGAGGAAGAGATGATAAATATCCGCAAAACGCGTTTGATGACAAAGCTTGCCCTATATGAAACTGGGGAAGGCAGGGAAGATATCAGATTGAGCAAATATTATAAGACGGATTATGTTAGACTACAAATTTTAAAAACAGTGCTTGCGGTGACGATCGGTTATATCCTGATTCTTTTAATGGTCGGGTTGTACAAATCGGAGTATTTGATTGCTGAGGCGGTCAATCTCGATTACCGGGCGATTGGGATAACTGTGCTTGTCATATACATTATATTGTTGACGATTTATATTGTCGGGACGATTATCGGCTACTCGATCAAATATGACTTGTCGCGGGGGAAACTGACACGGTATTTCAGGCTGCTAAATATTATGAAGAAGATTTACCGCGAGGAGGAGGGCAGCGAAGCTGCCGTAGAGGAAGAGGAGGAAAACAATGGTTAAGATTTTGGAATTGCGTTCGCTTTTGAGAAGTTATTATCAAAAATGTCAGATGATTGTGGATCCACTAATAAAATTTGTTGCAGCTTTTGTCACATTTACCATGATCAATCGGGCGATCGGGTATAATTTAAAGCTGGAAAAGACGGTGGTGGTGCTTTTAGTATCGCTTTTGTGTGCATTTACGCCCTCTTCCATTCTGGTGTTTTTGGCGATGGCATTCGTTATTTTTCATATTGCCTCAGCATCGCCATTTATGGCATTGTTTGCAGCACTTATTTTTGTGGTGCTGTACTGCTTTTTCCTGCGGTTTGCACCACAATATGGGTATGTGGTGGTGGCGATTCCGATTCTTTCCACACTTCATATTCCGTATCTCGTTCCGATTTTAATGGGGCTTGTGGCAAATCCGATCACCATCCTTCCCTCCGCGTGTGGAGTGATTGTGTATTATATGCTGCAAATTTTGCAGGAACATACTGTGGTAAGTGATAGTATGGCACTTGATGATATTCTGCCATTTTATACCGAGGTGTTTGAGGCACTTTTAGATTGCAAAGATATTTTGATTGTCTCCGGTGTTTTTGCAGTGGTGATTATTGTGGTTTATACTGTGCGCAAGTTAAAGATGGAATATGCGGCGGAGCTTGCAATCTTGGCAGGTGGGGTGGTCAATGTATTTGGCTTTCTGATCTGTGATCTGCGGTTTGATTCCAGAGTGACGCTTGGCAGCATGATCGGCGGAACTTTAATCTCCGTAGTTGTTGCATTTATCGCGCTCTTTTTTAAGCGGGTACTGGATTATACGGCAGTGGAAAATGTACAGTTCGAGGACGATGATTACTATTATTATGTCAAGGCAGTGCCTAAGATTGAGATTGGTGTGGCACAGCGGACAGTGGAACAGATCAATGCGAAGAAGGAACAGACAGAGGAAGAGGACGAAGATGATTATGAGGAGGTCTTAGATGAGGAAACTGGCGAAGTTATCTTTAGACCGAGGAGCGGTTCCGGCGCGGGCGGTCAGGTAAGGCGGCAAAAGGGTGGCAGGAGTTCAGGATATTTCTATCGCAAGATGCAGGAGGAAAAGCAGAAAATACGCGAGGAAGAACAGCAGCGTGCGCGCGCCCAGATCTTGGCGGCAAAGCGTTATGAGAGTGGGGAGGAAGAATATCCGGAGGAAGAAGAGATGATGCAGGCGAAACGGAAATCATTCTTGGAGGAAACGAATAAGGATGGGGAGGATAATGAATAGAAAAGTAGTAAAACATTGTGCGTGCAGTGAGAGGATGCAGTATCCGGATAAAGAGAAATGCGGCAGTTTTTATAAGGAGAAGGGCAATGAGGGGAATCCAAACGTTTTTTAATGAATATCTGATCCGACTGACACGTCTGAAATTGGGAGATATTCTGGAAATATTGATTATCGCGATGATTATCTACTATTTTCTGCGCTGGATTAAAACCACAAATGCATGGGCTGTGTTAAAGGGGCTGATCATGCTTTTTCTGTGTTGGCTGATCGCGTATATCTTTGATTTGCACGCGATCCAGTGGCTTTTTGTCAATGCGGTCGGGGTGGGGATCACGGCACTGGTAATTTTATTTCAGCCGGAGTTGCGCCGGGTGCTTGAGCAGATTGGACAGAAGGGATTTACACCATCCTTTTTCTCCGGTAGCGTGGATCAGCAGAATTTGACGGATAAAGACATTGAAGAAATCGTAACCGCTGTTTATAAAATGGCGAAGGAAAAGACGGGAGCATTGATTGTTTTTGAACGTCAGATTGGTTTGCAGGGGATGATAAACAGTGGAATTATTTTAGATGCGGAGATATCTTCACAACTTTTGCTTATCATTTTTGAAGAGGGACTGCCCTTGCATGATGGTGCAGTAATTGTGCGGGGAAGAAGACTGATGGCAGCGACTTGCTATCTGCCGCTTTCGTCAAATATGCAGCTGGATAAGGAGATGGGAACCAGACATCGCGCGGCGGTGGGGGTGAGCGAGGAAACGGACAGTTTTACTGTGGTTGTTTCAGAAGAAACTGGTACAGTTTCCATTACAAGGAATGGTGAAATTATCCGTGGAATTTCCGGAGATCGACTGAAAAAAGAACTCTATGGGTTAAAGACTGTCTCGGAAAAGAAAAAGAGATTTCTATTTAAAAAGCAAAAAGAACAGGTCTGAGAGCGGGGAGGGCAGACATACCTATGAGTGTAATAACATATATGGATGGAGCGAAAAAGCAGATGCAGGAAAATTTGTGGAATGAGGAAGTGAGAAGACCGCAAAAAGATCCGAAAAAAAAGCCGTCGAGCTTGTGGGATCTGTTTTTGCGCGCGCTTCGTTTCATCAAGAAGAACCTGCACTGGAAACTTCTTTCACTGTTCGTTGCTGTACTTATCTGGGTTATCATTATGAATATTGATGATCCTTATATTACCGTAACCGTTCCGAATGTACCTGTGGTTTCTTTAAATGAGAATGTATTGCAGGAGCGGGGCAAGATAAGTGAGATCGAGAGCGGAAAAACGGTTACTCTTACCGTACACGCACCAAGTTCGATTGCGGAGAAACTGACGGCACAGGACTTTTTGGCAGTGGCGGACTATCGCCAGATGTCACTTGTCTATGCGGTGCCAATCCAGGTATCCCTGCGGAAGAATAGTCCTTATAATAAGGAAGATATTGATATTACTATCGAGACGAGAGAGCCGGAAGTTATGATTTTGACACTGGAAAATTATACGAGTGAAACCTTTCGCGTGGATATTCAGACAAACGGGGAGGCACTTGAGGGCTACTATGTTTCCAATATGGTAGTGACTCCGAATCTCGTGCAGATTTCCGGATCGGAAAAGCAGATTGAGCGTATCGAGCGCGTGGTGGTGGAGATAAATACAAGTCAGGTAAGAAAAAGTTTTGAGCGGGAGGCATCGATACATGCCTATGACAAGAATGGTTATGAGATTGATGAGGCGACCATTGAGATGGATACAAAAGAGGTGAGCGTAAATGTAACCGTAATGCCGGTCAAGAAGATTCTTCTTCTGATCACGACACAGGGAGAACCGGCATACGGCTATGAATGTACCGGAATCCAGCATGTGCCAACGGAGATTATGATTGCGGGGCGGGCGGAGGATCTGGAAGATATTTATTCCATGACCATTCCATTCGATATTACCATGCAGAGCAAGGACTACGGAGCAAAGATCAATATTGAAACATATTTGAACGAATACTACGAGGGGAAATATGTGTTGGTGGATGAGGAGAAATATGTTACTGTAACCGCATATATTGAACGGCTTCCTTCCAGGGATTTTAAGATAAATAGTGCGAATATCTCCGTGGTTGGACTGGCAGAGGGATATGACTTGATTTTTACAACAAAAAATGATATCAATATCAAGGTATTTGGCAGGCAGGAAGAGCTTGACAAACTTACTCCGCAGCTGTTAAAACTCTACGTCGATGTGACCGACTACGAGCCGGGGCCTTATTATGTCTCGGTCAATTCCGCGACGGAAGCCTTTGTAACCGTTAGCCACGGCACAATAGGAATTGCGATTGAGGAGGCCGTGGACACGTTGGTGGTGGACGATGGCACAGGGGAAACAAGGCCGGAGTCGGACCCTTCGGAGGAGGAGATTGAAGATGGATTGCAGACAAAGGAGAGCGGGGAGGAAGAATCTCCCGCTGAATAAATGATAAAAACTGGAAAGGAAAATGGAGATGTTAAATTATAAAAGGTATCGGAAAAATCCGGTGGCAAACTATCCGGAGCGCGAGTGGCCAAACAGGGAGATCACTAAAGCACCAGTATGGTGCAGTGTGGATCTGCGCGATGGAAATCAGGCGTTGATTGAGCCGATGGTCGTGGAGGAAAAAATTGAATTTTTCAATATGTTAGTAAGGCTTGGCTTTAAGGAAATTGAGGTCGGATTTCCGTCCGCCTCGCAGATTGAATATGATTTTCTGCGCCAGTTGGTCAGCAGAAAACTGATTCCTGATGATGTGACCGTGCAGGTACTTACGCAGTGCAGAGAGCATCTGATTGCGCGTACATTTGAGGCGATCGAGGGCGTAAAGCAAGTGGTGGTACATATCTACAATTCTACTTCCACATTGCAGCGCGATGTTGTTTTTGGGATGAACCGCGAGGAGATTATAAAAATTGCAGTGGATGGCGCAAAATTGGTAAAGGAATATGCAAAGACATTTCCGGGTAAGATAATATTAGAGTACTCGCCAGAGAGTTTTACTGCGACAGAGCTTGATTTCGCGCTGGAAATCTGTACGGCAGTGCAGGAAATATGGCAGCCGGATACGGAAAATAAGATGATTGTCAATCTTCCATCCACGGTGGAATTAAATACGCCAAATGTCTATGCAGATCAGATTGAATGGATGTCAAGGCATTTTCAACACCGGGAGAGTATTTTGCTCTCCGTGCATCCGCACAATGATCGCGGCTGTGGTGTGGCGGCTGCGGAACTGGCGATGCTTGCGGGTGCGCAGCGCGTGGAGGGCACGCTTTTTGGCAATGGCGAGCGCACCGGAAATGTCGATCTTTTAACACTTGCCTACAATATGTTTTCTCAGGGGGTTGATCCGAAATTAAATATTGAGGATATCTGCGGGATTGAGGAAGTCTACGAACGCTGCACTAAACTGCCGGTTCCGGCGCGCCATCCATACGGGGGAAAATTAGTGTTTACCGCGTTTTCCGGATCGCACCAGGACGCGATCAATAAGGGGATCACGGCGATGAAGGAGCGCGGCAGTGAGATCTGGCAGGTGCCTTATCTGCCGATTGACCCGGCGGATATCGGCAGAAAGTACGAGCCGATTGTCCGGATTAACAGTCAGTCGGGCAAGGGCGGTGTGGCCTTTATTATGGAAACTTATTTTGGCTTTAAGCTGCCTAAGGGAATGCACAAGGAATTTGCGGATGTCGTGCAGGTCATTACGGAGCGGCAGGGAGAAGTTGGTCCGGAGCAGATTATGGCGGAATTTAAGAAATCTTATCTCGACCAAAAAGAACCTTATCATTTTCGCCGCTGTAAGACCGAGGAGATCGCCGCAGGAGAAAATAATTTTGATACCCGTGTAATAGTCGAGTACACCTATCACGGCGCGCCAAGGAGTTTTACCGCCGTGGGCAACGGGCCCATTGACGCGGTAAAGCGGGGGATCGCAAATGAGTGCGGAATGAATCTGCGTCTGCTCGACTATAATGAACACGCCCTTCAGGAGGGATCCGGCGCGCAGGCCGCCTCCTATATCCATCTTTTAGATACGCAGAGCGGGAGAACCACCTTTGGTGTTGGCGTAAGTTCCAATATTACAAGAGCATCATTCCGCGCGATTTTTAGCGCGGTAAATCGTTTTCTATAGATCTGGCATTAAATAATTGCCAGATCTATAGCCTTCCGGGGATGCGCACTCGCACGAATCGGTAAATGTCGCAAGCAACCGTACTCGGCGCAGATGGCAATAATTAATTGTCATCTATATATGTTGATGGACTCGGACAAGAATTTTCTTATGACAGGTAGAGAAAAATGAAAGTATTTATCGCAAATTTTAAAAAATACCAATTTTTGCTGGCGGAGCTGGTAAAGAAAGATATCAAATTAAAATATCGCAATTCTGTGCTTGGATTTGTATGGACACTGTTAGAACCGCTATTGACAATGATTGTATTGACTATTGTATTTGGTACAATATTGCATAAGAGAACACCGAATTTTGCTGTTTATATTCTGACAGGGCGACTTTTATATTCCTATTTCTCAACAGGGACAAAGCAGGCGTTAAAATCGATCCGACGCAATGGGGGAATGATCCGCAAGGTGTATGTGCCAAAATATATGTATCCGCTGGCGGCATCAATGTCAAGCTATGTAACTTTCCTGCTGTCCCTTATTGTGCTGGTTGTAGTGGCGGCAGTTCAGGGGATCCGGCCAACAAGATATTTATTTGGTGCGGTGGTGCCGCTGTTTACAGTTTTTTTGATGGTGACGGCAATCAGCTTTCTCTTAGCGACGCTCCATGTGTTTTTCCGGGATCTGGAATATATCTGGAATGTGGCTACAATGTTGATTATGTATATGTCGGCGATCTTTTATGAGGCGGACTCTCTGTTGGAGAGTGAATACGGCTTTCTTATCAAATACAATCCGCTCTATTCAGTGATTGCGAACTTCCGGAATGCCGTAGTGTACGGCAGACCGTTAGAGAGCTTTTTCACCTGGTATCCCATCGCACTAAGTCTCGTGATACTTGTGGTGGGACTGGTGTTCTTTTATAAAAAGCAGGATAGTTTTGTACTCTATCTTTAACTATAATGCGGCGATTAAAAAGAGCCGTCTGTTGGCGGCGGAAACGAGGATACTTTGGGAAAGAAGACTGCATTGCGGGTGGATAATATCGGAGTGAAGTTCCGCATGACAAGTGAGCGTGTGGACAATGTAAAGGATTATGCGATCAAATTTTTAAAAAGAGAGCTGCGCTACCATGAATTCTGGGCACTGAAAGATGTTAGTTTCCGGGTGGCAAAAGGTGATCGGGTCGGGATACTCGGATTAAATGGAGCGGGAAAAAGCACACTCTTAAAGGTGATTGCCGGGGTGTTAAAACCGACGGAAGGTTCTATTTTGCGCTACGGAAAGATTGTGCCGCTCCTCGAGCTTGGGGCAGGGTTTGAAAATCAGTATTCGGGCAGGGAGAACGTATTTTTGTACGGGGCAATGCTAGGCTATCCAAGGGAATTTTTAAAGGATAGATACGATGAGATTGTTGCGTTCTCGGAGTTGGGGGACTTTATCAATGTGCCGCTAAAAAACTATTCTTCCGGGATGAAAGCGCGTCTTGGCTTTTCAATCGCGACGATCGTGGAACCGGAGATTTTGATTTTAGATGAGGTGCTTTCCGTTGGGGACGCGAAATTTCGCAAAAAGAGCGAAAAAAAAATCAAGGCTATGTTTGACAAGGGCATTACTGTTTTGTTTGTTTCGCACTCCATCGGTCAGGTGCGTTCGCTGTGTGATAAGGCAATTATCCTTGAGAAAGGGCATCTGATCGCGCAGGGGGATGTGGAGACAGTGAGCGGACTCTATGAGGAAGCAATTAAGTAATTAAATAGGGAACAGGAGGAAGGATATGGAGGCAATAAAGCGGGAGGGAAAGCGGTTTTTGCTCAGCGGTATTCACTATATGCAGGCAAAGGCGGAGATGGTGCGCGTCTCGGCAGAACTAAAACGTTATAGTTTTGATGTGATACAAAATAAAACTCCTAAGAAAAAGCGTTCTATTTTGTTTTTAATTACGCGCATGGTGCGGTTTCACGGCGGACAGACTTCGCTTCTGCGGTTGGGAACAAAGCTTTCCGCGATGGGATTTGATGTCGGATATGCGGTGTATAAATCGCAGAGCAAAGAGGAGATGGCACTCTGTGCAAAGAGTAATTTAGCGGATTTTCATGGACATTTATTTACGATGGAAGATCTGTCCCGCATGATTTCCGGGGAGAAAAAATCGGCGGATCTTGTGGTTGCTTCCTCCTGGGATACGGTATCTTTTGCAAAAAAATTGCCGGGTTACAAGATGTATTTTGTGCAGGATTATGAACCATATTTTTATCAATTTGGAGAAATTTTTCTTTTAGCAAAAAAGACCTATGAACAGGGGCTGCATATGGTAAGCCTTGGTGCGTGGAACAAAAAAATGATTGAGCGGGAATGCCATCCGGTCTCTGCGATCGATGTGATTGATTTCCCGTATGAGGCGGCGGAGTATCCGTTTCGGGAGAGAGATTTTTCAGTCTATCAGAGCAAAAAAACATTGCGCTTAGCCGTCTATCTAAAGTATTATGGAAAGCGTCTGCCCTGTATTATACCAGATTTGCTCTGCAAATTAAAGAAACTGTTGGCGGAGAAGGGGATCGCACTTTCAGTGGATTATTTTGGTGAGGCGGAGAGCTTTCACGCGCTGGGCGGAAGAAATCTTGGTATGCTAGGCAAAGAGGAACTCAAAAATCTTTATTATAGCGCGGATTTCGGTATGGTAGCGTCACTGAGCAATATCTCGCTGGTTCCCTATGAGATGCTCTCGGCAGGGCTTCCGGTAATTGAGTTTGCGGACGGTACATTTTCCGAATTTTTTCCGGAGGGGAGTGCAACGCTTATCGGGCTTTCCGCGGAGGAACTCTGCGAAAAACTGATCGCGCTTTTGCGGCAGCCGGAGCGATTAAAACTTCAGCTTTCTTTTGCAAGGGCATATATGGATGGGCTTGGCTGGGAAAAAAGTGCAGCGCAGTTTGCAGAGATTATCAAAGGATTATAAAGTATGCGTGAAACAATAAAAAAATTAACACCGAAATTTTTGATACGGATTTATCAATTTGCGCGTTATCTGGGGATAACTGCGCTTTTTTTTGTCTGCCGAATTTTTCCGATCAAGAAAAATTTAGTGGTACTCTGCAATGTCTGGGGCTATGGGGACAATGCGAAATATGTTGGGGAGGAGCTTTGCAGGCGCATGGGAAAAAATAAAAAGATGGAACTTGTCTTTGTGACCAACCATCCGGAACAAGTACCAAAAAATCTTCCGATCCGTGCTCTTAAAACCAATTCTCCTTCTGCGATTTTCGCGCTTTCCCGCGCGGGAGTTTGGGTTGAGAATAACCGCAAGGAAGCCTATATTAAAAAGCGTCGCAAACAGTACTATATCCAGCTCTGGCACGGGGGAATCGCGCTGAAAAAGATTGAGGGCGACAGCGAGAATGTACTTGGAAAACCCTATATTCGCAGGGCGAAAAAGGATTCAGAAAATACGGATCTCTTTGTTTCAAATAGTACTTTTTGTACTGAAATGTATAAAAGGGCATTCTGGGCAAAGAGTGAGATCGTTGAGTGCGGAAGTCCGCGAAATGATTATTTTGTGCGGGCGGCAAGAGGGAGGCAGAAGAAAACATCGGAGCGAAAAATCGCTATCTACGCTCCGACCTACCGGGGTGCGGGTAAGAATTACTGCGATTTTAATGCGGCTAGACTGCGCGAGGCACTGACAAAGCGTTTTGGCGGGGAGTGGGAAATCTTAGCGCGTATGCACCCGCTTGTGGCGGGAAAACAGGAATTTTCCCAAAAAGAAGGGATTGTGGATATCAGCGATAAACCGGATCTCTATTCCTATCTGTATTTTGCAGATGTATTGATCACGGATTATTCTAATACGATGTTTGAATTTTCCATTGCAAAAAGACCCGTGTTTTTGTACGCCGATGATCTGAAAGTTTATCGCCGGGAAAGAGGGCTATATTTTGATTTTGAACGCCTTCCCTTCCCAAAAGCCTACACAAAGGAAGAACTCTATACAGAGATTGAAGAGTATAAAATGGAAAATTATGTAAAAAAGCAGGAGGAATTTTTTCTTGCAGCGGGCTTAAAAGAGAGCGGCATGGCATCCGCCACGGTTGCAAAGCGGATTGAACAAATTATCTTCCCTGATTGATGGGGAAGCTGTAGTTTAACGGTAAACACAAAAACGACATTACAAATAGATCTTACTATAAATTTATCTTGCTTTTTTCCCTCTGTCGCGGTATGATAGAAGCGCTGAAAAAACAGCATACAATTTCATAATGATGAGAGAATATTTCATGAAAAAATCAACGGAAACGTGCGAGAGGCACGGGAAAGGAGCTTTGATGAAAAAGCATGGAAAAATTCTGTTGGCACTGCTGCTTATCCTTGGGATCTCGGTATTTGCGGGGGGCTGCGGCAAAGATGAAAATTCTTCAGACGGTCAGGGGACGGAAGGCACGGATGGCAACACCGTGACCAAAGAACCCGTTGCTGGCGGTGAAATCATTGTTGGAATTACCCAGGATCTAGACAGTCTTGACCCACACAAAGCACATGCGGCAGGAACTTTGGAAGTGATCTTTAATCTCTTTGAAGGCGTGGTAAAGCCGGATAAGGATGGAAATTTAGTTCCGGCGGTTGCAAGCGACGTTACGATTTCAGAGGACGGTATGACCTACACGTTTACTTTGCGTGAGGGAGTTAAGTTCCATAACGGCGCGCCTGTAACAGCGGAGGATGTCGTATATTCTTTAAAGCGCAGTGCAGGGTTGCTTGAGACTCTTGATCCGGAGGTGATCGTGACATCCGCGCTTTCTTGTATCTCGGATATCACCGCGTCAAAAGACGCATCCGGCAAAGATATTGTCATCGTAAGCCTGTCCACAGCCAACACCGAACTGCTCGGCTATCTTACGAGTGCGATTATCCCTAAAGATTATGAAAATCAGGCAGAGTCCCCGGTCGGCACAGGACCATTTAAATTTGTTTCCTACACGCCGCTTGGCAGTGTTGTGATGGAGAAAAATCCGGATTATTACGGGACTGCGCCGTATCTTGACAGAGTGACCTTCAAGATCTTTGCGGATACAAACACGGCGTTTATGGAGCTTTTAGGAGGGGGAATCGATGTGTTCCCGTACCTGACAAGTGAGCAGGCAAACCAGCTTACCGAAAATTATAATATAGAAAATGGTACGGCAAATCTTGTGCAGGCACTCTTTTTAAACAATGTGGAAAAACCATTTGACGATATTCGTGTGCGCCAGGCGATGTGCCATGCTATCGATAGGCAACAGATTCTTGATATGGTAGCAGGCGGCAAGGGGACGTTGATCGGCTCAAATATGTTTGCGGGCTTCGCAAAATATTTTAATGCGGATATAGTAAATATGTATGAGTACGATACAGAAAAGGCAAAAGAACTCTTGGCGGACGCAGGGTATCCGGACGGCTTTGAAATGACGATCACTGTGCCGAGCAATTACCAGTTCCATGTGGATACTGCCCAGGTGATTGTGGAGCAGTTAAAGCAAGTTGGCATCACGGCAAAGATTGAGTTGGTCGAGTGGGGTTCCTGGCTTGAGAATACTTACCGCGGCAGACAGTTCCAGACCACCATTGTCGGTTTGGATGCAAACCTTGCGCCGAGCGATGTATTAAAGCGTTACCGCTCCAGTGCAAGCAGCAATTTCCTCGGTTATGTCAACGAGGAGTTTGACCGGATCTTCGCGCTTGCCGTAGCCGAGACGGACGATACAGCAAAGGTTTCGTATTATAAGCAGCTTCAGGAGATTCTGGCGAAGGATGCGGCATCGGTCTACATCCAGGACCCGGCCTCCTATGTTGCCGTAAATAAAAAACTTTCGGGTTATACCTTCTACCCGCTGTACGTACAGGATATGTCAAAGATATATTATATAAAATAGAAAATGCGTTGACAGTCCGGTTTTTATGCTTGGTTCTTGTTATCAAAGACCGGACTATCCGGAAAGGAGGAAGGATATGCGGTATTATGTGAAAAAATTAATTTCTCTCATTATGGTATTGTTTCTGATTATGCTGCTGACCTTCATCGCTTTCCAGGTAATTCCAGGGGATGGCGCGCTCTCCCGCTTAGGGGTGGATGCGGAGCCGGAAGCGATAGAGGCACTGCGCGAATCCCTTGGATTAAATAAGAGTCTGCCGTCACGTTTTTTTAATTTTCTTAGCGGTGCAGTCCGCGGGGATTTTGGTATCTCGTACCATTACAGCAAGCCAGTCTCCGAACTTTTGGCGGCAAGATTTCCGGCGACAGTGGGACTTGCGGTGATTTCGATTTTAATGATCGTGATTATCTCTGTTCCGCTTGGACTTGTGTGCAGCAGGAAGGAGGGCGGCGTGGCGGACCGCATAATCACGCTGACAACGCAGACACTGATGGCAGTGCCCTCGTTCTTTCTCGGAATTATCATTACATTGATTTTTGGGCTGGGATTAAGATGGTTTTCGCCCGGAGGATATATTGCTCCTGAGGAAAATTTTTCCAGTTACCTGCACTATATGATCTTTCCCGCTGTCGCCATCGCCATCCCAAAGATTGCAATGACAGTAAAGTTTTTAAAGACTTCTGTGCTGCGCGAACTAAAACTTGACTATGTGCGCACGGCGAGGAGCAAGGGGAATACAGAGCGCGCGATTCTCTGGCGGCATGTGCTAAAAAACGCGCTGGTTCCGGTGATCACATTTATGGGTATGGTGATTGCGGATGTGTTGGCGGGCAGTATTGTGGTGGAAAAGGTTTTTAATTTGCCGGGAGTGGGAAGACTTTTAATCACCGCGATCTCCAATCGGGATTACCCGGTGGTGGAGGCGGTCGTAGTCTATATTGCCTGTGTTGTGCTGTTTGTCAATTTTATTGTGGATCTGCTCTACCAGAAGGTGGATCCGCGTGTGCGGCTAAAATAAGTTCGCACTCGCAGCATGACCGCAAAAGTGAAATATCAAAAATAAGAAGGGGAGATGCAGCGATATGAAAAAAAAGCGCGGTCAGGAAAATACGAAAAACTGGAGCTTGATTCTGGGGATTGTGCTGGTATCCGCCGTGCTGTTTTTTGTGTTGATCGGTCTGTTCTGGACACCCTATGAACCCACAGCGATAAGTGTGGCATTAAAGAATAAGCCGCCAAGTCTTTCCCATCCCTTTGGGACGGACTATATGGGGCGGGATATTTTAAGCCGCGTGATGCAGGGGGCAGGCACGACTTTTTTGATCAGTATTGTTACTGTGGCGATCGGGCTTATCTTCGGGACGTTTATCGGTGCCTTTACCGGCTATTACGGCGGGGTAGTCGATGAGATTTTAATGCGTTTGAATGATACGCTGACTTCTTTTCCAAGTATTCTTTTGGCACTTGTCTTTGTCAGTGTGATAGGAAGCGGCAAATACAATATTATTATCGCGCTCGGCGTGATTTTTGTTCCAAGTTTTGCCCGCGTGGTGCGCAGTGAGTATATTGTACAGAAGGAATTAGACTATGTGCGCAACGCAAAGCTTTTAGGAGCGAGTGATTTGCGTATTATGTTTGTGCATATCCTGCCAAATACTGTGCCGATCTTACTCTCCTCCACTACGATCGGATTAAATAATGCGATCCTTGCGGAGGCGGGGATGAGTTATCTCTCGCTCGGCGTGCAGCCGCCCGACCCAAGTCTTGGGCGTATGCTCTCGGAGGCGCAGAGTTCCTCACTAAATGCGCCGTGGTCCGCGTTAGCACCGGGGCTAATGATTGTCTTTACGGTGCTTGGATTTAGTATGATCAGTGAGAATATTGGGAGGGGGGACGTGGGTGGAAAGTAAAAAGCATTTGCTCGAACTTTGCGATGTATCGATTGGATTTCCCGAAAAAGGAAAAGAGAAGAGCATTGTTACAAGAGGGGTTTCTTTTTATGTGGAGGAGGGGGAAGCACTCGGCATTGTCGGGGAATCCGGTTCCGGAAAAAGTGTGAGTATGCTTGCCGCTGTCGGACTGCTTGGAAATGGCGGCAGGATAGTAAATGGAACAATCCGGTTCTGGCGCGGGGAGGAAGTAATAAAACTAAACGCGCTGGGAGAAAAGGAATTAAATGAGGTGCGCGGCGATGAAATTTCCATGATTTTTCAGGAGCCCATGACCTCACTCAACCCCGTACTTCCCGTTGGAGCACAGGTGGAAGAGATGCTTAGACTTCACAGCGACTGTCCGAAAGAAGAGCGTAAAAGCCGGGTACTTTCCATGTTTTTAGAGGCGGGACTTACCGATGTGGAGGCTCTCTATGAGAAGTATCCGCACCAGCTTTCCGGCGGAATGCGCCAGCGCGTTATGATTGCGATGGCGATGATCCTGCGCCCGAAACTTTTGATTGCGGATGAGCCGACCACAGCACTTGATGTGACTGTGCAGGCAAAGATCCTGGCACTGCTAAAGAAATTTCAGACCGAATATAAAACGACAATTATTCTGATCTCCCATGATCTTGGCGTGATCCGCAATGTCTGTAGCCGTGCAGTTGTGATGTGTGAGGGCGAGGTGGTGGAGCAGGGGGAGGTAGAAACCCTGTTTGAATGCCCAAAGGAGGAATATACAAAAAGACTTCTGGCGGCGGCACTTGGAAAGGGGAGCGAGCTGAAAAAGGAGCAGAATATTACACAGGGAGAGGCGGTTGTGCGCGTGGAGAATTTCTCCGTATTCTACGAGGAGAAGGCGGCGGCATTGTTTCGCGCAAAAACAAAGAAAGAGGTAGTAAAGCAGGTTTCGTTTGAACTGTATGCCGGGGAGATTGTTGGGATTGTCGGGGAGTCAGGCTGTGGAAAATCGACACTTGCCAAGGCACTTGCGGGCTTAAATTCTTTGGTCGCGGGAAATTTTTATATTGATTGCAAACAGCCACAGATGGTGTTTCAAGATCCCTACGGCAGTTTAAACCCCGCTAAAACGATCGGGTGGCTCTTGACTGAGCCGTTGCGCCTGCACCATGTCGGGACGAAAGAACAACAGCGTGACGCGGTTTATGCAATGCTTGAAAAAGTGGGACTTTCAAGAGAGTACTATGACAGATATCCGGGCACACTCTCCGGCGGTCAGCGTCAGAGGGTGGCGATCGCGATGGCAATCATGTTAAAGCGCAGTTTTATTCTTTTGGATGAGCCGGTCTCCGCACTCGATGTAACGGTGCAGGAGCAGATCTTGGTGCTTTTGGTAAAGCTGCAAAAGGAGTTTGGATTGACCTACCTTTTTATCTCCCATGATATGAACGTGATTCATCGCATCTGCGACCGTGTTTTTGTAATGTATCACGGGGAGATTGTTGAGAGCGGAGTAACGCATAGGGTCTTTGAAAAACCAGAACATCCCTACACAAGGGAATTACTGGGTGCCAGGGTATAACCTGGCTTTTTTTATGCGCACAGACGCGGAGAGGAATTATGCAGCTGAGGTTGCCCGTGTCCGTGCGCAGCGAGATTATGTGCTTTGCACATAAGGAAAAAACTTTTCTCTACTCGATTGTTCACTCAATTATTTTTAGAAAATTATAGTAGGAATATGTCGTAAAACAGCGCGCAGGTTGCGATTATCATTGACAAGTGTTTTCTGATTTGTTAGAATATAAGCAAGTTGTAAGAATGGCCGAGAAAGGAAGGCCGTAGAATATTTGAGTGCAGAGGAGAAACATTATGGGAAAAGTCTGTATAGACACGAGTAAATGCGTGGGCTGTAATGCCTGTGTGAGAGTGTGTCCGGTTCTTGATGCAAATGTGGCTAAGGCGGACAGCACGGGACGGCTGGTTATCACGATCGATGACAAGAGATGCATCAAGTGTGGTGCCTGTATCAAAGCCTGCACACATGAAGCCAGGTCATATGAGGATGATATTGATGCCTTTATGGAAGATTTGGGCGCAGGTCATGAGTTGATTGTGATCGCGGCACCTTCCATCAAGATCGGTTTTGAGGGCAATTGGAGACATGTGCTTCAATGGTTTAGAAACCAGGGGGTAAAGAAGATATATGATGTGTCCTTCGGCGCGGATATCTGTACCTGGGCGCATCTGCGCTACTTGAAGCAGCATCCGGAGGCAAAGCTTATCTCGCAGCCATGTCCGGCGGTGGTCAATTACATAGTGCGGCAAAAGCCAGAACTGCTGCCGCATCTCTCGCCAATTCACAGCCCGATGCTATGTCTTGGACTGTATATCCGCAATGTTCTTGGCTACAAGGGAAAGATCGCGGCGATCTCACCGTGTATTGCCAAGGGGGATGAATTTAAGGAAACAAGAGTGATTGATTACAATGTGACAATGGAGCATCTGCGGGTGTACTTTAAGAAAAAACATGTGGATCTGCCGACCGTAAAGATTTACAGTCCGTTCGAGTTTGATGGCGATATCGGTCTGGAGGGAGCTATCTACTCAAAGCCGGGCGGATTGATGAAGAATCTTCAGATCCATGAGCCGGATCTCTCCATTATTAGTTCCGAGGGGACGGAGCGTCTCTACGACGATCTGAATCTGTATTTGCAGCAGAAAGAAAAAGATCTGCCGACGGTCTTCGATGTGCTAAGTTGCAAGGACGGCTGCAATGGCGGACCGGCAACCGGTGTGGATTACCACTGCTTTGCCATCAACAATATTATGAATGACGTTGAGAAATACGCGCGCAATGTGCGCCGCAAGAATATGACAAAGCGCGGCGAGGATGCACAGTTTGCAGAGTTTGACAAGAGGCTGCGCTTAAGCGACTATATCCGCCGGTATGTGGCAAGTGATGTGAAGGTTATCAATGTGACGGACGGCGAGATCGAGAGGGCATATCGTCTGCTTGGAAAGACGATTGAGGAAGAGAAGCATTTTGACTGTCATGCGTGTGGTTTCCGCACCTGCCGCGAGATGGCGACTGCGATAGCCAAAGGGGTGAATGAGAAGGAGAACTGCCACCAGTACATTATCAAGTCTGTCGAGCAGGAGAGAAAGAAAGTTGAGCAGGTAAATCATAGAGTGCATGAGATGAATAGTAATCTGAGAGAGGTATTTGAACGACTCAACGACAGCATCTACGAGATTAAAGAGGAGGCGGATCTCATTCGCGAGACCGGTGTGGCTACCTCAGAGAAGATGAATTCGCTGACAGAGCATATGAGTAAACTTTCCGGTCTGAATGATGGTCTGAGAGAGTCCGCGGAGCGCATTACAAATAGTATTGAGGGCTACAATATCATGACGCAGGATGTGGAAAAGATTGCCGGAAAGATCAATCTTCTCTCCCTGAATGCAGCGATCGAGGCAGCGCGAGCAGGCGAGGCAGGCAATGGTTTTGCTGTGGTCGCTTCCAATATACGCCAGCTCTCGGACAACTCGAAATCTTCTGTTGCATCCGCAAAGGTGAACGACGAGGCAATCAAGGATGCCATCGGATCGATTGCGGATGTTATTGAGAAATTCAATAGTACAATTGAGGAAATTTTATCCTTTATGCACGATGCGATTATGAATGTTGACCAGACCTCGGATAAGGGCAAGACGATACAGGAATCCATGAATACCATCTCTAAGATGGCGGATGATGTAAAGGCTGTAATTCATGAAACGGATGTAATCTTAAAATAAAAGAAAAGAGGGCGGTTAAGCGTGTAAAAGGGCTTAGCCGCCCATTTCGTGGAAAAGGATACCAAATTTATGGTGGTAAAATATATAAAAAAATACTGGGTAAGTTATCTGCTTGGCATGATAGTGCTTTTAGCAGTGGACTATCTGGGGCTTTTAATTCCGGAATATACCGGCGATGTAACGGACGGTCTGATTGCGGGGATGGGTATGGCAGAGGTAATTTCCCTGTTAGTGAAGATCCTGTTTGTCGGCGGTCTGATGGCACTCGGACGTTTTGGTTGGCGTTTTTATATTTTTGGTGCGGCGAGAAAGATCGAGTATGAACTGCGCGGCGAGATGTTTGAACATCTTGCCACACTCTCAATGCGCTATTACAACGAGAACAAGACGGGCGATCTGATGGCGCATTTTACCAATGATCTCGGTGCCATCCGTATGTCGTTAGGTCCTGCGGTAATTTCGACTTTTGACGCGATTGTCATGACCATTATGGTAATTGCAAAGATGATTATACACGTTAATCTTAGCCTGACTCTACTTGCCTGCATTCCAATGCTAGTGATCCTTTTTGGCGGCATCTATTACGGGGGAGCAGCGGAGCGGCGTTTTGCCGAAAAGCAGAAGGCTTTTTCAGATATGACTGACCAGGTACAGGAAAGTGTTTCCGGAATTCGTGTGATCAAGGCGTTTGTGCAGGAAAGAGAAGAGAGAGAAGCATTTGCAAAAGCCAATTTAAATAATAAACAAAAGAATCTAAGCGTGGTAAAACTTCAGGCGGTTGTCATGCCCCTGCTTGATGTAATTGTTGGTATTTCCAGTGTGATTGCCCTTCTCTACGGCGGAAAATTGGTGCTTGATAAGGTGCTTACCGCAGGAGAATTCGTAGCGTTTACCTCGTATGTGGGGATGTTGACCTGGCCGATGATCGCAGTCGGTGACAGCATCAATTCTTTCTCTCAAGGGTTTGCTTCAATGAAGCGTGTGGAGGCGATCTTTGCTGAGAAACCAGAGATTGTGGATGGGGCAGAGGTGGATAGAAATCTTTTAGCACTTCGCGGGGGGATCTCAGTGCGCCATCTGACCTTCGCTTATCAGCAGGGGATCTTTCCCGCTCTAAGAGATCTGTCCGTCGAGATTAAAGAGGGTGAAACTCTCGCGATTTTAGGGCGTACCGGAAGTGGCAAGACTACCTTTGCAAATCTTCTTGTGCGGATGTATGATGTGGGCGAGGGGGAGATAAAAATTGATGGACATGGGATAAAAGAAATTCCTCTCTCCATTTTGCGGGAATCCATCGCCTATGTGCCACAGGATAATTTTCTGTTTTCGGATACCTTGCAGACAAATATCGCTTTTGGTGTGCGCAGACTCTTCGATGTGCCGGAGGAAGTTTTTAAGGAGGGGGCGGCGAGCGCGAAGATTTTTATGTCACATAAGGAGCGGCTTGAAGAGTATTTGGAACGCGATTTTTTTCAGTCCAAAAATCGTATGGATAAGGCTTACGGTGACTTAGAGCCGGTGATGGAAGCGGCAAAACAGGCTTGTATCCACGAGAATATTATGGATTTTCCCAAAAAATATTCCACGATGGTGGGAGAGAGGGGCGTGACGATCTCCGGCGGACAAAAGCAGCGCAGTTCCATTGCCCGTGCACTGATGAAGAACGCGCCGATTCTGATTTTAGATGATTCCCTCTCCGCGGTGGATACCGATACGGAAGAAAAGATACTTGCCTCCTTAAAGAAAAACCGCGCGGGCAAAACGACAATCATTATTGCACATCGCATCTCGACCATACAAAATGCTGACCATATTCTGGTATTGGATCGCGGGGAGATGGCGGAGTATGGCACACATAATGAATTGATTACAAAAGGTGGGATCTATGCGAAACTTTACGAAAAACAACAGCTGGAAAAGCAGCTAGAAAAAGAGTAGGGGGAGGACGCGATGGACAGAAAAGAAATTGAACTGGAGAAATCGGCAAGCCGGGGTGTGTTTTCGCGCCTTCTTGTCTACGCCAAACCCTATGCGCACTGGATGGCAGCAGCATTATGTCTAGTACTTGTCATCACGGTGTTAGAACTTTATCGTCCAATAATTATGGGCGAGGTTATCGATCTGTTTATGGAGGAGGCTCCCTTTACAAAGGTGCGCCGCTGCGGGTTAATTTACTTAGGTGTGCTGCTTTTAAGCTTTGTCTGCAATTTTTTGCAGACCTGGATCTTGCAGTTAACGGGACAGAATATTATCTACAATATCCGCGAGGAGGTTTTTGATCATATCAATAAGCTCTCGCTTAGGTTTTTTGATATCACGCCGGTCGGGAAGATTGTGACGCGCGCGACAAACGATGTTGAAGCACTGCATGAAATGTACGCAAATATTTTAGTGCGCCTGATCAAAAATACGGTGACAATTATCGGACTTGCCGTTGTTATGCTGATGTTAAATGTAAGGATCGCATTGTTTGCCTTTGCACTTCTTCCATTTATTGTGGGACTGACCGTTTTATTTAAGAAGATTTCCCGCATGACTTACCGGATTACCCGCACAAAGATCACCGCATTAAACACCTATCTTTCCGAGCATCTCTCCGGGATGAAGGTTATTCAGATTTTTGCGCGCGAGAAGGAGAAGAATGCGGAATTTGGGAGAAAAAATGAGGATTTGTACAAGGCAAATTACCGTGAAATGATGGTATTTGCCGTATTCAGACCAAGTATTTATTTTCTCTCGATCGTGGCACTGTCCATTATTATCTGGGCGGGTTCCTCCTCCGTGATAAAGGGTGCGATTACCGTGGGAACATTATATACTTTTATTCAGTATATCAATTCCTTTTTTCAGCCGATTCAGGAACTGGCAGAGCAGTTTGGCACATTGCAGTCCGCAATGGCCTCAGCGGAAAAAATTTTTACCCTTTTAGACGAAACTCCGATGATTGAGAATCCGCCACAGCCTGTCGATATTGGCAAGGTGCGCGGGCGCATTGTCTTTGACCATGTCTGGTTTGCCTACCAGGGGGAGGACTGGATCTTAAAAGATGTCAGTTTTACCGTAGAATCCGGCTCCCGTGTGGCGTTTGTCGGAGCGACAGGTGCGGGGAAATCTTCCATTCTCAATTTAATTGGCAGATACTACGATATTCAAAAAGGAAAAATTACCATTGACGGCGTGGATATCAAGGAGCTTGATAAATCAAAACTGCGCGCTGCAATCGGACAGGTGCAGCAGGATGTTTTTATTTTTACTGGCGATATCAGCAGTAATATTCGTCTGCGCAGGGAGGACATTACAGAGGAAGACATTGTGCGCGCCGCAAAATATGTTAACGCGGATGATTTTATCTCCCGTCTGCCGAATGGCTATCACGAGCCAGTGACCGAGCGGGGCAGCACTTTGTCCGCCGGGCAAAGACAACTCCTCTCCTTTGCGCGCACCCTTGCCTATGATCCGGCGATTTTAGTCATGGATGAGGCAACAGCAAATATTGATACGGAGACGGAGCTTTTAATTCAGGAGGCACTTGAAAAGCTGATGAGGGGCAGAACAACGATTATGGTTGCACACCGCCTCTCCACAATACAACACGCGGACAAAATTATTGTTATGCATAGGGGAGAAGTAAGAGAGAGTGGCACACATCAGGAACTGCTTGCCGCAAACGGAATCTATAAAAAATTGTATGAATTGCAGCTTCACACAGAATAATCACATACGCGGAACTAAAAAACAGTGTATGCCTGTACAGTGCCCGGAAAAGGTTTTTGAAGCAGCGCGAAGAAACCTCTTCTCCGGTTGTTGGGTGCTGGAAGGGAATACGCAGAACTAAAAATTAGTATGTGTCCGGACGTTGCCCCAAGAGAATTGATGAGAGCAATTCGCGGAAACGCGAATCAGCGAACAGAAATTCTCTTGTAAGAATCGGGTAATGGAAGGACACATACGGAACTTTAAATCAGTATGTGTCCGGACGTTGCCCCAAGAGAATTGATGAGAGCAATTCGCGGAAACGCGAATCAGCGAACAGAAATTCTCTTGTAAGAATCGGGTAATGGAAGGACACATACGGAACTTTAAATAGGAGGCAAAGATGTTTAGAAAGAAAATCGGATGTTTTGCATTAGCTGCCGTACTGACAGCAGGATTAACCGCGGGTTGCGGAGATCAGAAAAATAATGGGAGTCAAGATGTAACATCTATGATTACATCAGTGGAAACAACTAAGGCACCGGAGGCGACTAAGGCAGAGGTTACGCCGGAGGCAACTAAGGAAGCGGAGGTAACCCAAACACCAACTCCAGAGCCGACTAAGGCGGAAAGTAAATACGAGGTTCCGGATATCACAATGGAGGCAAAGGAGGTTCCGGATACGGAAGCATTTACCTTTGTAAAGGAGATGAAGATCGGCTGGAATCTTGGGAATACCTTAGATGCATCGGACTGCACATGGTTAACTGACGAATTAAAATATGAGTCCGCATGGTGCGGTGTTATCACAACGCCGCGCTTAATTACGGCGGTTAAAGAAGCAGGATTTAACACTATCCGAATTCCGGTGTCCTGGCATAATCATACTTCCGGCGAAGATTTTACCATCAGTGAAGTCTGGATGGCAAGAGTGAAGGAAGTGGTGGATATGGCGATCGACGAGGGGATGTATGTAATTTTAAATGTTCATCATGATGTGGACACGGCGTACTATTATCCGACCACAGAGCATTTAGATACCTCAAAACATTACCTTAGCTGTGTTTGGAAACAGATTGCCGAGAAGTTTGCAGACTACGATGAACATTTAATTTTTGAAACGCTCAATGAGCCGCGCATGATAGGGTCAAATTATGAGTGGTGGATTGATCCGAACAATGAGAGCTGTAAGGATGCGATCTCCTGCATCAATGAATTAAACCAGACCGCACTTGATGCCATTCGCGCAACAGCGGGCAATAATCCGACCCGCTATGTTATGGTGCCGGGCTATGACGCTTCGCCGGACGGCGCATTAAATGCAGGATTCTCACTGCCAAAAGACTCGGCAGAAAATAAGCTGATTGTATCCGTACACGCCTATACCCCATATGATTTTGCGTTAAATGAGGGTGGAACAAACAAATTTGACTCAGATAATGCCTCAGATGTGCGCGGAATCACGGGATTTATGGATCAGCTTTACGATCGCTTTATCAAAAATAGTATTCCTGTTGTGATCGGTGAGTTTGGTGCGCGGGCAAAAAGCGGAAATGTACAGGATCGCGTGGATTTCTCCGTCGCTTATATCGCGGCCGCACGCGCGAGGGGAATCACCTGTTGCTGGTGGGATAATAACGCTTTTATTGGAAATGGTGAAAATTTTGGTCTGATTGACCGCGCTTCATCAAAATGGAAATTTGAGGAGATTGTGACCGGACTGATGAAATATGCTGAATAAAAAGGAATGAAGAGAGCGAAGGGGCAAGTAGGATATGCCCCTTTCTTTATTATGCACAGACTTTCTTATTTGATTTTTGGAATAGCTGAAAAATTTCAAAATGTGATAGTAAAATCCATTATTTTTCCGGATGTAAAGATTAATTTCCGTACTTAAAAAAATTAATACGCGCTGATGTGCGGCACTGGACGGTGCTATATAATAAATCTGTCCGTCAATTAATTTCGCCCGTTCACCATCGGGCAGGGCGTAAATATCATCAATAGTATAAATTTCTTTTTTAACATTCAATATTTTTCACCCCCTATGGAAATATTATAAGTGATTTTGTCTGTAAATATAATCAAAAAATTAAGAACTGGATAATGACATATTTTCTAACAAATTTTTGAATAATTTCGCATTCGCCGGAAACAATACTAGCAGTACAAGAGTTGTACCGTAAGAGAATTTGAGGAAAGGCGGCGCGAGAGGTGAAGGGAGAAAAAAAAGAATACCAGAATAAAAAGCGGCTGTATCTGCTTGGGCTGTGCGGTGTGCTGGCGATTTCCGGCACGGTGTATGCGGTAACAAGAAAAAGTGAACCGCAGAAGGAGCAAAAGGAACTGGTGGATTTAAACGATGAAGGGCAGGGAGTACCGGATGAAATACGGGATATCGCACAAAATGATATTGCAACGCCCGTTCCTGATCAGCCAGATAAGTTCGCAGATGGAGGGGAAGAAGGGCATACAGATCAGATAGCAGCGGGTCCAACGCCATCCCAGCCAACCAAGCAGCAGCTGACAGCGGACGGCACAAAAGAGTTAAACAAGCCGGGTCAACAAGACCATACCAAACCGACAACAGCTCCAGTTCCGACGACGCAGACGGCGTTAAATAAGCCGGAACAACCGGATGAAAAGGTAGCAAAATCGGATCAGGGGGAAAACACCGAAACGAAAGTTGGCAAATCTGATAATGCAGAGAAAACCGAAATAAAGGTTGGCAAGACAGATACAAAATCTGAAGGTATTAAAGAAGGTTCCTCAACGGAGGATGGGGCGCAGTCAGAAGAGAGCGCGCAGGTCAACAATCCAACGGCGCAGGAACTGAAATTTTCCGAGGAGGACGGTCTTAGCTGGCCACTATCCGGCAATGTGATAAAAAACTACAGCACGGACAAATTAATCTATTTTGAAACGCTGGGACAGTTTAAAACCAACCCAGGAATTTTTATTGCGGGGGAAAAGGGGAATCCAATTGTCGCCGCAGCAAATGGAATTGTCAAAGAAGTCAAAAAAGAAGATAAGACCGGACAGACATTGATACTGGATATTGGGGGCGGATACACGCTGACCTACGGACAACTTGAAGAAATTACAGTAAAGCCGGGAGATTACGTAAAGAATGGTCAGGAGATGGCAAAACTGGCCAAGGTAACGAAATATTATCGGATGGAGGGCGAGCATCTCTATTTTCAAGTGCAAAAGGACGGAGAAAATATAAACCCGCTGACGCTGATCCGCTCCGAGTAAAAAATAATAATTTAATCTTTCTAAAAAAACAGGCATTCCTATTCACATTGGATGCCTGTTTTGCATATACTAGGAAAGCGGGAAATCCCGCCATGCCGGGTAACGTCTGCTACATACCTGAAACGTCTTAAAGACGGGAAAAGGAAGATAAACAGACGGGATATTTTACGAAGAATTATGCGGTTTGCCGCCCAGATAAGGTACAGGATCGCCCGGCTGTATAATATAAAGCGGAGTGTCTTAATAAGGCACTCCGCGGATATGGTTTTTTGATTCTGTTACATTGCTGAAACGTAGACAAGCATCATAATATAGTGGCAGAGACTTCCGCCAATACAGAAAAGATGAAATAGTTCATGGTTTCCAAAACCCTTGCTCATCCGGTTAAAAAGAGGAAGTTTTAAAGCGTAAATCACACCACCCACAGTATAGATAATTCCTCCTGCAAGCAGCCATGCGAACGCCCCGCCGGAGAGGGCTGCCACGATATCCCCCATGGCAAACACGCAGAGCCACCCCATAATAATGTAAATCATTGCAGAAAACCATTTCGGACAGGCGATAAAGAATATTGCCTGAAAAATACCGATCAATGCCAATGCCCAGATCACAGCAAAAAGAATGGTTCCCTTTGGGGAATCTAGGACAACGAGACAGACTGGAGAGTATGTTCCCGCAATCAGGATGTAGATCATACTGTGGTCAATTTTTCGCAGGCGTGTATTTACCGTTTCGGAAATATCCAAGGCATGGTAGATGCCGCTCGCCGTGTAAAGTCCGATCAGTCCAAACAGAAACAATAACATGGAAAAGCCATTCTGCGCGCCGGAGAGTACGAATGCACGCACAATCAGCGGAAGTCCCGCCGCCAGACAGACCCCTGCAAAGATCAGATGGCTTAGGCTGCTAAAAGGATCTTTAAAATGAAAGTGGTGAGTTTTTGTCATAGTGAAAATCTCCTTTCTTTATGCGACTTTTTTATCGCGCAAAATAATAATACAGTATTATCTATGATTTCTATAGTATATACAATCAAGTTTCATAAAATTCGTGTCGGGGAAAAATAAAACTCATGATGTAGTTTTTAAAACTATATTATGTATAAGAGAATACTATCATAGTTTTAGAAAAAATGCAAGAGGGAAAAGAAAAAAATTTGATTAGAATTTAGTTATTTTTCGGTATTTTTAGCAAAAGCATAAAATTAACCGGGAAGGCAGCAGTTGTCAAAGAACCCGAAGGGAAAATAAACTCTTGAAATAATATAGCAAGTATGGTATAGTTTGTAAAAAGAGATAATTTTTGGCTAGATATATATAATTTACAAAAGGAGGAATTGATTTTGGGAGTAAAGAGATCAGATAAGGATAAAAATTTGGCAAAAAAGAGTTTGGGAAGTTATTTACATATGAATCGCGATTGGTGGAGGATCTCGCAGAAGAAACTTGCGAGAGGTCTATGTTACAGCGGTATGATCGATGAGATTGAAAAGGGAGAAAAAGGGGTAAAATGGCTGCTTGCAGAGCGGATTTTGCGCCGTATCCAAGTGGAGAGCGGGTGGTATGAATGTTATTTAAATCTCAGGGATTATACGGAGTGGAAATCTCAGGAGGAGATTATTACAGCTCTTGAACAGAATGATGCCGAACGGATGGCAATACTGTTAAAGGAATATGCAAAAAATGATAAGCTGGAAGAAAGTGCGTGGGAAGAGGGGAGAAAAGAGAGTGTGTCCAAGCGGCTGCAATGGCAGTTTTACCTTACAATGTATGGAATATGCCGTAAGCTGCAAAATGCACCTAGAGAAGAACTGCTCGAAATTTTCTCTAAAGCACTGCAGTTGACCATACCAGGATACGAGGAAGAGTTCTTGTGCGATCTGGTACTCTGTGCGGAAGAGATCAATTTGATGCTGGAATATGCGCAGTGTCTGCCAGAGGTCGAGGGAATAAGGCTCTGCCTGCAGATCAAAAGATATCTTGAGGATACCCGGATGGAGGATATTACCAGAGTATTAAATTACCCAAAAACAATATTGATTTTGGGTCGAATGTTGCTGCAACAGGAAAGAAATGAAGAATGGAAATATAATGAAATTCTAAAGGTAACCGAGCCTGCATTTGAACTGATGAGAAAAACTAAAAGAA
>CAJTLX010000039.1 GCA_910577165.1 uncultured Lachnospiraceae bacterium
AGGTAATTGTCCTCCCGTTGGTCGGACGGCGAATTAGCACTGGTATAATGTCTGATGACATTATACCATATTGCTCCGATATGTTCTCATTTGTGCACGAATCGTTTTCTGGTGTACACGAATTGCAGGAAAAATAAAAAAGCAGAAATCGTCCCTTTTTTATTCTAAGGAACTTTTTCTGCTTTTTATCCAAGATAAAATTAAAAATCTGTGCTACTCTTCTTCCTCTGTGGTTTTTAACCTCTTCATCTTTTCCTCGTAAGCCACCAAAAGTTTTTTCTCATTGCGAAATGCCTCCGCCAACAACTGCATCTGCATTTCTGTACAATCCGTTAGCTGCTGATCAATCTCTCGCAAGATCAGTGCGCATAATTCCCCTTTTGCACAGACCTTTTCTGTCAGCAATTCCCCCGGTCTGACCTCCAATGCATTTACAAGATTCACTAATACCGGCAGACTAAACTTAGTCTTTCCAGTTTCAATATCACTCATATAAGGCACCGAGACCTCAATCTTTTCCGCAAGCTTTGCTTGGGATAATTCGCGCTCCTCCCGGTACTTTTTTATTCTTTTTCCAATTTCTTTATAATTAGGTTCCATGAGATATTTCCTCCACTCTAATTCTATTGGAAATCCTCATAAAACAAAATAAAGTATCCCAAAATTTTCAAAAAATCTTGTTCAACTTTTACAAAATTCTATATTCTCACACCTAAATTATCACCTAAAATATTAGTTTCTAAAACAAGTTGAGAAGCGATCACATAAAATCAAAACCACTCCCCAACTTGTTTAAATTTATTTTCCAAATTTTTAGTCTTCTGCAACAAGAAATCCCCCACATTAAATGTGGGGGATTTCTTGTTCGATTTCTGATTTACAGAAACTCCACTGCGCCATCTTCAATATGATAGATGGCTCCGACAACACTTACCTCGTCCCCGTCTTTTATTCCAAGGCTTTCAGAGATTACCGAAACGCTCTGCTTAACATTTAGGCAGGACGCACGAAAATCATCTTTCTCATCGCCGATCGCTCTGCGGATCTCGTCGGTAATATACTTGACAAAGCCAGATGGCTCATCGTGGATCGCAGCCCCCACCGCGCCGCAGTGATCATGACCTAATACCACGACAAGCTTGCAGCCTAGATGCTCCACGCCGTACTCCACACTTCCGAGCTGATGGTGATCCATCACATTTCCCGCCACACGAATCACAAATAATTCCCCGATCCCGGCAGTGAAAATATCCTCCGGGACAACACGCGAGTCGGAACAGGTGATCACAATTGCGTAAGGACTCTGACCATTCTCGCAGGTTGCCTTGCGAAGTTTTAGCGAGATATCCCCCGGATTAGTCGACGCGCTCAGATAGCGTTTATTTCCCTCCTCAAGCCTTGCCATCGCCTCTCTTGCACTTAAATTTTCCTTATGCATAAAAAATCCCCCTCTTCTTAAATCTTTTTTATTTCACTACCTCTTAATCAGCAGTGATTTTCCTGTCATTTCCTTTGGCTGTTCCATTTCCATCATCTCGATCATCGTCGGGATAATATCGGCAAGGCAGCCGCCCTCGCGCAGAGTATACGCAGGATCATAGTTGACCAGAATAAATGGCACCGGATTGGTCGTGTGCGCGGTAAATGGCACACCCGTCTCATAATCGACAAGCTGCTCGCAATTTCCGTGATCCGCACAGATAAACATCTGTCCATCCACGGAAAGTAATGCGTCATATGCTTTGCCGACACAGGCATCCACCGCCTCCACCGCTTTTACCGCAGCGTCTATGATCCCCGTGTGACCAACCATATCCGGATTAGCAAAATTGATAATGATCACATCATATTTCAGAGATTTGATGGCTTCCACCAGTTTATCCGCCACCTCGTAGGCACTCATCTCCGGCTTTAGATCGTAGGTCGCAACTTTCGGCGAATTGACTAAGATGCGCTCTTCACCCGGATTTGGAGCCTCCACCCCACCGTTAAAAAAGAAGGTGACGTGGGCGTACTTCTCCGTCTCCGCAATGCGTGCCTGGGTCTTTCCATGTGCCGCAAGATACTCGCCAAAGGTATTGTTTAAAGAAATTTTCTGGAATGCTACTGTCTTATTTGGAATGGTCACATCATACTCGGAGAAGCAGACATAGGTCGTCTTTACTCTTCCGCCCTTTCTCTCAAATCCGGTAAAATCGTCACAGCAGAACGCGCGTGTAATCTCTCTGGCGCGATCCGGGCGGAAATTATAAAAAATAATTGAGTCGCCATCTTTAATGGTCGCCACTGGCGCGCCATCCTTCTCAATCACAGTTGGCACAACAAACTCGTCCGTCACTTCTTCCTTGTAGGAATCGGATACCGCGCAGATCGGACACGCTGCTTTCTTTCCCTCGCCGTAGACCATCGCCGCGTATGCCTTCTCCACGCGATCCCAGCGATTATCGCGATCCATTACATAGTAACGCCCCATCACGGTCGCGACCTCACCCACACCGATCTCCTTCATTTTCTCACCCAGTTCAATCAGAAATTCCTTCCCGGAAGTCGGAGCAGTGTCACGCCCATCTAAGAATGCGTGGACATAAACCTTTTTTAATCCCTCACGCTTCGCAAGGGTAAGAAGCCCGTATAGATGCGTGTTGTGGCTGTGTACACCGCCGCTTGAGAGCAACCCGTACAGATGCAATGAAGAATCGTTCTCCTTGCAGTTCTTTACCGCCCGCAGCAATTCCTCATTCTTATAGAAATCACCGTCCTCAATCTCTTTGGTGATGCGGGTCAGTTCCTGATAGACAATACGTCCCGCCCCCATATTTAAATGTCCGACCTCGGAATTGCCCATCTGTCCGTCCGGCAGTCCCACGGCCATACCCGAAGCGTATCCTTTTACAAATGGATATTGTTCCATCAACTTATCAATTACCGGAGTCTTTGCGATCGCCGCCGCGTTCGCCTCCTTCTTATCATTCAATCCGAATCCGTCTAAAATCATTAATACTGTAGGTTTCTTTGCCATATTTGCCTCCTTGTTTTCCATCTCAGGAATAAAATTACATAACTGCTTTATATATTTTCTCACATTTTTTTCAAATAATCAAGCAAAATCTCTCACACTTTTACGCACGGTAAGTTTTGGGGGAAGGACAATTTTTGACAGATCCTGGCACACACTATTTTGCAAGCTTCCGAACAGCAGGCGGCACGCCTCCCTTGCAAGCAGTTCAATATCCTGGACAACCGTGGTCAGCTCCACGCTAAGAAGGTAATTTTTCAGAGAGTCGTCATAACTGACAATCGAATAATCCTGCGGAACCCTGCGCCCCTCCTCATAGAGTTTTCTTAAGAATCCAAGGGTCATCATATCATTGCAGACAAAGGCAGCTGTGCAATCCGTTGCCAGCAGTGCCTGCGCTGCCAGATACCCGCTTTCAATATGGTAATCCCCCTTTTTCAGATATTTCTGCCGCACCGGGACACGGCACTCCTTTAACGCCCGCAAATACCCGTTAAGACGGCTTTTTCCACTTCCCTCCTTGTCATCACGGTACACACAGCCAATTTTTCTATGTCCCTGCGAAAGCAGATATTTTGCCGCCAGATATCCTCCCTGTTCATGATCAAAACTTACCCGTGCACAGTCAATTTCAGACCTTGTGCGGTCAATCATAACATAGGGCATAGTAAGAAGAGCGAGTTCTCCCGCCAATTCCTTTTCATCCTCCAAAGATTCCATGCTCAAAATCAGAAAGATACCATCCACACCCCTGGATTCCAATACCCGCAAAAGTTTCCAGTCATTTTCCTTTCTGTCATCCGAACTTGCGATAATCAGCGAGTACCCCGCCTCGCGGCAACGATTTTCAATCTGTTTTGCCAGTGAAGAAAAAAATGTATTTTCGATATCCGGCAAAATCAGGGCGAGCATATGGGATTTTCGAGTAGCCAAACTTTTTGCTGCCTGGTTTACCACATAGTTTTCCCGCCTTGCTATCTCGCGCACAAGCTGCCTTTTTTCCTCCGAGATCCTGCATGGTCTGTCATTTAAAATCAGGGAAACCGCAGCGGGAGAAATGCCCGCTTCCCTCGCGATATCCTTAATAGTGATTTTCTTTTTCTGAGTTTCCTTCATAAAATTTAAGTAAGCACATAAAATTTACTGCCCTTTCGCAGCAGTGCCCCTCCCCTTTCCTTTTATGTTCTTTATTTATTCCCACGAAAATTTTCCCGCCGAATAATTACATTTTATCCCTTACACTACAAAAAAGCAAGGGAGATTCCCTTGCTTTTTCGTACACCTTACTTTGCAGTATTTCTACCCGGTTCCTCTATTCTGTTCTTATAGTTACAGGAACATAATCAGCGAAAGCACAAACATAAATACCACGCCGGCAATCATCGGAACGGAAGTTCGCTTTACAATTTCAAGCGGCTCCCTCTTTACAGAACCTGCCACAATCATTACTACCGCGGATACTGGTGATACGGCGCGCAGCAGATTTCCTGCCAAGCCCATTGGGATGGATACTGCTAACACACTGATTCCCGCCGCCGCTGCAAGAGGCACCATAAGGGGCACCATTGCAAAGAAGAGTGCAGTACCACTGCCACTTAATAATACAATTAAGGCGGTCAAAGCAACTAAAATTAACGGAAGCACAAACCCTAGTCCCGAACCCTGAAGCCCAGTCATTGCTTCCTGCAATGCCGCGATAAGTCCGATGGTCTTTAACCCGGTAACAAATACTGTACCTGCTACAAGCAGTGCAACGATCGGCATTGCGCCGCCCATTCCCTTGAAGAAGGATTCTGTCTGATCTAAGGTCTTGCGTGCACTGCGGTTTCTTACCAACTCGCAGATAATCGCAATGACAAACGAGAACAGAGTTGCTACCTCAACGCTTAAATCAATCTTTGCCCCTGTAATTTTTTGTATAGCAAAAACGAAAATCAGCATTAAGATCGGCAGCAGCGGCAAGATTGCATATACGGTACGGAAAAGTGTACCACCTTCCACCTTCTCCACTTCCACCTTATTTTGCAGTTCGCTATTTCCCTTCTTGTCTTTCTTATCCATCCACTTCTGCCAGAAATAGTGTACTGCTGCCATCACAAAGAGAGTTGGAACCGATACGATCGCATGGTAGCGAAATACATAATCGCTTGCAGTAAGCCCCGCAAATTCCGCAGTGTTTGCTAATTCTGCCGCGATCGCCACATTATCGCTGCCAAGAGGTGTAGGCATAACGGTTGCGGTCGTCGCAATAATTCCCGCCGCAGTAAGTGTACTCATCCCCGCCTGAATCATAATCGGGTAGAGTGTCGCAAGCAAGATAATGGCAAGGTTTGACGCGCTCGGCACTACCAGAGATAATAAATTACCAATTAAAAATACCACCGGCACAAGAATATATACGGACTTGATCTTTCCGATAGGCTTTGTCAGCACACTAACCGTTACATTATTCGCCTTGATCGAATTCATATAAGCGGAATAGCCGCCCAAAATCAAAATGATAAATCCGGATGAACTGATCGTGGATTTAAATTGATCGGCAATGGCTTTTAGCGGGTCAAGCCAGGCCATACCTGTCGAGGTAAAATTTCCTCCGCCAATGGTATTTCCCATCGCCATACCAATATACATAAGGATAATTCCAATCACAAAGAGAGTGATCTTAATATCCATCTTTTTGATCAGCATAAAGACTACTAAAGCAACGGATACAATTGCCGCAATATACATAATTGCAGTTTCCATACTTTCCTCCTATTCTGTCGCAGAATGCGACACGGTTTTGTTTAGGCTGACTGCCTATCTACACTTTCCAACCGCTTCAAGGAACCATGTGCGGAATCTTTCCTGATCAATATTCATACATACCCTTGCATTCGGCTCCTTCTTCAAATATCCTTTTAGATCCACCAAAGTGCAGCCCGCAGTCATTGTTCCAGCCAGTTCCACATCCACATAAGTTTCTTCAACGGTAAACAGATCCGGACATAAGAGATAGGCAACCGCACAGCTATCATACATTTTAAGCCCAGTATTAAATGTTCCTCCACGGTACTTTTTAAACAGACAGTGCGCCATTTTCCCGACTTCGCCAAGTTCTAAAAGTTTCTGTGTATCCTCCGGCATTACCAGTGCCTTCCAGCCCACATCAAGCCCTGCCATCACAATTGGCACACCGGAAGAAAATACCATCTTCGCCGCCTCCGGATCGGTCGCAATATTAAACTCCGACATTACTCCCTTGTTTCCGCGTGTGGCGGAACCACCCATTAAAACAATCTCCTCAATTTTCTCCTTTACTTCCGGGTAAAGTGCAAATAAAAGGGCGATATTGGTAAGCGGTGCGATCGGCATCAGTGTGATCTTCTCCTCGCTCTCCATAATTGTGCGGTACATCGCATTGACTGCATTCTCCTTTAGCAGCAATTCCTTCTTTGGTTCCGGGAAATCAAATCCTTCCATACCGCTTGCTCCATGTACGTTTGAGGCATCGACAAGCTCACAGATCAGTGGGTGATCCGCCCCCGCTGCCACCGGCACATCCTTCTCAAAAAACGCGAGCAGACGCAAAGCATTGTTTGTCACTTTCTCTAAGGAAACATTTCCTGCTACTGTCGTGATCAATTTTACGTCAAGTTCTTCTGAAAACAGCGCGATCGCAATGGCAAGCGCGTCATCGATCCCCGGATCTGTGTCAATAATAATTGGTCTCTTACTCATAAAAATCCTCCTTACTTTCTCTTTATACTCAGCGAAGCAAACCACATTCGCCGGATACCATTACACTTCCTCGCGGTACGGGATCGCCTGCTGCGCACCGTAACGCATAATCGTTAATGCCGCCGCTTTTGTCGCATAGCGCACGCTCTCCTCAATCTCTTTCTCCTCCGCCAGACACGCGGAGAGTACACCGATAAAGGTATCGCCCGCCGCCGTTGTGTCCACAACTTCCACGCGCTCTGCCGGCACACTGTAAAGTGTTTCCCCGACATTAAAAATACTTCCCCTGCTGCCAAGCGTGATAATTACCTGCTTTGCTCCGAGCCGCCGCATACTCTCGATTGCCTTTTTACAGCTCTCCTCCTCCTGCGGAAAGATCCCCGTCTGGTACTTTGACTCCGTCTGATTGACCACCAAAAGATCGATAAACGGATAATATTTTTCCGGAATAATCTTGGCTGGAGCAGGGTTAAAAATAGTGTACATTCCCAGCTCTCTGGCATATTCCAGAGAGGCGAGAACCGTGTTTTGCTCACATTCATACTGTGTTACAAAAATATCTCCCGGCGAGACGATGCGCCCTAATACTTCCTTTACATCCGCCGCTCTCAACTCATGGTTTGTTCCCGGGCTTAAAATAATTCGGTTGTCCCCCTCATGGCAGGTGATAATCGCCACCCCGGTCTGCCCGGTTTCACTTACTCTTACTTCCCCGCAGTCCACCCGGTAGCCCTGCAATACTTCAAGAAGTTTTTTGCCAAACACATCTTCTCCAACACACGCAATCATCTTTGTGGGTGCGCCAAATTTTGCTGCCGCCACCGCCTGATTGCCGCCCTTCCCTCCGGGATTGGAGAGAAAATTATTGCCCTCCACGGTCTCCCCCTGCTGTGGCATTCTCTCACAGCGGATCGTCAAATCCATATTAAGACTTCCAAATACAATAACCTGCTTCATTTTTTATCCCTTCCTCCTTCCTCTCTGCGCTGTTTTTACTACTGTTACAGGAGAGAATTTACAGGCAAATCTTGATTAACCAACTGTGTCATTCCGCTTCCCTGCCCGTCGTAGGGGCGGATGCGAAATCCAAATTTCTCGTAAAATCCCTCCTTTCCGGTAAGTGCCATCAATCCGGCATAAGCATTGCGGCAGCCATGTTCCTTGATATAGCACATCAACTCTTCCATAATCATACGCCCGATTCCACAGTGCTGCTTTTTCGGCTCCACAACAACATCCTTAATGAAAAAAACAATTCTTCCATCGCCGACAATCCGACCAATGCCAACTGGAATTTCCCCCTCCTTTACCACAACGGAGAACAATGTATGCGCAAGTGCCTCCTCTACATCCTCCCTCTCATAATGCTGCAAGGAAACCTTTTCCCGAAGATGTTCATATACTTCCGGGGTAAGCGCGTTTTTTTCAATGCGGTATTCCATCTTAATTTTCCCTCCACCACAGATTCCCCACAATCAAAAAAATTATTTTCCCTTTCCTGATAATTTTCCGCATTACCAAAAAAATCATGCAGAGAATTGTGTGTATTCAAAAATTTTTTGATAAAACGTTTTATCATTTTAGCAAAAAATAATGTCCTCATGGACTCTGCTTATGTTTTGATAAAACGTTTTATCATTTAACTTAATTGTATGATATCACGGTTTTCTACTGCTGTCAATCATTTTTTCTTGTTTTTTCGAATAATATGTCACAATTTTTTAGCGATATTTTTATGCATATTGCATAAACGGATACTACGCTTCATATTTTTTAAGCGAGTACCCGTTTTTCATATTGAATTATTTTTTTTACCGCTCTGTGCAGACCTGGAAAATATAGAATTTCAGATAGTAGGATTCCTCCGCCTCCCACAAGATCGGGTGATCGGCAGCCTGTGTGCGGTACTCCACCTGGCGAAGCCTCCGGTGTACATTGCGCGCCGCCTGGGAGAGCGTCTGTGCAAAAAGCTCCGGTGTCATAAAGTGTGAGCAGGAACAGCTTGCCAGATAACCGCCGTCCCTTATCAGCTTCATCGCCCGCAAATTGATCTCGCGGTAGCCCTTCACCGCGTTTTTTACGGAATCTCTTGATTTTGTAAAGGCGGGCGGATCAAGGATGATTAGATCAAATTTTTCTCCCGCTTCTTCCAAGCTTGGCAGCAGTTCAAAAACATCCGCGCAGGTAAAGCGCACACGGTCGGAAAGACCATTTAATTCTGCGTTGATCTTCGCTTGTGCAATCCCAAGTTCCGAGGCATCCACTCCGAGTACTTCCCTTGCGCCGCCAACTCCCGCATTAAGCGCGAATGAACCTGTATGGGTAAAACAGTCTAACACCCGCATTCCATAACTTAGTTTTTGAATGGCAAGGCGATTGTATTTTTGGTCAAGGAAAAATCCCGTTTTCTGTCCCTCCTTAATATCCACCTGATAAAATACGCCATTCTCTTCCATAGTAATCTTTGTATCAAAAGGTTCGGACAAAAATCCCTTTGTCGGCTCCATCCCCTCAAGTTTTCGCACTTTCGCATCGCTGCGCTCATAAATTCCGCGAATAAAAATCCCATCCTCCTTTAGCATCCTCATCAAAAGTGTGAGGATCCGGCTCTTTATCCGGTCAATTCCAAGGGCGAGCGACTGCACAACCAACACATCCACATATTTATCCACGACAAGCCCCGGCAAAAAATCCGCCTCGCCAAAAATAATTCGGCAGCTCCCGGTATCCACTGTCCGCTTTCGGTATTCCCATGCGTCGCGCACACGCGCCGCAAGAAATTCGTCGTCGATCTCCTGTCCCTTTTTACGGCTCATTATGCGCACACGGATCTTGGAATTTGTATTGATAAATCCCCTCCCCAAAAAATACCCGTCAAAATCCAGGATATCCACAAGATCTCCATTCTCAAAACTGCCGTTTATCCCCGCGATCTCATTGTCGTAGATCCACGGTCCACCTGCTTTCAAACTGCGCCCTTCACCTTTTTTTAGTATGATTTCTGCCATATTCCCCCGCCTTTCCTTTCTGCGCTTCTTTATCATATCTGACCGTTCACTGTTTACGCTGATTTTTTTAAGAATACAAATAGTTTGCTAAATACATAATTAAGAATAATTACAATCACTGCCAGAATTGCTTTGATCACCAATCCATTAAATTCCAGTTGCTTTACAAAAATAAAAATTCCGCCCTCCTCTATCACAAAGGTGAAAAGGCGTGCCGCATAAAATTTTAGAATCTTTCGCCCTTCCGCAGACCAGTTTGTAAATTTGCTCTCAAATACCCAGAATGCGTTGATCGCGTAGGCAAACGCCACGGTTAACACCCAGTCAAGTGCATTCCCGGAAAGTTCCTCCATCCCGAATCTCTCCACAAACAGCCAATAAAGCACCCAGTTTACCACGGTGGTCAGCACTCCGGAAATCAGGTAGGTGATCATTTCCCTTGTCATAAAAATATCCCAGAGTTTAAAAAAAAGCTTGATTAGAGGATTTTTGCTCCCCCGCAGCGCGGATTGCTTCCTCTCATTTTCTTCTTTTTTCGCCACCATCTTAATCCTCCTTTTTTTTGCATTTTTTTCTATTAATTTCCTGCATCTTTTCCTTGTCCAATTCATAGTGATGCATTACAAATAAACTGAAAATCCACCCGATCATCGGCACAATGCAATACATAAAAATAGTTATTCCCGCCAACTCACCCGTCAATTTATCTTCCACCTGAGGAAGCATATCTGTAAATCCAATCAGTGCCACCATGCCCCCCACAAAAATTGTCGCAAGTGCCCCGATCACCTGATCCACCAAAGCAAATAATGCCCCCATAAAACCGGGTACATACAGTCCGCTGCGATACACCTCATAGTCGGAGCAGTCCGCAATCATCGGCACCACAATACTATTGCTGACCGATTTTGAGCCGTTTAGGAAAATATAAATTGCCATAAATGCAATGGTTGTCCCGCAGAGATTCGAAAAAGAAATCACGGTCAGATCCGCCGCCATCAAAAATATGGTCATAATTCCCTGGAAAAAGATCGCTGCATACATAAAAATAGTATAGGTATGTTTCTGTCCAATCCGCTGTGCGATCGAGACACCTAAAGTCACAATTACAAGATTTGGCAGGATGGTGACAAGCCCGATCTGCCCTGCCATCGGATAATTTTTCATCATGATCCCAAACAGCATAACTCCGACAGTCACATTATTATATACTGTTGAGGTAAAACGATTTACCGAGGCGGAGAGTACCAGCTGGCGGATCGGGCGGTTGTGGCGTAGCACTTCCCAGTAATCGCGCAGCTTTATCTTCTTGCTCTTCTCCCCAACATTGTAATACTCCGGCCGATCTTTATTCCATATGCCAATAATTCCAAGCACGGTGCAGAGGATGGAAAGTGCGGCAACCACCAGCGTAAACTCGCGAAACAGTGCCGGATTCGTGTAGCCGCCGTATTTTGGCACCAGGTACGCGGACGCATAGAGTGCGAGTCCGCCGTAGACCGAAGTGACAAATAAAGAGTCAAAATAACTAACGAGCGGGCGCATTTTCGGATTGTCCGTCATCACGGTCTGTCCGGATTTTGCGACAATCATCTGAAAAGTATAGCCAAATACATAGATAACATAGACAAAAACAAAGTACGGCAGACGCAATATCATCGGTATTAAATGCGTTGTATTAAACATCAAAAATACGCTGATAAGCATCAGAGCATTTCCCAACACCATAAACGGACGAAATTTTCCAAATTTTCCTTCTGAGCGATCGACAATAAACCCCACCATCGGATCAATCAGCCCATCAAATACACGCAGTGCCGTTAAAAGTGCCGACGCAAATACCACGGTGAATCCCACAATCCCATTGACGTAGTACGCCACATATTCCATCAAAACCAAATAAAGCGTTGTTGCCGCAGAATTCAGCGAAAACAGCGCTATTTGAAATGCACTGGCATTATTATATGCCGGGTCTAGTTTCTTCGTTGAAAATAACATCTTCCGGTTTCCTTTCCACATATTCCTATCATACTTAGCCATTCCCATTTTACCGACTGTGACAGACTTTGTCAATTTAAGATTTCCTTAAAATTGGCAGAAAGAAAATTTATGTAAATGCGGGATTTAATTGCATTATCACAAACAATACTGCGGATGTTAAAAATACCACCTTACAGGTGCCATCTCCAAAAGAATACCTTACCTGCTGACGAACTATACTTTTTAAAATTATTTTTTCCCAATATAGGCGAGCCCTGCCAGATACAGAAACAAGAGAGTTGCCGCCGAATAAATCAGATTCCAGATCGACCAATTATGATCAGACAATGCCCCTGACTGCTGAAATAAAAACGCGTTCATATACTGTATATGTTTATACATACAGTATATGAACGCGTTTGGTTTGTCCAGTATTTTTTAAATAAATCGCATTTTGCAATTTTCTTTCATATGTAATATGACTATCACAATGATCAGTAGATTAACCAATGGATAAAATTTTAGCGATAGAGATTTCTGTAGATCTCCTTTGCCAGCCTGGTATATTGAGAGACAAAACTATTTTTCGCATTAGTGTACCCATCGCGATCATGTTCATATTTTTTCCAGAGCCGGATCTTCATCCGCTCGTATTCCGCCGCAGTCTCCGGATGTTCGATCAGATAATCTCTAAAATACAATTCATCATTGTCCCCCGCATATCTTAGATGCAGATGATAGACCTTTTCGGCAAAGCCATGTTCTGTGTAGCCTTTATTAAAGGACATCCTGCCTTCTTTTTCGCTCATCAGAAGATATCCATTGCCCTGCAAAATTTCTTTGATCCCCTCGAATACACAGTCGGAAATCACCTCCACAAGAATATCAATAATGGGCTTTGCCCAGATCCCTGTAATCGATGTACTCCCGATATGGCTGATCCGCACCAGCTTTTCTTTCGGCAGTATCTTTTCCAGTGCCGCCTCTTCCTGATTGTACCATTCCTCCCAACAATCCTTATGTCCGGTCAAAAAAATTGGAAACATCTGCCACAGTTCCTCCAGACTCATCTCAGAAAGCTTTTTTTCCATCCGCGCTCCCTCCCCTCACAGAGATACAGATTCACTCTTCTTTTGATTTTGCAAAATTTTCCGGATCTTTTTTATCCTCTTTTGCAAATCCCATCGTCTCAAGCACCTGTAAACTCTTCATCTTTCGCCCGATATGTTTTTTTATGTACTCTTCTACCAGCGCGCCAAACTCAATAAGTACATCCTCTTTTAAGGAAAACCGATATATCTGTGCGCAGGAGGTTCCAATCACATACTGCATTGCGTACAGACAGGCGGGACTTACCGAAATAATTTTCCCGGCAAGCCGTTTTGCGCAGGAAGAACATACCACACCATCCTTGTGCAGAGCAAAAGAGTTAAGTTCCTCCTCGCCCTTTTTTCCACAAAAAATACAGGAGAATACCTGTGGTGCTTCCCCCTCAATGCTGATTAGTTTCAATTCAAAAATCCGGCGCACCAAAGAGAGCGGGAATTTCCCGCTCTCAAGTGCCCGCAGCGACTGATACAAAAGCTTTAATAACTCTCGCTCATCGTTTCCTTCCCTGGCAAAATAGTCAGCGCACTCGCAAAAATACATTCCGAGATAAACCTTTTCCAAATCCTCTTTTAATCTCGGAAAATAATTGCTTACCTGTGCATTGGTCACGGTGTAGGAATCCCTTCCTGCATAGGCGGTAAACTCCCCGTAGGAAAAGGGCTGACTGCACGCAAGAAGGGAGCTGTTTGGTCTTCTCGCTCCCCTTGCAAACGCGCTGATCTTGCCGCGTTCCACCGTCAATATTGTCAATCGCTTATCGTATTCTCCCGCCGGCATAGCCGAAAGCACCATCCCATTCACGGTGAGCGTCCCAATCATCGCTTTCTCCCTCTTCTTCCTCCTCGTATTCATCCGAACACAAGTCAAACATCTCTTCCGAATCCGGCATCCCATACTCCTCTGGCATTCCGTAAGGCTCTCTGGCACATGCTGTGTAGTTAAGATAATCTAACACGCCGCCCGTCTGCTCAAATCTTCTCCAGTAATTTTCCTGTTTTCTCATTATCGCGCCTCCCTGTCTGCTTTTAATTTACACAGATAGGTTAACCTCATTGCGAAAATTTAAACGATCTAAAAATTGGAATCCTTAAAGCCGAAATTTTTCAGCATCGCTTCACTCTCACGCCAATCTTTTCGAATCTTTACCCAGAGTTTCAAGTTTACTTTTGTATCCAGCAGATTTTCCATTCCCACACGCGCCTGCGTGCCAATCTTTTTTAACATTGCTCCCTGTTTTCCGATAATAATGCCCTTGTGGGACTCCCGCTCGCAAATAATGGTCGCGTCAATGTCGATAAGCCTCCCGCCTGTCCGCTCCCTCATCCGCTCGATACAGACGGCAATGCCGTGCGGAATTTCATCGGAGAGCAGGCGCAGTGCTTTCTCCCTGATAATTTCCGCCACAATCTGCCGCTCCGGCTGATCGGTCACTGTGTCCTCATCATAGTACATGGGTCCTTCAGGAAGATACTTAAAAATTACATCCACAAGTTTATTGGTATTCTCCGCCTTTAGTGCGGACACTGGCACAATATCCGCAAAATCTATAAGTTCCTTGTAGGCGGCAATCGATTTTAAAATCTCTTCTTTCTTTACGGTATCGATCTTGTTGATCACAAGCACAACGGGCGTTTTCTGCGCATTGAGTTTCTCTGCGATCGCCTGTTCTCCCGCCCCGATATAGGTAGTCGGCTCCACCAGCCAGAGAATGACATCCACTTCCATGAGCACACGCTCCGCCACATTTACCATATATTCTCCGAGCTTGTTTTTCGCCCGGTGAATTCCCGGTGTATCAAGGAAAATAATCTGTCCCCTCTCCTCGGTATATACTGTTTGAATGCGGTTGCGTGTTGTTTGTGGCTTGTTGGATGTGATCGCGATCTTCTGACCGATCAGTTGATTCATCAGCGTTGATTTTCCGACATTTGGCCGCCCAATCAGGGCAGCAAAGCCGGAATAATAAATCTTATCCATTCTCCCTCACATTAGATCAATGCTTCAACTTGATCAAAAAGTTCTCCCGCATCCGCAATCTTCGCCTCACCGCCGACTACGCAGAGGCAATCCTGATCCATCACTGCCTTAAAAAGCGGCGCGTAGGCGCGGATATCTTCCGGGGTCGCTAAAATTCTTTGATCGCGCAGTTTTTGAATCTCCTCAAAAGTCGTGCCCGCCAGGTAGAGATTGAACGAGCGATTGCCAAGTGCTTTTGGGGAGAGCGGTGCATCCATGTCACCGAAGGTGCCGATAATGAATTTCGTCATATCGCGTTCGCTCGCGTCAAAATCGCGCAGATATTCCCATGCATGATCAAAGATATCAATCGTTTCCTTCAGGTTCGGGTCGCGGTAGGAAACCAGCGTATAACTTTTATTGATATCGTTGAAATTGCACATACAGCCATATGCGCCACCATGCACTCTGACCTTATCCCAGAAATAATCCATCGACAAAATCTTGTTCATTACATTCATCGTGCCGTTTCCCTCTATGCCAGTCTTTTCATAATTGCCGCATTTCGCCACATACTGCACTTGTCCCGGACAGGTGAATGCCTCCTTTTTCTTCTCAAGCGCGAAGCCGAAATTCGCAGCGCGGAAGCGAAGATCGCCTGTTTTACTCTGTCCTGGAAGAAGGTCCGCCACACTCTTTAACTCAGAAAGCACCCTCTCGATCCCCAAAGCTTCCGCCGTGATATTTACCAAGAGATTTTCCTTCTTAAAAATCATCTCGCTGATCTGCTTTAACTGCGTGACAATCTCTGCTGCCCTCTCGTCAAAATGATCTGCCAGATCGCAGAGGAAACGATAGTATGCGATCCCGTTCGTCTTATCGTAGAACATCGAATTCTCATACTGGCAGGAAAGCGAACGGCGCACTGCCACACTGTGAGAATTATTGATTAACTCCGCCTGTTTTCTTGAGCGCAACTCCATAATAATCTCTTTCAGGCGCACAGTATCTTCAAATTTCGTGCAGTGTATCATCTCGTTGATTAACTCAAATGCCTTAGGAAGCTGGTCGTACATCGCTTTTGCGGAAAATGCATAGACTGGGCGGTAATAGGAGGTATCATTCTCCTTTAAATAGCTCTCCAGGCTCGTGTAGATCCCGCCGGTCTCAATCTTCATCTCATTGTCAAATTCCGGATAACTGTAATGCTCCGAGTCAATATAGCCAAGTATGGTGGTCAAAAGCCCCAGATACGGCACCTGCTCTCTTGTCACTTCATTGACATCAAAAAGCATCTGCACATAGGCGATCCCGTTAGTAAAAACTTCCTGGCAAAATGTATTTAAGCCGTGTTTCTTGCACTCTCTGGTCAGTATCGGAAGTGCCTCCTTCTTTATATCCTCGCGTGAGAGCAGCGGAAGTTTCTCGATTATTTCCTTGGAATCCGGCGTATCCTGATAGAGCTTTAATCCCTCCTGCTTCTTCTTGATTGCAGCTAAATCTTCTTCGCCAAGCGTTGCCCTATATGCATTTAGCCTGTCCTTTAATTCCTGCTCCACCTTGCCGGTAAGCCCCGCTTCCGGCTTCATGATAAAGACAGTCGAATGCTCTGGATTTAAGAGATATTTGCGGATCAGATCTTCATAGTACCCGGTACCGATCTCTTTTTTCAGCTCCGCGTACAGATCATTGCAGCGCAGATACTCAAATGCCTTGTCGTCATCATAGAGCCAGGTGGAGAACATCATCATATTCATCATCAATCCCTTAGGATAATATCCATAATCCGCCTCGCGGTAGCGGAATTCTGCAATATTGATCTCCGCGCGCAACGATCGTTCCGGCACTCCCTCACTGGCAATTTTTCCCAATTCTCTCTGGATCACCTGCAAGAATTCTTCCTTTTTCTCCTCGTCCGTATCCTTCGCAATAATCGAGAAGAGTGGCTGTTGCAAATCATCGTCAAAACTGCTCATAATATTTGGGGAGATCCCCGCTTTTACTAACGCCTGATAAAGTGGTCCAACTGGCGAGAGCAGCACACGCTTTAAAATGCCCATCGCAGTACATAATTTTGTATCGCAGCTATTGCCGATGGTCATATTATAGCTTAAATAAGTCTTTCCCTTTGTGTCATCCCCCTCTGCGATCGGGTAGGAAGCAACCACTTCCTTTTGTCCAAGCGGCTTTTGAATCGCAATCTCGGAATCCACTTCAATCGCGTCATAGTGTGAAAGATACTCTTCATCCAGCCAGGCAAGACGTTCCTTTACCTCCATATTACCATACAGATAAATATAGCTGTTTACTGGATGATAAAATTTTCTGTGGAAATTAAGAAAATTCTCATAAGTCAGATCCGGAATATTCTTTGGATCGCCGCCGGATTCCACGCCGTAGGCATTATCCGGGTAGAGTGAGTGCATAATCCCTCTCCAAAGCACCTGATCCGGCGAGGAGAACGCGCCCTTCATCTCGTTGTACACAACGCCGTTGATGGAGAGTCCACCGTCCTCTGCCACCTCGTAGTGCCACCCCTCCTGCATAAAGATCTCCTCATGATGATAGATGTTTGGGTGGAATACCGCATCCATATAGACGGACATCAAATTCTTAAAATCCTGATCATTGCAGCTTGCCACCGGATACATCGTGTGGTCGGGCGCAGTAAAGGCATTGAGGAAAGTGTTTAACGAACCCTTAATTAACTCCACAAACGGATCTTTCAGCGGATACTTCTCCGATCCGTTTAACACGCTGTGTTCAATAATATGTGCCACACCAGTGCTGTCCTTGGGCGGCGTGCGAAATCCCACCGAGAACACTTTGTTCTCATCGTCGTTTGCAAGCACACATACGCGCGCGCCGGATTTCCTGTGGCGCAGCATCATGCCATGGCTGCGGCTATCCTTTAATTCCTCCTCGTACATCAGCTCATAGGCCGGTGTGATCATTTCCTTTGCTGTCATTCTTTTTCTACCTCTTTCTTTTTTACTATTTTTTAACAAAGAATCCCAAGACCTCTCCTATGATTCCCTTGTATAATGGTCAAGGCTTTTTACTGTCTTCATCACTTCCCCAAGCAATTTTGTGGCATTGTCTGCCTCGCGGCTATTCTGTTCGCTGATGTCGGCCGCTGCCTGTGTACTTGCCGTGATCTGCTCGCTTGTTGCGGAGAGCTGGCTGATATTCTCGACGATCGTATCGTTCGCCCTGGCAAGCCCTGTGATCTTATCGTCCACTTCCCCGACATTCTTTGTGAGCAAAGTAATATTGCTATTGATCTTTAAAAAGCTTGCCGAAGCCATATCAATACACTTGTTCTGCTCCTCAGTCGCTTTTACCGATTCGGCTACCGCCTCAGCTGCTGCTCTGGCATTTTCTACTAACTCTCCGATAATTTTGGCAATATCCGCAGTCGATGTCCTTGTCTGTTCGGAGAGCTGTCTTATCTGATCCGCCACAACCGCAAAGCCGCGCCCCGCTTCTCCCGCCCGCGCGCTCTCGATCGAGGCGTTCAGAGCGAGAAGATTTGTCTGGCTTGAAATACTGAAAATAATATCCGCAATATTCTGGACTTCCTTCATTTTTTCCTGGAGTTGTCCCATCGAATCGGACACGCTGACATTGCGCACATTGATCTGTTCTGCCTGCTCCCGCACCTGCCTCATCACGCCCGTACTCTCCTCCACCGTCCGGCCAGAATTTTCCGCCAGGTTCACCATATCTTTTGAGAGTTCCTGTGTTGCTCCGATCGCATCCTGAATCTGCTGTGTCATAATGGTCTGCTGCTGAATATTTTCTGCCGTCACCTGCGTGCCGGTTGCGATTTCATGCAGTGAATTGTACACGGCATTGGTCGAATTTTGAAGTTTGCCAACAAGCTGTGTTACCTGCGTAGTTCCCTCCGATACTTTATCCGCCGTACTTAAAATATCCTGCATCATTATTTCCTGAAGTTTCTTTTCGTCCTGCATTGTATAGTAGGAATCATGGTCAAAACGCTTCACCCATTTTACAACAAGTATGGCAGCAATCGCAATCATTGCCAGCACAAACACAATACTAAATTGCGCTGTGTTAATCGCCTTTTGGCTGGCAAGGTTTATCATGCGAAGGACAATCACTGCGCCGATCATGCCACATATGATTTTCACAATCCTCATATCATAGTACAGTACGGCCGCAATCAGCACCGGTGCCACCATAAATACATCCCCCGCATTATTCGCTGTGATTGCAAGAAACATATAAGCTACCATAAATGGCATAATGCAAACATAGCGAAAAGACCTTTCCTTCTGAAGACGAATCATACCAAAAAGCGTACATACCATCGCAGCAATCAGCAAAAGGAGCATAATCGACTTTGTCACACTGCGCGCATTGTCGATCATCGTGATCACCCCTGTAAATACCTGCAGTGCCAAAATCCCAATCCCCACCATAAGGTTTGCCTGGCTCTGACGCTCTATACGGTCGCTGTATTTGCGCATTTTCACCTTAAAATTCCTATCTTCTGCCACCCCATGATTCTCTCCTTTGCCCATTTTTACCCTCCTCAGTTGCGGCTATGATTTACATTTTTTTACAAATCTTACCATTGCCTCCCTATCGGACAGAAAATTTATAGATTGTCACTGAATGAAACTCTTTGCCCGCTTCAAGTCTTCCCCCCGGAAAAGAAGAAATATTCGCTGTGTTTGGGAAAAACTGTGTTTCAAAGCAAATTGCATCGCGGCGGTGATAAACTTTGCCGCCCTTGCCCTTCTCCACACCGTCAATATGATTCGCTGAGTAAAACTGCATTCCCGGAAGATCGGTGAACACTTCCATCACGCGCCCGCTCTCCTCATCATAAAGTTCCGCGACTTTGTCCGGTGTAGCTACACTGTCCGGAATATCTCCCGCTATATCCATAAATTCATGCCGTAACACATAATTATGGTCATATCCGCATCCAAGCTTCAATGGCTCATAGTCCACATCAATGTCCTGCCCGATCCGTTTCATCGTGCGAAAATCCATCGGTGTGCTGTCAACCAGCGTAAATTCTCCCGTCGGAATCAGCTCCGCATCCGTTGTTGTTATTTTATCCGCATCGATAAAGACTTTATGGTCAAGCACTGTACCGCTGCCCTCGCCCTTCAAGTTAAAATAGGAATGGTTCGTCAGATTGATCACTGTATCCGCATCGGAAACTGCAGAATACTCAATAACAAGTTCATTTGCATCCGTGAGTGTGTAGGCGATACTCAGATCCAGATTGCCTGGAAAACCCTGCTCCATATGTGGGCTTAAACGTGAGAATTCTACGGTTATACTGCCTTCATCCTCATAAGTTTCCACCTCATACATATATTTATTGTAACTTTTTTGACCACTGTGCAGACAGTTCTCGCCATCGTTTTTCTCTACTTCGTAAGTTTTCCCATTTACGCTAAATTTCGCTCCGGCAATCCGGTTTGCCACACGCCCAAGAAAGGAACCATACCCTGGCGCATTCCCCTCATAGCCCGACACATCGTCATAGCCAAGGTTCACGTCCGTAAAATTTCCATTCCGATCAGGGACAAGAATATCCACAATCACCGCACCGAAATCCGACACAGATACTTCCATCCCACCCGCGTTTTCCATTGTGTAAAGCGTTGCCTTCTCCCCTGTTTTTGTGACACCGAAACTTCTTTTTGTTATCCCCATAGACACCTCTTTTCCGCGCATTTCCGCGCTTGATTTTCGAACATGATTATTATACCATATCCTGGCGCAGATATAATGTCTGCCGATATTATACCATGTTCTCCGAACATGGTGCCTCTGGCAGATGCGCACAGTTCGCTATAGAAATTTTTCTCCCTGCGGTCGAATGCGAACTGGCGCAGGTATAATATCTGTCGATATTATACCATTTTCGTGCCGTCTTGTACAGCAAAAAAATTCCAAAAAACCAAAAGGGCTACCCTTTCGGACAGCCCTTAATCATTGCGTTTCTAACAATAGAACAATTTCCTGTATAAATTTTTTTCAAATTATATATGAGAAAAAGGTACGCTAAAAACTTGGTGATTATAATTTGGTTACGTTTGTTGCCTGTGGTCCCTTCGCTCCCTGAACGACATCGAACTCTACCTGCTGTCCCTCGTCAAGAGACTTAAAGCCCTCCATGTTCAGCCCGGAGTAATGTACGAATACATCGTTGCCTTCCTCGTCAGAGATGAACCCGAATCCCTTCTGGTTGTTAAACCACTTCACTGTACCTTTCATGTGTGTTTCCTCCAAAAAATATTTCTTGATTGCAGCTCTCTGCTACAATATCATTATAATACCATCTTTTCCTGCCATTGTCAAACATTTTTTTATACTTTCTTAATATATTTGTAAATTTTAAAAAAACGGCATAAATCATGGTATTTACTCACCTTTCCCGTCACGCTGCAAGTATTCTTGAGATAAACCCTCTCACTCTTTTTCCAGCGAAAGTGCGATCGAAAGTTCTTTTAACTGTTCCTCATCCACCACATTTGGTGCTTCGGTCATCAGGCAGGAGGCATCCTTTACCTTTGGAAATGCAATCACATCGCGGATGGAATCTTCCCCCGCCATCAGCATCACAAGGCGGTCGAGTCCGTAGGCTAATCCCGCGTGCGGCGGAACTCCGTACTTAAAGGCATTTAGGAGAAATCCGAAACGCTCATAGGCATCTTCCAGGGTAAATCCCAATGCTTTAAACATCTGCTCCTGCACATCACTCTGGAAAATTCTTACCGAACCTCCGCCAATCTCCGTGCCGTTTAACACAATATCATATGCTTTTGCGCGCACCTTTTCCGGCTGGCTTGTAAGCATATCAAGATCCTCCTCCATCGGCATCGTAAACGGATGATGCATCGCTACAAAGCGTTCCTCCTCCTCGGAGTATTCAAAAAGCGGGAACTGTGTAACCCAGAGGAAATTATATTGGCTCTTGTCAAGCAAACCTAAATTTCTTGCAATTTCAAGACGGAGATTGCCAAGCACATCGTATACTACCTTGTTCTTATCCGCAGCAAAGAAAAGCAGATCGCCCGGTTTTGCCTCCATTGCAGAGAGCAGCGCCTGCACTTCCCTCTCACTAAGAAATTTGGTAAAGGAAGATTTTACTGATCCATCCGGCGCGATCGCAAGATAGGCGAGTCCCTTTGCACCAAACTCTTTTGCGTAATCTACAAGTGCGTCAATCTTCTTTCGCGGCATCTGTCCCTGTCCGCCTGCGTTAATTCCTCGCACTGAGCCGCCCGCAGCGATCGCTGAGGTAAAGACAGAAAAACCACAGTTTTTTACAACTTCGCTCACATCCTTTAATTCCATACCAAAGCGTGTGTCCGGCTTGTCCGACCCGAATCGATCCATCGCCTCTTTCCAGGTTAGGCGCGGGATTGGAAGGGAGATATTTATCCCTAAGACCTCGCTAAAGAGTTTCTGCAAAAGCCTCTCGTTCACGTCAATCACATCGTCCACATCGACAAAGGAAAGTTCCATATCGATCTGCGTAAATTCTGGCTGGCGATCCGCACGCAGATCCTCATCGCGAAAACATCTTGCAAGCTGAAAATACCGGTCGTACCCAGAACACATCAAAAGCTGCTTAAACAGCTGCGGCGACTGCGGCAGGGCATAAAAATTGCCCGGATGCACACGGCTTGGCACAAGATAGTCCCTCGCGCCCTCCGGCGTGGACTTGCAAAGCATCGGTGTCTCAATCTCAAGGAAACCCTCATCGGAGAGGAACTGGCGTGTTATCGTGGCTACCCTACTGCGCAGCATTAGATTGCGCTGCAGATCGGGTCTTCTAAGATCCAAATACCGATATTTTAAGCGCAGTTCCTCCTTGGTCTTAGAATTTTCTTCAATTGGGAATGGCGGTGTCTGCGCCTCCGATAAAATGCGCATTTCCTTTGCGCGAATCTCAATCTTTCCGGTTGCCAGATTATCGTTTACTGCGCCGGAACGCGCCTCCACGCGCCCGATTACCGCAATGACAAACTCGCTGCGCAGCTTGTATGCCTTTTCAAAACCTTCTGTGCCGATATCGCTCTCCTCAAAAATAATTTGCAGAATCCCGGAGCGATCCCGCAAATCAACAAAGATAATCCCCCCTTTATTTCTGCTTTTCTGTACCCATCCCATCACAGTTACCGTCTCGCCGATCTGCGCGGTTGTTACCTCCGTGCAACGATATGTCCGGTGCAGTCCCTTCATTGACTCTGCCATTTTTTGTTCTCCTTATTTTTAGTTCTGATTTTAAGTCCTGTATGTATCTTTCTAACTCCTGTCCTTAGAGGAATTTTTGTTCGCTTCGCTCTCGCAAATTCCTCCGGGGCTAGAAAGATACATACTGATTTTTAGTTTTGCTTAAAAAATTCTACAAGTTTATCAAGAGAAATTTCGGTTTGCTCGCCCGTCCCCATATTTTTGACAAAGACTTTCCCGCTTGAAAATTCGTCCGCGCCCAAAATCACCGTGTTTTTCGCCCCGATTTTATTGGCGTATTTCATCTGCGCTTTTGCACTGCGGTCAAGGTAGTCCGTCTCTGTCACAACACCCGCCTCACGCAGGGAGCTTACCAGCGCGAAGGCCTGCGCCCTCGCTTCTTTTCCCAGAATCCCAACATAGAGTTCCACCGGTTTTGGCGGGGGAAGTTCCACGCCCTCCTTCTCCATAAAATACAGAATGCGCTCGATCCCTATGCCAAATCCGACGGAAGGGATATCCTGCTTCTCGTCAATCTCATGCACCAGTCCATCGTAACGCCCGCCGCCGCAGAGCGTAAAGCCCTCTGAGTTCACAAACTCAAATACTGTCTTTGTATAATAATCGAGTCCTCTGACAATGGTGGTGTCAATCTCATATGGGATCGAGAGCGCGGTTAAAAGCTGCTGCAATTCCTCAAAATGTGTGCGGCATTCCGTATCCAGATACTCGATCGTGCGCGGCGCGTTCTTTACCACCTCTTTGCACTCCGGCACTTTGCAGTCAATCACGCGCAGCGGATTCTTTTTCATGCGCTCGCGGCAGGTCTCACACAGACTATCCTCATGCTGATACAGATACGCAAGCAATGCCTCATTATAGGTTCTGCGGCAATTTTTACAGCCGATGCTGTTGATGTGAAGCTTCGCATCCTTTAGTCCAAGCTCTCGAATAAACCGGGTCAGGAGTGTAATCAACTCCACTTCCGCTAACGCCCCTTTAGCACCGATAAACTCCACGCCGAACTGGTGATGCTGGCGCAGTCGTCCGCTCTCCGGCTTTTCATAGCGAAATGCCGGCGTAATATAAAAGAGCTTGGTCGGCTGCGCGTCTGCATACATACTGTTCTCCAGATACGCGCGAATGGCTCCCGCCGTTCCCTCTGGCTTTAACGTTACACTGCGATCGCCCTTGTCCACAAAAGAATACATTTCCTTTTGTACCACATCGGTCGTCTCGCCCACGCCGCGCTGAAACAGCACTGTATGTTCAAATACCGGAGTGCTAATCTCCTTTATATTGTAAGCCGCACAGATTTCCCTCGCCTTCTTTTCAATCAGTGTCCGCTTATTCATCTGCTCGCCGTACCAATCCTGTGTTCCTTTTGGTTTCTGTGTAATCATACTATACCTCGCTTATCTTTATATGCCAATCCATTTTGCTCTTTTTAAAATCCCACAAGGCGATATGCGTCCGGCACTCTAAATTCCCATTTTTTGCGATCCTTTTCCATCAGCGCGATCTGAGTGCGCAATTCATCAATCCCTAAGCATCTCTCCGTGATATCCTCCTCTTTGCCACGCCTTTTAATCTGCGCATTCACACTGTCGGTAAAACGCCAGATTTCCATTATCTCATCCGAGTGTACAACACTTAAAAATGCCAGAAACATACGCATATCAAAATGCCGCGCCTCATCAATCATCATCTCCACCGCCGTCTCACTGTCAAATGCCTCGCGGTACGGACGTTTGGAAATCAATGCCGCATACACATCACAGATGCGCAAAATCCTCGCTGCGGGTGGTATCTTCTCCCCGCGCAGATTGTCCGGATACCCCGTCCCATCATAGTTTTCATGGTGGTAGAGTACCGCCTCCAATAACAACTCGGAAAAACCGCCAAAAATTTTTAATCTTTCATGGCCAAGCTTAGGATGCATACGAACATATTTCATCTCCTCCACCTGCAAAATTGCATCGTCACGACCATACAGAAATCTTCCAATCTGAAGTTTGCCGATATCGTGCAATATCCCGGCTTTCATCATCTCCTCGCAAAATGCATCACCGCAGCCAAGCTCAATGGCGAGAAGTTCCGCCAGATTTCCCACTAAGATCCCGTGATTGATCGCGTCGACCATATCATTGCCCGTCGCGTTTTCCGCCCCGAACACAGACCATAAACGTTCATCTAAATCCTGCTGCATTATGCCGCACCCTCTCTTCTAATTTTTTACAGTTCATCCCGATGCTCCCGCAAAAAATTTTCCTTCCGCGCAATCATCTCGTCAATTCTCTCAATGTAGTCCTTTAGACTTTTTACATTCTCCACCCGCACCATCCGGTTGCCCGCAGGCATAATATACTTTGTTGTCGCCCCTGCACCAAGTGCCAAAATAGTCTGGCGTTCCTCCATAATTAAAATATTGTAAAGCCCCTCTTTTCCAGGTCTTGTATAGCCAACATTTTCCAAATTTTCCGCCATATTTTTCTGTCGGTACAAATAGTAGGGATGATAATTATTTTCCCGTGCAAACTCACGGGAAAAACGCAGCATTTCCTGCACGCCGGATGCCTTTAAACCCTCATATTCCTCCCGGTTTGTATTTAGGCGCGCCGCCCTCTTTACTGCCAATGTATGTACCGTCAGATTGTCCGGTGAAAGTTTTTCAATCCGGGCAAGCGTCTCTGCCACATCCCTTGGCGTTTCATTCGCAAGTCCCAATATTATGTCCATATTGATATGGTCAAAGCCCATCTCCCTCGCCATAAAAAACGCTTCCTCTACCTGTTCTACCGTATGTCTTCGACCAATCAGATCCAGCGTTTTCTGGTTCATTGTCTGGGGATTTATGGAAATTCTTTGAATGCCATGCGCGCGAATCACGGAGAGTTTCTCCTTTGTAATACTGTCCGGTCGCCCCGCCTCCACTGTGATCTCCTCCACATTGGACAGATCGAAATTTTCCTCCATACAGGTAAAGAGTCGGTCAAGCTGACTAGCCGAGAGAGTGGTCGGTGTGCCGCCGCCCACATAGACGGTCTGAAGCTTTTTGCCAGGAATTTTTCCCTCCCCACCAACGTAGCGGATCTCCTTAAACAGTGCGTCTAAATAGTCCTCCGTCCGCGCGCCGTAGACCGCCACCGGATACGAAGTAAAAGAGCAGTAATAGCAGGTACTTGGACAGAAGGGAATGCCGAGATATATACTGTATCCTGCACGGTAATTCATCTTTTTTAATATTTTATTTTCCGTCCTTGCCACTGACAGACTCATGGCAATTTTCTCTTCAGTGCAAAAATATTCTTCCCGCATAAACCGGGCGATCTCACTCTCCGATACCCCCGCTTCCATCTGCTCTAAAACCTGTTTGGTCGGACGGACACCGGTTAAAATTCCCCATGGCAGATGCACGCCGCTCACGCGCTCTAAAATCCGGTAGAGCGGACGCATCAGCGCGTTCCGGTATTTCCGGCGAATGGCATTTTTTTTGAGGATATCATCCCGAAAGATCATTTGATGCTCATCGGGATCATCAATCCGATGAAATTCATCTAAGATCCAGTCTCCCCCATGCCAAACCGCAAAATAACCGCCAGACTCCATCAAATAAAATGCATAGTCCGGGAAAAATTCTTCCCTCTCCTTTTTGGGAAAAGAACACTCCAAAAATGCCGTCCACTCAGCAATATCGCGGAGATTATCCCCTATTTCCTCTTTTCTGACCGTGAAATCACAATCAGGATAAAATGCCTTGATTAGCGGTCTTAAATCCTGCTCAAAATCCACGCCCCATATTATCATGCCAAACATTAGTACAGATATCCTTCTTCATTTACATATGGATTATTTTCTTTTTCATAGATAATACTTGTCACAGGTCCATGTCCCGGATATACCTTCGTCGCATCCGGCAGGGAAAAAAGCTGTCTCTTTACCGAATCAACTAACACACTCGCACTTCCGCCCGGAAAATCCGTGCGCCCCACGGACTCAAAAAAGAGTGTATCGCCGGAAAAGAGAATTCCCTCCCTCTCAAAATAAAAGCACGCGCCGCCCTTTGTATGTCCGGGCGTAATAAGCACTTTAAAGACAAGCGCGCCAAAGTTTAGACTCTGTCCATCTACAAAAGTTTCATCCGGCGCGATGCTGCATACACAGCCAAACTGCTGCCCCACATTTAAGACCGGATCCATACAAATCTCGCGCTCCGCCTCACTGCAGTAAAGTTTCACTGAAAATTCCCGCCGCAATTCCTCCGCTGCCAGGATATGGTCAAAATGCCCGTGCGTCAGTAAGATCGCGCGCAATGCTAACTCCTCTTCCCTTATTTTTCCAGCGATCTTTGTCGCGCCCGCGCCCGGATCGATCACAAGAGCATCCTTTGTCGCCTCGTCCGAAACAATATAGCAATTTGTCATCACGGCTCCCACCACCAGCTTTTCTACTCTCATCCCCTCGTCCTTTCCACGTCGAGCACGCTCTCTATCCCGCGCAGTTTCGCAATGATCACGGCAAGCTGTTCCTTCCCGTTGATCGCAAAACCCGCACTGATCGTTGCTCTGCCCTGCTTATTTGCGCGCGCCGTCAGATTGTTTAGTTCGATTTTGTTTTCCGTAAACACACGGGAAATATCGAGCAGTATCCCGTTGCGATTATTGGCGTAGATCTTTATCTCGGCATTGTAGCGCGCATTTTCCTCACCGCTGTTATCCTGTTCGCTCCACTCCGCATCGATAAGCCTTCTTCGTTCCTCTTCGGAGAGATTCATCACATTGATACAGTCCGTGCGATGAATGGAAACTCCCCTGCCCCTTGTCACAAAACCGACGATCTCATCGCCTGGTACGGGGGAACAGCACCGGGAAAAATGCACTGCCACATCCTGGATGCCCTGCACGATAATGCCGCCCTTGTGGTGTACCTGCGCCACCTTGTCGCCCTTTATCTCCGCAACTGCCTCAAGCACCTGCTCATCCGTGATCTCCTTCTTATGTTTCTTTTCGTACTCCTCCAAAAGTCGATTGACAATCTGCCCTTCCTTTAAGCCCCCATGCCCGACGGCAGCGTAGATGGAATCCCAGTCACGGAACCCATATTTTCTCAGGCAGGTTTCCATAAACTCCTTCTTTAGAAGATCACTTAACACAATATTCTTTGACTTGCAATAATTTACCACCAATTCCTTGCCGCGCGAAATATTGTCCTCTTTTAATTCTGACTTAAACCACTGATTAATCTTATTTTTTGCCTGCGTACTTTTAACCAGGCTGAGCCAATCGCGGCTTGGACCTCTTGAATTCTGTGAGGTGATCACTTCAATGCGGTCGCCGTTCTGAATTACATAGTCAAAGGTAACCAGCTTTCCATTTACCCTCGCTCCCACCATCTTGTTGCCGACTGCACTGTGAATGCTGTAGGCAAAGTCAACCGGAGTCGAACCCGCCGGCAAATTTTTCACATCCCCCGTCGGTGTAAAGCAGTATACACTGTCGGAGAAAAGATCTAAGTCGTTCTTTAACAGACTTAAAAACTCCCGGTTATCCGACATATCCCTCTGCCATTCCAAGATCTGGCGAAGCCAGGTCAATTTCTCCTCCTCTGTTCGCTCTGGGGTCTTGCCACTTTGCGTTTCCTTATACTTCCAGTGCGCCGCAATCCCATACTCCGCAGTGCGGTGCATATCATAAGTGCGAATTTGAATCTCAAACGGCTGTCCCTTGGGACCTATTAAAGTAGTATGCAGAGACTGATACATATTTGCCTTTGGCATTGCGATATAGTCTTTAAACCGCCCCGGGATCGGCTTATACATCTCATGGATCACACCGAGTGCCGCATAGCAGTCCTTTACACTGTCCACAATAATGCGGATCGCAAAAATATCATAGATCTGATCAAAATTCTTATGTTGATTTACCATTTTTTTGTAGATACTGAAGAAATGTTTTACCCTGCCGTTAATCTTTGCCTCTATGCCCGCGTCCTCAATCTGCTCGCTGACCTCCGCGATAATATCCGCAATAAATTTGTCACGCACCTCTTTTTTTGAGTCAAGCCGCTCCTCCAAATCCTTATAGACTTCGGGTTCCAGATATTTTAACGACAGATCATCTAATTCAATCTTTATCTTTGAAATGCCAAGGCGCTGCGCAATCGGCGCGTAAATATCCATTGTCTCACGGGATTTATCAATCTGTCTATCCGGGGTCTGATACTGCATAGTGCGCATATTGTGCAGACGGTCGGCAAGCTTAATTAAAATCACGCGAATATCCTTTGCCATCGCAAGAAACATCTTGCGCAGGTTCTCCGCCTGAATCTCCACCTTGTCCTTTGAGTAGTTTAACTGCGTCAGTTTTGTAACACCGTCCACTAAAAGGGCAACTTCCTCGCCAAACTGCGCTTTAAGCTCCTCCACCGTCATCGCCGTATCCTCCACAACATCGTGCAGAATCCCTGCGATAATGGATTCCTTATCAAGTTCTAACTCTGCTAAAATGATGGCGACGCAGACCGGGTGAATAATATAGGGTTCCCCTGATTTGCGGTACTGTCCCTCATGCGCTTTAAGCGCGACCTGATAAGCCTTCTCTACCATGGACAGATCGGTAGAAGGATGGTAATTTCGAATGGTTGCCATCAAAATATCATGCAGTTCCTCCACACTCGTAAAATCCTTCGGTGTAGCAAAGGGCATTCTTTCTTCCAGATTCTTATTTTGCAATTCTGTCCTTTCCTTTTCGTCCATGACCCGCCTCCAAACTTATGTAGGTTGATATTGTTCGTACATCTTCAAAAAACGATGCAAAAATTATTTTCCGTCATAACAGATAACCGAATCCACCGGATAGCCCCGCAGTTTCTCTCTGCCTAAAAGCCCCGCAAGTTCCATTAAAAATACCATTTTTACTACCTTCCCGCCGAGTCGCTCAATCAGTCGGATCATCGCGCTTGTCGTGCCTCCGGTCGCAATCAGATCGTCGATAATCACCACTCTTTGTCCGGGCTTTATCGCATCCCTATGAATCTCGACTACCGCCGTGCCGTACTCAAGTTCATATTCCTCCGCGATCGTCTCGCACGGAAGCTTTCCCTTCTTGCGGATCGGCACAAAGGGCTTTCCCAAATTGTAGGCGATCGGCACCCCAAAAATAAATCCGCGGGACTCAGGTCCTACAACCACATCAAAATCCACGCCCTCAAGACACGCCTGCATTGCGTCGATCGATGCGTGAAGCCCCTCTGCATCCTGCAGCACACTTGTAACATCCCGGAAAATAATTCCTTTTTCTGGGAAATCCGGGATACTTCTTACATAATCCTTCAGTTCTTTCATTGTCTTCGCCCTTCCTTTCACGAAAGTAATAAAATACTATAAATAATGTATAATTATATCACTCTTTCGCCGTTTCGCAACGTTTTTTTTAGGAAGGAAGCATTTTTTCGCTATTTTTTTCATTTTTCTCCCATCCCTTAATCGAAATTTTTTTCTTTATCCTCTCCCCTTATTGATTTTGCTCAAGTATAGCAACATTATACAATCTTGTCAACGAAATGGAAAATAAAAGCAAATTCCCTGCAAAATTTTGACTGGAAAAAGTATCTGTAATATGATACGATATGAAATGCAAACTGATAACATAGAAAGAAGGAAACTCCATGAACAAAAAAGATATTCTTGAACTCAAACACCGGATGAAAAAAACGCATTGTACCTTTACACGTATGTGCGGCTGCTATGTCAATGCCGAAAAAGAAATTGTTCTGACTTTTGATGAAAATTTTCTAAATCTTGAGGAAGAGGAACTCCACAAATATCTGGAAATTGCTGCAAAGACGCTTTCTGGCACACCAAAAGACAATCTTCTTGAACTTGCATTTCCAAAAGAGGCGGAGGATGAGGGCGGAAAACAGCAGTTTTTGATGGGATTAAAGGAGAGCAAATTAAAAAATCATGAGCTTGTTATGCTCTTGTTCCGTCTGGTGATCGATAATTATGAATACGAGGGGAATTATCTTATTCTTCTCTTTCATGATGCCTATGATGTGATGAAAAAAACAAACGATAATCTCTCGCTTGACGAATCGGAGGAGGTATATGAATATCTGCTTTGTTCCATCTGTCCGGTAACTCTTTCCAAAGCGGCACTAGGATACCTGGAAAACGATCACCGCATTGGTGCGCGCAAGCGCGACTGGGTGGTCGGCGCGCCGGATACAGGGTTTGTCTTTCCCGCTTTTACCGAGCGCAGCACGGATATTCACTCCGTTCTATATTACACAAGGGACACAAAAAGCCCGCACAATGAATTTATGGAATGTATTCTTGGCTGCCCTGCCCGCCAGACAGCGACAGAAAAGAAGACTTCCTTTCAGGACATTGTGACAAGTGCTGTGCCGGATGAGCGGGGGCGCGAACGTGTTCTGTACGATATCCACGAAACTTTGCAGGAAATGGTGGAGGAACAGGCACTGTATACTGAGGACAAAAAGGAACCTGACCCCATTGTACTTACTCCAAAAGCAATCCAGGAAGTACTAATTCACAGTAAAGTGCCGGACGAGATCGCCGCGCGCATTGAAAATTCCTACACAGAAAAATTTACAGACGAGCCGCCGCTAGCCGATCTCTTAGTGGATAAAAAGCTTTTAAATGCGGGGGCACAGGCACGCAGGGAAGAAGAACTCAGAGTTGAAATGCAGCAGCTAAAAGATGAACTTGGGCACACCAAAAATGAACTTATTCTGGCGCAAAATACCGCAAAAGCTATCTCAGATTTTGCCGATACAAATTTGGAAGCTGCCTCCCCCCAAACAGAAGAACCCAAAATGGCATCTGAATTTGATGTTTTGCTGCGCGTCGCACCGCAAAAGGCGGATCAGATCACCACGCAGATCATTGGCGGCAGACGCTGTGTCATTATTCCAATAGAAGAAAATGAACATATAAAAGTGAATGGAGAGGAACTTGCTGAGCAGACAAAAAACTAAAAAAAGGGGACTGCTGCAAAATTGCAACAGCCCCTTTCTTCTTAATTTTATAAAAAAGAGTTTAATACCCCGCCTTTTCCTTGATCTGCAACGCCCCATACAGTGCATATTTTGGCATATAGAGCGTATCGTAAAGCAGCGGGCTTGCATCCTTGCGCCAGGAAAGTCCATCCGCAAAGCCCCAGAATGTCAGCGCGTCCATCTTAACCTTGCCTTCCTCCGCCAGTTTAAACAATCCCTCTATCAGTTCATAGTAGTATTTGCCCTGTGTCCTTAAATTTTCATCCGTATCCATAAGTTTATTCTGCCAGGTGCCAAGCGACACATCAAGCTCGGTTAATTCAACCATCAATCCTGTCGCACCAAGCCGCTCCACCGTATTAAGATAGGTGTTCATATCGTCGCCAGTGTAGAGATGCGCCTGTAAACCAATCCCGTCAATTAAATAATTTCCTTCCTCATTCACCAAGGTATCCACAAATTTTAAAAGCGCGTCGGTCTTGTACTGTTCATTATAGTCGTTGTAATACAATGCAATACTTTCCGGTGCGTATTTATCCGCATAGTAAAATGCATACCAGAGATAATCCTCCCCGATAATCTGATACCAGTAGTTCATTTCCTCGCGGATCTTTCCGTCTTCCATCCAAGCCTCGTTGACCACATCATAGGCATAAAACAGATCAGTATAGCCATACTCATCTAGTTTTTCGAACACCTGTTTGATATAACTCTCCATGCGCGCAAGCATCACCTCACGGGTTACAAACGGCGCGTTCGTGTCAAAATTCTCATGGAAAATCCACTTTGGTGTCTGGCTGTGCCAGATAATCGTGTGACCGCGCACCTCCATATTGTTTTCGCGCGCAAAATCAAGCATTTTGACGATATCAGTATTAAACTCCACAACTAGATCACCCGCCTCAATACTCTCCGCCTTATCAAGAATATAATCTGGCTTCATTGAGTTTTCCATCGTTACACTGTTAAAGTTCTTCTTGATAATGTCAGCGAGAAAATCTTTCTCAATCATCTGCGTGGTAAGACAGGTTCCCACCTTCATCTCATGCTCTGAAAATACGGACTGGAGTGCTGGAATTTCTTCTTCCACTACCTCTGTCGGCTCTGGGGTACTTGTTGGCTTTGGTGTACTCGCCTCCTCTTTTGTTGGTTCCGGTGTGCTTGTCGGCTCCCCCGGATCTACAGCTTGTGTTACTGCCGCCGTTGGTTCTTCTGGCTTTTTCTCCTCTTCATTTCCGCAGGCGATAGACAACAACATCATCCCTGCCAAAATCCCTGCAATACCTCTTTTTTTCATAAAAAACACCTCC
>CAJTLX010000040.1 GCA_910577165.1 uncultured Lachnospiraceae bacterium
AGGAAAACAAACAGCCAAATCCTATTTTTTAAGCAATGAGTTTTGCACATCTCTAAAATTCTCTCTCTGCTTTTTTATTTTATCAGTTCAAATGCTCCGGGAAATTCTTTAGCACAATACTTGAGAATGGCCACAGACGCATTGAGAGAATCCCATCCTCCGGATAGTACAGTGCCATATCCACGCCAAAACCCTGTGTGTTTGTGTACAGCATACGAACCAGCGCGCGCCCCGGAACCACACCGAGCTGCCAGACAGAAACCTGCACATTTACCTCATAGTCATTATTATTTACAAGAATTACAAATTGCTCCTCATCATTAAAGCGGCCGTAGCCAATCACGCCGTAAGCCCCGTACACAAATTTTAGTGATCCGGTGCGCAGCGACTGGTAGGCTTTATGAATGGCAATCAATTCCTTGTGCAGAGCAATCAGATCCTTGTCCTCGCGCCCCCATGGATAGGTGCGGCGGTTGTCCGGATCCGTCCATCCGCACACGCCCGCCTCATCCCCATAATAAATGGTCGGTGCGCCGATCCAGGTCATCTGAATCACTACCGCCTCGCGCATAATCGCCGGGTTTAAATTCTCATTCGCCGCCTGCGGTCCGCTTGTCGCAGTGCGCCCCACCCTATGGTTTGTCCTTGTCATAAAGCGGGAGTGATCGTGGTTGGAAAGCTCGTTCATCGCCACCATTAGGGACTGTGTGTGAAAGCGTGTTGTATAGTGGCGCATCGCACCGAAAAAAGCATCCGGATTACAATACATATCATGTCTATACTCGTCACTGTGCTTCTCAAGCCCAGTCAAAAACCAGGTGATCGGCTCCATAAACGCATCATAATTCATTACGGAATCCCACTCACTCCCCGAAAGCCAAGGCTGCGGGTCGCCGTAATGCTCCGCCAAAATCAATGCCTGCGGATTCGCGCTGCGCACATTGTCGCGGAACGCCTTCCAAAAATAATGGTTGTACTCCGGCGAGTGTCCTAAATCTGCTGCTACATCAAGCCGCCATCCGTCCACATTGTATGGCGGCGACACCCATTTGCGCGCGATGCGCATAATATAGTTGAACAATTTCGGCGAGGCTTCATAATTTAATTTCGGCAGTGTGTCATGCCCCCACCAGCCATCGTAGGAGGCGTTGTACGGCCATTCTTCCGACTCCGGCTTATGGAACCGAAAGAAGGTGTGATACGGACTGTCCTCGGACACATACGCGCCCTTCTCATAGCCTTCCACTCCCTCGTAGATCCCCTCGCGATCCAGCCATTTGTTAAATGAACCACAGTGATTGAACACACCGTCCAAAATTATCTTCATGCCGCGCCGGTGAATCTCCTCGACTAGCGAGATAAAATAGGCATTGCTCGCCTCAAGATTCTCCTTTGACGTAACGCGGCTGATATACCTTGTCGCCTTCTTATTGGACTTTTCGCCCTCCGGCAAAAGTTCGCCCTCATCCTTTAAGATCACCCCATAATGCGGGTCAATATAGTCATAATCCTGTATATCATATTTATGATTTGACGGCGAAACAAAAATCGGGTTCAAATAGATTACTTCCACCCCAAGATCCTGCAAGTAGTCAAGTTTGCGCATCACCCCCGCAAGATCGCCGCCATAGAATGCGCGCACATCCATACTGGATGGGTAGCGGTTCCAGTCCACCACTCCCACCGTCGGCTCGCCGATATAATTGTACTCGCGATCCAACACATCATTCGCGGAATCGCCATTGCAGAACCGATCCACAAAAATCTGATAAAATACCGCACCTTTTGCCCAGTCCGGTGTGGTATAACCTGGCACAATCTCAAAATTATATTCCGGGTGATGCACTGTATCCACCCCGGCACGCGTATAGTAATACTCCTCGTTCCCAAAACGGATCAAAAAATAGTATGCGGCTGCCTCATTAGTCAAATAAAGTTCTGTTTCATAAAAATCAAAACGATCCGTCGTCCTGCCCACGTTCATGGAAAACTGTTTTTCCCCTGTGCATAAAAGAATTTCGCTAATTTTCTGATGCGCGGTGCGGATACGAATTTTCACGGACTCATACGGCATCGGTTCCGGTGGAACCCGGTAGGATGCAGTGCCGTCAGAAAATATTGCCTCTTTGTTGAATGGCATACTTTCTCTATAACTTTCATATATCTTACTTCCGTTTTCCATCCCTTTGCTCCTGCCTGCAATTCTTAAATTCAGTGTGTATTCTTATTTTATAATACCATCGTCCTAATTACAATATACAAAATCACTAAATTCTTACCTTTTTTTATGCAGACCATTACATTTGCGTGAAAACTAGAAAAATTATGCCTTTATTTTCCAAAATATAGGAATTAAATTAAGCAGGATAAAGTTTCCTGTTCGCTGCGCATCCTTCCATCCGCGCCTATGTGCGCATAAAAAAGGACAGCTTACAAAGGCTGTCCTTTTTTGGAGAAGGTATTTTGTTACTTATGGGGTGTAGCAAAAACTATATATAATGTATTGGGGTTTACAGCTATTATTATAGCATAGAAAAATAGAAAAGTGTTCACAAACATGATAAAATTTTACTCGCCTTTTTCGTCATTTTCACGGCTTATATTCCAGTTTTCCCCAATTATTAACGATGTTTTTTACAAAAATTTGCAGGAAAACCGGCTTTTTGTTGAAAAAGCCGGTTTTCAATAAAAAGCACAATTTTATACTGTGTCAAAGAGTGCCTCGAATTCCTCGCGTCCGATGCGCTCCTTCTCTATCAGAAGCGCGGCGCAGGCGTGCAGTACATCCATATATTCCGTAAGGATCTGTTTTGCCTGCTCATAACACCCGTCAATAATCTTTCGCACCTCCTCGTCGATCTTTCCTGCTACAGCCTCACTGTAACTGCGCGTCTGCGCGAGATCGCGACCGATAAAAACTTCATCGTCATTGCTTTCATAATTGACCATACCGATATTCTCGGAAAATCCATAGCGCGTCACCATGCTGCGTGCCGTGCCAGTTACATTCTTGATATCCTGGGACGCACCGGTGGTCACATCGTCAAAGATAAGCTGTTCTGCCACGCGCCCGCCAAGTCCGACGATAATATCCTGAAGCATCCTGCCTCTGGTATTAAACATTTCGTCCTTTTCCGGCAACGGCATGGTATAGCCCGCCGCACCGCCCCCGGTCGGAATAATGGATACGGTGTAAACCGGACCAACATCTGGCAGAAGATGGAATAAAATCGCATGTCCCGCCTCATGGTAAGCGGTGATCTTCTTTTCCTTGTCCGAGATAATACGGCTTTTCTTCTCTTTGCCGATCCCGACTTTAATAAAGGATCTCTTGATATCCTCCTCGCGGATAAACTCGTTATTATCACGCGCTGCGCTGATCGCCGCCTCATTTAAAAGATTCTCTAAATCCGCACCGGTAAAGCCCGCAGTGGTCTGCGCAATCTGCTTTAGATCCACATCGTCGCCGAGAGGTTTGTTCTTTGCATGTACATTAAGAATCTCCTCGCGCCCCCTCACATCCGGTCGTCCAACTAAGACCTTGCGGTCAAAACGGCCCGGACGAAGAATTGCCGGGTCAAGGATATCCACGCGGTTCGTTGCCGCTAACACAATGATCCCCTCATTGCTGCCAAAACCATCCATCTCCACAAGCATCTGGTTTAAGGTCTGCTCGCGCTCGTCATGTCCGCCGCCCATACCAGTGCCACGCCTTCTCGCCACCGCGTCAATCTCATCAATAAAGATAATGCAGGGAGCATTTCTCTTTGCCTCCCCGAAAAGATCGCGCACACGGGACGCGCCCACGCCGACAAACATTTCCACAAAATCTGAGCCGGAGATCGAGAAGAACGGCACGCCCGCCTCACCTGCCACCGCCCTGGCAAGCAGTGTCTTACCGGTTCCTGGAGGTCCCTCAAGCAAGATCCCCTTCGGGATGCGCGCGCCAAGATGGATATATTTCTTTGGGTTCTTTAAAAAGTCCACCACTTCGGAAAGTTCTTCCTTTTCCTCCTGAAGTCCCGCCACATTCTGGAAGGTAGTCTTCTCCTCGCTTGTCATGCGCGCGCGGCTCTTCCCAAAATTCATCATCTTCGAGTTGTTGGCACCGCCGCCATTCATCACATTCATCATCATCGAAAACAGGAAAAATATCAGTATGCCCCCGAAGATATAGGGAAGAATCTGCCAAATGATGCTTGGCTTCTCAATCTCGTGCGTAATGGTTGGCGCGTCATTCGCATAGCCCATCTCCTCGATTTTAGTTACATCTGTCGCATCAAATATCTTTATTTCCCCGCCGGAGAGCTTTATGCGCACCTGACCCGTCGGCACCTCCTCATTTGGATAGATATCGATCTGCGCCACTCTCCCGGCTTCCAAATCCTTTTCAAACGCCTGATAACCATAGCCGGAGGTACTTCCGCCGCCCCCGTTGGTAAACCAGATCGCCGCCAAAAACATAATGAGCAAAAACAGATAGAATCCGTAGCCCTTGATAAACTTACCCACGTTTATTTTCTCCTCTCCAATCTATAATTCAACCACTCCGATAAATGGCAGATTTCGATATTTTTGCTGGTAGTCCAGACCATATCCCACCACAAAGGCATCCGGAATCTGAAATCCAATATAGTCCACATGAACAAAAACTTCCCTGCGATCCGGCTTATCCAACAATGTACACAGCTTCAAACTTCTCGGACTCCGCTCATTTAACCGTCTGCACAGATAATTCAGTGTGTGCCCGGAATCCACAATATCCTCCACAACCAGAACATCCTTGCCCTCGATCGACTCGTCCAAGTCTTTTACAATCTTTACATTCCCGCTGCTCTTCGTCCCATCCCCATAACTTGAAAGTGCCATAAAATCCAGTGAACACGGAATGGAGAGATGTTTTGAAAGCTCGGTCATAAAAAATGTTCCGCCCTTCAACACACAGATCAGATGGAGATCCTTGTCGCGGTACGCCTCGCTGATTTGTGCTGCCATCGCCGCAATCCGATCTGCTACTTCCTGTTCAGAAATCAATATACTTACTTTTTCTGCCATTGCAATTTCTTCCCCCTCTTCTTTAATTCTACCACGAGAATCTGCTTTGTATTCTCCGTCGCCAAAAAGCCTTCTGAACTGCGCACACCAACTGCCCAAAGTACATGGCTGCCCATGGTAAGTAACGGCAATCTCTCACGGTATTCCCCCGGCACTTTCATGTCCGTAAACAAATCCTTAAGCCGTTTTCTGTGTGTTCCGCCATTGATCTGAATATAATCCCCAGGGCGTTTAGTGCGCAAAATAAGTATGTTTTCTATTTTACCATAATCAAAGCATTTCGTATAGCAATTTCTCTCATTTAATGAATTTTTTTCATTTTTCGCGCAACATACCGTCAGATCGCTTTCCGATAAGTACAAATTTAATTCATACTGTCCAAATGTCAGGACTTTTGGAATGGTATCCACACAAAAGTAACCTCCTGGGTCAAGCTGTGGCATTTTCTGTTCTCTTCCCTCTTTTGGCGCAATCAAAACCTGTCCGTACTGCCGGAGTGCAAAAATTTTATGCGGTAGAGAAATACGCCTGCCCGTCTGCGCACAGATTAAACTACAGATCGCCTCGATATGAGTCCTTGCAATATCGCGCCCGCCGCCCGCCGCTCGCCCGACCGCCCTGAGTACAACTTCCTGCTGTAAAAATAAAGGCAATTGTTTATAGACTGATATATCTATACTTATCTCTTTGTTTTCTGCACCCCCCTCCTTCACTGCCCTTTGATATGCCTCCTCCACCTGAGTCTGCAAAAAGTTGGAAAGTTCATACATCTGAGCGGCGGTCTGCGCCAGGTGGGAAACTGCCCCCGCATTCACTATCTCTGCCGCCATCGGCAACAACTCATTGCGAATGCGGTTGCGCGTATAATCTTTTGAAAGGTTCGTCCTGTCCGTGCAGAAAGGATGTCCCCCCTCCGCCAAAAATTCTTCAATCCGCGCGCGGGAAACAAAGAGCAGCGGTCGAATAATCGTAGTCCCCTGTTCCTCTCTTATCGGCACGATCCCTGAGAGTCCCCTGACCCCGCTGCCGCGCAATGCCTGAAACAAAAAAGTTTCCGCACTGTCATTCTCATTGTGGGCAACGGCAATCTTTTGGTATCCAAGCTCCGCTACCACACCGCGAAAAGCTTCATATCGTACTTTTCGCCCCGCCTCCTCCTCGGTCATCTTCCACTGCGCGGCAAGTGCTGGAACATCCCGGTGTAGTGCCCGGAACACAACACCTAATTTCTCGCATTCCCGGCGCACAAACTCCTCATCCGCATCCGCCTCCTCCCCGCGTATCCCATGATTGATATGCAGTGCGGCAAGGCGCAGTTTGTACTCTTCTTGCAGTGCGCATAGAACATACAGTAAACAGAGCGAATCCGCTCCGCCGGAGATCCCCGCCACCACACCATCCCCGGTTTCCAACATATGATATTTTTCTATTGATTGTTTTATTTCTCTGCAAAAGGCATATCCCTTTGGTTTTTGCTTCTTCATGGAATTTTTTCCCTGTCCTGCTGCTTATTTCTCTTTGTCAGTCCCGCGACTAACACCGTCATATCATCCCTTGGCTGGTAGTTTTCCCGCTGCATTGCCGCCTCAAGAATTACATTGGCAACTTCCTGCGGACTCTTGCTCTCCGCGCCCGAAATTGCGCGGGTAATAAACTCCTGCCCATCGCTCTCAACGATTCCGTCCGAGACCATAATTACATAATCTCCCTCATATAATTTCTTTTGTTTCATATCGTAGGAAACACAGGAGAGCATTCCTGCGGGCAGCGTTGTCGAGGAAATACTCTCCATCCAGTCGCCGCGCAGAATAAATGTCGCTGCGGCACCCGCCTTCATAAAATCGCACATCCCCGTTGCCAGGTGCAGTACCGTAATATCCATCGTCGAAAACATATTGTTCTCTGTGCGCAACACAAGCATAGAGTTGATCAGGCGCATGGCAGATTCCTCCTTAAAGCCCGCCTCCAGAAACTGCTCTAAAAGTTCAATCACCCGCTCACTCTCTCTGCAGGCAGCTTCCCCACTGCCCATCCCGTCGGAAAGCAACATAATCACCTCTCCGCTCTCCGGGTACAGAAACGAAAAATTATCGCCCGAAACCCTGCTGTCCACCCGCGCGGCACGCGCCACGCCCGTAGTCACCTCAAAATTTGCATCCTCGCGAAAAACATAGTCCGAGTAATCCTTGCCGATCACATGGCGCGAAGCCTCCCCCGGCACTAAGCTTTCCCCGACAATGCAGCTTAGAATCATCGCCGCCTCGCGGGTTGTCATACAGTGACCCCTGCGGCAGCGCGCTGTCAAATGCAGTTCTAAACTCCCATCGTTTTTCTCAAGCAAAAGCATTTTTCTCGCGCAGATCTGCTTGAACCAAAGCCTCGTATAGATGCTGCGCGGCACCTCCCATACCTTTCCGCCCTGCTGCTCTAAATTCCCTGCAAATTCCTCAACAATGCGCGCCATCTCCGTCAGCTGATCGGCGACAGCGTTGCGGCTCTCATTGATTCGGTTGCGCCATACAATCCCTTGGCGCAGCTGCAAAAGTCCGCGCTCTAACTGTTCAAAAAGCTCACTGCGCCGCTTACATCCGGGAAGATACTCCTCCTCTTCCTCCCCCGGCAATACTCCAGTCTGCTGTATGGCAGACAAAAGCTGCTCGGTCTGTGCGTGGCTATGTTCACTAAACTCCCCCCAACAACGCCCACATTCGCTGCAGGCAGTGCAGATCGGCATGGAGATCTCGTCAAACATTTTTTCAAGCTGTGTCTGCTCCATGCCTGTCCATGGTGCGGCAAAATCATTGATGCTCCCGGAGAGCCTCTCAAATGCCCCCGCGATCCCACAGAGCCGTCTTTTTACTTCCTTCTGCATTTTCCATTCAATCACATGATCCCGTCTCATCCATCTTCACCCCTTGAAATCCTTATTGTACACTTATACAATCTGGATTATAGCCTCTCCGGATGAAATTTTTTGTCAAAAATGGTTAGTAGTACCCAGAATCGATTGACATTTTTTTATATAAATTCTTATCAAAACTCGTTTCAAGATACCACTTTCGCTCCGCCCACTCCTGCTGTCCATTGTTGAAGTTCCTAGAACACGCAAAAAAGAGAGAAGTCCCCTAATCTTCCCCCTCTCCTTTTTCCTCAAAAACAATTTCATTAGGATATACAAGTCCCAACACTTTACGCGCCATCTCCTCAACGAATTTTTTTGTCCCAATATAGTCCTTCTTTACATCAAGCTTTTGCGATTCCGTCTGCATCTCGGCAATTTGACGTTCTAACTGCTCTTTTACCACAAGCTTATCATCCCGCTCCTTTTTCAGATTTGCCGAGGCGTACAGCACCACAGCGCACAGACATATAGTTAATAAAGTCAACAGACCAAAACCCGTCGTCCTCTTTTTCTTTTTCTTATTCCTTCTTCTTCCTTTTCTCACGGCACTTCCTCCTTTCTTTCTTTTTTTTCCTCAGCTCTTTTCTGACCTTTTTTTGTTCCTTCTTTTCTATTTTACTCTGTCTGCGCTTCGTTTGCAATTCCAATTTCTTTTTTCTTATTGGTTCTGCCTTCCTGCTAAACCATTTTTTGATGGAATTCGATTTTTTCACGGCAAATGCCGTCATCCGATCGCGCATTATCGCCCGGTAGAGAAGCATCCCCACAAGCATCCCCGCGATCGAGTACGCGCGGATCACCCCGCTGTTCTTTATATAGATCACCGAAAAAACAAAGAAGGATGCCGCCAGCCAATAGAGAATATCCTCCGTCTTTTCAAACAGCCAGACCGGTCGGAAAAAAATCCTAAGCACAAGCAGCAGATCATAAACAAAAAAACAAATCGCGCCGGAGAGAAAGGAAAAAGCCAGGAGTTCCAGTTCCGGAATCAATGCATCATTCACAGGCTTCCCCCCATTATCGAAGCAGCCTGGCGAAAAAGGATTCTCCATTTTTGCCCCGGCCTTTTTTATCTGTATACACAAAGCTGTCCACTCTGCCGTCAATATCAATCTCGCCCTTCTCCAACGTAAAACGCCCCATATGAAGACTGTTCCCCCGTATAATCAGAACGCCCATCTCCGTATCCAGGACAGCCTCCTGCTCATCAAATGAGCGCACATCTAAAACGCCGCTCAGATGAAGTTCCTTCCGATCCTGCATATAAAATGTATGCTTTTGGCTTTTCTTCTCCTCCACCGCCATGCTCCTCTCGCATCTTTCCTCCCTAATCCATATGCGGAATATGCGAAAAAAAGAACTCTCCGCTTTGGCAAAGGTCAGTTAGAGATAGCGAAACAATTCTTTTGCCTCCTCTTTTTTGATGGTTTCCGCCACATTTAAGACTTCGACACGCACCGCCTTGCCCCCGAATCCAATTTCAATAATATCCCCCACTTTGACATTGGCAGAAGCCTTTGCCGGCCTGTCATTGATCATCACTCTTCCCGCGTCGCAAGCGTCATTTGCAACTGTCCTGCGCTTGATTAGGCGGGAAACTTTTAAAAATTTATCTAATCTCATATTTCTCCTACTCTTTCTGTTATCACTCTCCCGTGGCAGTATTCAAAACATACCGCAAAATGGGAAGAAAAAGGCTGCTTTGAAGAACAAACCTTCAAAACAGCCTTAAGCCGTGTTTTGCCTAGTTGTTTACGACATCCTTTAAAGCTTTTCCAGCCTTAAATTTCGGAGCCTTCGAAGCTGCGATCTTGATCTTCTTGCCTGTCTGAGGATTCTTGCCTTCTCTTGCGGCTCTCTCTGCCACCTCGAATGTACCGAATCCAACAAGCTGAATCTTCTCGCCCTTTACCAGCTCCTCGGTAACAACATCAATGAACGCCTTCAGTGCCTTCTCGGTATCCTTCTTGGATAACTCTGCTCTGTCCGACATTGCTGCAACTAACTCTGACTTGTTCATGAAATTTCTCCTCCTCTGGAATATTCGGATTTGTTTTCCGGAATGTCATTTTTCCGGCCATAAATAAAACCTACTTATCGTTGATAAAGTAGAACGGATTTTACCTACATCTAAATTTATAAACTCATTGCGACCATTTGTCAAGGAATTTCGTATATTTTGATGGAATTTTTGCCGATTTTTCTATTTCTTAGTAATGATCTCCCGGCTTCCGGTATAAAATGCCCTCTTCCAGAGGAATTTTTTTCGTGCGGAACAACTCCGAGACGGACACCAAGCGATACCCTCTCTCTATCAATTCCGGCACCAAAGATTCCACCGCCTCGGCGGTACAATCATATAGATCATGCATCAGGATAATATCGCCATCCTGCACCGTATCAAGAACATGCTGGATAATTTTGTCCGCGTCCCTGCTTTTCCAGTCCTGCGAATCCAAAGACCAGTTGATCAGGGAAGTTCCTGCAAGGGCACGCACAGTCTCATTCGCGCTGCCATACGGAGGACGTAACAAAACGTTTCCGACCGGTATATATTTATTTAACATATCCTCTGTATCCCCAATCTCCTTTTCGATCTCCTCATCAGCAAGCTTGTCCAAATTTTTGTGAGACCAGGTATGATTCGCCACCTCAAAACCGTTCTCATAGATCCTTTTCAATGTGTCCGAGTACATTTCAATTCTGCTGCCAACCACAAAGAACGTCGCGCCGGCATCGTATTCCATCAGCACATCCAAAATCCGGTTGGTCACCGCCGTAAATGGACCATCATCAAAAGTAAGTGCGATCACCGGACCATCGAAAATTTCCTCATCCTCCCCGGCTTTCCCCAAGGTTTCCCCGTCTTCTTTGGGTTCCTCCGGGGCTTTTTCCGGGGTATCCTCCCCCTTTTCCTCTGCTTTCTGTTCTGTATTTTGTGTATCGCCTACCGACTTTGTAGCGGCAAGCACTTCCTGATCTGCCAAAAAAGAGTCCGCCACCCCCACAATCGCAATAAGCGGATGGCGGCTAAAGGAAATTTTTCCCCTCTCGTCCGCCTCCCGCACTGCCAAAACACCGGCAACAAACATCACCAACAAGGAAAAAATTTCTAATATTACCCAGAAAAATGGATGCCCCTTCTTTTTCTTTCCGTGCCTATTATTTTCCTCACTCAACATCCTTCCCGCCTCTTATGCCATAAATCCTCTTTTTGTTCCATTCAGATCAAGGGAGGATTCGTTTAAACTTCCCCTGCCATAAGTCAGCCCCGCATACACTTGCTCCGTATTGCGCATAACCGGTCCATCCTCATCCTTTGTGGCAATCTCTCGAAAGGAAGATCTCAGTCCCGCAATAACATTGTCCGCTGCAGAAAGTTCTGCGATCTCCTGTCTTACGCACGCCCTCGTCAGTGATTTATTCACAAAAGAATAGAGACTTAAAAGATCGTAGGAGATCTCATACTGATAGTCAAGTGCGCCCATCAACTCATTTAAAAAACGCTGTGCGTGCTTGATCTCGCGTTCATACCCTTCTCTGTCCCCATCTAAAAGTGCCTTTCTGGCGGCTTTCGTATCCGAGAGAATCACATCATACATAATTACAATCAGTTCCGTGCGCGAAGCCTGTGTAACCCGGAAAGTAAATTCCTTTAGCCGTTCTCTGTCCATTCCAAAAACCTCACTTTACCTAACTACCCACATTACTCTATTGGAGCAGGGACAGTATTGTCTGGGGTCTCTCGTTCGCCTGGGCAAGCATTGAAGTACCTGCCTGTGAAAGTACGTTTTTCTGGGTGTAGGTGGTCATTTCCTCCGCCATATCCGTATCCTCAATGCGGGAGAGTGCCTCCGAAATATTTTCCGAGGACACCTTTAAGTTTGCGATTGCATGGTCAAGCCGATTCTCGTAAGCACCGAGTTTTGCGCGGATGGCGGACACCATATCAATCGCTACATCACACTGCTCAATGGCTTTGCACGCACCGTCCTGCGTGCCGACATTAACCATATTTACACCGAGCGTCTTCGTGCTGACCTCCGGCACACGCACCTCCATCATCTGCCCTTCGTTCGCGCCGATCTGTAAATCCATCGGTCCTGCGGAAAGTACGGTAACAATCACCTCGACTTCCTCTCCCTCATCGTCCACACTGGCCTCGGTACCATCCACATTTGCATCGGTAAAACTGGAACCCGAAGTTCCCGGTGCAACTTCAAACTTCATTTCAAACCCGTTTAAGTCGGTTACTGTTAAGACATTTCCCGCGCCGGAAACGGTTGCCGTTCGGCTGTAGCCTTCCTCGCCGATTATGGCCTTCGCATCCACACCCTGCGCCTTAACTCCTCTGCCATCCCCAAAGCCAAGCCAGTCGCGCAGTTCCTCACTGTCGCAGTAGACCTCAATGGAATGTTCGGATCCGTACCCCTGACTTACCAGGATCAGTTCCCCGCCATCCTCAATGCTCTCCTGCGTGTAGCCTGCAATCGCCTCGTCGTCATCCGGATCCGCACCCGCGCTCCCGACAAAAGCAGTAATACTCATTCTGTCGCAGGTCGCGCGGATCTCCGAGTAGAGTGCGCCCACGGTCTCCCCCGCATGTACCTCAATCGCGCAGCCATTGATATTGATGGTGCCGGATACCCCAATCACCTCATCCGCACTTGAGCCAAGCTGAATCCCTGCAACTACCGCCTGTCTTGCATCCTGTGTTACGGTAAGCGCGTAGTCCCCCTTATCCACCGTATCCGAAAGAGAGAGCAGTGATACCGTATCCACACTGGAGTAGGACTGACAATTTAAATTGCCGTCAAGCAACGGCATTGTATTGTACTCAGTCACAACGGAGATCCGGTCGATCTCCTCATTTAACTGATCGATCTCCTGCTGGATCGCCTGACGGTCGGAATCCGTGTTGGTACCGTTGGCGGCCTGCACCGAAAGTTCACGCATACGCTGCACCATCGACTCCACTTCCTGGAGCGCGCCCTCCGCAATCTGGATTACCGAAATACCGTCCGCTGCGTTGCGGCTCGCCTGGTCAAGCCCCTTGATCTGCGTCTTCATCTTCTGCGAGATTGCCATTCCCGCCGCATCGTCCGCCGCGCGGTTGATGCGATAGCCGGAGGAAAGACGCTCCAAACTTTTGTCTAGCGCGCTTGTCGTCCTCCCCAAAGAATTGTTTGCCTTTAATGCTGGAATATTGTGATTGATTCTCATTGCTTATACCCGTCCTTTCTGCTGCCCGCAGCTATTACTCCACTGCTGCCTTAATCACTGTTCTTGCTGCCAGGTACAAGTTATCCGTCCGTGTCACACCCGTCCCTGCACTATCCCCCGGCTGGTTCTGCGCGGTTGGTATCCCCTGCGCCTCGCCTAATTTTGCCGGTTTTGTCAAAAGTCCATAATTCCACCGTACTACCTCAAATCCCTGCTCCATCAGAGATTGTCGGATTCTCTCTTCCTTTTTTTGTATATTGTCAAGCACCTGCCGCGATCCGGTCACAACATAGCCGCTTACACTCTGTCTCTCAATTTTCAGCGAGATATCCACATCTTCCATCACCGTCATGCCGTCCGCCTGCACACTGCTCTTCGCCTTAAAATGGATGGACACATTGCCGCCCGCACCTCCCGAATGCATAACGGTCAAATTCATTTTTACAAAACCGCTTTCCCCTTTGAGCGGAATCTCATAAAATTCCTTCCTTGCAAGATTTCTCGTCAGCTTTACCGCGCCCTGCAAGCTAAGTAAAAGCATACTGTCCGCGCCGGTCAGTGAACGATGGTCAAAGACCGTATCGATCATTTTATCGGCAGAATCCGCCCATTCCTCAACCATATTTTGAAGATTCTCCGAATTTATTGCCTTTTCCATGTCAATTTCTGGAAACTCTGCCTCTTCTCCATATTGGGCGGCAAGCTGGCTGATGCGTTCCTGCACACTCGCACCGCCAAGGAGATGGCGCGCCGCACGGATCGTGCGCACGCTCTTTTCCTGGGAGAAACGCGTAAGAAATGCCTGTTCCGCGCCGCTTCCCGCGACCGTCTCCACAATTTCTTCCGCCCTCTGTGCAGAGAATTGCCCTGCCTCAGAAGAATTGTCCGCATATTTTAGCGCGCGGGAAATTTCCTCCATGGTCATCTCCATCGCCGCCTCGCTGCCTCCGATCTCATCAAGCTTCTGCGGGGTAAGATCCTCTGCCGCCCTCTCCGCCATCCTCTGTCCGTAGGCAAACGCCGCCCCGATCTGCTCGGAAATGCTCTTGCCCTGAATACTTGCCGAAATACCGCCAAAGGCATCATCCACGGTCGCATCCACACTGCCCTTTTTCCTAGTGCGCACCGCCGAGAGCAGATTTGCGAGCGTAACCTCGCGCTTTGATGCTGCCAGTACACCTATCGCCGCGCCATCTGATTTTGTAACTTGGTTTAACAGGCGGTAAATGCCAATGTAGGATTCCCTCTCCTCGCTGGTAAGCTCCTTCTTCTGATCGAGCATCAATAAATAATTACTATATTTTTCTTGGGTGGTAGCTCCTTCCTCCTCGCGCAGTTTAACTAGCTCAGCATTCAGTTGATCCACCGGCATATCAAGTGGGTTAATCCCCTTCTTTATCAGGCTTGCACACGCCGCTGGATTCAGATTGTCAAGAAGACTCTGCACTTTCGCGTCATAGAACTTCATCTCATCAAGATTTTCCACGGTCAGCTCGATATGACTGTATGCCATAATCCGCACTGCACGGCTGTTTTCCGGTGTTGCCTCAAGCCCCATACCATTTAATACTTCATCCACATTGCGGAATGCTGTGCGGATGGAATCACCCATATCCGCTCTGGGTTTGGTCATCAGTGCCTCGTAACGCTCCATCGCGCCCTCAAACTGCACCTTAACCTGCTCGCCCACCTCTGACAGAGTGGATATTGTCTGCACAGTGCGCACCGTAAAGGTTACGCCAAGTACATAGGCAGGAGCGGTCTTTAACTGCGAAACTGCCTCGTCTGTCTCGCGCAAAAGCGCGATATTCTCAGTATCCGTCACATCCCCGCCAACCTCGCGGTAAAGATTTTTGTAATACTCGTTCTCCACTTCGCGCAGTTCATTTACAATTTTTTCTAATCCGTCCGTATCCAGGCGAACCCCCTGATGCAAAAGCCTTGTGCCCACCTGTGCTGTCAACATAAAGCGGATCTCCTCAAGCTGTCTGCGCGCGGTAATATCCTGAATCTGTACATTCTCCATCCTGCCCTCGGAAAGCAGGTTTTGTACTTGCTTTAAGAAAGAAAGCGAGAGAGAACCCACATCCTTTCCCTCGGATTTTACCTTTGCCGCTGCCGCATCCACCGTCTCCGGCAAAATCTCGGCAAACTCCTGCACATAGCGGATAGCGCGTTTCTCTAACAAAACCTCCCCCGGCTTCATAGAAAGCTCTGTCGCGGCAGCAGTTTCCCCATTCGCCACGGTTTCCACCGCTTTTTTTAAGATCTCCTCCGGCGGGCAATTCTTCGCCAATTCGTCCAATTCCTGTTTGTAGATAAGGTTTTCAGCAGTTAGTGCAAGGTCATGTTCCATCAGCCAGCGCGCATTTGAAAGCCCTTCCTCGTCCGCCGCAAGTCCTGCCTGGGCAAGCACTTTCTCCGCGGATGGAGAAAGCTCCTTCCAGACTTCCTCCGAAAGTGCCTCAACTTTTCCTGCGCCACTATGTGCCGCCTTATATAAATTTGTAATATCCGGTGCGAGTTCACTGCCAATCAGATAGGCTTTCGCCTTATCATCAAGTGTGGAGACCGCTTCTACTCCCCGTGAGAGCGCGTCCGCAAGCTCATCTATTTTCTCCTGTGTCACCGGAATATTCGCCTGGGATAAAAGAGAAGTCAAATAATTTGCTAACGGATGATTATTTAGCGCGTGCTCTGCCATCTGTCTGATCTCATCCTTCTCCTCTTTTTTCCTCTCCTGCCGTAAGCTGATCTCCTCCTGTCTGGATTCCCTGTTTGTCTTGATCCGCTCGATGGCGCGGGATAGTCTGGTCAAATTAAATCCCTCAAGTGTGTAGTTCTCCTTGCAAAGATCCTCGTAATCCTCGCCGGTTATCCGCTTTGCTCCCTCCTCTTCCTCCTTAGCCTCGCTCTCCTCCCTTTCCTCGTAGGCTGCCAAAATCCGCATATTGTCCACTTTAAGCGAGGCGACACCGCCAAAATTTCCTGCGGTCTGCGCACCAACTTCCTTTAGCGCGATTCCCTTCGAACCAGAAGAAAGTACCTGGAAACGGCGCACTTGCCCCCTGGCAGCATCTGGCACGGACTCTTTGGGAAAACTTAGCTTGCGCCCCGAAAAATCGATGGACACCTTATCGTCCACGTCCACAACCGTCCCCTCAATAATCTGCCCTTCCTGGTAGAAAGACTTCTGCACCTGCTCCTTATTTCCAGTTGTTTTAGCCACCGCATTGGCATTCTCCGGTGCCGATGTAATCCTCATATTAATCTCCTCCGTTTCCTTTTGGTATCGTTTCCGTCTTTTGCATTTATCGGCTGAATTAAAAAAAAACTTAAGCCGCGACAAACACCTGTATTTTTTAGGATTGTAAAATACGGCATTTTCTGTTAAGATAGTAGGGTAATTACAGGAAGTTTTGCATAGAATGAACCAATTCAAGAAATGAGGCTTATGTTATGAAACATCTTATCCAAAGGCGGGTACTCCCGCTCCTTCTCTCCCTCTTTATGGTTTTTTCCTGCGCCTGCGGCGCGAAAAATCCGCCGGAGAAAGAAAGCACACCGAATGCTTCTTTTAAGGAGTTTACCGACGAACTCTACCGCAGCGAGGTGGCAGCGGATACGCTCACACTGCACTACAGTCTTGCACACCCTGAAAACTATGATATTTCGATGGAGGAGGTTACTTTTGGAAATTATTCCCAAAAGTTAGTAACAGAGGGAATTCCGGAAATTGAGGCGACCCGCGAGAAACTTCTCTCCTTTGACTATGACACACTCTCCGCCAAAGAACAGGTTCTCTACGACTGCATTTTATTTACGATCGATACCAATCTTGCACTCAGCAAATATCAGTATTACGCTGAGCCGCTCGGTCCTACCACAGGGTTTCAGGCGCAGCTTCCGCTTCTGCTTGCAGAATACCATTTCTACACCAAGGAAGATATTGAAACCTACTTAAAACTCCTGGCTTGTACAAAAGAGTACTTTGAGGGGATCGCACAGTACGAGCGAGAGAAATCTGCCGCTGGAAATTTTATGAGCGAATCGGTCGCCGAGGAGATTATCTCCCAGTGCAGGGAGTATATTAAGAACCCGGAAGAAAATCTTTTGATCGAGTATTTTGATAATACGGTAGAAAATTTTGACGGGCTGACCAGGGACGAAATTACACTCTATCAGGAACAAAATCGCGATGCGGTGCTAAACAGCGTTGTTCCTGCCTACGAACTGCTGATCGACACACTGACCGAATTAAAAGGAACAGCGGTATACCAGGGCGGTGTGTGCGCACTTCCGGATGGAGCCGACTATTTTGAAGCACTTGTCCGCTATGAAACGGGATCTTCAATGAGCGTAAAAGAGATGCAAAAACGCCTGAACACCGCCGTGCAAAGTTCTCTTGTCGCGATGAGTGCGGCACAATTTTCCGACTCCACCCTCTACGATCGCTACAGCGCGCTTAGCTACCCCGCCACCGACCCGGCAGAAGGGCTTGAATTCCTGAAAAATGCAATCAAAACAGATTTTCCAGCTCTGGATGATGTGGATTATTCGGTAAAATATGTCCATAAATCCCTCCAGAAATATCTAAGCCCTGCCATGTACTTAGTCCCGCCATTTGATGACCGCAACAACAACAATATCTACATCAACCAAAATCCGGATTATAATATGTCAGATATTTTTACCACACTTGCGCACGAGGGCTATCCGGGACATCTCTACCAAAATGTATTTTATTTAAGCACTGATCCGGAACCATTAAAACAGCTTTTGCGCACGAGCGGCTACACGGAGGGCTGGGGAACCTACGCGGAACTTTACAGCTATACACTCGCTGGCTTTGACGACACACTCGCCGAGTTCTGCCGCAATAATATGACCGCCATCCTCTCTCTGTACGGTCTGACGGAGATCGGCATTCACTATACTGGCTGGGATAAGAAGACTACCGCTAAATTCTGGGAGGATTACGGCATTGATGAGGCGACGGCGGAGGATATCTACCAGTCGATCTTGGCAGAAGCCTGCTCATATCTTCCGTACTGTGTTGGCTATCTTGAATTTATCGATCTGAAAGCAAAGGCAGAAAAAGAACTGGGAAAAAAATTTACTCCATTAGCTTTCCATACCTTTTTATTAGAGCTTGGACCAGCACCATTTGCTACAATCAAAACGCAGATGGAAAAATGGATCTCGACCCAGAAATAAAATGATTAAGACCCGCAAAATGCTTAACTGACAATAATATGACACAAAAAAATGGTTGAAATATGTTATATTTTCTGCTATACTCAACGGGGCATTATGCACATTCGCACAGCGGATACCAGAACTTATGCTCTTTAAAGATAACAGAAAGGATTTTCTCTGCTGCCATGACATACAATTCACTACAGTTCATCCTCTTTTTCGCGATTTTCCTCATTATCTATCTTCTGATGCCGCGCGTAAGGCTGCGCCAGATAGTGATCTTAATCGGAAATATTTATTTTTACAAACTTGCTGCGGGTTTTCATATGCTCGCGGTGGTGATCGGAACATCTCTTGTTGTATATGGGACGGGACGTATTATCGAACATATTTACTCTGGTTATGAGACAGAAAAGGAGGGACTGACCCCAAAGGAAGCAGCGGTGCTTTTTGCAGGATACAAAAAGCAGGCGAAAAAATTTCTGCTGCTTGCCTTTTTCATTATCCTCGGCATTTTATTCTATGTCAAAATCGGAAAACTCCTCGGCTTTAAAGAGGTTGCAAAGCTATCGGGACTTTTAACGCCTGGGCGCGTCCTTATACCGCTCGGACTTTCCTACTACACTTTTTCAAGCGTCGGCTATCTGCTCGATCTGTACTGGAAAAAGGCAAAATGCGAGCATGACTATTTCCGTCTGCTTGTCTGCACCTCCTATTTCCCGCATATCGTGCAGGGACCGATCGGCCGGTATGACAAGCTTTTAGCACAGTTTGGCGAACTTCCCGGATTTTCGTATGAGCGTGTCTGCCTAGGGCTACAGCGTATGCTCTGGGGATTTCTAAAAAAGATGGTGGTTGCCGATCGGATCGCACTGTACACGGGGACGGTTTTTGCCGCGCCGGATACCTTTGCCGGATTTGAAATTTTTCTTGCCATCACCCTTTGCGCCGTGGAACTCTACGCAGATTTTTCCGGCTGCATGGACATTGTTATCGGGGCGGCGCAGACGATGGGCGTTACTTTGGACGAGAATTTCAAACACCCGTTCTTTTCCAAAAATGCGGCGGAATTCTGGAGACGCTGGCATATCACACTCGGCACATGGTTTAAGGACTACGTCTATATGCCGATCGCAATGAGTCCGCGCTTTATGAAGACTTCCGTCAATATACGCAAAAAATATGGCAACCGTCCCGGACAAATCTTTTCCTGTGCCATCCCGCTCTCCATCGTCTGGATTCTCACCGGACTATGGCATGGTACGGGCGCGGACTATGTTGTCTGGGGCTGCTACTGGGGGATTTTGATTATCCTCGGCACAGTTCTCGCACCGGATTTTAAAAAATGGACAAAAAAACTGCATATCGACACAGAATCTTTTGGCTGGAAACTTTTTCAGATGACGCGGACGTATTTTTTGTTTGTGATCGGGCGAATGCTTACGGTAACTGGTTCGCTTGGCGGTTTTTTCTCTCTGGTTTCAAATCTTTTTCGGGAGTCCAGACTCTATACCGCCGTGGACGGAAGTATTTACCAACATGGACTCGACTACAAGAATTTCTGTGTGGTCTTTGTTGGTCTTTTGCTGATCTGGGTATCGGATATCCTTGGCGGGCGCGTTCTTATTCGAAATGAGCTTTCAAGACAACCCCTTATCCTTCGCTGGCTTGTCTACTACGGCGGAATTATTACGCTGCTGATTTTCGGTATGTACGGTGCCGCATTTAACCCAAGCGATTTTGTATATGGAGGCTTTTAACTATTATAGCCAACGACAAAAGTTCTTTTATTTTTGCCGTTTTCTATAGATTTTACTTGTGCATTTTGACGAATTTTTTCCATTCTCAATCATTGAGTCGCGCGGCGCAGGGAATGGAAAAATCTAGCTGCGCGGAAAAGGAGTGTATTTTATTATGAGAGAAAAGGTAAAACAGGTGCTTGCAGACAATTATCCAGAAATCGATTTCGAAAGTTCCAATGAACTTGTGGACGACGGAATTCTTGACTCGCTGACCATGGTGGGAATTATCTCCGCCCTCTCGATGGAGTTTAATGTTGTTCTTCCCTACGAGGACATTCTGCCGGAAAATTTCAACTCCATCGATGCAATGGTGGAACTGCTTGAAAAATATGTCTAAATCGGAGGGATTATGTTTGATACTTTAATCCACCGCATTTTTGAACTCGCAGTTTCGCAGCCGGAGAAGATCGCAGTCGCATTTAAAAAAGACACGCTCACCTACAAGGTGCTTGCAGACAAAATCCGTGCCATCGGCGCGAACCTTGCCCAGATAGGGATAAACCGTGGGGATCGCGTTCTCTTTACTGCACTTTCCAAGCCGGAGATGGTCGCGGTCTATCTCGGTATTCAGTATATTGGCGCGGTCGCGGTCTTTATTGACAAAAACAGCACACCTGAAAATTCCGCCTTAGTCTACAAGGATGCACAGGCGGTACTATTCCTTACGGACAAGCCGATGAAGGACTGTGAGGAGGGATTTCGCCTCCTCTCGCTAAAAAAACTTTACGCTTCCCCCGCACCGGAGGAGATCCTTGAATATATCCTTCCCGACGAAAATGATATGGCAGAAATTTTATTCACCACGGGGACAACGGGCAAACCAAAAGGAGTAATTCTCTCCTACAAATCCGTTTTTCATATTCTTTCCAACACCATCGAAGGAATTGGTATAAGACCGGATGAACGCCTGCTTTTGCCGCTTCCGCTCAATCATTCTTTCGCCCTGCGCGTTCTGCGCGCCACGCTCTATACCGGCGCGACCATCGTGCTGCAAAATGGCTTTGCTTTTGCGAGGGAGATCGAGTTAAATCAGGAGGCATTTGACTGTACCGCACTGGCAGCAGTTCCCGCCTCAATGGAGATTCTGCGCGCCCAGATGCAGGAGGCATTTGTCCGCGTTATGGGAAAATTTCGCTATATTGAGATCGGCGCAGGCTCACTTACTATTGAGCAGCGCAAACGCCTGACCAAGCAGCTTCCTGACACCACCATCTTTAATACCTGGGGGTCTTCCGAGTCCGGCGGCGCGCTCTTTACCAATGTAAGCGAGATTGCTAGAAGCGAGAAAGTCGGGGCAGTGGGAAAACCTCTCCCGCAAGTTTTGGTGCGTGTGCTTGACGAGAATGGTTTCCCGATGGAAAAAAGTGATGCCCTTCATCCAGGGCGAATGGCATTAAAGGGCGATATGATTATGGCGGGCTACTGGCAGCGCGATGAACTGACCGCCGAGACGCTAAAGGACGGCTGGCTTATCACAAGTGATATGGTCTACACGGACGAGGACGGCTATGTATATATGTTAGGGCGCGCCGATGATATTATCAATGTGGGCGGCGAGAAAGTTTCTCCGATCGAGGTGGAAAATATTGCCAGCGAATACTCCCTCATTCGCGAGTGTGCCTGCATTGGCGTTTCTGACCCGAACAATGTGCTTGGACAAGTTCCTGTACTATTTGTAGTAATACAGACAGTACAAACTTCTGAGGATAAGACCGGGGTTCCCGAACAGTTTTCCGAGGCGGGGATTCAGTCCTTCTTCGCCCCTCGCATGGAACGCTACAAATTGCCGCAGCACTATGTCTTGCTCCCGGAACTTCCGCGCAACCGCATGGGAAAGATCGACCGCAGGAAACTTCGCGAGATCTGGAAAAATCAGGGGGACAAAGATTTAATGAACTCGGTAATCAATGCAATCCTAACGCGCCGCAGCATCCGCAAATTCTTAGAAAAGCCCGTTCCGCGCGAGCTTCTTGACATGATTTTACAAGCGGCATACCACGCACCAAGCGGACATAATATGCAGACCTGGCGTTTTACCGTATTGCAGAATACAGAAAAAATTTCCATTCTAAAGGAAACCATCAAGGAGGTCGCAAAGGAGAAAAAAGTCAATTTCTATGGCTTTGAGCAGCCTCCATGCCTGATTTTGATCTCCAACGACACGCGCAATCCGGACGGCTGCCAGGACGCTTCCTGCGCCGCGCAAAATATTTTTCTTGCCGCGCATTCCTACGGACTTGGCTCCGTGTGGCTCAATGCCTTAATGACGCTGTGCGACGAGCCGAGAATCCGTGTGCTGCTTACTTCTTACGGCATTCCTGCAAATCACAGGGTATGGTGTATGGCGGCGGTCGGCTATCCTGCCGCGCCCGGAGTAACTCTCGCAAAAAAGAAGGACGTGGTATTCTATGTGGAATAAAAAAAATGGAGCGTGGAAAAAACTGCTGCGCTCCATCCTCTTTGTCACCGGGTTAACCTTTCTTATCTTCATGGTTTCCTTTATCTTGGAAGGCAAAAGTGCAAAAGCCCGCCTCTCGCTCTTTTTTAAACAGGAAACCAGCTACGATGCCATGTATTTTGGCACAAGCCATGTAATCAATGGCTTCCTTCCACAGGAATTGTGGGAGGAATATGGCATTACCTCCTACAATTTTGGCGGCAATGGCATGAACCTTCCAGCAACTTACTGGCTTATAAAAAACGTACTAGACTATACAAAACCCAAGCTTATTTTTATTGACTGCTCCAAACTTTCAAGCAATATTATGTCCAATACCACCATCCAGCAGGCACACAGTATTTGGGATGCCTTCCCCCTTACCAGGAATAAATGGCTGGCCATGGAGGATATTTTTGAGCCGGAGGAACGGCTGGAATTTTTATGGAAATTAAGTATTTATCACAACCGTTGGAATGAGCTGACCAAGGAAGACTTTAATGTAATTTACTCGGTCAACCACGGCGCGATCCCCTACTTTACTGTAGCGGTTCCCAAAAAATTCGTTCCGATCTCCGACGAGGATAAATCACCTGAAAACACAAACGGCGTAATTTACCTTCGCAAGGCAATCGAACTCTGCCAGAGTCAGGGGATTGAGGTCGTACTTACCTATCTGCCGTTCCCGGCCTCCACCACCAAACAAAGGGAGGCAAACCTCGCTGCGGATATCGCAGAAGAATATGGAGTTCCTTACTTAAATTTCCTTAAAATGGAAAATATTGTCAACTTTCACACCGATTTAAAGGACGCGGATCACTTAAACTTTTCCGGCGCGTGCAAAATTACTTCCTACCTCGGACAATACCTCGTGGACAATTTTCATTTTTCCAGCCACAAGGGGGATAAAGCTTACGAACAGTGGGATAAGGACTACCTTCAGTACGCGCAGACCACCACCAACCGATTCTCCTGGCAAAAAAATTTGGACAGCAATTTACTTCTGCTCTCCAATAAAAAATACAGCAGCTGCATCTATATTCGTGAAGGTTCCGCGCTCTTTAACGATGCGCGCATCCTCGCGCTGATAAACAATATTTCCGCGGGAAAGAATCTTGAGAAACTTAACCTGGCAGCAGAAGAAAAAAAAGAATATTTTCTGTTTGCCGATAACCAAAATGAAACCTTCTTTGAATGTATCAGCGACGATACCGGAAATTCCCAGTCTTTTTCCACTGCCATTCACTACGGGACGGAACCTGACGGCACTCGCTCTCTGTCGATCGGAGATGCAAAATACTTGTTGGAGGACAGTGCCGCGGATGTTCAGATTGCCGTGATCGACAATACCAACGGCAAAATAATAAAAACAATGTCGTTTCGCACATCGGTCAGCGAGTCAAAATTAACTGCGACTCGCGGCGAATATCTGCAAAACGTAAATGCCCCCTCTGCACCGAAAAACGATTAGATGAACAAGCAAATTTTATCTTTTTTTCATGGTTCGCGTATTGACATTTACATTCCGGATAATTATACTTAAAATGAACCCGTTTATTTACAAAATAAATGGAAAATAGATTAACAGGAGGATTTGATTATGTCTACAAAGGCTTATTACAAGCAGAGCGAAATCGGAGCTGGCAAAGTCGGCTTTTCCAAAACTCGCTCCATTATTGAGGCGGCTTTCTACGGCAATAATGTTGTGAAAGTAAACACCTTAAAGGAAGCTTACGATCTGGCCAAGAATTCCCCAGGAACTGTTGTTACTGATATGCCGGTACTGCGCGGCGAAGAATTCGGTCTTGAAAAGGATGCGAAAGTTCTTCTTTTCAATGACGGTGCAGTTACTGGACGCTACGCTGCAGCGCGCCGCATCAAGGGCGAGCCTGGCGTTGACGATGCAAAACTTGACAAGGTGGTTATGGATGCCGTCTATGAGACCCGCTGGAAGACAATGTACCATGCGGAATGCTTTGTTGGCCTTGACCCTGAATTTATGGTAAAAGCTCATCTTCTTATTCCGGAAGGCGAGGAGAATCTTCTTTACAACTGGATGATCAATTTCCAGTATATGTCCGATGAATATGTGAAGATGTACAAGGTTTCCAAACCAGTCGGCAACGGCAAGGAGCCAGATATCTATATCTTCTCCGACCCGCAGTGGATTCCTGGCAACCGCCCGGATGTGGACTATAGCTGCCTCTCCGATCCGCTCACTCTCTGCTATTTTGATACGAACCAAAACTGTGCTGCCATTCTCGGAATGAGATATTTCGGCGAGCATAAGAAGGGCACACTCACAATGGCATGGGCGATCGCAAACCGCAACGGCTATGCGTCCTGCCATGGCGGACAGAAAGAATACTCACTTCCGGACGGCAAGAAATTTGTCGCTTCCGTATACGGTCTGTCCGGCTCCGGCAAGTCCACACTGACCCATGCAAAGCATAATGGCAAGTACGATAAGGACGGCGGCATCAAGGTTCTCCACGATGATGCATTCATCATCAACTCCGATACCTGCGCATCCATCGCTTTAGAGCCAACCTATTTCGACAAGACGGCGGACTACCCGACGGGCTGCCCGGACAACGCTTATCTGCTCTCCGCACAAAACTGCTCCTGCACAATGGACGAAGACGGCAAAATTCAGCTTGTCACTGAGGATATTCGCAATGGCAACGGCCGCGCGATCAAGTCCAAGCTCTGGTCACCAAACCGCGTAGATAAGATTGACGCACCAGTAAATGCGATCTTCTGGATTATGAAAGACCCGACTATCCCGCCGGTAGTAAAACTTAAAGGTTCCGCACTCGCTTCCGTTATGGGTGCTACCCTTGCGACAAAGACTTCAACTGCGGAGCGCGTTGCCGCAGGCACCGATTTAAATGCAATCCGCATTGTGCCATATGCAAACCCATTCCGCACCTATCCTCTGGTAAACGACTACGAGAAGTTCAAGAAGCTCGTTGAGGAGAAGAATGTTGCATGCTATATCGTCAACACTGGCGACTTTATGGGACAGAAAGTAAAACCTGCGGATACTCTAGGCATCCTTGAAACGATCGTAGAGGGCAGAGCAAACTTCGAGAAGTGGGGACCGTTCGAGGATATCGAGATCATGTACAACTGGGATGGCAAGACCTCCGACAATTTCACACCGAACCTTGACGATGCGGACTACAAGGCACAGTTAAAAGCGGCAATGCAGACCCGCGTAAAGGCTGTTGAGGATTTCGCGACAAAGAAGGAAGGCTACGACAAACTTCCGGATGAAGCACTCGCGGCACTGAAGAAACTGGTGGACGAGCTAAACTAATTTTTCATACAAAAATAGCGCGGAAAGTGTTGCCACTTTCCGCGCTATTTTTATGCGCAGACCGATGCAGCACAAATTTGCCACTAAAGTGGCACAGCGAGTAGGGAAGTTGTCTTCCCTGCTTGATTATATATTTTTTCAAAACCCTTATTGACAATCTAATAAGACTGTGGTAGTATTTATTTAGAGAATACTACTACAGTCTTATTACATAGAAAGGAGATGAACTCAGATGGACATTAAACTGTTCGACTCGGAACTAAAGATTATGAATATCCTCTGGCAAGAAGGTGATATGGCAGCAAAAAATATTGCAAAACAGCTGAAGGAAGAAGTAGGATGGAATGTCAATACAACATACACCCTAATTAAGCGCTGTATTAAAAAGGGCGCGATTGAGCGGCAGGATCCGAATTTTATCTGCCATGCCCTGATTCCAAAGGAAGAGGTTCAGGATGCCGAGACAGAAGAACTTATCAGCAAACTTTACAGCGGCTGTACAGATAAACTCTTTGCTACTCTATTAAGCCGCAGAAAACTCTCCGCTGAGGAAATTGAACGTCTGCGCCAGATGGTAAAAGAATTAGAGTGAGGAGGGAACAATGAATCTGCTGCAAATAAGTTTTTCCGGTGGGATCTTTATCCTTGCAATTATTGCAGTGCGCGCAATAACCATCCGCAGATTTCCTAAAAAAACTTTCTCGATCCTGTGGAAGATAGCAATTTTACGCCTGTTAGTCCCCGTTTCCATTCCGTCGGTACTAAGCATTTACACATTGTTTAACCGCTATTCCCTCCCCGTTCAAACCGCCACACTATCTCCCAGTATTTCCGTGAGTTCAGCTGATCTTTTTGATCTTGGCGGTTTATCCATTCCTGCCACCATACTGCCGCAGACCGCTCCTTTACCCGATACACCAAAAAACAGCCCGCCCATCTGGTTTTTTGTATGGTGCATTGGCACAGTGGGATGTGCGATATTCTTTCTTTTATCGTACTTTATCTGCCGCAAAAATTTTAAAACATCTCTGCCCATTTATAACGATAATGTGACAGAATGGCAAAAAGAACAAAAGCAGAGGCAGCGAATTGCCATACGCCAATTAGACGGAATTACCTCCCCTCTAACCTACGGGATATGGAAACCGGTGATCCTGATACCAAAGTCCACGGTTTGGCAGGATACTGAACTAAAATATATTCTGGCTCATGAATATGCCCATATCCGAAGGCAAGATACTCTGACAAAACTGATCTTTATCCTAGTACTCTGCATCCATTGGTTTAATCCGATAGTTTGGATAATGTATATTCTTTTTAACCGGGATATAGAACTGGCCTGCGATGAAGAAGTTCTCTCACAACTGGGAGAATCTTCCAAAACCTCCTATGCACTTACCCTAATCCATATGGAAGAATGTAAAAGCAACCCCACATTACTTTATAATAATTTCAGCAAAAATTCCGTGGAAGAAAGGATTCGGTCAATTATGAAACACAAAGAAATATCAAAACGTATGATTATTTTGGCACTTATCACGGTCTTTTTCCTGACCGCAGCATTCGCGACTTCCCCGGCAAAAGCTGAGGGCGGCAGGGCAACAGGCAAGAAGATAAGTGCGGGCATTAACATTATCCATCCAGCAGCCGCAAAAATGGCAGGTGAACTGGAGCAGACAGAAGCGGAGGAATTCAAACTAAAGATAGAAAAAAGTTTTGAAGTATCTCTTGCTCCCGGAGAGGAAACCGAACTCGACACCATCAAGACCAAAAAAGGGCAAGTACTTGTTGTAACCGCAATGTGCGATGGCATTCAGCAAGTCGAGATCCGACTGGATGGAGATCATCTCTGCTCCGGAAAAATAAGAGTGGAAAAAATTGGACTTTTCTGTTCTGAATGTCAAAAGGAAAAAGAAGATCGGATTCTCGTTATTTCCAATCCCTCTTCTTCCGATCTTGCTGTCACTATCGGCTACTGTGTTTTAGAAGAGGAAGAATACAATCATTTAGGAAATTTTCAATTGCTTAACTGTCTAAAAAAGGAATATCAAAAAAGAATCAAATAAGGAAATTGATTAGTATTTATGCGCAATCGAATAGGGAAGGTTTATCTTCCCTATTCGCGCGCCGAACACGGGCAACTTTAGCTATATAACTCCTCTCTATAACTCCTCCATCCACTGCGGATACTGCCCTTCTATCCCAAACTGCAAAAGCACCGCCCGTAAAATTTCCCGGTTCTTTGGATTCCTGATATCACTCTCTGCATACCTCGCATCCCGCTCCCAGTACGGCGCGTTTGACCCGGCAGCAATGCAGGACTCAAGCAATCTTTTGTCCACCAAAAGTTCAAATCCGATCCCGTTATTCCTTGAGATTCCGGGAACCACCCGATTTCCCTCAAGTGGCAGTTCCCGGTATAGAGAACCAATCTGTAGCATAATCTTATCCGGATCCCTCCCATCGATACTGCGCCCGTACATTACTGGATATTCTTCTTCCATTTCCTTGCAAATTGACCGATTGCCCACGATCTCATAATCCCCGTAATAAAACCGATTATCCATAATATACTGTGCAGGGCAGGCCGTATAGTTTTCCAGTATCTCCGGCGATACGCTCGGATCGGTTGTCACAATATGATAAACCTTTACAATTAAAGTTTTCCCCATCAAAATCTTCCAATCCTTCTCCCCCAAGTTTCGCCGCTTCATCACATCCAGCAAAATTCTCCCATACCCATAATGGGTACGGTCAAGCGCGAACCGGAAAAAATCTCCCTCCTCATACTTGCAATGCTTTCTTTCTCCCCGTGCAAACTCCTTTATCTTTGCCATCTGTGCATCGTCTGTCTCCTCCACCCAGCGCGCTAAAAAATCCCCTAATTCCGCTTTCGACATGAAATCAAGCCCCGCTGTATAAGAGGAGTACAAAGCGCGCTGATTTGCCCTATTGCCAATGTAAAGATATCCGTTAAACGAAAAGTAAACACCCTCTCCCCCCATTCTCTGCAAATTTGCGAAGGTAAATTTCTTCTCCTGCCCCCTCTTAGTTTTTGGGAGGAGCTTTGTTCTATCCGGAGAAGTTCTGACCCAGTAAGTATACTCTTCAAGCCTTCCCTCCCTGTCAACAATCCATTTCCTAATCACATCCTCATTAAAATACAGGATATTTCCCTCCCCCATCTCAACGCGCTTCCAGTAGGGCTCCACCTCAAGAAGCCCAAGACAGCGACGCTGTTCGTTTGTCAGTTCCATAAAACTTCCCTCCTTAAAATTTCTCCCTATAATCATAATACATCTTAACCCCGTGTTCAAGCCCTATCCTTATACCATGTTCTCCGAGGGATGTGCATGATTTGCAGAAGAAATTATTCTCCCTGCGGTCGAATGCGAATCAGTGCAGGGAGAATGTCTGGCGACATTATACCATCTCCACACCAAAAAATTTTATTGCATATTCTTACAAAATATTGTACACCACTTTACAACTTTTTGAAAAATAAAAGACACAAACCCTATCCCTTATGGTATAATTAAGCTGCTAAACCAAAATCCATACGAAAGGGGAGGGTTTGTATCTATCGCTTATTATACCATATTGCGAGAAAAGCCTTTCGGATGCGAAAGGGACGGGTACTCAGAAAATGCGAGAGGAGATCAGTCAGCAAATTCAAGCAAGTCTTATTTTATGTCGTTTCGGGAAATTTCTCGAAACAATGGAAAATTATTCTTCTTTGATCGAAATACTGAAAGACTACGTTTTATCAGAAGTTAATAATTTTCAAAAATTGTAAAGTGATGTAAGATGAATGACAAAGAATTGAAAATTGAACGTTACCGCAAAGAAAATAAAACTGCTACTCCCGGACAGACTGTCTTTACCGATTCATCACTAACGGGAATGTTTCCAATCAATAAATTATTAACGGAACATGACGACCGTACCATTATATATAATCGCGGGAATGGAAGTTTTGTTTCACATGAACTTTTAAAAGTAATTGATGTGTGTGTAATCGATCTAAAACCATCAAAAGTATTTATCAATATCGGCACAAATGATTTAAGTAATAGCCATATCCCAATTTCTGAGCTGATAGAAAATTATGATAAAATAATTTCCGAAATTAAAGCAAAACTTCCTCAAACAGAAATCTATCTTATGGCATATTACCCAGTCAATTACGAAGCCGCTGCAGAAAACATGAAAGAATGCCTGAAAATTCGAACTAATGAAAAAATCCGCGTTGCCAACACAAAAGTTAAAATGTTTGCTAAAAAACACGACGAACGTTATATTGATATCAATAAAAACCTTACGGACGAACAGGGTCGCCTAAAAGCTGAATACACTATAGAAGGACTACATATCAACGAGGACGGCTATCGCGCAATCTATGAAGATATTATGACCTATGTAAAAGAACCGTTAAAAGGGAAATTAAAGAAATTCAGAACTCTTTTATCCATATAACCACAAATAAAAATCAATCCTAAGGAGATACTTTATGTCCACCCCACTTTTTGCCCCGCTCTTTCAATATATCGAAGCAAACCTTCATAAAAAAATCAGTATCGAGGATGCTGCGCGCACAATTTTTCTCTCCCCCGTACACGCAACACGCCTGTTTTCCTTTGCCTACGGCATCACCCCCGCGGAATATATCCGCAAGCGCAAACTTTCCGAAAGCTTGTGCTTCTTACAGAAAACAGATAAAACTGTATTAGAAATTGCTCTGCACTTTGGTTTTTCTCACGAGCAGTCTTTTACGCGCGCTTTTTTTGCAGAATTTGGCTTAACTCCCGGAAAATATCGAAACACCCGTCCGGAACTTCCAGTTTTGCTTCCGATCCCCGATTTTGGTATCCCCTGTGGCAGTGACAAAAATCGTCTGTTTGGTCCGGAAATGGTTCTTCTTCCGGAAGTTCGTCTTCTGGGAATATGGCATAAAATCCCGTACCGCAATTCCACAAAGCTTGCACCCCAAGCGGCACTTGACTTTTGGGAACGCCGCAAAGAATTTCCTGGCGGGGAGAGTGCTACTGTATTTTATGGTCTGACACACCATCTAAATCAAAATAAAAACGACAAGGAAATGGTTGACTATTCCCATTACCTTACCGCTATTGAAAATACCTCCCGCCAAAATTTCTTTCCGCCCCCTTCCACATCCGCTTCAATCGTGACGGACATCCCTGCCATCGCCAGCTTTGGCGGAGTTCCCTGCATAAAATTTCACTATATCGGAAAACATCATTACCGCGAACTCTCCCAGCAAACCGCGAGACAAATGTATCGTATTATCCGAAAAAATATTTACAGTTCCACCACCAGTTCAACCATTGATGGCAGTATCCACCTTGAAAAAATCGATACAAACGAATACAATGGGGAATACTGCCTGATGGAATGGTATGCCCCGATACTCTGACAAAAAGCGTCCAGACTATCTTACACGAGCTTTTTTGCAGCGGAAAACGATAAAAAACAATATCCGCAAAATTTTTTCCATCTGGCATTTCTCGGACAGATCGATCAGTCAAGAGATTTCCACTCCACATCAATTACATCATTGTTTTTGCTCTCCTTTACTGCCTTCGAGATACCGTAAATTAAATATAAGCTCCGCAAGCTGTTTACAATTAACGCGATCCCAAGGAAAATGGTCAGAGTCTTCGCTCCGCCAAAAGGATTAAACAGAAGCAAAAGTGCGAAGATCAGATCTGCTACCCCAAGAAAAAGCACGATAATCCAGTTGCCGATATGCCCCCTTCGCATCTCAAATGCCGTCTGCAAATCCTGGATGCTCCGAGTCAGGATATAGAGCCCCGCCGCAATTGGTAAAAGCATTGCCAACCCATGCGGGTGCAGCAAAAGGAAAATTCCCGCCAGGATACTAAAAATACCGGATGAAAAATCATACCGGAAAAATACGCCGGCAGTCCCCAGCTTAAAGTAGCGCGCAATTTCATAAAGTCCGGCGACAATACAAAAAATTCCTAAAAGCATACAGGCAGTCAAAACAGATATGCCCGGCCAGATAACCAGCACAATTCCCAGCACAAACATACAAATGCAGGTCACAGCCGCCCCCATACGAAGCCGTTTCCATTTTTCTCTCATCTTAAAGATTCCTCCCCGTGTTTTTTTTCTAATTATACCATGTTCTTCGAACATGATGCCTCCGGCGGATGTGCATAATTCGCCAAGGTAATTGTCCTCCCGTTGGTCGGACGGCGAATTAGCACTGGTATAAT
>CAJTLX010000041.1:0-26092 GCA_910577165.1 uncultured Lachnospiraceae bacterium
CTTGACTCCTGTCAAAAAGTGTGGTAATAATGTATATCAATGGCACATTAACCATCAAGTATAAAATATTACAATCGCATATGATTCTTTTAAAACATTATATCTCTTATAAATTTATTCTATCAAATTTTCTCATTCCCAAATATTATGAATTTTTAAGAAAACCTCGTGGACAAAATGCCCCCTGCGTGGTATGATTAGACACAAGCGATTATAGGCATAAAATGTAGGGAAAAATTAAGAGAACAAAGATACCTTTGAATATCTTAAATTTTTAGATTTTTTATTAAAAAGTTATAAAAATTATAAAAACTATAGAACGGGCTCTTTCTATAGCTTGGGTACCTGTACATTTTTATTATTTGCCAAAATCCTTTATCTTAAAAAATTTTTATCCTGGTTTGGTAAAATAAAATGGAATCAATACTACCCAAATTTTAACAGACCCTAGAAAAGAGGAAGAGATGAATTTCTTTAAAGACATTTTGCGTGGGGCAATGATTGGAGTAGCCAATATTATCCCCGGAGTAAGTGGCGGCACGATGATGGTATCGATGGGAGTTTATGATAAGATTATCTGGGCGATCAACCATATTTTTAAGGAATTTAAATCCAGTGTTAAAACACTGCTGCCCTATGGCATCGGTATGCTGGCAAGCATTGCCGGACTATCCTTTTGTATTACTTATTTTTTTGAGCGATTTCCTTTGCCGACTGCTTTTTTGTTTATCGGATTGATTTTTGGAGGACTGCCTGTGATCTTTGGCGGATTGAAGGGGAAGAAAGCAAATGCAGGAGCGGTGCTGCTTTTTGTCGTATTTTTTGCCCTGGTCATTCTTCTGCAGATTTTTGGCGGCGATCGGGGTGTGGAGCGAGAACTTGTCGTGAATGCCGGGGAGATGGGGATTTTATTGATTATGGGAGTGATTACTTCCGCGACAATGATTATTCCAGGAGTGAGTGGTTCTATGGTATTGATGGCACTCGGCTACTATACGCCGATCATTGCCCAGATCCGTTTATTTATCGAATCCCTGACCGCATTTGACATTGATGGACTGTTAAAAGGTTTCGCTATTTTAATCCCATTTGGAATTGGGGTACTTGCGGGAATTTTATTGGTGGCGCGGTTGATTGAATTTTTGTTAAAACGTTATCCGCTGTACACCTACTCCGGGATCTTAGGGCTGGTGATCGCTTCGCCAGTAGCGGTTTTGATGGGGATTGGAGTGGGGGCAGTTTCCGTGTCGGCTGTAATTGTATCAGTCTTCACCTTTGCCATTGGATTTGTGGCAGCATTTTTCCTCAGTAAATAGGGGAGACTATCAGTATGATGTTGAATGGAATCAATGCTGAGAAAATTTCCTTAATCAATAGGAAAGTGCGTGAAAAGAGGGATTATGCTAAAACGTAAGATTATCATTGTATTTGTCACAATGTTTTCGTTCTCCCTGGTAAGTTATATGCTGATTGCAGCATTTGGGCGCAGGGGGAATGTATATGGGGAGGAGAAAAAAATTGTAACTTCTTTTTACCCGGTCTATTTGATTACAGAGAATTTGTTAGAGGGAGTGGAAGGAGTACGGGTCTTAAATTTAACGGAGAATCATACGGGTTGTCTGCATGATTATCAGTTGACCACCAAAGATATGCTGCTGCTTGAAACGGCGAATTTACTGGTAATCAATGGCGGTGGGATGGAGCTTTTTGTTGAGCAGGCAGTAAAAAAACTTGCCGGGCTTGTGATTATTGATTCCTGCGAGGGAATGGAACTGCTTGCAGGAGAGTCACATGACCATCATCATGGCAGTTCAAATGCACAGTCCGCTGTTTCCACTGGACAGGAAGGGGAAGAGATAGCGGGGGAGGTGGTAGAAAACGGTCATGTCTGGATGGATATGGAACGTTACTGTGAGCAGATTCATACGATTGCGGCTGGTCTTTGCCGGGCTCTCCCGGAGGATAAAGAGCAGATTGAGGCAAATGAGTTCGCCTATCTGGAAAAAGTTGTGGCACTGTCCTCGGAGTATGAGGATTTGAAAGAATCATTATCAGAAGTTCCGGTGATTACATTTCACGATGCATTTGTCTATCTTTGTGATCCGCTTAATATGGAAGTTGTACACACATTGGATTTGGACGCGGACAGCGCACTCTCAGCGGGGGAAATCGCGCTGATTGAGGATGAAATTTTCTTGCATGGGGTTCGCTATCTTTTGGCGGATCCGGAAAATGGAGAGATTGCGGGGCAGATCGCGGCGGAAAGTGGCTGTGAAGTATTGTATTTGGATCCGCTCACCTCCGGGAGGGAGGAGTTAAATGCTTATCTTTCCGGGATGCAGGCGAATTTTGATCAGCTAAAGCAGATTTCGCGCTAGAAGTAAAATAGAAATATATGGAAAAATTGACACAAACACAATAAAAAGGGGATATAGCAAAAAAAGACAGACATTAAGGAGAATTTCTATGGGGCAGGAAGCGATAAAACGAAAATACCGAATTCTACAGCCGCCCTGTGGTTTGCACTGTATTAAGATGAACGATATCGGGGTGCGCATCGGGCGGGAAACGATTATTGAGCATATCAATCTCCATATTCACTGCGGAAAACTGACCGTGATTATCGGGCGCAACGGCGCGGGCAAATCTACATTGATCAAGGCGATTCTCGGTGAGATACGCCATACGGGAAGCATTGAGTTTCGGGATATGAGGGATAAGAGTATCCAGGATTTGCGGGTTGGATATGTGCCGCAGCATCTGAATTTTGAAAAGAACACGCCGACAAGCGTCTATGATATGTTTGCCAGCTATATCAGCAATGTTCCAGTTTTTTTGCGAAAGACAAAGATGTTAAAGGAGCGTATTTCCCAATCTTTAGAAATGTTTCAGGCGCAGGAACTTATCGACAGGCAGCTTGGTGATCTTTCCGGGGGTGAATTGCAGCGTGTGCTGCTCTCGATCGCCTGTGACCCGGTGCCAAATTTATTGTTGCTTGATGAGCCGGTTTCTGGTATTGATCGCAATGGCATAGAACTTTTTTATGAACATATCAACAGCTTAAAGAAAAGATGTGATCTTGCGATAATCTTAGTCAGCCATGATCTGGACTATGTTCAAAAATATGCGGACAATGTGATTTTGCTTGATCGGACAGTGTTAGAGGAGGGATCGCCCGCGCAAGTATTTGCCAGCGGGAAATTCCATGAGGTTTTTGGATAAGAGGGGAAAATATAAAAATTTAGAAGAATCTGACTTAGGGGGAATTCAACTATGGAGGTAATATACAGACTGCTTGAAACCATACTTCCATTCGATTATATCCAATATGATTTTATGAAAAATGCCTTGTTGGCAGTTCTGATTATTACGCCGCTATTCGGAATTTTAGGCACGATGATTGTCAATAACCGCATGGCATTTTTTTCGGATGCCCTCGGGCATTCGGCTCTGACAGGAATGGCGGTCGGCGTGCTGTTCAGTATGTCGGACAAGAGCCTTTCGATGGTGATCTTTGCGGTGGTTTTCTCGCTCTTGCTCAATAAGATCAGACATTCAGGCATTGCGGCAAACGATACGGTGATCTCGGTATTTTCCTCGCTCTCCACAGCATTGGGGCTTGTGATTCTCTCTCGTGGCGGCAATTTTTCAAAGTATTCCGCACTGTTGGTGGGGGATATCCTAAGCATCGCTCCGACAGAAATTTTGCAGCTTTTCCTTATTTTTGTGGCGACGCTTGTCTTTTGGTGTTTCGCCTTCAATAAGATCCATGCCGTCAGCTTAAACGCGAGTCTTGCAAAAAGCAAGCGCATCCGCGTGACGTTGATTGACAATATATTTGTTGTTCTGATTGCTGTGATTGTCATGCTTTCCATCAGATGGGTTGGCATTTTAATTATCAATGCTCTCCTGATTCTTCCGGCGGCAGCGGCGCGCAATCTGTCAGCAAATATGCGGGAATATCACCTGTTTTCCGTGATGTTCTCCGTCTTTTCCGGTATTCTTGGTCTGGTTTTGTCGTATTATCTTGATATGGCGGCGGGACCAATGATTGTTGTGGTCACCTCGCTTTTGTTTTTCGTAACACTGGCAGTGCGGCCGTTGGTAAAGGTTTGAAAAAACAATTATATTTATGTGGGAGGTATTCTATGAAAAAATCAAGGATTTATCTGCAAATCTTTACAAATTTAATTTTAACCATTGCTTTGGCACTTTTAGTTATCTTTGTGCTACCTAAAGTATTACATTTTTTTCTGCCCTTTGTGATTGGTCTGATTATTTCTCTGATTGCAAATCCTTTAGTAAAATTTATGGAAAAGAGAATAAAGATCGTGCGCAAGCACGGTTCGGCAATCATTATTGTCTTCGTGCTTGCGGCAGTGATTGGGCTGATCTATTTAGCGATCTCTCTGATTATACATGAGGCGATCTCTCTGGTTAAAGATATTCCCAATATCGTGCAGGCAGTAACTTCGTTTTTTGATACACTTTCAACGGAGCTTTCCGGGTTAATGATTAAACTTCCGGAGGGAATACAGAAGATGTTTGGCGACTTAAATACTACACTCACTGAGTATATTACCGAATTTGTCAGTTCCATTAATTTGCCGACTCTCTCGGATGCGAGCGGCTATGTAAAGAATATTGCCAATTTTTTTCTCAAATTTGTTATTACTATTCTCGCTTCCTATTTTATCATTGCGGAGCAGGACAAGCTGCTTTTGACACTCTCGCAGATTGTGCCGGAATCAGTAAAAAATACCTGGCATTTGATCACCGATAATTTCCGCAATGCGGTTGGCGGCTATTTTAAGGCACAATTTAAAATTATGTGGATTATTACGCTAATTTTATTTATTGTATTTGAGATACTTCATGTAAATTATTCGTTTTTGCTGGCAATCCTGATTGCATTCCTTGATCTTTTGCCGGTTTTTGGCACCGGGACAGTGTTAGGTCCATGGATTGTTGTCGATATTGTGAATGGCAATTACAAGCGCGCGATTGTGTTGGCACTGCTCTATGTCGGCTGTCTGTTAGTAAAACAGCTTTTGCAGCCGAAAATGGTCGGCGACAGCATCGGTGTCAGCCCATTTGCCGCACTCTTTTTTATGTTTGTCGGCTATCAGGTTTATGGTGTACTTGGAATGATCTTAGGGATTCCTGTCGGCATGGTACTGATCTCATTTTATCGGCTGGGGATGTTTGATCGGCTGATTCAGGGATTTAAAATTATTGCAACGGATCTAAATGAATTCAGAAAATTTTAGGAACTTAACCGAGGATTGTATTCTGACTGAAACAAAAGGTTCAAGAACACCTCTGGTGTTCTTGCAATCTCACATTTGATATGAGGCAAAAGATTTAGGTTACAATATAATAAAAAATCAGAAGGGAGACAAAAAATGCAGGATGGTTTTTTAAAGGTGATGGCAGCAACGCCAGAGATCCGAGTGGCGGATTGTGAGTTTAACACAGAGGGGATAATTGGGGCATTACAGGAGGCAAAGAGAGCGGGCGCGAAACTTTTAGTACTTCCTGAACTTTGTATTACTGGATATACCTGCGGTGATCTCTTCTTGCAAAATGTCCTTACAGAGGCAGCATTGACCGGCTTATCCCGTGTGCGGGAGGCGACAGTGGGAAGGGATACAGTAGTTGTTTTTACCCTTCCGTTTTTAAAGGACAACAAACTCTACAATACCGCGGCTGTGGTACAGAATGGCAGGATTTTGGGCCTTGTGCCAAAGACGCATCTGCCAAATTATTCTGAGTTCTACGAAGCGAGACATTTTGTGCCAGGAACAGGGAGGACAGAGTATCTCTTTATCTTTGGCGAGGAAGTGCCATTTGGTACAAAATTATTGTTTTGCTGTAAAAATATGGAAAATTTTGTCTTCGGCGTGGAAATCTGTGAAGATCTCTGGGTCGCAAGTCCTCCTTCGGGTGCTTTGGCCTGTGCGGGCGCGCTGCTGATTGTCAATCCTTCCGCAAGCGACGAGACGACGGGAAAGGCGGAGTATCGCAGACAGTTAGTCAGCAGTCAGTCCGCGCGCACGGTTACCGCATATTTATATGCGGATGCGGGAGAAGGGGAATCGACAACGGATCTGGTATTTGCTGCCCATAATTTGATTGCGGAAAACGGGACGATTCTGGCAGAAAGCAAGCGTTTTGAAAATGGGAGTATAACGGCGGAAATCGATCTGGAAAAACTTGCGGCAGAGCGGCGAAGAATGACAACGTACCGCGTGAATGCAGCAGGATTTGAGAAGATATATTTTCAATTGCCATCCATTGAAAAAGAAGGGGTAAAGCAGATTGTTCTTACCCGCTTTGTGGATAAGGCTCCGTTTGTCCCTTCTAGGGAAGATGCGCGTGCCGCGCGCTGCCAGGAAATTATCGCAATCCAGGCGATGGGATTAAAAAAGCGTCTGATTCATACAGGGACGAAGCGCGCCATACTTGGAATTTCGGGCGGCTTGGACTCAACTTTGGCTCTGCTTGTCACCTGTCGCGCCTTTGAGCTTGCGGGGCTTGACAAGGAAGGAATTTTCTCTGTGACCATGCCTTGTTTCGGCACGACTGGACGCACCTATGCTAACGCCTGCACATTGACCAGGGAGCTCGGAGCCACATTGTTCGAGAGAAATATAGAGGAGTCCGTGCGCCTGCATTTAAGTGAGATTGGGCATTCGCTTTCGGTGCATGATGTCACTTACGAAAATGCACAGGCAAGGGAGCGCACGCAGATCTTGATGGATATGGCAAATCAGCACAACGCACTGGTGATCGGGACGGGCGATATGTCGGAACTCGCACTTGGCTGGGCGACGTACAATGGCGATCATATGTCGATGTATGGGGTCAATGCCTCCGTTCCCAAAACGCTGGTGCGCTATCTTGTGGAATATTTTGCAAGGGAGGCGGAAGGGGAGGGGAAAGTTTCACTTTCAAAAGTACTGCTGGACATTTTGGATACCCCAGTAAGCCCCGAACTGCTGCCGCCAAAGGATGGTGAGATTGCGCAAAAGACAGAGGATATTGTAGGACCTTATGAACTGCATGATTTCTTTCTCTACTATGTGACGCGCTTCGGCTTTGCCCCAAGGAAAATTTGCCGCCTCGCGCTGCGCGCCTTTGAGGGGGAATACGATCTTGCTACTATCTTAAAATGGCTCGGCGTTTTTTATCGCCGGTTTTTTTCACAGCAGTTTAAGCGTTCCTGTCTGCCGGACGGACCAAAGGTGGGTTCGGTGGCCGTTTCACCGCGCGGCGATCTGCGTATGCCAAGCGATGCGAGTGTGGCACTCTTTTTGGCGCAGCTGGAGGAATTGGAAAAAATGTAAAACAGGCATAACAAAAGCAAAGAGAGTACCATTCCAAAAGCGGTTATCGGAGGAGCGAAAATATAGAAAATACAAAAATCTGAAATAAAAATTTGCAGGAGGAAAAATGTCAGCACAAACTGGTTTTTTTATTGGCAATGTTCATATCAAAGGTCCCCTTGTTCTGGGTCCTATGGCGGGGGTTACTGATCTGCCATTCCGTCTTTTATGCAAGGAACAGGGCGCGGATCTGATCTACACGGAAATGGTCAGCGCGAAGGGAATTTACTACAACAATAAAAATACGGCAATTTTGCTTGAGACCCGCGAGGAGGAACGCCCGGTAGCCCTCCAGCTTTTCGGGGAAGATCCGCGGATTATGGCGGAGATGGCAAAGAGGTTAGAAGATCGCCCCTTTGATTTTTTGGATATCAATATGGGCTGTCCAGTGCCAAAGGTGGTAAATAACGGGGAGGGTTCCGCGCTGATGAAAAATCCGGTGCGTGCCGGTGAACTTGTCTTGGCGATTGTGCGCGCGATAAAAAAACCTGTTACTGTAAAGATTCGAGCAGGGTTTGATGCCGCACATATCAACGCACCGGAGGTGGCAAGAATTGCGCAGGAGAGCGGCGCGGCAGCCGTGGCAGTACACGCCAGGACGCGCGAAGCATATTATAGCGGGAGCGCGGACTGGCGGATTATCCGCGAGGTAAAAGAGGCGGTGCATATCCCCGTGATTGGCAACGGGGATGTAAAAACTGTGGAGGATGTGAGGCGGATAATGGAGGAAACCGGGTGCGATGCCGTTATGGTGGCGCGTGCGCTTCAGGGAAATCCCTGGTTTTTCGCACAGGCAAAGGAGTATCTTGCAACGGGAAGGATACTTCCCCGCCCGGATTTAGAGGGGATAAAAAACATGATTCTGCGCCACGCGCAGGCGGAGGTGGATTACAAGGGGGAGTTTATCGCCGTTCGCGAGATGCGCAAGCATATTGCATGGTATACGGCGGGCTGTCCGCATTCTGCAAAGCTGCGCCAGGAGGCAAATGCGGTTGCGACGATGGAAGATCTGAACAAATTGCTTTCGAGACTCTCCTGAGAACTGTGTGATATGGAAATAATTTACAAAAAATTTTCCGGCGGATCTGATGAATCAGGAAGATTGGTGAAATGATTTTTTGGCATTATGCACAAAGATTTATAAAAAGCGGAAAAATAGTTGATTTTTTATTAAAATTCGTATAATATATCTCATACAAAAACAAATGTCCGTGGAGGAAAAACATTCCGCAGAAGGAGAGGGAAATTCGATGAGCAAATTAAAAGTTGGTATTTTGGGCGCGACAGGCATGGTAGGACAGAGGTTTATCGCGCTGCTTGAGAACCATCCGTGGTTTGAGGTGGTGACCGTGGCGGCAAGCGCGAGAAGTGCGGGAAAGACCTATGAGGAGGCTGTGGGAGAACGCTGGAAGATGACGAGTCCGATGCCGGATTTGGTAAAAAAAATGATTGTCAAGAATGTATCCGATGTGGAGGAAGTTGCCGCGACAGTCGATTTTGTATTTAGCGCGGTGGATATGACCAAGGAGGAGATAAAGGCAATAGAGGAGACCTATGCAAAGACTGAGACCCCTGTGGTTTCCAACAACAGCGCGCACCGGTGGACTCCCGATGTGCCGATGGTTGTGCCGGAATTAAACCCGGAGCATTTAGCACTGCTTGAGACCCAGAAAAAACGCCTTGGCACAACGCGCGGCTTTATCGTGGTTAAGCCAAACTGCTCAATTCAGAGCTATACACCAATGCTCGTGGCACTGAAGGAATTTGAGCCAAAAGAAGTGGTTGCGACTACCTATCAGGCGATTTCCGGCGCGGGAAAGACCTTTAAGGACTGGCCGGAGATGGTGGACAATGTGATCCCGTACATCGGCGGCGAGGAGGAAAAGAGCGAGCAGGAGCCGCTGCGCATTATGGGTAAGGTTGTGGACGGAAAGATTGAGAAGGCAGCACTTCCGGTTATCACTTGCCAGTGTCTGCGCGTGCCGGTATCCGACGGGCATATGGCTGCTGTGTTTGTAAAATTTGGAAAAAAGCCGACAAAAGAACAGATTTTAAAGGCATGGAAGGAATTTAAAGGGCTTCCGCAAAAACTCGCGCTTCCGAGTGCGCCGGAGCAGTTCATCACCTATTTTGAGGAGGAGAACCGCCCGCAGACGAAGCTTGACCGCGATTTGGAAAAAGGTATGGGTGTATTTGCGGGGCGTTTGCGCGAGGATGTGGTCTATGACTATAAATTTGTTGGGCTTTCCCACAATACCAAGCGCGGTGCAGCGGGCGGCGCGGTGCTGATCGCAGAGCTTTTAAAGGCACAGGGACAGATCACTGCAAAAGAGTAATCTCAATTCCCAGAGGTGTTCTTGAAATACTGTGTCTGCAATCCTATTGTCTTTAGACGGGGGTAGTTCACTTACTCAAACACATACCGCAAAAACTCGATGGCGAGTTCCTTATTTGGGTCATTGATAATAATGCCGATTACCGGGCGGTCTTTGCTCTGCATGGACTGCCCATATTTTTCCCAGAATGGCGTGTGATCTAAGTAGATGCCGAGAACATAATCCTCGCCCGTCGCCTCCTCAATCGGCTCATTTTCCTGGCGGATCTTTGAGATAAAAAAGCGGTCGGAGAGTTTTCCATAGAGGTCGCTTGGTAGCAGTTCAGTCAGGGAACTGATGGTGCCATTAAACGCATAGGTCGTAAAGGAACTTTCCGGCGCGATAATTATATCGATCTCCTTTGCCATAACATGGGTGGAAAATATGGTTGCGGCATTGAAATTTCCGGAGCCGGAAATTTGGTAGGTCGATCCGTCAAAGGAGACCACTTCATGTTCGCCAAGTGTGATATTCTTTGCCTCGACGAAATCATTTGCCATCTCTTCTGTCACTTCATCCATAAAAAAATAGTCGACAAAGGCCACGCGCAGCAAATTTTTATCCTTTGGGGAGGTGACAGTATAAATAAAATAAATCGCGAGGGCGATAATCAGAACACCCGCCAAAACCATTTTTAAATAGTACATCTTAAAATAATTGGCTTTGTCTTTAAATGTTTTCATTTCGCTGAATTTCTGACGCTCGGATTTCTTTTCCCTCTTTTGATAGATGGAGGCATCATCTTTTAACACCGTTTCCTTTTCTTTTGCATCACTATCTTTTAAGGTGATCATAAAAAACCTCATTTCTATGCCGCTCTTTTTTGTAGGATTCAAAAACGCTTTCGGCGTTCTTGCCGCGCACAGGCAGCACAGATGGCGCGGCGAAATAATCGATTAAACTGTTAATAAATAGTTTAGCATAGATGTTGAGAGGAAAAAAGAGAAGAAATATAAAAACATTCTAAAAATTCAATGTCCTTAATGGTTTGCCCTACTTACCCCTTCTTGATATAGGCAAATGTGGCGAACCTTTTTAATGGTTTGTCTTACTTTTCCAGGATTATATGCGGGCAAATACAGCGGAAATCTTTAAGACTTCCTATGGAAAAATCAGGGAAAACAGCGCGGCAAGTTCGTATGGATCAATGCCAGTCTGCGCGGAAAATTCGGTGGCGATCTTCGAAAAATCCAGGCTTTTTTGAAAGGAGGAGAGTTCTTGTAGGCGATAGATTTCCGAATAATCCGGTGAGATAGGAAAATATGGAAGGGAATTTGTCGGCATAAATTCTAAAGTCAGCAAAGTCACCCCGCGCGTGTGTGCGCGCAGGATTAGCTTTGGGAGGGACTGTTCCATGGCAAAGCGAATTTGGAAATTTATGGAAGGAACGCAATCAAAAGAGAAATTGATCTTGCCGGTAAGTCCGCCTTCCCTTGCACTGTAGCCAAATTGGGAGGCGGAGAGGGTGAGGGTGATGGGTTCACCAAAATCAAATAAAATAGTGAGATCCCCGCTTTTCCCTTCCCTCTTATCTGGCAGCAAAAGTCCGGTAAGCGAGAATAGTGTTTTTTCTTCGGAAAGCAGATAAAATTCGTGTCCGAGAATATTCCCTTTTTCATCGACATAGGCATGGATAAGCAGATCGGTCGGATGGTGTCCGGACTGCGTTTTTTCAATATTTAATACCCGATCAAGAGAGAGGCGCAGATTAAGCCGCAGAGCGTTGGCAGTGGAATCCGGTACCGGAAGCGGTGCAGTTTCTTTTGTTACTTCGGTGATCGCGTCAAGATAGGAGTGTGAAAAAAGCGGATCGGAGGAGTTAGCGGGGATGGATTTCCATATAGTAAAAAGCTTATTTAAATAATGGAAAAATAAGGAAAATGAATCCTCCCCCGCCGCAGAAAGGGCGAGTGCCGCACTTCCCGCCTGCGGGCAGGAAATATAAAGTTCCTGGTTCTTTGCGGAGTAAAGAAAATCAAGCGAGGCGATCGGGGTATTTCCCATTTGTCCCAAAGCCTGAAACAGGGTGTCCTCCCCATTTTTTTTATACGAAAAAAACAGAGTGGTATCAGGAAAACTTTTTTTTGCGGCAACTCCATATTGTTTTAACAGATCAAAGACAAGCTGATTTAGGGAGAGGGAAGCTTTTACTGCATGATATTGCCCTTTTATATTTTCCCCCCATTCTTTTTCGTATGCAAGGAGATATTTGCCCTCGACATAGGTCATATAAGCTTGTGGGGTTCCAAAATGCCGCAAAAGAAAATGCTTTATCCGGGGAGAATTGACGGCGGCAACTCCCGCTGCGATAAAGAGAAAAAGAAAGGGAAACAATAAAAGAAGAACGCGGCTGTTCTTTCGTCTATCTGTTTTTGAACCGCGTTTTATTTTCTTAGAGGTGAATATCGGATCGTTCATAAAGAAATCCTTTCTTAACTGTTTGTTATGATATTATTTTATATTTTGAGATATCTTTGATAAGTATATCAAACTTTTAAGATAAGGACAAGAAAAATACGATGATAAGATCAGGTTGAAAGAAAAAGCAATATTTGGTATAATCACAACAGGAAAATTTCCGGGGAGGTTTTTTATGGAAGCTTACACAGGATTTGCTAAGGTCTATGATAGGTTTATGGACAATGTTCCATATAGGGAGTGGAGCCAGTATCTGATCGAACTTTTAAGGGAATATGGGGTGGAGGACGGGATTGTCTGTGAACTTGGCTGTGGGACGGGGTGCATTACACGCAGACTGCGGGATGCGGGCTATGATATGATTGGGATTGATCTGTCGGAGGATATGTTAGAGATTGCGCGCAGACATGAAATGGAGGTGGAGGATGCCACAGATCTTAAAAAACCGATTCTTTATCTGAATCAGGATATGCGCGAATTTGAACTTTACGGCACTGTGGCAGCTGTGGTTAGCCTCTGTGACAGCATAAATTACATTACGGAGGAAAAGGAGCTGAGGGAGGTATTTCGCCTTGTCAATAACTATCTTGATCCGGGCGGCATTTTTATTTTTGATATGAATACCATCCATAAATATCGCGATCTGATCGGCGATGCGACGATTGCAGAAAACCGCGAGGATTGCAGTCTTATCTGGGAGAATGATTACGAGGAGGAAACGGGGTTAAACCGCTATGATATTACCATCTATCAGCGGGCGAAAGAATCGCCGAAAGAATGGTATGAGCGCGTTGAGGAGACACATATGCAAAGGGCGTATCCTCCCGAAACGATTGTGCGCCTGCTTTTGGAGGCGGGATTAGAATTTGTGGCGATGTACGAGGTGGGAACGCACCGGGAAGTAACGGGGGAAACTGAACGCATTTATTTTATTGCAAGGGAGGGACATCAGGAAGGAAAACTGTACATCAGATAGGAATTTGATGTACCTTTTGTGTTCCTGAATAAAGTCAACTACCCATCACCTAAAGGTAATGGGCTTGTAACTGTCCAGTCGTAGTAACGGCTAATGCCTCCGACCTTTCATTCTTGATAAGTATTACTACTTAAAGTGGCGTTACATCGCAGGGCGGTTGACAGCACCCCTTACAACAAAGATTTGCTCTGTTGTAACTGCATCAGGTACTAAAACTTCCCATTCCATACAGCAGATTTTCGGTACGTTTAAGATTTTACATTAACAACGGTTTGTGTTAAAAACCTTATATCTTAACTTTTCAAAGTACAAAGAGTGCCTTCAAAGCAATTGCTCCCAACGGTCTTCTCTATTAGATTATAGCATGGGAATATGTTTTTTGCAACTATTTACAAGGCTTCCTCCCACCGCCTAAAGGCAGTGGGAGGAAGCCTACGACAACAGAAAGGATTTTATTTATGAAAATGGAGGATGTAAAAATGGCAGAAGATTATATGGTGCGTGCGACGGCAGCACTTGATGCGGTGCGCGCATTTGCAGTAACAACAGGGGAGCTTACCGAAACGGCGCGAAAAGTGCATAATACCAGCCCGATCGCAACGGCGGCACTTGGTCGACTGATGGCAGCGGGTCTAATGATGGGCAGCATGATGAAAGGGGAAGACGATCTCCTGACGCTAAAAATTACGGGGGATGGACCGATGCATGGTGTTTTAGTAACCGCGAATTCCCATGCCGATGTAAAGGGGTATGTCTATGAGCCAGGTGTGCTTCTTCCAGCGAATGCGCAGGGAAAATTAGATGTTGGCGGAGCCATTGGCAGGGGGACACTCTATGTAATGAAAGACCTGGGACTAAAGGAGCCTTACGTTGGACAGACCGAACTGGTTTCCGGGGAGATTGCTGAGGATTTAACTTATTATTTTGCGGCCTCCGAGCAGGTGCCTTCCGCTGTGGCACTCGGTGTGCTGATGAATGGGGATAATACGGTGCGCTGCGCGGGCGGATTTATTATTCAGCTTATGCCATTTGCCCCGGAGGAGATTATTGCAAAACTGGAAGAGAGATTAGCAAAATTGCCATCTGTCACCTCGCTTCTTGACCGGGGAATGACTCCGGAAGAAATTCTCTCTGAATTGTTAGGGGATATGGAATTAACCATCCATGAGCGGCAGCCGGTTTTCTATCGCTGTGATTGCAGCAGGGAGCGTGTTGCGCGGGCAATTTTAAGTATTGGAAAAGAGGATCTTTCACAGATGCTTGCGGACGGCGAACCGATTGAGGCGGGCTGTCAGTTTTGCAATAAAAAATATCGCTTTGAGACGGACGAGATAAGAAAGATGTTGATGGGGGCATAAACGCGGAGATTTTCGCGCTGGAAAGGAGAAAATTATGGCAGGAGAACGTATTTCCTATCGTATTGGGAGAAGTGGATTTCAGAATTTTGAAACTGGAAATAAAAGGGAGTGGCTTTTATCCAACGGGATCGGCGGCTATGCAAACAGTACAGTACATGGCAATAGCAGCAGAATATTTTCCTCATATTTAATTGCCTCTCTGCACCCGCCCGTTGATCGGGTTCTGATACTTGCAAAGACGCACGAAGAATTTATTTTTTATCGGGATCAGGAAGATAGTGGGGCGGCGAGAAAAGAGTTGCTTGCACCGGAACGTTTTGTAAGTGCCGAGGCTTCCACGGAGGGGGTAAAGGTGGTGCGAAGGGATCTCGCAACAGCGCAGTATCCGGGGTATCTGCGCGAGGGATACCGCTATCAGACAGGGTTTACTTTTGATGTCTGGCCGGAGTACCACTATTTTTCCGACGGCATTAAGATGAGCAAGCGGATCGCGCTGACCTACGGAAAGAATGAGACAGTGATCTCTTACACACTGGAAAACCACAGTGGGCAAGAGGCTGTATTTTCAGTTACCCCGCTCTTTAATTTTAGACCATTTGGCGAGGTGAGCGAGAAAAATTCCCTTAATTTTTCGGTGCAGTGTTCGGGGAGGGAGATCTTGCTTACGCCGCGCGCCGCAAAAGAGTACCAGATTCGTTTTGTCGCCTCGGAGGGCACTCTCCATGATCGGCGGGAGCGTAAAACTTCCATGGCAACACCGAATTATCTGATTGAAGAAAATCAATTATATTGTGTGGATATGCAAAATGGATTCACCGGCGTGGATCATCATTTTACACCGTACGAACTCCATATCGGTTTAAAGCCGGGAGAGAAAAAGGAAATTGGGCTGATTTGCGAACTGCTTGGAGCGGAGGGATCAGAAAATCCGCAATATACGCAGGAAGAAAATCCCCTTGACTATGTACAGCGAGTATTTAGGGAGGCAGCCCTGCGCGCGGAAAAGCTTTTGGAGAGGGCGGGCAGTGCGGACGCACTGACTGGACGGCTGGTGCTTTCCGCCGACCATTTTCTTGTGCGGCGTGCATCTACTGGATATATGACCATTCTTGCAGGTTATCCCTGGTTTGCTGACTGGGGGCGGGATACGATGATTGCCTTTACTGGTCTGACACTTGCGACCGGGCGTTTTGAGGAGGCGCGTGAAGTGTTGCTTTCCTTTGCAAAGTATGTCAGCCAGGGGATGATTCCAAATGTTTTCCCGAATCACGCCAAGGAGGAGCCAATGTATAATACCATTGATGCCTCGCTCTGGTATTTTTATGCTGTATATAAATATCTGCAATATACCACAGGACTTCCTTATTATCGGGCGGAAGAAAAATCTTTCGATGGCAAATTTGCGGATAAACTTTCGGAGGAAGAAATTTTTATCCGCGATAAGATTTATCCGGTGCTTTGCGAAATTTTTGAAAGCTACCAAAAAGGGAAGGCGCGCTATGGGATTCATATGGAGGAAGACGGGCTGATTGCAGGCGGCGGCGGTCTGGATCAGCTGACCTGGATGGATGTGCGCGTGGGAGATATCGTGGTCACACCGCGCCATGGAAAGGCGGTGGAGATCAACGCTTTGTGGTACAATGCTATCCGCTGTATGCGCCTGTTTAGGGATCGTTTTTTTGCGGGAGTATCAGAAAATGCGGCGGAGATCGAGGAGCTTGACACGCTTTCTAAACGGGTGTGCCAGTCCTTTGTGGAAAAATTTTGGAATCCTGTACTGGGGTGCTTATATGATACTGTGGGGGAGGAGGGGGAGGATGCAAGTATTCGACCAAATCAGATTTTTGCGGTTTCCCTTCCATTTTCCATGCTTCCGGCGGAAAAGGAAAAAAGTATTGTGCGTGTTGTGTATGAGAATCTTTATACTCCTTATGGGCTGCGCAGTCTCGCACCGGGAGAGAGCGGATACCACAGAAAGTACAGTGGTCGGCTGATTGAACGCGATCTGGCTTACCATATGGGAACCACATGGGGATATCTCGCGGGTGCTTTCTTCGATGCGTGGGCAAAAACCATGGGGCAGGAAAAAGATCAGCTTAACCAAATGATTGAGAATTTTGCCGATCATATGGCGGACGGATGTCTTGGCGGAATTGCGGAGATATTTGACGGGGATTTCGCGTGTGAGAGCAGAGGATGCTACACCCAGGCGTGGAGTGTGGCAGAAGTGCTGCGCGCCAGACGTGAACTGCTAAAAAAGTAAAATAATATATCAGGTATGGGATGATTCCCGCTTTTATAGGCGATAAGCAGCCTGTTTGAATCCATGGCGGGAGTCAATCTCCATCTGATAGAGCGGATTGCAGGACGCACATAAGAATGATGGTAAAGTATAGCGTGCGCCCCGCAGTAACAACGTCAGAGGTGTTCCTGAATTTGATCATTCTAAATTTTGTTCTTTATTCCTGATGATTTTTTTCGTCTTTTGGGCGGATCTCCTCGGCAAGTGAGGTGAATAAAACCATTGCGTCCGCCTTCAGTCCCTGATTTGCATAGAAACCTGAATCTGCATAGTCGGAAGCTTTTTTGGAGAAGGTAAAAGCGGAGGAAAGCTCACCGGATTGTTTGCAGATTCTGGCCTGCTCGTAAAAAGCGCGGGCGAGAAAAGCTTGCTTTTCATCGTAGAGAAGATCTGTATTTTTTGTCCCGGTAAGCCAGTCAGTTAATTCGCGATATTTTCCCTGGTGAAACCATTCTTTCATCTGGGAAAGTTCGGCATAAGCGGAGTGATCCGGAAGGGGGAACTTTTCTTTCCGGAGGGTATCCGACTCGTCCTCCATCAAGTCGGCAACGGGAATACCGAGAACGGACGAGAGATAAGCCAATGTTTTCATTGAGGGAAGTGCGGAGCCGCTTTCAATTTGGCTGAGCATATTCCGGGTAATGAAATCGCCGACCACTTCCGCCTGCGTCATTTTTTTGGCAAGCCGGGCTTCTTTAATGCGTTGTCCAATGATATGTGCGTCCATAATTGCCTCCATATAGCGACCGCTTTGCTACAAAAGATCCATCTGATAGCCTCCGGCGGATTGACAGCAAGAACGCCAGAGGTGTTCTTGAATTTACGTAAATATAATTTACATAATCATACCACAATTGCAAAGAAAATCAAGCTATTTTTTCTCTATTTCACAAAAAGATAACAAAAAGATTAGAAAAAACTAAATTTTCTTTAATTTTCTTGACAAGATAACAAGATGATGGTATGATGATGGTAAATAAAATTTACGTGAAAGGAGTGGTAGAGTATGTATGCATGGTGGGAAAGTTTATCCGGGGTGCTTCGTGTACTGTATGTGATTGCGATTCCTTCAACCCTGCTTTTGTTTGTTCAGACGGTGATGATTGTTTTGGGCTTCGGAGAGCATAGTGCGGATGCAAATCCATCCGATACATCGGGGCTCGATTTTGATGTGGATGCAGATATGAGTGTGGACGGCGGCGATCTTTCCATCGATGATATCGATCTTAGCGCGGATAGTATTTCGGCGGAAGATGGCAGTGTAAATTCGGATTTCGGTACACTGCGGCTCTTTACCCTGCAGGGCATTATCGCATTCTTAACGACCTTTTCCTGGATCTCGATCTGTTTTGTCAAGGGCGGGATGCAGCTTGTGCCATCTTTATTCCTCGGCATTTTAGCAGGGATAATCATGATGTATGCGGTTGCGAAACTTTTGCAGGTTTCCAGCAAATTGGCAGAAAATGGGACTTTCCGCATTAAGAGTACGATCGGAGAATCAGCACTTGTCTATGTTACCATCCCGGAAAAAGGGGAGAATGGCGGCAAGGTAACGCTTACGATGGAGAGTGGTTTTGTGGAACTCTCCGCCGTCACGGAGGGCGATATGCCAATTCCGGCGGGAGTGACCGTGCGCATTACCGATGTGGTGGGGGATACCGTGGTAGTGGAGAAAGTGTGAAGGGACTCACTAAGTGCAGAAGTATCTGGCTTAGTGAGTTCAAGCTTCACACGGAAGAATCGTAAAAAAAGAAGCGATTCTTCTTATAAATCGTTCGCGTATGTAAAAAGCGGGGAAACCCGTTTGCAGTCCCGTGTATTTTGCGCAGCCTGGCACGGGGCTAAGAAAAAAGGCGGCGCAGAAAAGAGGGCTGTTCAATGTCAATGGAAGTGCTTATTGCAGTATGTGTTGTTGTCTTGGTGCTGTTTGCCGCCATCGCGGGAATTTTGTCGCGCTACCGGAAATGTCCGTCGGATAAGGTTATGGTAATTTATGGTAAAGTCGGCACGGATAAGGATGGGCAGGCGCGCAGTGCGAAATGTATCCACGGCGGCGCGGCGTTCGTAGTGCCGGTACTTCAGTCATTCCAGTATCTAGATTTGACCCCGATCTCGATCAATGTCGATCTGCGCAATGCCCTGTCAAAACAAAATATCCGCGTGGATGTGCCATCCCGTTTTACCGTCGGGATCTCGACGGAACCGGGAATTATGCAGAATGCGGCGGAGCGTCTGCTGGGGCTGAAATTAAATGAGATTCAGGAGTTGGCGAAGGATATTATTTTTGGTCAGCTTCGTCTTGTTATCGCGACGATGGATATTGAGGAGATCAATACTGACCGTGATAAATTTCTGCTCGCGGTTTCGAAAAATGTAGAAATTGAGTTGAAGAAAATCGGTCTTCGGTTAATCAATGTAAACGTAACAGATATTACGGATGAGTCTGGCTATATTGAGGCTCTCGGCAAGGAGGCAGCAGCGAAGGCGATCAACGACGCAAAGAAGAATGTCGCGGAGAAAGATCGCGATGGTGAGATTGGTCAGGCTCTTGCCCAGAAGGATCAGCGTATCCAGGTGGCAGCGGCGAACGCGAGTGCCATCCAGGGTGAGAATGACGCGAAGATCGAAGTCGCACAGTCCGAGGCGAACCGCCGCGAGAAAGAGGCGGACGCGCTGCGCATTGCGACAGCAGCCGAGGCGGTACAGGCGGCGCGCGCAAAGCAGGAAGCTTATGTGGCACAGCAGGAAGCAGAAAATACCCGTGCGCAGCTTGAGAAGGCAACGCAGCAGGCGGATGTTATTGTGAGGGCACAGATTGAGAAGGAGAAGGTGGAGATTGCTGCGGAAGCCGAGGCGGAAGTAATGCGGCGCAAAGCGCGAGGCGAGGCGGATGCAATCTATGCAAAGATGGAAGCACAAGCAAAGGGTGCGCAGGAGATTTTGGAGAAGCAGGCAGAAGGAATGAGGAGGCTTGTCGAGGCAGCGGGCGGCGAAGCTGGCGATGCAGTGAAGCTAATTGTTGCGGATAAGCTTGAAGAATTGATGAAAATCCAGGTGGATGCCATCAAGGGGGTTAAGATCGATAAAGTTACTGTTTGGGATGGCGGAAGCAAGGGTGATGGGAAGACTGCAACAGCCGATTTTCTCTCCGGGATGATGAAGTCCGTTCCCCCGTTAAATGAACTGTTTAAGCAGGCAGGAATGGAATTGCCGGGACTTTTGGGAAAAGAAGTGGACGGGGAAGTGATAGAAAAACAGGAATAGAGATTCAGGAAAAACAGGGAGGAAGCAATAAAAAAATTGCTCCCTCCTGTTATCCGATCGGGAAGTATAAGGGAGTGTATGCAAAAATAACTAATAAAGAGAGGAGGAAGATGATGGCAGATCGACCTGCATTTTTTATTTGTCAGGGAAAAGTTGTGAGTGAAATCTATTCGTTTGAATGGTTTCCCGGTTTTGCGGTATCCCAAAAGCAAAAATCCATAGAAAGTCTGCACAGTGCGATAGTAAAAACAGACACCAATGCCAGACCGTTAGAGATCAGCACTAAGAGCAAGGAAGTGATTGGAGTAAATTTAAGTGCGTTCAATCTCAAGTTAAACGGCTATCTCCTAGAAAATATTTTTCAGAGTGCTAAAGTTTTTGAGAACGGGGGTCCGTATCTTGATTTGTTGGATGTTTTACCGAAAGAAGCCAAGAGGGATGAAAGGTTACATCATTCTGGAGATTTAAGAGCGTTTCGCTATCAAAATGAGGACTTCCCTTTAATTCCTAAGACGGCATTCTATGACTTCATCTATATTTCCGCGGTAAAAGAATCATTTGCGGCAGATGAAATTAACGTAATTTCCAATTATAATTATTTTACCGATATTGAATTTAATCCTGCAAAAAGTATTAACACTCAGGCGAGAACAGCAGCATTGATTAAGCTGATTTTAGACGAGTATAGATATTTACCAGATTTCGACAAAAAAGAGTTTTTACAATATCACAGAGAGCATATTACTTATTCAATCTGAAATTTAAAATACCGCCGCAGTTTTTATCCATGCCGAGGCATTTTAAGTTTATTTTCTTATTATCCCTGAACATTTTTTAATATGATCTTGCAAAGTCTTATTAGTTCCGCTAATGAAGAAGATTCGCAAGATTTATTTTCATTTTTCACCAAAACGTGATATGATATCAATAGAACAAAGAAGTAGGCAAACGTAAATTCCCAAAACAGCAAAAATCCCTCCCAGGTAATGGGATAATGGGCACAGGAAGGGATTTTACGGAACTCCAAAACAGTAAAATTCCGGACAGTGCCCGGAAAGAAATTTTGAGAGCGAAGCGAACAAAAATTTCTTTCCCAGGTCTTGGGCACAGGAAGGGATTTTACGGAACTCCAAATAAGAAAGGGGCACATAATATGGGAAATGTCAAAAGAATCTATGTGGAAAAGAAGGCACCCTACGCGGTGCGCGCGAAGGAACTAAAGAGCGAACTTCGCAGTTATCTCGGCTTAAAGGGACTGGAAACGGTGCGCGTTCTCATTCGCTATGATATTGAGAATATCAGTGAGGATACTTACCAGAAAGCACTTGGCACGATTTTTTTTGAACCGCCAGTGGATATTTTATATGAGGAAAATTTTCCGGTGGAAGAAAATACTGCGGAGGAAAGCACCCATATCTTTTCTGTGGAATATCTTCCAGGGCAGTTTGACCAGCGTGCAGATTCTGCGGAGCAGTGTGTCAAGCTGTTAAATGAGACCGAGGAGCCAGTGATCCGATCTGCAACTACCTATATTTTGACGGGTCAGATTTCCGATGAGGATTTTGCGCGCGTTAAGGAGTACTGCATTAACCCCGTGGATTCCCGCGAGACGGATGAGAAAAAGCCGGATACATTGGTTACAATATTTGACACCCCAGAAGACGTAAAAATCTTTGATGGTTTTAAGGATATGCCGGAGGGAGAATTAAAGACTCTGTATGATTCCTTAAATCTTGCGATGACTTTTAAAGATTTCCTGCATATTCAGAATTATTTTAAGAATGAGGAGCATCGAGATCCGTCCATGACAGAAATCCGTGTGCTGGATACCTACTGGTCCGACCATTGCCGCCACACAACATTCCTTACGGAACTGACCGACGTGCAATTTGAGGACGGCTATTACCGGAGACCTATCGAGGATTCTTTCCTGCGCTACAAGGCTGACCGTGAAGTCCTTTATAAAGGAAGGGATGACAAATATATTTCCCTGATGGATATCGCATTGCTGGCAATGAAAAAGCTGCGCGCCGAAGGAAAACTTGACGATATGGAGGTTTCGGATGAGATCAATGCCTGCTCCATTGTAGTTCCGGTTACAATTGACGGTGTGACCGAGGAATGGCTGGTATTTTTTAAGAATGAAACGCACAATCACCCGACGGAGATCGAGCCGTTCGGCGGCGCGGCAACCTGCCTTGGCGGTGCGATTCGTGATCCGCTTTCCGGGCGCGGATACGTGTATCAGGCAATGCGCGTGACGGGTGCGGCAGACCCGACGGTTTCTTTAAAGGACACGCTCTCCGGCAAACTTGCGCAGCGCAAGATTGTAACGGGTGCGGCAAAGGGGTACAGTTCCTACGGCAATCAGATCGGGTTGTCGACGGGATTTGTTGATGAGGTTTACCATCCAAATTATGTGGCAAAGCGTATGGAGATCGGCGCGGTGATGGGTGCTGCCCCGCGCAAGAACGTGATCCGCGAGAATTCTGATCCGGGTGATATCATTATTCTAATGGGCGGGCGCACGGGAAGGGACGGCTGCGGCGGCGCGACAGGTTCGTCCAAGGCGCACACCACCGAGTCCATCCATGTGTGCGGCGCGGAAGTGCAGAAAGGAAACGCGCCGACCGAGCGGAAATTACAGAGATTATTCCGCCGTCCGGAAGTGGCACATTTAATTAAGAAGTGCAACGATTTTGGCGCGGGCGGAGTTTCAGTTGCGATCGGCGAGCTGGCGGACGGGCTGCGCGTGCAACTTGATAAAGTGCCAAAAAAATATGCGGGGCTTGATGGAACGGAGCTTGCGATCTCCGAGTCGCAGGAGCGCATGGCGATTGTGGTAGATCCGAAGAATGTGGAGGCAATGCTTGCCTTTGCCAAGGAGGAGAATCTTGAGGCAGTGGTTGTCGCCGAGGTGACAGAGGAACCGCGCCTTGTGCTTGTCTGGAGGGATAAAGAGATCGTCAATATTTCCCGCACTTTCCTGGATACGAACGGTGCGCACCAGGAGGCAATGGCGGTAGTTACCATGCCGGAGGAGGGAGCAGATTATTTTAAGACCGGGGCGGCATATGAAGCGGCATCGGTGAGAAAACTGCGCGAGGCAGATACGGCACTTGGTTCATCTGAAAATACCTTGAAGGAGAGTGGTTTTGATCTGAAATCCCTATGGCTTTCGATGCTTGCCGACCTGAACATATGTTCGAAAAAAGGACTTGTCGAGATGTTTGACTCCTCGATCGGTGCGGCAACGGTGACAATGCCTTACGGCGGAAAATATCAGATGACTCCGATCCAGACAATGGTGGCAAAACTTCCCGTACTTTCCGGAGCCTGTGATACGGTAACAATGATGAGTTATGGATACGATCCGTATCTGTCAAGCTGGAGTCCATATCATGGTGCGATGTATGCCGTAGTTTCCTCCGTGGCAAAAATTGTAGCGGCGGGCGGGGATTTTACAAAGATTCGCTTTACTTTCCAGGAATATTTTCGCCGTCTTGGCAGTGATCCGAAACATTGGGGCGAGCCGCTCTCTGCACTTTTGGGCGCGTATGAGGCACAGCTTCGCTTTGGGCTGCCGTCCATCGGCGGCAAGGACAGTATGTCTGGAAGTTTTAACGAGATCAACGTGCCGCCAACTTTGGTTTCCTTTGCGGTGGATATCGCAAAGAGCAGCGAGGTAATAACGCCGGAGTTAAAGAAGGCAGGCAACGCGCTAGTGCGTTTTACTATCAAGAAGGACGAGTACGGTCTGCCAAAATTTAATCAGATGATGGAACTGTACGGGAAGATTACAAAGTTGATGCGGGAAGGGGTTATTGTATCAGCCTACGCACTTGGCGCGAAGGGAATTGCGGAGGCGGTAAGCAAGATGGCATTTGGAAACCGGCTGGGTGCTGAACTTTGCAATGAGCGCGATCCGAAGAACTATTTTCTTCCAGAATATGGAAATCTCATTGCTGAGGTAGCAAGAGAAGATATGGAGAAGATTAAGGCAGCGAGTGTGCCGTTCGACTGGTTTGGCGTGGTAAGCGAGGCGGCAGAATTTAAAGTTGGCGATGTTACCATACCGATAAGCGAGGCACTCCTTGCCTGGGAAAATACATTGGAGAAGGTATTCCCGATGCATTCCGGCGCGGTGGACGAAGAACAAACCTTTGAGACCAAATTATTTGATGCAAAGACCATTTATACGGCAAAAAATCGTGTGGCAAAACCTCACGTCTTTATCCCGGTCTTCCCGGGGACAAACTGCGAGTATGACACGCAGAAAGCCTTTGAGCGCGCAGGTGCTATAGTAAATACTATTGTGTTTAAGAACCTCAATGAGCAGTGCATCCGCGAATCCGTGGAGGCATTTGAAAAGGCGATTAGAGAGGCGCAGATCTTAATGTTCCCAGGTGGATTCTCCGCGGGCGATGAGCCGGACGGCTCCGGCAAATTTATTGCCACAGCATTTCGCAATGCGCGCATTGCGGACGCGGTCAATGATCTGCTAAAGCAAAAAGATGGTCTGGTGCTTGGCATCTGCAATGGCTTCCAGGCACTGATTAAGCTGGGGCTAGTACCTTACGGCGAGATTAGAGGGCAGCAGGAAGATTCGCCGACGCTTACGACAAACAATATTGGCAGACATATTTCAAAATCCGTTTATACCAAAGTGGTGACAAACCGATCGCCATGGCTGATGAAGGCGGAGCTTGGCGGAATCTACTCCATTCCCGCTTCGCATGGCGAGGGAAGATTTGTTGCAAGCGAGGAGTGGATTAAGAAACTTGCAGCAAATGGGCAGATTGCAACGCAGTATGTGGATCTTTTAGGAAACCCGACAATGGAAGAAGCATTTAACCCGAATGGATCGTATTTTGCAATCGAGGGAATTACAAGTCCGGATGGAAGAGTGCTTGGCAAGATGGCACATTCCGAGCGCAGGGGCACTTCTGTTGCGGTAAATATTTTTGGAGAACAGAACCAGTATATTTTTGAATCCGGTGTGGCATATTTTGCCGGATAAATTATCGAGTAGGGAAGATTTTTCTTTCCCCACTCGCGCCGGATACGGGTAGCTTTAGCTACATAATTTTCTCCGCATCTGTGTGATCAAGTAGGAGGCGGTTTTTGCCTACTACTTGTTGCGCGGGGCGCGTGTTATGTCAGCAACTATCTTCTATGTGTGTCTACACATATTCGCGCCCATGCGCATAAAAATAAGACTGTCCGCCATAAAATAGATTTTACAGCGGACAGCCTTATTTTTTTGTATTAAAATGTATTTTTATGGGAATAAAACTGGGGATTTTAGGAAATCGATAGTTTTTTGAAATTTCTCTTGCTTTCTTCGTTCAATCGGTGTAGAATATTAGTCGGGAATTTTGTAATATTATCGTAACATTTTGGTTCACAATTTCGAAATAATTTTAGATGGTTGAAAATAAAAGTCGATTAAGGTGATAGGCGAGAAATGGAGGAGATTCATGCAGAAAAGAAAAAAGGCAAGAGTAATTTCGACAGCGATGGCAGCGGTAGTTTTGATTGGTGTTTGTTCAGACTTTCGTTTAAGTTTTACGGGTGATAAGAATGCAGCACAGGAAAACATTCTTGATATCGCGGCGACAGGAGCTATTACATATGCAAGTGAATCAGGGGGAGCGATAGGAAAAAGTTGTTTGGTATCCGCAATGATTGAGGGCAGCAACCTTATGCGGGGAGTATCGATGGGAGGGGGCGAACCTCTTTATGCAAGTCTTTTTGCAATGCAGGAAGGAGCAAATGATATTGGTGAACAATTTGGGGGGATATTAGATACCACATTGGATAATATCACTGGCAGCGCAGTGGAAGGAAATCAACTAGGTGAAACGGACAATGTAAACCCGGGGGATAATGGATTACCGGGTGAGGCGGACAGTGCAAATCCGGAAGATGGCGAATTACCAGATGAGACAGATAATGCAAATCCGGAAGATGGCGAATTACCAGATGAGACAGATAATGCAAATCCGGAA
>CAJTLX010000041.1:26192-32124 GCA_910577165.1 uncultured Lachnospiraceae bacterium
GATGGCGAATTACCAGATGGGACGGACAATAAAAATCCAGAGGATGGACAGGACACGCCTTTAGACGAAACACAGGATTCTCTTTCGCCGGAAGAAGGGGATGTTTCCCTTCCGATTGATATTGCCGGGAATCAGGGGACGGCGGGTTCGGACGACAATCTCTATCTGCCGGGGGAAGGTGAACAGGCAATTGACGAGGAGCCAGCTCCGGAATTTTACGTACAGGGTGTCTCGCACAGTTCCGTTGCCGATATCCAGCAGCGTTTGATGGATCTTGGATTTATGGATTACTCGGAACCAACTATGTATTATGGCTCCATCACTGCCAAGGCGGTGGAGATGTTCCAGCGTCAGCATGAATTAAAACAGGACGGGATTATTGGTCCGGAGACCATAACTCTTTTGTTTTCTGAGGACGCGAAATATTATCTTGCAAAAGTGGGGATGGACGGCGATGATATCAAGAGGATTCAGCGCAGACTTTACGAGATGGGTTACCTTGCAAAAGCGGAGTATGTCACAGGGCATTTTGGCGATGTGACCGAAGAAGCAGTTAAACAGATGCAGCAAAATAATGGTCTTTTGGCAGATGGTAAAGTGGGACATGATACAATGGAAATGCTCTACAGCGAGACCGCAAAAGCAAATATTGTTTCCTACGGAGATAAGAGTGATGTGGTGCTTGCGTGCCAGGAACGCTTAAAGACGCTTGGTTATCTTACCACAAAACCGGACGGGCAGTACGGTAATGATACGGTGGCGGCAGTTAAGCAGTTCCAGTCCAGAAATGACTTGGTAGTGGACGGTTTCTTAGGACCGACAACAATGCAGGTATTAAATAGTTCAGATGCAGTGGCGAACGGCATGATGATCGGCGAGAGTGGCGATACGGTAAAACGTGTTCAGGAGCTTCTTGCAAGATATGGTTATATGTCCTCATCAAATTGTACCGGATATTTTGGTGAGGTGACAGAGGAGGCAGTAAAAGCCTTCCAGAAGAAGAATGGTCTGACAGCGGACGGAAATGTCGGCATGAAGACGATGGCAAAACTTACGGGGAATGATGTGGTAAAGGCAAATGGCGGCGGAACAGGAAGCAGTTCAGGAAAGAGCAGCAGTTCTTCTTCAGGCAATAAAAATAATTCCTCTTCCTCGTCAAATTCAAGCAGCTCTTCCTCCACGGTAAGCACGGGAAGCGCGAGTGTATCCGCGCTGCTTAAAGCGGCAAAATCAAAGCTTGGCAAGCCTTATGTCTACGGTGCAAAGGGACCAAATGCCTTTGACTGCTCCGGCTATGTTTACTGGTGCTTAAACCAGGTTGGCATTAAGCAGAGTTATCTGACTTCCTATGGCTGGCGCACAATTGGAAAATATCAGAAAATTACAAGTTTTTCCAATATCAAAGCAGGGGATATTGTTGTGGTAAGGGGACATGTCGGGATCGCGGCGGGAGGCGGCATGGTATATGATGCTTCCTCAAGTAGCGGCAAGATTGTATATCGTTCCCTTGGCGCGTGGTGGAAAAATAATTTCATCTGTGCATGGAGAATTTTCTAAATTGAGTAGGAAAGTTTTTCCCTGCGCATAAAAAAGAGGGGTGTTCAGATTGTTCTGAACATCCCTTCTTTGTTTATTTAAGTTTATCTCATCCTGGCAAAAGTCTTTGCCATCCCCCCGACCAGACTCCACTGACGTTTCATATAGGAAAGGAGTGCCATGGTATCTTTTTGGTAGGAGGAAAGAACGAGTTTCGGATCGTCTTCGTGCTGTAAAATTGCCTTTGCCGCACAAAAAGCACTCTCCATTGCGGCGGAGATTCCCTCGCCCATCGGGTTTAAGAAACCTGCGATCTCCCCGATAAAAAGTATATGCCCCACCCCGTAATCAATGGCGCAACCCGGGTTTATCTGTGGCATTAGCCAACGATCTTTTTTTATCTGACCATCAATTTTAAGTCCATGATTATTTTCGAGATAATGTATAAATTGTTTGTAATAATACTTTTCTTTTTCTTTATTTTTTACGGAAACACCGAGGACTAACTGGTTATCTTTGACATTGAACCAAGCGTCATACTCGGATAATTCGGGCTGTAAATATGCATAAAAATAATGGGGATCAAGAGCGATTCTTCCCTGATTAAACGTTTGAAATGTGGTGATGTAATCCGGTTTTATGCCGGTCAGCTGCCGTTTTAGCGTGCCGATCACCCCCTCACCGTCAATCACATAGCGCGCGCATTCTGTGTGAGTGCGCCCGTCCGCCCCGCGAAAAAGGACGGTGACCATATCAGGACAATCTTTTAAAACGCAGGAGATAGCAGTTTGCTTCTCTTGTAGGATAGCTCCTGCTGCCTCTGCCTTTCTGGCAAGCCAGGCATCAAATAAGCTTCTCCACACATTAAGTCCGGGCTGTTCAAACAAAAAGGTTTGCCCGGTATCATCAGTAAAAACCATCCCGCGATTTTCGGCGGGAGAGCAGGTGACGGATTCAGGTACAGGCTCGCCAAAATAGCGTTCTACCAGGTCAAGACTTTTCCTTATTAGTTGTCCCGAACAGGATTTATAGCGCGGCAGTTTAAATTTTTCGGCAAGTAGAACCCTTTTTCCATTTTCTGCCAAAATTTTTGCAGCGGTGGCTCCGGCAGGTCCTGCGCCGATTACAATAACATCGTACATGGAAATATCTCCTTTTGGTCGAATGTGCATGATTCCCTATGCGAAAAGCAAGCCCTCAAAAAAACTGTGGTTTTCCTCAGTCGCGTTGCGCGCTCGAATACGCATAACCGTCCATGAAAATTTTGTTTTCTGTCCGATTATGCTTATTCTCACTTTGCTTTTCGCGAATATTATACCATACCCTTGATCCGGGAACAAAAAATAAAATAGAGAGAATAAGAGAGAATATGAGAGATTAAATGAGGATATAATAAAAATACTCGGAAAAGAAAACAAATGGAAACAAATAGCAAGTTGCATTTTCGACTACTTTTCACTAATATATAGGGTAATGATTAGCACTCGATATCGTTGAGTGCTAATAACGACAAAAAATGAGCCATAAGGCAAAGGTTAAAGGAGGAATTCGTTATGAAGTTAGTACCGTTGGGTGATAAGGTTGTATTAAAGCAACTGGTAGCAGAAGAGACAACAAAATCCGGTATTGTTCTGCCGGGACAGGCAAAGGAAAAGCCACAGCAGGCGGAGGTAGTTGCCGTTGGACCTGGCGGCGTGGTGGACGGCAAGGAAGTCACGATGCAGGTAAAGGTTGGCGACAAAGTTATCTTCTCGAAATATTCCGGCACGGAAGTAAAGCTTGGCGAGGAAGAGTATATCGTTGTAAAGCAGAATGATATCGTAGCGATTGTAGAGGAGTAATGAAAAAGACCGCTCAAATTGCAGAAACAATGGTAAAAACAATAAAATCATAAATGGAGGAATTAAGTCATGGCGAAGGAAATTAAATATGGCGCAGAGGCCAGAGGTGCGCTGGAGTCCGGTGTAAATAAGCTTGCAAATACGGTAAAGGTCACGCTTGGACCGAAGGGAAGAAACGTTGTTCTCGACAAGTCGTTTGGCGCGCCGCTGATCACAAACGATGGCGTGACGATCGCGAAGGAGATCGATCTTGAGGACGCATTTGAAAATATGGGTGCGCAGTTAGTTAAGGAAGTGGCGACAAAGACGAATGACGTGGCGGGCGATGGCACGACAACGGCGACCGTTTTAGCACAGGCGATGATCAACGAGGGAATGAAGAATCTTGCTGCGGGCGCGAATCCGATTATTTTAAGAAAGGGAATGAAGAAGGCGACCGACTGCGCAGTTGAGGCGATTGCCGAGATGAGTTCCCCGGTAACGGGCAAGGAGCAGATCGCAAAGGCAGCGGCAATCTCTGCGGGAGATGAGGCAGTGGGCGAGCTGGTTGCGGACGCTATGGAAAAAGTTTCCAAGGATGGCGTTATCACAATCGAGGAATCCAAGACCATGAAGACGGAGCTTGATTTAGTAGAGGGTATGCAGTTTGACCGCGGTTATATTTCCGCATATATGGCAACGGATATGGATAAGATGGAAGCAAATCTTGACAATCCATATGTATTGATCACCGACAAGAAAATTTCCAATATCCAGGAGATTTTGCCAGTGCTTGAGCAGATTGTACAGAGCGGCGCGAGACTCCTTATTATCGCGGAGGATGTGGAAGGCGAGGCATTGACCACCCTGATTGTCAACAAGCTGCGCGGCACATTCAATGTTGTTGCGGTAAAGGCTCCGGGCTATGGCGACCGCAGAAAAGAAATGCTTAAAGATATCGCAATCTTAACCGGCGGCACAGTAATTTCGGAAGAGCTGGGACTTGACTTAAAGGATACCACCATGGAACAGCTTGGCCGTGCAAAATCCGTTAAAGTTCAGAAAGAAAATACCATTATTGTGGATGGCTGCGGTGACAAGAGTGAGATCGAGGCGAGAGTTGCACAGATCCGTCATCAGATCGAGGAGACAACCTCCGATTTTGACAGGGAAAAACTTCAGGAAAGACTTGCAAAACTTGCGGGTGGTGTTGCTGTGATCCGCGTTGGCGCAGCGACCGAGACCGAGATGAAGGAGAGCAAACTTCGCTTGGAGGACGCACTTGCCGCAACAAAGGCCGCAGTGGAGGAAGGAATTATCGCAGGTGGCGGCTCCGCTTATATCCATGCAGCAAAGAAGGTGGCAGAGGTTGCCGCAAAGCTTGAGGGTGATGAGAAGACCGGCGCAAACATTATTTTGAAAGCGTTAGAGTCCCCACTTTCCTGCATCGCTGCAAATGCAGGGCTTGAGGGTTCCGTTATTGTAAATAAAGTAAGGGAGATGGAGCCGGGCATTGGATTTGATGTGCTGACCGAGGAATACACCGATATGGTAAAAGCAGGTATTCTTGATCCGGCAAAGGTGACAAGAAGCGCGCTGCAAAATGCAACTTCCGTAGCATCCACCTTCTTAACTACCGAGTCCGCAGTGGCAAATATCAAGGAGGATGCTCCAGCAATGCCAGCGGGCGGCGCAGGCGGAATGGGCATGATGTAATTATCGCAAAGGGCAAAAATATTTGTCAAAAAATGGAAATTAAAAGACAGCATGGGAATACCATGCTGTCTTTTGTTAAATTCCTATAAAAGCACTTTCTTTTTTTTTGAAAATGAAGTATAATTGAAGTAACTATATCTTTGGCATTAAATAATTGTCATAGATATAGCCCTCCGGGGGATGCGCATAATTCCTGTATCCGCGCGCTGTCGGTGCAGGATGGAAGTTTTTAAGAGGACAGCGCAGAAATGGGGAAAAATTTATGAACGAATCTTATGCAGAAGCGTCGGTAAAACAGAAAGCCTCGCCGGTCAATCTGCTGATCAAGGCACTTTTGATCGCGGCAATTATCTTTGTGCTTCTGTTCGGCATGGCATATTTTGGACCATTTTCCATTGTGGCGGTGGGTGTGCTGATCTTAGTCTGCGTCCTTGTATTTCCTTATCTGAGTGTGGAGGTTGAGTACGTCTTCTGCGACGGTCAGCTTGATTTCGATAAGATTTACAGCGGCAACAAGCGCAAAACGGCAATGCGCATTGATTTCGAGAATGTAGAGCAAATGGCTCCGGTAAATTCCCACGCGCTTGATGCCTATCAGAATAACCCGAATGTGAAGACAATAGATTTCACTTCGAGGCAGCACGATATCCATCCACACGCGATTATTGTGCGCCAGGGAGAACAACTGACAAGACTTTTATTTGAGCCTAGTGAAAAAATGATTGCCGTGATCAAGCAGAAGGCACCGAGAAAGGTATCCGACTACTAAAAAAAGAGAAAGAGATGTTGAAAATTAGAGAAAATCTGTAGGTTTGTCAAACATATGTTACACTGACCGTAAAAAATCCCTCAATACCTGA
>CAJTLX010000042.1 GCA_910577165.1 uncultured Lachnospiraceae bacterium
CAAGAAAGTTTATCACAAAGCATATATAAAGTAAAGCAGTAGAATATATCATTCCAATCACAGGAAACTTCATTGCAGTTTTTCCCCTCTTATATTATTCTAAACAAAAAGATAAGAGGGGAAAAACTATGAAAAAGAAAATTTTATACATCGCAGCCTTCCTGCTTGCTTCCTACCTTAGCTGTTGTGGAAATGACAGGACTGTGGATCAAACCACACCGACACCAAGTCAATCCGCAGATATCGTAGCGAGTACTCCGGAACAGACAGCAACACCGCAGGCAACCGCAACCATGGCTCTGACAGAAACACCTACACCTACCAACACTCCGACTCCCACCCCGGAGATCATCCAGCCACAGGAGGAAGAATCCATGTTTTCCAAAGAAATTGATTATATGGCACTGCTAAAGCGCACGGATCATCTCGGCACAATCGAACACATATCCTACCAGACTAAAGATTACTATAGCGATGGAGAAGAAATTACAAAATACGCTTATGTTTATCTTCCATATGAATATGACGAGGCAAAACAGTATGATGTCCTTTACCTGATGCACGGCATTGGCGGCAGCGAGCGCGAATGGGGGATGACGGGCGACGATTCAAAAGTCAAGAAAATTATGGACAATCTGATTTTTAACGAGCAGGCAAAACCATTTATTATTGTGACACCAAATGGTCGTTCCAGTTCCGATTTTGCCAATACCAATGCGGATTACAATTCCTTCTACTGTTTTGGTCAGGAACTGCGCAATGACCTGATCCCCTATATTGACACACACTATGCAACCTATGCGGACTGCGAGCGCGTAAATTCTGAGGAAGCCATTTCTTCTGTTTCCTATGATCTGTCCGACTCCCGCACACACCGCGCAATGGCGGGACTTTCAATGGGCGGTATGCAGACCATCAATATCGGGATGTGCGAATGTCTTGATCTGTTTAGTTGGTTTGGAGCCTTTTCCTCCGCACCAACCAGCTACCCATCCAGCGAAGTGGCAATGAAACTGACCGCCTTCCCGGATGAAAATATCGATTATTTTTATGCGATGTGCGGCACGGAGGACGGGGTTGCCTACGCCAGCGCGAGTGGTGCTGTTCGCGGTCTGACCGATATCAGTGATAAACTTGATGATTCAAATTTTTACTGGCAGGAATTACCGGGGGTACATGATTTTGAGATTTGGTATCTCGGCTTTTACAATTTCGCAAAGATTGTCTTCCAATAATATTTCTATAAAAACAACAAATCTCTCTTCACGAGATTTGTTGTTTTTAATTTTCAGTTTTTTTAATGCTTTTTTTCTTTTATCCGTTCTTTCCCTGTGCTATACTGTTCTCTGCGATATTTTCACACTAGGAAAATATCCGAAATTTATTCGCGTTTATCTACTGTTATAAGAAACGAACAAAATGCTTGCGTTTTGATTCATTTCCTGTGCCGGATTCATATTTCCTATACAAATCCATGTGCATTCCCTGCAGGGTTTATCGCAAACGGCAAATATTTTTGTCATTTGCGATAAGTAATATAAACGCAGAAAAGAGGTTTTCATGCTTTTTAAAATAATTGTCTACATTATCAGCGGATTAGGCGCAGGAATCGGCACAGGGCTCGCCGGACTTTCCGCCGCCGCTGTTATCTCGCCAATGCTTATCACCTTTCTTGGGTTCAATGCCTATGAGGCGGTGGGCATCGCGCTTGCCTCCGATGTGCTTGCCTCCGGCGTAAGTGCCTACACCTACGGCAAAAACAAACATCTCGATATTAAAAATGGGCTGGTTATGCTGATAAGTGTACTTATCTTTACCCTGGTTGGCAGCCGTATTGCCTCCCTTGTTCCAAACAGTACAATGGGAGGATTTTCTGTATTTATGACTACTTTTCTTGGCATTCGCTTTATTGTAAAACCAGTTATGCAGACGGGGCAGGCGCAGGAAAATAAAACCCGCCAGCGAAAAATTATCGAATCCCTCCTTTGCGGTGTGCTGATTGGCTTTATCTGCGGCTTTATCGGCGCGGGCGGTGGTATGATGCTTCTCTTTGTCCTGACGGGGGTACTTGGCTACGAACTGAAAATGGCAGTCGGCACAAGTGTATTTATTATGACGTTCACCGCACTGACCGGCGCACTCTCCCATTTTGCCATCGGTGGAAAACTAGATTTGCTGGCATTGATTGTCTGTGTTCTCGCAACACTTATCGGTGCGCGCGGCTCCGCACTCTTTGCCAATAAAGCCACACCGGAAAAACAAAACCGCGTAACGGGTCTTGTCCTTACCGCACTTGGTATTGCGATGATTCTAGTAAAATTTGTTTTTTGATCACTGAAAACTTCCCCTTGTTTTTTTCTCTAAAAAGTGCTATAGTAGATAAATGGCAATTAATTATTGCTATCTGCGCCGAGCATGGTCGCCTGAGACATTTACCGATCCGTGTGAGTGCGCGTCCCCGGAGGGTTATATCTCTGGCAATTATTTAATGCAAGAGATATAGAAACCATGTCTGAAAATTAGATATACCCAAAATTTTTACTGAAATTACATAGGGAGGCATATTATGCTTAAACTCGGAAGAAATGATACCTGCTGGTGTGGCAGCGGAATCAAATATAAAAATTGTCACGAAAATTTCGACCATAAGCTGAATTCTATGCGGGGGGCAGGTATTACTATTCCGCCGCATAACCTGATAAAAACTCCGGCACAGATCGAAGCGATCCGCGAGAGTGCAAAGATCAATATCGCCGTACTTGACTATGTTGCAGAACATATCGGTGCTGGAATTACCACGGAGGAGATTGACCGCTGGGTCTATGAACAGACAGTAAAATACCACGCGATCCCCGCGCCGCTAAATTTTAAGGGATATCCAAAAAGTGTCTGCACTTCCATCAACGAAGTCGTCTGTCACGGCATTCCCTCCCCAAATGTCGTATTAAAAGAGGGGGATATTGTCAATGTGGACTGCTCCACAAACCTAAACGGCTATTTTTCCGACTCCTCACGGATGTTTTGCATCGGTGAAGTTTCCAGTGAGAAAAAGCGGCTTGTCGATATTACGGAACAGAGTTTACAGGTTGGACTAAGTCAGGTAAAGCCCTGGGGACTGCTCGGCAATGTCGGAGCAGCGATCAACAGTTTCGCAAAGCAAAACGGCTATTCTGTCGTGCGCGAGATCGGCGGACATGGAATTGGACTCGAATTTCATGAGGAACCATGGGTCAGCTTTGTTGCAAAATCCGGCACGGGGATGGTGATGGCACCAGGATTAATATTTACTATAGAGCCAATGATCAACATGGGTTCCTGCCATATCCGCACCAATCGAAAAGATGGCTGGACTGTGCGCACCGCGGACGGCAATCCTTCCGCACAGTGGGAGATCCAGGTGTTAATCACAAGGGATGGGTATGAAATTCTATCCTATTAAAGCTCACTGCATGAGTGCTTGTGTCAGCAACTATCTTCTATTCACGCCCCTGTACATAAAACGAGTAGGGAAAGTTTTCCTTACTCGTTTTCTTTAATTTTCTCTCATTAAATTCTAATCTATTCTCTCTTGCATTCTCTCAATTAATATGATATTATTTTGATATCAAAATAAATCAACCGCAAAAAGTTTTTCCTACATCAGATGTGGGGCTCAATCCCCCCTCTGATAGCCTTTAGCGGATTGCAGGGGCGTACATAAGAATGATGTTGTGCAAGACACGACGTGCGCCCCGCAGCAAGAACACCTCCGGCGTTCTTGAACTCAATTGCGGAGCGTACCGCCGCATATGCGGCAGAAAGAGAGGTCTTTATGACAGAAAAAGTTTTGGAGTGCAAAAAACACGGAATGCGCGCCCTTTTGTTGATCCTGCTGCTCTACACGATCGACATCGCCATGTTTGTATGCGCCTGCATCAGCATATCCGATGGAAGAACAAACACAAATCTTGCACTGCTTATCGCCAGCATTGTGATCTTCCTCTTTGCATGGATTCCTCTTCTTGGGCTAAAAATCTTAGATCCGCAGGAGGCGATGGTTCTAACTTTGTTCGGCAGATATATCGGCACAATCAAAGAGAGCGGCTACTATTGGGTAAATCCGTTTTGTTCCGGTGTAAACCCGGCATACAAAACAAAGCTTAACCAGAGCGGGGATGTAAATACCACCCCATCCCCTATTATTTCTGGCAACACAAATGTTACGGTCAACATCAATTCCCATGCCGACCGCCTGTCACTAAAGATTATGACATTAAATAACAGCAGACAGAAAATCAATGACTGCCTTGGAAACCCAGTGGAAATCGGCATTGCTGTGACCTGGCGGATCATCGATACTGCAAAGGCGGTATTCAATGTAGAAAATTATAAGGAATTCCTCTCCCTACAGTGCGACAGTGCCCTGCGCAATGTTGTCCGCACCTACCCATATGATGTATCTCCAAATGTGGATACCACCGGCGATGGGATCGCGGATGAGGGAAGTCTGCGCGGCTCCAGCGAGATTGTTGCAAAAAAGATCCGCGATGAAATTCAGAAGCGTGTGGAGGAGGCAGGGATTGAGATTGTGGAGGCACGCATCACCTATCTCGCCTACGCCCCGGAAATTGCCGCTGTTATGTTGCAGCGTCAGCAGGCCTCCGCAATTATCGACGCGAGAAAAATGATTGTGGACGGTGCTGTGGGTATGGTGGAGATGGCATTAGAACGCCTCAACGAAAAAGATGTGGTGAAACTTGACGAGGAGAGAAAGGCAGCGATGGTTTCCAATCTGCTTGTGGTTCTGTGCGGGAACCGCGATGCACAGCCAATTGTAAATTCCGGGAGCCTGTACTGATGGCGGATAATAAAAAGCAGATTCCGCTGCGCCTCTCACCGAAATTATACGACGCGATCGCTGCCTGGGCGGAGGATGATTTTCGTTCGGTGAACGGTCAGATTGAATATCTGCTGACAGAATGTGTGCGACAGAGGAAAAAGAACGGAAAATATGTTTCGGATGAGATTGATGTACCTCCAAAGCTGGACATCAAATAAAATATTAATCAAGTAGGAGAAAGTTTTATTCCCCTACTCGCCGCGCCGGATGCAGGCAGCTTTAACTGCATAATTCCTTTCCGTGTCCGTGTGCACAAAAACTGGGGCTATGGCAAAAAAGTCATAGCCCCAAAATGATCAATTTTTCCCCACCGCTTTATTTGCCGCAACGACAAGTGCCGCGACGGAACTCTTAATAATATCCTCGTCGATCCCCACGCCCCAGAAAACTTTCTCGCCGCATAAGATCCCGACAAAAGCAGCTGCTTTGGATGCGGATCCGGTTGAGATCGCTCTCTCCTCGTACTCGGTCAGACGGTACTCCAGCCCAAAATATGCTTTCAGCGCGTTGCTTACCGCGTCAAGCCGTCCATTGCCGGATGCTGTAATCACCTTTTTCTCCCCGCTGCACACGATTGTCACCTCCGCGGTAATGCCATTTATCTGCTTAAAATGACATTCTGGAATATCAAAGATCGGGCGCGGATCTACATAGTTACTTGTAAAAATTTGGTAAATCTCATTTGGCGCAAGCTCCTTATGCCCTATATCCGAAGCTGCCTTTACCAGAATACGTACCTCATCCCTCATTTTATCCGGCAGCGAAATGCCAAAATTTTGTTTTAAAATAAAGGCGATTCCTCCCTTTCCCGACTGACTGTTAATTCGAATCACATCCGACTCATATTCTCTTCCCAGATCCTTTGGATCAATTGGAAGATAAGGCACTGCCCATTTGCCCGGATATTCCTCCCGCCATGCCATCCCCTTTGAGATCGCGTCCTGATGGGAACCGGAAAATGCGGTAAATACCAGCGCGCCCGCATAAGGGGTGCGCGCGGACACTTTCATTCCCGTCAGATGTTCATAGTTTTCGCGGATTGCTAAAAGATTGGAGAAATCCAGTTTCGGATCTACGCCGTGGCAGACCAGATTCATTGCAAGCGTCACAATGTCCACATTTCCTGTGCGCTCCCCATTGCCAAATAATGTGCCTTCCACGCGGTCAGCCCCCGCTAATACCCCGAACTCCGCATCGCTTACCCCCGTCCCGCGATCGTTGTGTGGATGCACGGAGAGTACCACTGCATCGCGGTATTTCAGATGTTTGTGCATATACTCAATCTGACTTGCGAAAACATGGGGCATTGCCACCTGCACTGTGGATGGCAGATTGATAACCGCTTTTCGCTCCTTTGTCGGCTTCCATACATCAAGCACTGCATTGCAGACCTCCGCGGCATACTCCACCTCAGTCTGCGAAAAACTCTCCGGGCTGTACTCAAAACGAATATCCCCGCCGTCCTGCGCCGCCAGTTGATAGAGCAGTTTCGCGCCGTCCACTGCCAGTGCTTTGATCTCGTCGCACTCTTTTCGAAATACCTGTTCACGCTGAATTTTTGAGGTGGAATTATACAGATGCACAATTACATGAGGAGCACCTTTTACTGCCTCAAATGTCTTTCTTATAATATGTTCCCTCGCCTGGGTCAGCACCTGGATGGTCACATCCTGCGGAATCATATCGCGCTCAATCAGGGCGCGGATAAAATGATATTCCGTGTCGGAAGCCGCCGGAAATCCGACCTCGATCTCCTTGAACCCAACTTCCACCAACATCCGGAAAAACTCAAGTTTTTCCGCAAGTCCCATCGGCTCCACCAGTGCCTGATTGCCGTCGCGCAAATCCACACTGCACCAGAGCGGTGCCTCTTTCACATATTCCTTTCTCACCCAGTCGCAGCATATTTCCTGCGGCATAAAATAGGATCTCCCATACTTTTCCTTGATTTGTTCTGCCCTCATGCCTTAATCCTCCATTCAATTTTTTGCGTCAGCAGCAAATTTCCACACGCATCCTTGCGCATAAAAAGAAAACGCCCCTGCGGAATGCTTCTAACACTCCGCAGAGACGCTTATCGCGCGGTACCACTCTGCTTCGCGGGAAAACTCCCGCGCCCTCACAGGCACTATCATGCCCTTCCCCTTTCTACGGCGGGAGATCCGTCCAAACCTACACAGCCAAAGGCCTTTAGTCGGCAGCTCCAAGGCGAGTTCCCCTTCCGCTTCTGGCCATCTCACACCGACCGATGACTCTCTGATTTCTCACTTCCGGCTACTATTCCTTATCAATGCTTTTGCTTATTTGTTTCCATCCACTTGCCCTCCCCTGCCTAAGAGGAAAGGGAAACCTTACTTTTAATTGTAGAAATTGTTGTTATCATAACATAAAAATTCGTAAAATGCAAGCGGAAAAATTTGGAATTTTATTCCAGTACAGTGCCATCCTCAAGCATTGGAAATTCATGCTTTGCACTGATATTTGATGCCCCCTTATTAAAGACTAATGTATCCCCGACAATATCAAAACAGACGGCATACCATCCATCATCCGTTCGCAAATTCAACTGATCTCCAACCACTTCATATGTGCCTCTCCCCAGATAACTGCTAACTGGGGAGAGATAAAATCCTCCTGTCCCATCATCCTGAAAAGAAAATCTCGCACCCCTGTACCAGTAATCTCCTATATTTGTACAATTATATATCTCCCGTTCCTGATCAGGGTATGGGAAAAATGCGAATTTTTCCTCCAATGTACTATTTTTATTTTTCTGAATAAACTCTTCTACATTTCCAGTGCGGATATCAAGCAGTTCTTTCCAATCTCCTTCCCCCCTGCCTCTTAAATAAATTCGCAATGCCTCCGGCTCATTCCTCCAGTCTGCCCCAACAATCCAGAGAGAAAAATTCTTGTCAATCTCGTAAACTCGCATACCGCGCTCGCCGGGTTCAAAATAAGAGTAATGCTCAAAATCCTTCTCGCTCAGTGCATCCCCCTTTTTGGCAAGTTTGATCACATCCTCTAAGTTTAAGCAACGCTGCGCTAATTTTTTCTTATCCACCTTTATCCAGCGTTTGTACACCCACGAATTTGGGCTTTCCTCCTGATATACATATATACCATTTTTATCAAATTTATTAATATAATACTCGCAGCCCGCCAGTCCCGTTTTATTTGCCTGCTCCTCACTTAAATTCCCTGCTAAGTAATAATTAAATGGCAGTTCGGACAACGGAAAGTACGGATCGATGTATGTCGCATCTTCTATAAGCAACATTGGACGCATCTGTGCCTTCCCCTCCCTTTTCACAAAAACAAAGATAAGCACCGCGCAAATAGAAAAAATCAATACAAAAGCAAAAAAGATCACTCGCTTTTTCCCGCTTCTTATTACCTGATCAGACATTTTCTCTCCCCTTTCACTATTTTTTCTAAAGCTCTTAACCTTTTTCAACAGAAAGATCCCTTCCGATAACTAGCAGGAATACATTATTTAAGCACTTCCCCTCCCTTCCACCATCTTGTGTCCGTGGAGACCTCCCCATCAAATACCAGTGTGCCATTCACAATATCAAAAATATATTGATTATCATCAAAGAAATTACTAAGTTTTAGTTTCTTCCCTTCTATCTCGTAATCTCCATACCCAATATAGCTGGATAAACCAGAAAAGACAAGTGTATAACTATAATTATCGGAAAAGGAAAGGCTTCCCCCAAGCAAATCGCTTCCCTCTAAAAAATATACTTCCTTTAATCCCGCCTCCCTGAAATTGATATGTTTTGGATTTGTCAAAAAACACAGGGCAATCACAATACAGACCGCGAAAGCCGTCATAACTATCCAGGACACTGGTGCTTTATAGCGAAGCACGTTTTTTACCCGCTCTTTTACCGCGATCTCGCCAAAGGCAAGAGGACAGATATTTCTTTTTATCTTCGGCACACAAAAACTGAGCAGTGTCTCCGAATAATCCGCCCGCTCCTCCTTTCCAAAATTACAGATCACACACTCATCACAGGCCAGTTCGATATCCTTACAAAACAACATATATGCCGCCCAGCACAGCGGATTAAACCAGTACAGGCTAAGAAGCAGATATCCAAAAATCTTTCTGAGATGATCATATCGGGTAATATGCGCCTGTTCGTGCAGAATTACATTGCGCATTATCTTCTCATCAACAGCAAATGGCAGATAAATGCGCGGGTGCAGAAAACCAAAGACAAAAGGCGAAAATACTTCCTCGCTCTGATAAATATTCTTATCAAGCAATACTGCCGTTCTTATCCGGCGGCGCAGCCGCAGACAATTTACAAGCGCGAAACCAAGCATAAACACCACGCCAAAAATCCAGACAATCGATAAAATCGGAATCAGAACCTGCAGCGAGTTAGCCGAGTCACCCGGATTTGGCGAAAAACTCTCCGATACAATCGGATTAACTATTGTGTTAAGAATTGCTATCCCCGTATATATTTTTGGTTTTCTCGCATACATAATTTCCGGCGCGATAGTCTGCACACTTGGGATCAGACTAAATACACTTTTTACTGGGACAAGCAGCATCAGCCGTACCCCGACAAGCCCCCAAAAAACCGGGCGCATTCGTTTTGGTATTCTTGGAATCATTCGAAGAAAAATAATGATAAGTACTAACCATCCCGCGGATATCCCATTATTTACAAATTTCAAAAAAACTTCAGTCATCCTCCGCCCCCCTCTCGATACTGGTCAATCATTTTCTGCATCTCGTCGATCTCCGCTGCGGAAATCTTTTGATGCTTTGCAAATGCCGCGACAAAGGCAGGGAGAGAACCTCCAAATTTTTTTTCCACAAATTCATCAATCTCTTCCGCCTGTATCTCATCTTTGGATATCAGGGAAGAAACAATTGTATTCTCGTTCTTTAAAACGCCGCGCTCGGACAGACGTTTTATCACCGTGTAAGTGGTAGTCGGCTTCCATCCAAGTTGTTCCTTGCAGAGTCTGACCAAGTCCCCGCTTTTGACTGGCTCATATTCCCATAAAATCAGACAAAAGCGGTATTCACTTTCAAAAATTTTCGGCATCGCATTTTCCTCCTCTCTTTTCGCCCATATAACCATAGATAAAATTACAGTTGAATCACTGCATATCTGTATTTTACCTGTTTCTGCTATATTCATCCCCCTTAAAAGTGAGGGACTTTTTACTATCAAGGTTAAAACACAGGATAAATAAATTATGTAAGCTCTAATCTATTAGGGTTTATATATAGTCTAACCCATTAGAGTTAAAATGTCAAGAGGAAAGTTTTTCTTGGCTACTTACTGCGCAATCAAGTAGAAAAGATTTACCTTCCCTACTTGCACACCGAATGCGGGCAGCTTTAGCTGTATAATTCCTCTCCGCATCCGTGTGCATAAAAAGGCTACCGCACAAATATATTTCTCTGTGCGATAGCCTTTTTTCCTAATTTTTAATTATTACCGAAGACGGAGTATAAAAGTACAAGATCCCCGCCTTTTTTTACTATAATTCCACCTTCACCCTATCCAGATGCCAGATATCCCTTACATATTCCTCGATCGTGCGGTCAGAAGTAAATTTGCCGCTCTTTGCCACATTTAAGATTGCGGAGCGCGCCCATCCCGCCTCGTTGCGGTACGCCTCCTCCACTTTTTTCTGTGCTTCCGCATAGGCACGGAAATCTTTAAGGATAAAATATTGATCTGCCCTCTCATAGCCATTGCTCTCCAAAAGGGAATTGTAAAGCTCGCGGAACAATTCAGGATCCTGCGGCGAATAATACCCGTTAATCAGCTGGGTCAGCACATTGCGGATATCCAGATCCGTATTGTAAATTTCTTTTGGATTATAGCCGCCGTTCTTCTCGTAATTGATTACTTCATCGGAGGAAAGACCAAAGATAAATGCGTTTTCTTTTCCAACTTCCTCAACAATCTCCACGTTCGCACCGTCCATTGTGCCAAGGGTCAGCGCGCCGTTTAACATAAACTTCATATTTCCGGTTCCGCTGGCTTCCTTACTTGCAGTAGAAATTTGCTCTGATACATCAGCCGCAGCAAAAATCCATTCGGCGTTGGATACCCGATAATTCTCAATAAAGACTACCTTGATCTTACCATTGATGGACTTGTCATTATTGACCACATCCGCCACGCTGTTGATCAGTTTGATTACCGCTTTGGCACGGCGATAGCCCGCACTCGCCTTGGCACCAAAAATAAAGGTTCTCGGATAAAATTCCATATCTGGCTTCATTTTCAGTCCATTGTACAGATACATAATATGCAGAATATTTAATAACTGACGCTTGTACTCGTGCAGACGTTTTACCTGAACATCAAAAATTGAGCGCGGATCTACTTCCACTTTGTTATGCTCCTTGATATATGCCGCCAGCCGTACCTTATTCTGATATTTGATATTCATAAACTCTCTCTGGCATTTCTCGTCGTCCGCATATACGGAAAGGTTGTTGATATAAGGCAGATTTGTAATCCAATCAGAGCCTATCTTATCCGTTACCCAACTTGCAAGCAGCGGATTGCCGTGCAGCAGGAAACGCCTCTGCGTGATGCCGTTCGTCTTGTTATTGAATTTCTCCGGCCAAAGTTCATAAAAATCACGCAGCTGCTCATTCTTTAAAATCTCTGTGTGTAGCTTTGCTACACCATTGACAGAAAAACTTGCCACTATTGCAAGATGCGCCATCTTTACCTGTCCGTCATAAACGATCGCCATCTTTTCAATCTTGCGATAATCATTTGGATATTTTGCCTGGATCTGAAGAATAAAGCGACGGTTAATCTCCTCCACAATCTGATAGATGCGCGGCAGCAAGCGGGAGAACAGCTCCAACGGCCATTTTTCCAACGCCTCGGACATAATGGTATGATTTGTGTATGCACAGGACTTTGTTGTAACCTCCCACGCCTCATCCCAGGTCAAATAATAATCATCCATCAAAATACGCATCAATTCTGCGACGGTAAGCGTCGGATGTGTGTCATTCATCTGGAAACATACCTTCTCGTAAAGCTTTTTCACATCATCATGCTTTTCCATATATTTTTCCACCGCGCGCTGGATGCTGGCAGAAACAAAGAAATACTGCTGTTTTAAACGCAGTTCCTTGCCCGCATAATGATTATCGTTTGGATAAAGAACCTCACAGATTGTTCTGGCAAGGTTTTCCTGCTCCAATGCTTTCTGATAGTTTCCCTTATCAAAGGAATCGAGGTTGAAAGTATTGATCGCCTCCGCGTCCCAGATACGCAGCGAGTTAACTACGTTGTTGCCATAGCCGAGTACCGGGATGTCATATGGAACTGCCATAACGGACTGATAATTCTCCTGGATAAAGCGTTCCCTCCCATTCTCATCGCGCATCATGCGCACATAGCCGCCAAATTTTACTTCCTTGGCATATTCTGCACGCTTCATCTCAAAAGGATTGCCGTTCTTTAACCAGTTGTCCGGCACTTCAATCTGAAATCCATTCTCGATCTTCTGCTCAAACATTCCATACTTGTAGCGTATGCCACAGCCGTAAGCTGGGTAGCCGAACGTGGAGAGCGAATCGAGAAAGCAGGCGGCAAGACGACCCAGACCACCGTTTCCAAGCCCTGCATCCGGCTCCTCATCCTCAATCACATTCAAGTCAAGTCCCAACTCTTCTAATGCCTCGCGAATCTGCTTGTCCGCGCCAAGGTTGATCACATTGTTTCCGAGCGCGCGCCCCATCAAAAATTCCATTGAGAGATAGTAGACGGTCTTTGCATCCTGTTCCTCATACTTTTTGTGCGTCGCAATCCACATATCAACAATGTAGTCCTTGGTCGCATAGGCTACCGCCTGAAAAATCTGCTGCCCGGTCGCCTCGTCGATATCCTTGCGAAACAGTGCGCGCAGATTCGATTTCACGTCCTTCTTAAATTCTTCCTTATTAATTTCCATTGGTCGATCCTCCTATTTTTTGTTCAGCAGAATCCCTGCACAGCACCCCTTTCCTGGAAGGAATTTTCCTCGCTTCGCTCTTAAAATTCCTTCTGGTGCTGTTCCGGGATTCTGCTGATTTTTTTTAAGTTCTGCAAGAGTCCTTCCCGCGCACAACTCCCAGGGAGAATTTATTTCCGCAATTCATCAATCCTCCCGTGCGCGCTCCGGACTCTGCTGATTTTTAGTTTTTAAACTCTCTTAACGGCGAAGGTGACATCCTTTCCGTTTAAATTCCAATTTTTTGTAAATCCTTCCGGTGTTCCGTAAACGATTTCATCCGCCAAAACTACGCGTTTAAGTTCCACCTCATTCTTCCTCATCATCTCTTTTACTTCAGCGTCGCCCTCCGCATAGACCTGGATGCGATCCATCACTTCAAAGCCCGCCTCCTTGCGCATGGTCTGCAATTTGCTGATCACCTCGCGCACATAGCCCTCCTCAATCAGTTCCTCAGTCAGATTTGTGTCGAGTACCACCGCGTAAGCACCGTTCTCCTCCGTGACATAGCCGCCCTTCTTGTTTGTCTCAATCAACAGATCTTCCTTCGCAATCTCCTCCTCCACGCCATCCACATTAAGCGTAAGTGCCCCGGATTCTGAAATCATTGCCATCGCCGCAGCACCGTCCAAGTTTGCAAGGGTTTCCTTCAACGCATTTAAGCGGCTGCCAAAACGCTTTCCAAGGGTCTTTAACTGTGGTTTGAAGGTGTAAGAGATAAATTGATCAAGCTGATGAGTAAAGACAATTTCCTTTACATTTAACTCGTCCAAAATAATCTCCGTGTAAAAATCGGACATTCCTTCGCGCTCACATCCTGAAGCATCCGCCCACCGCAGATCGGTCTTTACGTACATACGGGCAAGAGGCTGTCTCTGTTTGCAGTTTGCCGTATTGCGGCATGCGCGACCGAGTACAACAATATTTAATACCGCCTCCATATCCTTTTCCAGTTCTTTATCGATCCACGCTTCATCTGCCTTAGGAAAATCGCAGAGATGCACACTCTCCGGCGCGGTCTTGTCAATGCTTCGCACAAGATTTAAATAGATGGACTCCGTCATAAACGGGATCATCGGCGCAGCCGCCTTGGTGATTGTGACAAGTGCGGTGTAGAGCGTCATATAGGCGTTGATCTTGTCCTGCTCCATGCCCTTTGCCCAGAAGCGTTCGCGTCCACGGCGCACATACCAGTTGCTCATCTCGTCCACAAAATCCTGCAATGCTCTTGCCGTTTCAGGAATCTGATAATTTGCAAGATTTTCGTCCACCGCCTTCACAGTAGAGGCAAGCCTTGAGAGCAGCCATTTATCCATTACAGTAAGCTTTTCAAAATCCAGAGTATATTTTGTTGCGTCAAAATTATCGATATTTGCATAAAGCACGAAAAACGCGTAGGTATTCCAGAGCGTCCCCATAAATTTGCGCTGCCCCTCAACCACTACCTTGTCGTGGAAACGGTTCGGCAGCCATGGCGCAGAATTGATATAGAAGTACCAGCGGATCGCGTCCGCACCATATTTTTCCAAAGCGTCGAACGGATCAACCGCGTTGCCTTTGCTCTTAGCCATTTTCTGACCGTTCTCATCCTGCACATGACCTAAAACGATTACGTTCTCATAAGGTGCCTTGTTAAACAAAAGCGTGGAGATCGCCATCAGCGAATGAAACCATCCTCGCGTCTGATCCACCGCCTCGGAAATAAATTTCGCCGGGAATTGCCGCTCAAACAATTCCTTGTTCTCAAATGGATAGTGATGCTGTGCAAATGGCATTGCGCCGGAATCGAACCAGCAGTCGATCACCTCCGGCACACGCTTCATCACACCTCCGCATTTTGGACATTTTAACGTGATTGCGTCAATATAAGGGCGATGGAATTCGACGGTCTTTGCCTCCTCCATCCCGCTCATCTCACAGAGTTCTTCTCTGCTTCCCACACAGTGCTGATGCCCGCAGGAACATTCCCAGATATTGAGCGGCGTGCCCCAGTAGCGGTTGCGCGAGATCGCCCAGTCCTGAATATTTTCCAGCCAGTTTCCAAAACGCCCCTTGCCGATGGACTCCGGAATCCAGTTGACAGTATCATTGTTTCGCAAAAGATCATCGCGCACCGCAGTTTCGCGGATATACCAGGATTCTCTCGCGTAATAGATAAGCGGTGTGTCGCATCGCCAGCAATGCGGATAGCTGTGCTCAAATTTCGGCGCGTCAAAGAGTTTTCCCTCTTTTTCTAAATCTTTAAGAATCAGTGGATCGGCTTTTTTTACAAACATCCCCGCGTAGGCGGTTTCCTTAGTCATCTCACCCTTGCCATTTACAAGCTGCACAAATGGAAGATCATAGATCCGACCAACTTTCGCATCATCCTCACCAAATGCTGGCGCGATATGGACAACGCCCGTACCATCCGTCAGCGTGACATAGCCGTCACAGGTAATATAATATGCCTTTTTGCCCTGCTGCTTACAAAGCTCAACCGCACAGTCAAAGAGTGGCTCGTACTCCTTATACTCAAGTTCCCTCCCCGTGTAGCGGGCAAGGATCTCATAGGCAGATGTTTTTGAATTTCCATTTTCTTCTATATCCGATGCGTCCGCCTTTGGCGCGAGTTTTCCCAGCACCGTATCAAGCAGTGCTTCTGCCATATAATAAGTATACCCGTCCGCCGCCTTTACTTTCGCATAAGTTTCATCCGGGTTGACGCAGAGCGCGACATTGCTTGGCAGCGTCCACGGTGTTGTTGTCCAGACAAGGATATAGGCATCCTCACCCTTCATTTTAAAACGTGCAATCGCGGAGCGTTCCTTTACCTCCTTGTAGCCCTGCGCTACCTCAGCACTTGAGAGAGGTGTGCCGCAGCGCGGACAGTACGGGACAATCTTAAATCCCTTGTAGAGCAGACCCTTATCCCAGATCTGGCGCAGTGCCCACCACTCGGATTCAATATAATCATCATGGTAGGTCACATACGGCTCGTCCATATCTGCCCAGAAGCCGACTGTGCCAGAGAAATCCTCCCACATCCCCTTGTATTTCCAGACACTCTCCTTGCATTTTTTGATAAACGGCTCTAAACCGTAAGCTTCAATCTGATCTTTGCCGTCAAGCCCCAAAAGCTTTTCAACCTCGATCTCTACCGGAAGACCATGTGTATCCCAGCCCGCCTTGCGCGGCACAAAGGAACCCTTCATTGTGTGATAGCGCGGAATCATATCCTTGATCACGCGCGTGAGTACATGACCAATATGTGGCTTGCCGTTCGCCGTCGGCGGTCCATCATAGAAAGTGTAGGTTTCTCCCTGCTTTCTGACCTCCATACTCTTCTGAAAGATCCTGTTCTCATTCCAAAATTTCAGAACTTCTTTTTCCCGACTCACAAAATTCATGTCAGTTGATACCTTTTCATACATACTTTACACCTCTTTTCTGCATTATCACGGACAGCCCGCATCGCATTGATTGTCTACGGACAGCGCATATTGGATAGATAATCCGTCAGCCAGTCCAGATACCGATAATAGTGAAATATCCCTTCCTTCGCCATCTCCTTTAGCTCTGCAACGGACACCCACTTCACGTCGGAAACCTCCTCTTTTTGCAGTATCAGTTCCTCAACGCTCACATCAGTATGTACAATCCAGATAGTATTATAACTGTCAATGCGCTTAAATGCGGCAATCATTTCCGAATTCTCTTTTGTCGCACAAAATCCAAGTTCCTCTTTTAACTCTCTCTGACATGCCTGCCAGGCATCCTCGCCCATCACGGCCGAACCACCCGTTGCCGCCCAAATTCCCGGCAGCAGCTTCAGATCGGGATTTCTCCTTTGAATCAGCACCTGCCCCTGCGAATTCACCGGGTAAATTGCCACAACCAGATGATACTCCCCGGGCGGCAACGGATTTCCCCGCTCATGTATCCTGCCCGTTTTCTGAAAACAATGGTCATATACGTCCCAAAGTTCCATTCATCGCTCCTTTCTTGTCCCCCTACGTACAAAGCACATACTCCTGCGCAACAAGCATCCGTCCACCTCATCCGTTTTTCTGCAGATACCCATGTGGATAAAAAATACCCTTATCCAAACAGGACAAGGGCATAATTCGCTTCAAACCACCTATTTTTCATGTACGCGGCAGGAAAATCTCCCACGTTTATACATTATCCGTATAACGGTGGATACCGGCACGGCTTACTGGTGTTCAGCCACGCAGCTCGGAAGTGATCTTCAATGCCAGGTACTTGCCGCCGGCTCACACCCTCCCGACTCGCTGTGCGTTTTCTCTGACATCTACTGTCTTCGTCAAGGCTCTTTTCTTTTTTCTGTAGCCCTATCATAGTATAGAATACCTGGTTTGTCAAGGGCATAGATTTAAGTTTTTTTAAATTTTCAATCCTTCCTTTAACTCTCTGTGATATAACAGATACCACAAACATACCGGCACCATAAACAGCACCGCCGCCGGGTATAGTACCTCCCCCTCATACCTTTCAGTCTGGCTAAAAAAATCGATAGATTGCGCTTGGAATCCTCATTCAGGTATAGAAGCGGCTGCTCTAACAAACTCCAGTTCTCCGCAAACAAAAACAATGCCACGGCACAGATACACACCTTTAGCTGTGGCAGTACGCAATGCCATAGAATCCGAAGGCAGGAACGGGTTTCTAGGCGAGCCGCCTCAATTACCTCCGTCTCGCTGCCATCCATATACTGCCGCATTACCACCACGCCAAGCGGCGAGAAAATTAATGGCACTATTACCGCTGCCCTTGTATTTAACAGTCCGAGATCACGCAGCCCAATATAATTTGGCAGGATCATCACCTGAAGCGGCATCATCATCAAGATAATATATAGCACATAGACAAAACGCTTTCCCGGAAATTTTGCGAAACAAAATGCAAATGCTGCAGGTACAGCACTCAAGACAGCACCCGCTGTAATTGTCACCGCGTACAATACAGAGTTCCAGAACATCTTATAAAACGGAAAACAGTTTAACAATAATTCCCGACAACCCATAAGTGATATATTTCCATTCACATACAAAGAGCGAAGTACCGTCAGTACTACAGGCACCAAAAACACTATGACCGCCGCGCAGAGAAGTATTAACAACACAAAATTTTTCTTTTTCCCCATTTTTTCCTATTTCCTCTGTACTTCCTCCACAATATAGACTTCGCCCCCGTCCACCACACTATCCAGACCGTCGACAATTATCGGTTCACTGGAACCTATCCCATTTTTCACCATATTCCTCATTTTCCATCCCCAATTCCAAACCATCCACCCGCCTTGCAATCGTCCGATACTCGTCATTGATCATCACATTGCTTATTTTGTATATCTCCCCCTCCCGATACCATTCCTTTGGAAAGGCAGCACCAAACGATTGATTTCCCTCCTCATCAATAAATAATTCATACTCCAAGTTCAGCACCTTGACATGGGGCAATTTCGCTTCATGCAACGTCCTTGCCGTACAGGTCATGAAAAACATCCCCGCATAAAACAAAACGGAAACAATCAACACAATTCTTTTTTTCACCACTATCCCTCCTTAGCATTGACTAAGTAATATGATTATAAACTTATTTTAATTTTTTTACAATAGTTTGTCGAATCAATTGAGTAGGGAAAGTTTTTCTTCCCTTATGTGCAAAGCACATAATCTCGCCGCGCCCCATACGCTGCCCTAGCGGCATTCTTCCCCCTCATGGAGTTGCGCGTAAAAAAAGACAGGAATAAATCCCTGTCTTCTTTCCCTAATTGGTTCTGCCCGAAATTCGGGCGGTAGCCCTGAGAGTTCTCCCTACATCTTCCTCCTTGGTTCTCTTCCTCTTTGAATCGTACATTTTTTTCGTTGCCATTCCTCCCCGGATATGTCGCTCAGACTTGTTGCGGTCGAGTACCTCTCGCGCCTGTTCTGCAAGTGCCTGGTTGATTTCCCCAAGCCGATCGGTAATATCCTTATGTACTGTAGATTTTGAGATTCCAAATGCTTTCGCAGCCTGACGCACCGTCGCATTTTTATCGACAATATATTCCGCTACGGTAACCGCCCGCTCTTCAATTTGCTGATGTTTTGCCGCGGAAAGATATCCGGCAGCAAATTTGGGCTGCCCTCTGGTGATGGTTTTCATAACATCCACCCTGCGATACTTTTTATATAATCTATGCAGGGGATACGCAGAACATACCTAAAACTTGTATCCGCGCAACAATCTTATGAAAATTTAGCCGCCCTTCCCCGTATAACAACCATTTTTGTATATTTATCGAATAAAATTTGTTCGGTTTTCCCTCTCCGCACAAGGCAGGGCAATCCCCTTCTCCTTCCCGGCCTCAAAACATTTCAGCATCCATACCATATTGCGTGCAAGATTGCGCATTGTCTGCATCCCCTCCAAATCAAGCACCGCGTCCCCACCATTTCTGCCATACACCATATTCCAGTAAGTCGAGCCGACCACCGGCATCTGCGAAATACCAAAATACTTGTCAAGCACCTCAAGAGAACTGCTCGTTCCCCCGCGCCGGGCCACTGCCACGGAGGCACCCGGCTTAAATGCAAAACTCTTGCCGCTGCTGTAAAATACCCGATCTAAAAAGGACAGAACCCGCCCGCTCGGATGTGCATAATACACCGGCGTTCCAAAAACAAAGCCATCTGCCTGCTTCGCCTTTGCCACAAACTCATTTACATTGTCATCGGTAAATACACATCCCTTCTCACTGCACTGCGCACAGCCAACACAGTCACGCACCGGCGCGCCGCCCATCTGAAAAATTTCATATGAGACCCCCTCCTGCTCCAGTGTTTTTCCAATTTCTGTAAGTGCCGTAAAAGTCGTGCCATTCGCATTCGCGCTTCCATTTAGCATTAATACTTTCATTATTTTACCTCTTTCCTTTTTCTAAAATATTGTTTCCAGTATATTCTCAAACCACAAAACATATTGCAAATATTTTAGCATCCCCACCCCCCAAAGTCAACCGCTATCCACAGGGCGGACAGAAATAGTCATCTTCCTTGTTTTTTTCCAAAATCTTAATGCAAATATAAATCTTATATGGTATAATGTCGGCAGCGGGTGCAAAATCAGAAAGCGCACCCACAGAAAGAGGCAACCTGTGAAATATTCAAAAACAGAAAATAAAGGTCTGAAAATCATTATTGTTGGCTGTGGCAAAGTTGGCGCAGCCCTGACTGAACAACTGTGCAAAGAGGGACACGCAATCACACTGATTGACAAAAAACCACAGAAAATGCAGACACTTGAAGGGCTTTACGATGTTCTTACCATCACCGGAAACGGAGCCAGCTATACTGTCTTAAAGGAGGCGGGGATCGAGGAAACCGATCTTATTATTGCCGTGACCAACTCGGATGAGCTAAATCTTTTATGCTGCACCATCGCGACACAGGTCGGCAACTGCGCCGCCATCGCCAGAGTGCGCACGCCGGAATACAGCGCGGAAGTCGAGTACCTTCGCGGTAAACTAGGGCTTGCCATGATTATTAACCCGGAACTTGAAACCGCTAGGGAAGCTGCGCGAATCCTCTCCCTCCCAACTGCCCTTGAAGTTAACTCGTTTGCGCAAGGCAAAGCGGAGATGGCGAAATTTCGCATCCAGGAGGGCAGTATCTTAGACGGCATGACCATCATGAATCTGAGCAGAAAAATTATTATGGCTCGCGATAAAAAAGCCAATATCGTTGTCTGCGCGATCGAGCGTGACGGCGAAGTCTACATTCCTTCCGGAAATTTCGAGATGAAGGCGGGCGATACGATCTCTTTTGTCGCCTCCAGCAAAAATACAAGACTTTTTATGGAAGCTATCGGCATGAAATCCGGGCGCGTCAAAAATACCATGATTATCGGGGGCGGACGGGCGGCATACTACCTTGCTATCTGTCTTCTCGCTGCGGGGATCGAGGTGAAAATTATTGAAAATAATCCTGCGCGCTGCGAGGAGCTAAGCGTCCTTTTGCCAAAGGCGGTTATTATCAACGGCGATGGCACCAACGAGGAACTATTAAAAGAGGAAGGAATCGAATATACAGAATCCTTTGTTCCCTTAACCGGAATTGACGAAGAAAATATTTTACTGACCCTCTATGCAAAACAGGCCTCAAACGCAAAAATCATCACAAAAATCAACCGCATCACCTTCAAGGATGTGATTAGCGAACTTGACCTTGGCAGTGTCGTCTACCCGCGCTACATTACCGCCGAAGCCATTATCGCCTACGTGCGCGCAAAGACAAACTCGAAGGACAGCGACAAAATTGAAACGCTCTACCATATGTTCGATTCCCGCGTGGAAGCAATCGAATTTCGCGTGGAAAATGACTCCGCTGTCACCAATATTGCATTCAAGGATCTGGCTCTTAAAAAACACCTGCTGATCTCCTTTATCAATCGCAGGGGCAGAATTATTATTCCAACCGGGCAGGATTGTATCCATGTGGGTGATACCGTAATGATTGTCACTACGCACACCGGATTTAACAATATTTTGGATATACTGGAAGCATAATTGCAATTTCCGGTTTTCGCTGACCGCAGGAATTTCTGCGACTTACCGAAAATCTCGCAGGAAAGGAACAGAATTTCGTATGAACCGCTCAATGATACGCTATGTCTTAGGACATGTTTTAAAAATTGAAGGTGCCCTCTTGCTCCTCCCATGCCTTATCGCTGTATTTTACTGCGAAAAAGAGGGGCTGTATTACCTGGCTGTCGCCGCAATCTGCCTACTTTTGGGCTATTTAATGACGCACAAAAAACCAAAAAGCAATGTATTTTATATGAAGGAAGGCTGCGTTGCCACCACATTAAGTTGGGTCGCATTAAGCTTTTTTGGCTGCCTGCCGTTTTGGTTTTCCCGCGAGATCCCATCATTCACCGACGCACTCTTTGAAACCATCTCCGGCTTTACCACTACCGGGGCAAGTATCCTCTCCGATGTGGAGGCACTCTCGCACGCCGCGCTTCTCTGGCGCAGTTTTACCCACTGGATCGGCGGTATGGGAGTACTTGTCTTCCTGCTTGCCATTATTCCCATGAGCGGCGGATCGCATATCAACCTGATGCGCGCCGAAAGCCCAGGTCCATCCGTCGGCAAACTGGTGCCCAAAATGAAATCCTCCGCTCGCATCCTGTACATGATTTATTTAGGGATGACTGTGCTTGAATTCATATTATTATTAGCCGGAAAAATGCCGATCTTTGACGCATTGTGTACAAGTTTTGGCACGGCGGGCACCGGCGGCTTCGGCATTAAAAATGATAGTTTTGGCACTTATTCACCGTACTTGCAATGGGTGGTAACAATTTTTATGATCCTGTTCGGCGTTAATTTTAACGCATACTATTTTATCTTGTTTCGCCAGATAAAACGCGCGCTGCATATGGAGGAAGTGCGATATTACTTTCTCGTTATCTTTGCTTCGACGGCAATTATTTTTATCAGTCTTTTACAGGATGCAATGCATATAGCGGACGCGCTGCGCCACTCCGCATTTCAGGTTGCCTCGATTATTACGACCACCGGATTTTCTACGGCGGACTTTGATCTCTGGTCGCAAACCTCCAAGACGGTGCTAGTACTGTTAATGTTTATCGGAGCCTGTGCAGGAAGCACCGGAGGCGGCATCAAAGTTTCGCGCATTGTCATTCTTTTAAAAACCGTGAAGAAGGAATTAAATTCCTATCTCCACCCAAAGATTATAAAGAAAATCAATTTTGAAGAAAAACCCGTGGAACATGAAGTCGTGCGCGCCGTAAATGTATATTTCATTACCTTTGTACTTTTATTTTCTGCTTCTGTCTTTTTAGTTTCGATAGAAGGGCGGGATCTGGTCACAAATTTTACGGCGGTTGCCGCCACAATCAACAATATTGGTCCCGGACTCGCGCTTGTCGGTCCAACGCAAAACTTTGGGCTTTTTAGTCCGTTCAGCAAATATGTGCTAATGTTTGATATGCTGGCTGGACGACTTGAGTTATTTCCGATACTGATCTTATTCCATCCAGGGATTTTGAGGGAATTTTTTCCAAAGAAAGTAAAACGGGTGGAGAAGAATAGAAAAAAGGAAAAACAATCGAGTAGGAGGCGGTGATTACCGCCATCCTTTCTGCTACAAGTTGTTAAAATTATTTTAATTGTAAAAAACTGGTTAAAAATTTGATCTAAACAATTCTATAGATTTGGTGATTAAAAATCGCCGAATCTATAGATCCTCCGGGGGATGCGCACTCACACGAATCGGAAGATGTCGCTTTGGCGACTGTACTCGGCACAGATGGGAGATTCGGATGGTATGTCAGTAAATGATTATGGTAGCGAACTTGCAAAACTTCAAGAGCAGATTGACAATGAAAAACATTTGCTTGAAGAGCTTTCATTCTGGAAAGTCCAGCTTGATCAAGCCAGATTATCGAACAACGCCTATCAGAAGCTTTCAAAAGAGATTGGGGTTCTCGAAGGGCACGGTTTAAAATCCATTGCAAGCCGTCTTACCCTCCAGCATAAAAAAATGCTCGCCCGTAAACGGGAGGAAGCCGCTGACTTTGCCGCGCAGTATGAGGAGGCTCTTAAACAACAGAAAGAACCGGAAGAAAAAATTCGTTTTTACGAAAACGAGCTTTTAAAAATAAAAGGGGCAAAAAGACGCTTCGAACAGCTTAAACAGGAAAATCTTTCTGCTCTCAGAAAAAGCGCGCAAGCAGGGGATACATCGGCTTCCCAGCTTGCAGGAGAAATTTCTAAGCTGCAGGATGCTGCTGCCAGACTGCGAAAAGCTCTGGAGTCTGCGCAGTCGGCTTACGCGACAGCAGAAGAGATCTTAAGATATATTGAAAATGCTGAGCGGGCAGGCCGATTTGATCTGTACGGGGGCAATGTCTTTACCGGCATGAAGAAGCATCAGATGCTAAGTCGGGCAAAGAATCTGTTTTCTGCCCTTTCCGAGCAGGTTAAAAGTTTTAACGGAGAACTCGCTGGTATCCATCTGCAGGAAAACCCTTCGCTCAATATAGGCAGTTTTTTTTAATTCTCGGATTATGTATTTGACGGCGTGATTGCGGATTTTGTTGTACAGAACCGAATCCGGAAATCCGCCCAACCAGTTTTGCAATTCCGCAGACAGATGGAACCTGTGATCAGCAATCTTCGCGCCTAGCTCTCCTCCGCCGAAAAAGAATGTAACATAAAGGAAGGGCAGATGCTGCAGATGTCTTTTGCAGAAATAACAGATCACAAATCACAAGACATAAACAATATGCAAACACCGACTGACCCGCAAGCGGGTAAAATAAATTCAATAAATTATCTGAGAAAGGAAGAATGCACCATGAAAAATATACTTATCATTCAAGGCGGAGGACGACCTAAAGGCAATACTGCACAATTAACAGCAAGCTTTGAAAAAGGCGCGGCGGACGCAGGACGCAGGACACAGCGTTGAAACAATCTCCCTTTTAAAAAATGAAGTAAAGGGCTGTTTAGGCTGTAATGCCTGCCGTTATGGAAAGCCATGCATTCAAAAGGACAGCTTCAATGAACTTATCCCTAAAATTAAAAATGCGGACTTGATTGTCTTTTCCTCCCCGCTATACTTTTGGACTATATCTTCCAGAATTAAAGCATTTATTGAAAGATTTTATTGTATTGCAGAAGAAGATGACAATCCGCCATTGGGACGCTATGAAAAATACCCCGTCAAAGATTGCGCACTTCTTATGACTGCCGCCGATAATTTCTTTTGGACATTCGAACAGGCAGTGTCCTACTATCAGTTTGCCATTGTTAACTACATAGGGTTTAACGACAAGGGTATGCTGCTTGCAGGTGGTTGCGGGGACACAAATGGAAAACCACAAATTGACAAAACGGACTATTTACAAAAAGCCTATGAATTCGGAAAAAATATATATTCCTAAACATAAAAAGAATATTCTGATAAACGAGTAATTTATCCGCCGTAAGCTTTTGAAGTAAGGTTATTGAAGATTTCAATCCACTAAAGGCTATCAGACGGGAGATTGAATCCTGCCACTAATTATGAATAAGTTACTACAAACTCACTGCCTAAAGGCGGAAGTCACCCCGCATTACAAATAAAAAATTTTAACTATTTAGCAAAAAACTGCGAATCCTCCGGACGCTCCATATAATTTAACCATTGCTGCGGAAGCTCATCCACATAAAGAGAAACCATCCCTCCCACAATGGCGCATATTGTATCCCTATCTCCCAGGGCAGAAACTGCCATCCACAATGCCTCTTCAATGGAATCATAATAATGCATGGCACACCAAAGGCAAAACGGAACAGTATCCTGTGCGGTCAGCATCATTCCATTTCCAAGTACAGAAACTACAAAATCCATGCTGCTTTCCTTTTTGATCGAAACAGCAGACAATATTTTATATTTTGTGTCGCTTTCCGGCAATGTATCCGCGATATCACGCAAAAAAACTTCTCCTTCTCCGCGATAGCACCCCCATTTTTTATTCAAAAATAGAGCTGATGCTACAGCAACCGCCATCGCGCCTACAATTCCTTCAAGATGTGCATGTGTGACTTCAGCAGATGCTTTGGCATGGTACAAAACTTTATCCATATCATCCGCAAAATAGGCACCTATGGGTGCAGCACGCATTGCACCGCCATTTCCCATGGAACCCATTCCATCAAATGCCGCTTTAGCTACCTCCCGCCAATCTCTTCCCTCCCCAATACTCTGCAAAATAGAATGCGCCGTTCCTCCATATCCCCGATGCCAGTCCAACGCATAGTTTCTCGCAAAGATCTTAGCTAATTCATTCTGGTCGATTTTCCCATATCTTTCGAGAATTCGGTAAATCCCTATCGCCATCACCGTATCATCCGTAAAACACCATGGCTCATTCAAAATTTCCCGATCCCTTATCCTTTGGCGGGCTATCTCATCGGGCACAAAAAAAGTCTGTCCGAAACAATCCCCCAATGCAATACCATTCAACGCGCGTTTTGCATATTTTATTCTATCTTTTAATTCCATTTCTAAATATCTCCATTCAGATTTTTTCAATTTTAACTCTATAGTATTCTAATTCGTCTTTCTACAAAAATTTCTAATAAATATATTGAATAAATGATAAGATATTTTTACAACTTCTTCAATAATACTCCAGCATTTGATACTCTAAAATATATTTTTTCCCGGTGTATTTGCTCCACCCGGATTTTAGAATAATTCATAAAACTTCCCTCTACATTACAATTGTTTCAATAATTTCTCTATGTTATCCCTATGCGGAATAATAATTTCTATATCCACCTCGGGATGAAGATTAACATATGCTGTAAGCATATCCATTAGATTATCCTTGGATTTCATATAATCATCAATAATTATTTCATCACGGAATCCAAGGCGTTTCAAAATAAGCGCGGATACCACACCAGTACGATCCTTACCCGCCGTGCAAAAATACATTACTTTGGATTCTGCATTTATAATTGTATCAATGATATTCTTCATTTTATCATCGATCATCTGCTGATATACAAGATGAAGATGGTCAAGTGATTTCGGCGTATCTCCACCACCCGTAACGGGAAGATGAAAATACCGAAATCCTTCTATCTCTTTAAGGCAACATGGCTTTTTAATAATTTCCTCATCCGATCTCAAATCTACAATTGTAATTATATTATTATCCAACAACCACTGAATTTCTTTATTGGTCAAATTCTCCGGAAAATCACTTCTAAAATATCTGTTTGTGCCTGTTGGCAGCACACGAGTATTTCTTGTTGATTTCAACAAAGAACTCATATAAATAATCTCCTCATAAATATTATTTTTTAATCATGTCACTTTTATTCTATGGTTACATTAAATATGCTTTTTCTATTATCAAGATATTGCCGCATATTTATTATAACATTTAATAATATCTTAATTAACATTATTTTATTTATTTAGCATAGAATTAGATAGCAGCCAATCGGTTATTTCTTTCAGACAATAATATTGCCGTTCTGACCATATCATTCAGACTTGGCATATCCTTTATATTAGCTTACATTTAATTAAAATCTTATCACTTATTTATTTTTGTGTAATCATTAAAATTTTCTTCAATTAATTCATAATCAACGGAAGATTGCCACTCACCAAGTTGATTTTTCCATGAATTATTTTTTACTCTGACTTTTTTGAAACCTAATTTTTCATAAACATATTGTGCGCGAGAATTATTTAAGTTTGTATCCAGTATAATTTTTTTGTAACCGTAATTTGAAAACAAAGAATGGATAAGCATACTTAGTAAAATTTTCCCATAGCCTTTATTTTGTTTAGAAAAATCACAAATTTTAATTCCTATTTCGGCTGTATTATTTCCGACATTGTAATAGCTCATTTCCCCGAACGGTATTTTGTCATACTCAACAATCAGCCTTCTGCAAATATTATCTTTATCTTTCGATATTTTTTCGGCGATATATTGTGATGTTTCACCCGTTCCATTCGGAAAACCCGCATGAGCCATAATTTTACCGTCATTCCACCATGCAGATAACAAATCTGCATCTTCAACAGTTGCATTTCTTACTGTTAAATTATCAAATTGTTCAAACATTTTTCCTCCCTTTTCAAAAAAAATTTTCAAATCAGACTTGCTTTATCATTACGAAGCCGTAATAAATCTTCATTTAGCTCAAATAATTTGTTCTTATCCGGATTATCAAATTCATCCGTCTTCCATATGCATTTCGCAATATCTTCACTTGTACTAATTGCATTAGTATCTTTTCCAAACTTAGAAAAGAATGCTCTCAACAGGAGCATAAGAGTGGTCAAACGCTGCTGTTCATCAATTATCTCCAACTTATTGTCATCATTTTTAAACGTAACAATAGGTCAAGAAAATATTCGTCCTCATCACTTTTAAAGCGACTGTAATCATTTTCAGGAAAGGCAAACGCAAAAATATCATTCTTGTCACTTACATCATAAAATATTACTATATTGATACCCGTTTGCTCTTTATATAGTTCTCTAAAATATTCCGAAAAACGTATCTCAAAACAAATGTTTTTCTTTTGCTTCATTAATGGCGTATTCTATTTTATTAAAATTTCTATCCATATCACCTGTAACAGAAAATTGATATGCCCCTATTCGCATATACTTCACCTCACCAAATTCCCGATGTTCAAATTATTTTGATTAAAAATATTGTATCTTTCCTTCCGATTGAATATTTTTCAACATCCATAATCAGCATTATATACTAATAAATACAGCAAACAAAATTTCTTTGTCATCATATAAATTGCTTACTTATCAGCCCATACCCCCAAACAGAAGGTCTTACATCCCCCTCTGCAATTAATTTGTAAATTGTTTGCTGTTCTTCATATCGTCTTTTGAAACTATCTTGACCCACACAGTACAATTCAATATGAATATTCTGATTAACACGAACCAAATATAGTTTTCCGTTTTTTTGTTCAATATGTATCTTTCCGGGAAGATATGTTCCTGTATACTTTTCAAGTTCCTTTGGCGACAAAAAAATTTCTTTCGGTCTGTATGAAACAGGTGCCTGTTCATTATGCAGAATTGCTGCAATACCATTCCCGAAACGATATTGATCTAATGATTCTGTATTTGATATAATGATAATACAAATATCTTCATCAAAATAATATTGCGTATAGGCAGATACACCAAGCATATCTCCACCATGTGCATACTTAATCGCTCTGCTTTCCTTATATCGCTCTAAACCATAGCAATAGTTGTTTTTGTTTCCTGACAGATAAATCTCATAGGCATATTCTGATAAAATTTTCCTGTTTTTAAGACACTCATACCATTTTTGCAGATCATCACAGTTTGTAACCAACGCACCTGCGCCAATACTATATAGACTATTTGTATAAGGTACTCTGACCAGCTTGCCGTAATCACGCATATAATTACTTGCTTTGTTTGGAATAATATTCTGACCATTATCAAACACAGTATTGTTCATTCCTATCTTTGAAAAAATGTTTTCCTGTAAAAATTCATTGTAAGTCTGCCCTGAAAGATATTCAATAATCCACGCAAGCAAATTATAATTAGAATTATTATATTCGAATTCTTTCCCCGGCTTCCTTATCGGCTCCCTGATAATCCAGTTTCTAAAAAATTGTTCCTTATTATAAGGTTTTCTGTCCTCCCCCACATAAAAATCATCTTCAAAATTATAATTATTATGCAGTCCCGACGTGTGCGATAAAAGATGATGAACTGTTATTTCTGAAGGAAGTTGCATATTTGGGGGAAGATACCGATTTGCTTTTTCGTCAAGGCGTAACAGTCCTTTATCATATAGAATCATAATTGCAAACGCGGTAAACTGTTTGGTGACAGAAGCAACCGTAAATTTTGTTCCCATTGTATTTTTAATGGCAAACTCAATATTTGAATATCCACGACAAGTTTCAAATATGACTTCTCCATCCTGTATAATTCTTACAACGCCAGAAAAATCGAAATAATCTATTTCTGACATAATATAATCATTCAAATCTTTCTGTACTTCTGTCATAAATAATCCCCCTTAAAAATTCTTTAAAGTTAACTTATCATTCCAACCACTTTTCAATTTTCTGTTGCCAAAATATTGCCATCATATTATAAAAGGCTGTACAACCCATCAACAATATTATGACAGATATTCACCAAAGTGCTTTCGGCAAATGGGTTGGATAAATGAGAGATCTCCAATAATTTCAGATAAGATTTACTCCCACCTGCACTACACAGCTTCATATAATCTAACCATGCCTATTCCTGTTTATTTTTCATTTTAAGATAAAACTCATATATGCTAATCTGCGCAATATCATATTGTATATAATAAAATGGTCTTTCCACGATATACGTTTGGTGCGACCAACACTTTCCCTGATGGATATCTTCCAAAGATATCCGATTCCAGGGAATATATCTGTTTGAAATCTCAGCCCATAATTTACAAAGCTGTACTCTTGATAATTTCCTGTCATACATCAGATGTTCAAATTCATCTATAGCGCACCGATATGCCAGATTTTCAAGCTGCTGCATCAAATGATTTCGTATATGCTCTTTTTTATGTTTCCCTACAAACTGCATTTTCTGGAGCTTAGAATTGTGCCAAAATATAGTGATATATTTTTTCCATATCAGCTAGTACCCTATCAGTAATTGGTAGTGTATATAGTTTTATATTTAATGGCTCTTCCTGAATCTAATAAATGCTGAAGCGATATCCTGCACCTTTCCAGTTTGCAAGTCGTCATATCCCTCCTGCAGCCTTGCATGAATTTCCTCCGCTGTCATCAAGTCTACATTGAATACAGAAGGGACATTAAGTAAAACATTTCATCACTCAAATTCGAATTTTCCTAACTGATTTTGTTTAAATATTATTCTCTGCCGAGTATGTAAATCCTTTGATTATTTGATCTATCCATACTATCCTGCTCATATAAGCTAATGTTATCATTTTGTTATTACAATTGATAACACTGGATCTGTAACTGCGGATAATAGCTATATGCTATAATTTAAATTATAAGCAGGTCCGCTTAGAAAATCAACACAAAGTTTTGAAACTAATCTCGCAAACTGGAAGTTATTTATATAATTTCATAATATAAAAGTGGATATGGATTGCCTTGTTTATCACATTCTGTTCTTTTATAAACTTCAAATCCCATATGTTCATAAAAGCCTTTTGCAAGAGGATTTTGCTCATTAACTGCTAAATCATTAACCGAATATTTTTCAATTCCGTATTCAAGTAATCCTTTACCTAATCCTTTTCCCCTTTCTTCATGAGAAATAAAGAGCATTTCAAGATGTTGTTCTGCAACCCCCATAAAACCAACAGGAATTCGATTTCCGTTTTTTACAATGATTAAAAAAGGTATTTCTTTTAATGCCTGTGGTACATACTTCTTAATGCTTTCTATTTTATCCTCTGATAAAAAGAAGTGTGTTGCCTTTACAGAACTTTCCCACACTTTTAATAATTGTTCTACCAATGGTGTGGTTCTGTCCTTTACCTCTATAATTTTCAAATTATCTTCCTCCATAGTTCCTGATTTTTTTTATATGTAACTTCCTAAATAAATGAAAATTTGAAACACACAGTTTTATGATCGATTATTGCTCGCCGTAGGTTATCAATAAAATCCTCCAAAAGCCTTGAAAACAAAGGATTTAACGCAGTCTGCTCCCCTTATCCCTTTATACGGTTTCACACAAGTTTA
>CAJTLX010000043.1:0-27183 GCA_910577165.1 uncultured Lachnospiraceae bacterium
CTTTCGACCGACCTATGTTCAACCAGATGATCGCCGATGCCAGAGCGGGGAAAATCAATCTGATATTGTGCAAGGACCTCAGTCGCCTCGGCAGAGATTACATTGAGGCTGGCCGGTATACGGACATCGTGTTCCCTTCGATGGGCTGCCGGTTTATTGCCCTGAATGACGGCGTGGACACCATCCACAAGAACAATGAGATGCTGGTGATTTTGAAAAACGTCATGAACGACCTCTATGCACGCGACACCAGCAGCAAAATCCGCGCCGTCAAGCAGTCCACATTTCGGACGGGAAAGTATGTCGGCTGCTACGCTCCTATCGGCTACCGAAAATCCGCAGAGGACAAGCACATCCTGGAAATCGACCCGGTGACCGCCCCTGTCGTTCTCCGCATTTTCGATATGCGCTTGCAGGGGGACAGCTTTCGGAAGATCGCCCGGACACTGAATGAGGAGGGCGTACCCTCGCCCCACAGCTTCTACTACATGGCGGAGGGTAGGCTGAATCTGCGGGGCGAAATGACCTACTGGAACGATGTGACGGTCAAGACCATTTTGCGGAATGAGGTCTACCTCGGCCACATGGTGCAGAACAAAACCGGCACCGTCTCCTACAAGGTCCACAAGCAGGTGAGCAAGCCGAAAGAGGACTGGATCAAGGTGGAGCATACCCATGAGCCGCTCATTTCCCAGGAGGTCTGGGATGCCGTTCAAAGGCTGGACAACCACCCCTCCAAGGGCCGCTCTGGCAGTGATGGGGTGATCTCTCTGTTCGCCGGCGTCCTCTATTGTGCGGACTGCGGCGGCTCTATGCGGTATCAAAGAGATTACCGCAGCCGGAAGCGCCACGCCGATGGACACTTTGGCGGGTTTCAAGCCTACGCCTGCAACCGCTATATGAGCGGCGGCAAGGCGGCCTGTACTTCGCACTACATCAACTGCAAGGTGCTGACAAAACTGCTCTTGCTGGACATCCACGCCAAGGCGATGCTGGCCCAGAACAGCCCCGCCGCCCTCAAGGAGAAAATCCTCGCTCAGAAAAACGCCGCCAGTATGGAGCAGACAAAGGCACTCCGGGCAACGCTGGCGGCGGTGGATAAGCGGCTGGCCGAGTTGGAAAAACTGGTGGTGTCGGCTTATGAGGACAAGGTGAAGGGCGTCATGCCGGAGGCGCTGTGCGTCCAGCTGATGAACCGCTATGAGGACGAACGCCGGGGCAAGCTGGAACAGCGGACGCAGCTCACCGCCCAGCTGGAGGCCACCCAGGAGGACGAGCAGGCCACCGATGAATGGCTGACCATCATCAGGGATTATGCCCAGCTTGAGGAACTCGACCGCCCCACGCTTTTGCGGCTGGTAAAGCGCATCGAGGTGGGCGAGAAGTACGAAATCGCCGGGGAAACCCACCGGGACATCAAAATCTATTACAACTTTGTCGGGTATGTGGAACTCTGAAATCTGTACTTCTTTATGCGAGGTTATCTAATATAAAATTTCTAAAAAATCTGAATAAAGGTAACTTTCCGGCAAAACTCCTCCCTCTTCCTCTGAATATTCTACAAAAGCTTTCAAAGAAGAATATACTTCTGCATCCTGCCCAGAAGTAAGAAACATTGGAATTGAAAAACGAGCTGGTAACATATATATCTTGTTTCCTGTTGTATAATTCATTAAAATATTTGGCAACAATCCATCTTCTAAATCACAGAGATCAGTTGTCAAGTCTTTCAAAATACCCTTATCACAATAGGATTCCCAAGGTAATCCATCAAGAATCAAAACTTGTGTTTTAGTAATTATATAATCAATTCTTTCGTTTCATCGTCATCGAATATTTAGTTTTCAGTTTTAATCTTTATTACTCCGTCAAATTTTTGCCAATACTCTTCTGACCAGTCATGGCTGATTACAATTCTCGTAACATCCTTTCGATTAAAAATAAAATCATTTACTATTTTTATATTCTCCGGATCGAGTCCTGTAGTTGGTTCATCAAAAATCATTAATTTAACCTGATTCTTTAATGCACGGGCAAGATTAATCCTTTGACGCTCCCCACCAGATATATGATCTCCAAAATCTCCCAATGGTTTATCTCCCACTCGTTTTGAAAGCTCTGTCAAATTAAGTGCCTCCAATAATTGCTGATACTCTTTTGTATCTTCTTTTGGTATTCCGGTACACATTGTAATATTCTCATAAAGAGAAGCATTAAATATCCATGGCGATTGATCAATAATCCCAACCTGTTCGTAAATATCCTCTTCGCTTATCTCCCGAATATCTTTACCGTTTAAACGGATTGTACCCGTATAATCATCATAATATTTTAAAAATAATTTCGTCAAAGTAGATTTTCCGCTTCCGCTCTCTCCAATAATTGCATAGCATTTTCCTGCCTCGAATTTACAAGAAAAATCCTCATATAATTTCCTGTTTTCAAAAGAAAATGAAACTGATTCATATTCTAATTTTGGCACAATTTTACTTCTTTCCTCTGTGACCTCTTCACATGGTTGTTCACATTCTTCTTTTAATCTCTGCGCCACTTGTTTTGTTGAACGAATAGCCATTTTGTAATAAGCAAAATTACTAAAACTATTTGACACTGCTGCCGCGTAATTCATAGCGGCATACAGCATTGCCGCTCTCATTTGTCCTTTTAAAACTAATACTGCACCAATTATCAAAGTCACTAATCGTAAAATTGAACTGCTTGTATATAATGCTTCCCTGCTTAACGCATTGACAAAAAGCATTTTTGCTGCAGCATAACGAGTATTTGCTAATTTATTATAAGAACGCTCCAAAAAAGCAGCACGACCATTTCCAGTTCGTATCGCTTCATAACCTTCTACCATTTCTTTCAGGGCATTCATTGATCCTTCAGACGCTTTTGAATATCTGTTTTTATATTTTTCTACCACTCCCGCAATCAATTTGTCCGCTACAAAAGGAATCACAGAAAGTATTAATGTTGATGCCGCAAGCAAAGGGCTAAGTCTTCCAAGCATTATAATCGAAAAAATAAAATAAACCACAAAGTAACAGATCCATGGATAACTTTCTAGACAACTGTCACGGTACATTCCCACATCTGTTGTAAGAAGATTAATATAATAGGCATCGTCCTTTTTTCGAAAAAGTCGAAGAGGTCGCCATAAAATATTTTTTAAAAGATTCCGTTTTATATTCAGATCCCCTGCTGAAACGTAGCATAAATTTGCGGCTGTCATACCAAGATCCGTTATCTTTTCCAGGACAAGTATTAAAATCACAAATAAAATATTTTTTAAAAGCTGATCCGATGCTCCAATCTCCACACATTCCATTACTTTCGCAACACTGGTAGTACTTAATATTAACACGGCTGCATTTAACATACGAAGTATGCTTGTCAGTATTAGAAGATATTTTTCCCTTTTTGTTAAACGAATCATAATATTTTCTCCCTACTTATATTTTTATACACACAAAAGACCATATACCATTACGGTCATGGTCTTTTACTTTGCTATTGTCCTTCTCCCGTTAACCTAAAGGTATTGGTGCTGGAGGCTTCGTCCCACAGCTTCCATGCCCCTCTCCGCTGATCCAAATACCACAATCGGCCAGTTCCTCTTCAAACTGTTCGTATTCTTCTACTGCCAGTTTAAGTTTTTGCAATTGAGCCTTTAATACCTCTTCTAACATATTTATTCACCTCCTTTTGTACTAAATAATTATATTTTAAAACGTGCTTTCTTAATTTATTCTCCAGCACACTTTAAAACCACTCTCTCCTGTTGTTTTCTAATTTTTTCACATTCTTTTTCTTTATTCAACAATATATAAGCTGCACATACTGGACAAGTATACTTTGTCCAACATTCTTTGCATTTCTTATTTTTGGTATGATATGCTTCATCCAATTTTTTCGCTACGTTTTCATAATTAGAAAAATCAAAATCTCCCTCTCTATAAACTGCAATACAATATTCAGGATATTCAACAAAAAAATGGCAAGGATAAAGTTCACCATTTGGCATCATAGCTACCGACCCATAGCCGCTGTCACACACAATATCACAAAATTCTTTCCTATAAACATGATTCTTAATTTTTCTTTCAGCATCGATATTTACATATTCTTCTTCATTTAAATCTTTATAAAATAATTCCTTTTCTCTTTCCGTTTTCTCACAATTTGCAATAGCAACTCCCTTTACTTCGAAATGTTGTTCCAGATATTTTTTAATATCTTTTTTTGAATATCCCAGTTTTTGATGCTGTGCCGTATAAGTTACTTCTAATAAACTTACTTTACTTCCTGCATATTCAATTTGATGAATTCCTTCCTCTATTCTATCAAATACTCCTCTTCCTGCTTTATCCACCCTCAATAAATCATTTATTTCTTTTGGTCCATCTACACTTACTGTTACTATTATTTTATACCTATGTATAATTTCAGCCATCCTTTTATCAATCAAAGTTGCATTGGATACCATTGCAAAAACTGGCATTTCTTTTATTTTCCCACTATCTACCGCCTGTATAAAATATTCACAAATTGCTTCTATCGTTTCAGGACAAAGTGTCGGTTCACCACCAAAAAAGCTTACTCTCCCCACTTTATCGTAATGCCCTTCCAATAAACTATCCAAATACTCGCACGCCTTTTCAGGACTCATCCTCTGTGTTTTTTTTCCATATGTTCCTGCATTTGCATAGCAATACCTACAATTCAAATTACAATCGTTTGCTATCATAATTTCCAGACGACTTAATGTTTTTCTTTCTAAAAGATTTTGACATTTTCTTAATTTAAGCTTTTCTCCTTCTGCAAAAGATTTTCTCATATAATCTTCAAACTTTTTCTCTTCTTCAGCAGAAAGTTCATGTTTAAAACCCTTTTCTAAACATTCTTTTATTGCTTTTGCATGCTCTGAAGTTGTTTTCTTCAATTCTCCATATTCTGGATACCAAACTGCCCCTACTTCTTCATTATAAACAACTACAAATTCATCCTTTCTAATCATTTTTTTCCAATATATCCTCCTCCAAAGTATAATTCATGATACTAAGATCCCAATTACAATATTGTATATCTTCACTGTCTGTCACAATAAACAAACATTCTGAAATATCCCCTATTTTTGCAGCATATTTGGAAAATTTTTCCATAAATCTCATATCCGGTGGTGAAAATGCAACCTTTATTTTTTCTTCTCCCCAATACACTTTCGGATGTGTATGAATAATGACAGGAATATTTTTTCTCAATCTACAATTCTGAAGAAATAAATAACTTACTTTGGCCGGAATCTTTATATGTCCTTTTTGTTCCAACCCTCCAACATTTTCTATCATACAGTCCTCTATCAAATAATATATTTTATCTTCCCTTTTTTGAATTTTTCCTAATACCAGTGCTCCATGCTCTATTTCTCCCTGTTCTTTAGCGAGTTTTCCCATTTTCTTTATAATTCCACATTCATCCTTAATATGCATCTAAACCGTCTTCCCTTCTCAAAATTTAACAAGCATTTTTTACTGCTTTAACCTCCTTGCATTATTACTATATCATATCTTCAAAAAAGCGTACCTATCAAAATTGGAAAATTTTTTTCCAATTTTGATAGGTACATCCCTATTTCGATATGATATTATCACCCTATAAGAAGTGCATCCCACTTCCCTGTACCTTCATGTTGCTATACAAGGAAGTGAGATATGCTCTTAGAAAATTTTAGAAAATAATAGAAAAAAGAAAAGGAGATTTACAAAATGAAGCTTGTCAAAAAACTATTTATCATCACCCTGCTGGCATCTTTGCTCGCATCTACCACCATATCAGGCAGCAAAAAGACGAACGACAAAACAATAGTCTTATCCGATGGCAGCCCAAAACCTTCCAATTATAATGACGATGGTGATAACATTATAACCCCCCACTCCATCGATATTGTCAAAGCAGTTTAGCTTCTTCCGGGTAAAATTCTTCATAAAGCTTTTTTATCCTCTCTGATTTATGAACACTGCCCTGCGCCAAACTTAAATAATATGCCTGAGCAAGTATATCTTTACAAAATGCTCGCTCTTCTTTTATCAGAGCTTCCCTCTCCTCGGGTGATTCTACATGATCAAAGATCCCCTCTCTTATCTGCTGTTCCTTATTCCAGACAATATCATACAAAAAATCATATGATTCCCCTAAAATCCTCTGATCCTTACATTCTCTGAGCCCTGTTTCACAGTACTCCATAGATTTCTTATGCTGCCGTTCCCTGCACATTAACTGTGATAACCCCTGCAATGCCCTCATATGCCATACAATATAGTGATCGGTATCCATATATTCCTTCTCCGCATTTTTCTTTAACTTTAATAAAAACTCTAATTCTTTTTCCCGTTCGTCCATAGAACTATATGCATTTCCAATACCGGATAAAATATTAAATTCTTCCTCATTAAATGGCCATTCTGCAATATCGATCTTATCTATCATCGGAATTGTAAGCCGCAGCGCGTCCCATAGAATTTTCAGATATTCTTCCGGCGATATTTTTCTCTGCATATAGGCAAGTGTCGCTCTGCGCCCCATCAAATACTGTTTATTTCGCGCATAGCCGGAGATCATCATAGTTTCTAATTCCTGTAGTTCTTTTTCTGCCTGTTCATAATTATCAGTATAAAAATATGTATTAATATTGATTTTTAAATTTAACGCTTTGGTATCCGTGACCATCAGGGAAGCATACATCCGTTCCGGAAGAAGGCCGAATTTCTTCATAATATCACGATAAACATCAAGCTTCACTCTCTGCACTTCACCGTTTTCAATACGGTGCAATACCTGTACTGAACAGATTTCATTGCTCTGATCACTGTCCTGATTTCCCTTTTTGTCTCGCACTTGGTTTCCTGATATATCTTCACTTTCATCCCCCGCATTATAGATTTGAATTAGTTCTTCCTGCGTCCAGTTTAATGCTTTTCTGCGCATCCGAATCATATCCGCTATCTGGTAAATGGCCATATCTCTTCCCCTTCCTCCTCTATCTTTTTCTTCATTATTCCCTCTTCTCCATCATAAAAGGAAAATACATTGTATGCGATCCTAAGATCTCGGATATATAACTCTCTATCCTCTTCTCTTCCCCTTGCCTTTCTTGCCTTTGCTCTGAAAAAAAATACTTTCCCGCGATCGCCCAATTTTGAAGTACTATAATAAACCTCCAAAACTTCATCGCAGATCTGGATACAAAGATCAAATTTCCCATTTTCATAGAGAGTTTCCGCATAGTATAACATTGCCGCGCGAAAAGCAAATGCAAAAAATCCTTCTCTTTCTTTACTCCACTGAAAGTACTGATAAAGTTTTTGCTGCTCTTCTTCCCTTTCTGCCGAATTTTCAATACAATGTGTGATCTCCGTAATACATTCCAGTTCAAGATTGCTTAAAATTTCTCTCTCATCTAATTTGCACTGATAGTCTTTTGCTGTGACAGTAAGAGCATCCTGAAATAATTTTTTCATTTTTTCTTTGTCCGGTTTTTCTTTTTCCCGCTCCAACCGCGCACTCTGAAATAAATAAAATTGACCTTGAATTTCTTTTGTTCCATATTTTTCTGCATAAATTTTTAACTCTTCTTCCGCCTGTTCGTATTTCTTTTTTGTTATTAAGTTCTCAATTTTTTGCCGATGTTTGTATCCGACAGCGTCCTCCGCATCAAGGACAAACTCATAGGAAGCTCTATCCATCTTCATCCTGCCCAAAAATGCCTCGATTGTCTGATAATCCACTGCCCTCTCACCCAATTCGACCCTTGAGAACTTGCTGGCTGAACAGATCCCATCACAGATATCCCGCTGCGAATAGTTCCTTGCCTCCCTGTTCAGTCGGATATAGTTTCCTACTCCGTTCTCCGCAAACCTTACCATATCCTCTCTGCTTACTTCTTTACTATCCATATCTGATATTTTTCCTTTCGTCTTTTATCACTTTACTATAGAAAACTACTTAGTATAAATCTCTATCAACACTATACCATATTCTTCAAACATGGTGCCTCCGACGGAAGCGCATAGTTCGCTATAGCAATTTTTAACTGGCACAGGTATAATGTCTGACGACATTATACCATACAAATTATATAATTGAAAGCATTTTTGTAATAAATATATGCCTTTTTCTTACGGTTTTTCCTAATAAATTCCGTTTTTTGTATTCTATTTAATACATAATTTTTTATCCTCTCTCGTACAAATTTCCTCCCTTATCATCGATTACTACAATCACTGGAAAATTTTTTACCTCCAATTTATAGATTGCCTCCGCCCCCAGATCTTCATAGGCAACAACTTCTGCTTTTACAATACATTTTGATAAGAGCGCGCCCGCTCCGCCGACTGCGGCAAAATATACGGCATGATTTTCTTTCATCGCCTCGATAACTTCCGCACTTCTTCTCCCCTTGCCAATCATTCCCGTCATACCGAGAGAAATCAGGGTTGGTGTATATTTATCCATACGGCTGCTGGTTGTCGGACCCGCCGATCCAATCACCTGCCCCTCTTTCGCTGGCGTTGGACCAAGATAGTAGATCGTCTGATCTTTTATTGGCAGGGGAAGTTCCCCGCCCGCCGCCAGGTTTTCCATTATACGCTTATGTGCGGCATCCCTTGCAGAGTAGAGCGTTCCTGTTAAATATACATAATCGCCCGCCGTCAAACTGTGGGCAATTTCTTTTGTGATTGGCAGAGCAATATATTTCTCCATTTTTAAAATCCTCCATACTTACAAAATTAATCATCGCTTAAAAACTTTTATCCACGTTTTCTATGATTTTTTAAAAAATTATCCACAAAATCGATCACGTTTTCAACGCTTTAATCTTAGATAATTCTTTTTACATGACGGTTTACATGACAGCAGATATTTACCGCAACCGGAAGCCCTGCAATATGGGTTGGATAGGTTTCAATATTTACTCCGAGTGCCGTTATTTTGCCGCCCAGCCCACCGGGACCAATACTGGTCTCGTTAATTTCTTTTAATAATTCTTCCTCCAAGTTTTTTATATGCGGGAGGGAGGACGGTATATTTAGGTCGCGGGTAAGTGCCTTTTTTGCAAGGATCGCAGATTTTTCAAAATCCCCGCCAATTCCAACACCGACTACAATAGGAGGGCAGGCATTCGGTCCTGCAAGCATTACGGTTTCCACAACCGCCCGCCTTATGCCCTCGATGCCGTCCGCCGGTTTTAACATGATAGTACGACTCATATTTTCACTGCCAAATCCTTTTGGTGCTACAATAATTTCTAAATTTTCCCCCTGCACAATACTGTAATGAATAATCCCCGGTGTATTATCCTTTGTATTTTCCCTAAGAATCGGATCACTCACCACAGATTTGCGCAAATAGCCATCGCGGTATCCCTGGCGAATTCCTTCGTTTACCGCATCTTCCACCAGGGCTCCCTCAATATGTACGTCCTGCCCGATATTTAAAAATACAACTGCCATTCCGGTATCCTGACAGATCGGAATCTGATCGTTTTTTGCGATCTCAAGATTTTCTTTTAACTGTCCAAGAATTCTCTTTCCCAGCGGGGAAGTTTCTATTTCGCCCGCACTAAGAATTCTTGATTTTATATCATCGGATAAGATAAGATTGGCCTGTATGCACATCTCGCGCACATTTTTTGTGATTTCATCACTGTGAATCGCCCTCATATTTTCCCCCTGTCCGCCGCGTATACGGCTCAAAATTTAAATTAAAGAATGCCTCCGGCATTTTTTGATTGGTTTCCAAAAGACAGGGGCTGCCAGCTTCCTAAAGCCTAACAGCCCCTCTTACCTGTTTATTTTCTTACGGAGTGCGAAGATTATCTTACATTATCTTCTTCCCGTTCTTCTTCCTCGCTGTTTTCTGCGGGAAGATTTTCCTCCGCAAGCTCCGCTTCCAGTTTCTTTAAGACATCCTCCTCATTGGTGGCGGTACTCTCCCTCACTTTTGCGACACTTGCAACGCGTATATCTTTTTCTGTGTCAATATCCATCAATTTCACACCGGACGTAATTCTACCAAGTTTGCTGATACCGTTTACCGAAAGGCGGATAATAATCCCCCCATTGGTAATTAACATCACTTCATTGTCCTCATTTACTGCCTTTGCACCGATAACATTCCCCGTCTTTTCCAGTATCTTATAGCATTTTACTCCCTTGCCGCCGCGATGCTGACAGGAAAATTCTTCCATATCCGTGCGCTTGCCAAGACCATTTTCCGAGACGATCAGCATATATTTTCCCTGGGAGTCGATCTGCATCGCGACAATCTCATCCTCCGGCGCGAGATTCATCCCGATCACGCCCATCGAGGTGCGCCCGGTACTGCGGACATCCTTCTCGTTAAAGCGGATACACATTCCGTCCTTGGTCACAAGGAAGATATCCTTGTGATTGTTTGTGGTCTTCACTTCGATCAGTTCATCTTCCTCTTTCAGACTGATCGCCTGCAAACCATTTTTGCGGATATTTTCATACTCGCGGATCTTGGTCTTTTTTACCATCCCTTTCTTGGTTGCCATAAAAAGATAGCGGTTATCCTTATATTCTTTTAGCGAAATTACTGCCGTTATCTTTTCTTGCGGCAGAAGCTGCAAGAGATTGATGATCGCTGTACCGCGTGCTGTGCGGGAGGATTCTGGAATCTCGTAGGCCTTCAGACGGTAGACACGCCCCTTGTTCGTAAAGAACATAATATAGTGGTGGTTTGTTGTCATAAACAGATCTTCAATAAAATCTTCATCGAGGGTCTGCATTCCCTTAATTCCCTTGCCGCCGCGATGCTGACTCTTGAAATTGTCGATCGACATACGCTTGATATAGCCTAAGCGGGTCATGGCAATCACCACATTGTCATCCGGGATCAGATCCTCCATGTTGATATCAAAGGAATCATAGCCGATAGAAGTTCTGCGGTCATCGCCGTACTTATCGCGGATCACAATCAGCTCATCTCTCACCACGCCGAGAAGCACTTTCTCATCGCCTAGAATCTCTTTAAAGCGTTTAATTTGATTTTGGAGGTCTGTGTACTCCGCCTCAAGTTTCTCGCGCTCTAAGCCCGTTAACGCGCGCAGACGCATATCGACAATCGCCTGTGCCTGCGCCTCGTCAAGTGCAAATCTCTCGGTAAGGTGCTCCTTGGCGATCGGCGTTGTCTTCGAGGAGCGGACAATACTGATTACCTCATCGATATTGTCGAGAGCGACAATCAGCCCCTGCAAGATATGCGCGCGTTCCTCCGCCTTATTTAAATCATACTTTGTTCTGCGCGTAACTACCTCTTCCTGGTGCTTTAAGTAATAGTCAAGCATCTGCAAGAGGTTTAAAATCTTTGGTTCATTATTGACCAGGGCAAGCATAATCACCCCGAATGTATCCTGTAGCTGTGTATGTTTATATAGCTGATTTAATAAAACAGTCGGATTTACATCGCGCCGCAGTTCGATCACAATACGCATTCCCTCGCTGTTTGATTCATCGCGCAGTTCCGTGATCCCGTCGATCTTTTTGTCGCGCACAAGCTCCGCAATCTTTTCGATCAGGCGCGCCTTATTTACCATATACGGAATTTCCGTAACAACAATCCGATTCTTGCCGTTCGCCATCGGTTCAATATCCGTAACCGCGCGCACACGGATTTTGCCGCGCCCGGTGCGGTAGGCTTCCTCAATGCCGCGCGTGCCTAGAATCATCGCGCCGGTCGGGAAGTCCGGACCCTTGATCACTTCCAGGATCTCCTCGATCACGGTTTCCTTGTCCGCGATCTTGTTTTCGATCAGTCGAACAACAGCATTGATCACCTCTTTTAAATTGTGCGGCGGGATATTGGTTGCCATCCCCACGGCAATGCCGGATGTGCCGTTGACTAAAAGGTTTGGAATGCGGGATGGCAGTACATCCGGCTCTCTTTCCGTCTCGTCAAAGTTCGGTGAGAAATTCACTGTGTTCTTGCCAATATCGGCAAGCATCTCCGTCGAGATCTTGCTGAGTCGCGCTTCAGTGTAACGCATTGCGGCGGCACCGTCCCCGTCGACGGAGCCGAAATTTCCATGTCCATCCACAAGCGGATAGCGCGTTGACCACTCCTGCGCAAGATTGACCAGCGCACCGTAGATGGAGGAGTCGCCGTGCGGATGGTATTTACCCATCGTATCACCGACGATACGCGCACATTTGCGGTGGGGCTTATCCGGCCCATTGTTTAGCTCGATCATCGCGTAGAGAATTCTTCTCTGCACCGGCTTTAAACCATCGCGCACATCCGGGAGAGCGCGCGCCGCGATAACGGACATGGCATACTCAATATAAGAATTTTCCATCGTCTTTTTCAGATCGACATCGTTAATTTTATCAAATACTGTATCGTCCATTTATTTCCTCGTTTCTGCGCCGCATATCGGCGCAATTATCATATCAATAAATATCCAGATTTTTCACAAATTTTGCGTTTGCCTCGATAAATTCACGGCGCGGCTCCACATCATCTCCCATCAGGGTGGTGAATGTCACATCGATCTCGGAGGATTTTTCCTCATCGATCATCACGCGGTGTAAGACGCGCTTTTCCGGGTCCATCGTCGTGTCCCAGAGCTGTTCTGCATCCATCTCACCAAGCCCCTTATAACGTTGAATTTTATTGTTATTATCGCGCCCAATCTCAAGCAGGATTCGATTTAATTCGTCATCATTGTACGCATACCATACCTGCTTATTGCGCTCAATCTTATAGAGCGGCGGCTGTGCGAGATAGACATAGCCCTGTCTGATTAACTCCGGCATAAAACGGTAGAGAAAGGTAAGCATAAGTGTCGCAATATGCGCGCCGTCCACATCCGCATCGGTCATAATAATGATTTTGTGATAACGTAATTTCGCAATATCAAAATCATCGTGAATCCCCGTACCGAACGCGGTGATCATCGCCTTGATCTCGGCGTTGACCAATATCTTATCTAAGCGGGATTTCTCCACATTCAAGATTTTTCCGCGCAGCGGCAGGATTGCCTGCGTCGCGCGGGAGCGCGCATTTTTTGCCGAGCCGCCTGCAGAATTTCCCTCCACAATAAAAATTTCACAGTTTTTCGGATCTTTGTCCGAGCAGTCCGCAAGCTTTCCTGGAAGTGCCGTGGAGTCAAGTGCCGTCTTCCTTCTGGTGAGATCCCTTGCCTTGCGCGCTGCATCCCTTGCGCGCTGCGCGAGAACCGCTTTCTCACAGATCATTTTCCCGACGGCGGGATTTTGTTCAAGAAAATAAGTTAACTGTTCCGTCACAATATTTTCCACCGCACTGCGCGCCTCGCTGTTGCCTAATTTTTGCTTGGTCTGCCCCTCAAACTGCGGTTCCGGCAGTTTGATGCTGATAATAGCAGCGATCCCCTCGCGAATATCCTCCCCGGATAATGGCTGCTCATTGTCTTTCAAAAATTTCATCTGTCTTGCATAAGCGTTAAATGTTTTGGTCAATGCATTTTTAAAGCCGGTAAAATGCGTTCCCCCTTCTGGGGTAATAATATTGTTGACAAAACTATAACAACTCTCAGTAAATGTGTCGTTATGCTGGATTGCTACCTCGACATAGGTTTCATCCTTCTTTCCCTCACAGTAAATAATCTCCGGATACAGCGCGGTGCGCCCCTTGTTTAAGTACTGCACATACTCCTTGATACCGCCTTCATAGTGGAAGATCTTTTCCTTTTCCGGCTCTTCCCTTTTATCCATCAGACGAATTTTTAGTCCCTTTGTCAGAAAGGCCGTTTCCCGCAGACGCTCTTTTAGGATATCATAATCAAAAATCGTTTCCTCAAAAATTGTGTCATCCGGAAGAAAAGTAACTGTGGAGCCGGTGCGATCAGTCGTGCCAAACTCAGTGAGCGGCGTGACGGCCTTTCCGCGCTCGTAGCGTTGTCTGTAACTTTTCCCGTCCAGATCAACTATCACCTCAAGCCAGTTGGAGAGGGCATTGACCACGGACGCGCCCACACCGTGCAGTCCGCCGGAAACCTTGTATCCGCCGCCGCCAAATTTGCCGCCCGCATGAAGAATCGTAAATACAACCTCCACGCTCGAAATTCCTTTTTTCTTATTGACTTCAACCGGAATTCCCCGACCGTTATCCACAACCGTAATCGAATTATCCGGGTTAATCGACACATCGATCTCTGTGCAGTAGCCCGCCAGTGCTTCATCCACAGCATTATCCACAATCTCGTAGACAAGATGATGAAGTCCCCTGCTTGAAGTGCTTCCAATGTACATTCCCGGCCGTTTCCTGACCGCTTCCAGTCCCTCAAGTATCTGTATCTGATCTGCGCCGTAATCTTTGCTCATTATATCCTCCATTTCCTGTAGCCTTTTGACTGTCTCTCCGTTCTATATTTAAACAAATCTGTTTTATGATTCCCTATCCGAACGGAATGGGAATTCCCGTCTGTTCTGCTTTTACACTCCCGGATACCACATGATAGATCCGGTCAGTCTGCACCCGTTCTTTTACAAATTCTTCCAGTCCAGTGCAGGTGATCACTGTCTGAATTCCGGTGATGCTGTCGAGAAGCTGTGTCTGTCTGCTGCGATCAAGTTCTGAGAGTACATCGTCAAGAAGCAGTACTGGCTCTTCTTTCAGCCGCATTTTTACAAGTTCGATCTCCGCAAGCTTTAGGGAGAGCGCGCAGGTTCTCTGCTGACCCTGAGAGCCAAATTTGCGGATATCCTCGCCGTTTAAATAAAAGCTGATATCATCGCGGTGTGGTCCGTGCAGTGTGTTTTTTAAAATTTGTTCTTTTTCCCTGTCATTTTTTAATTCCTGCAAAAATTCTTCCGCAGTGACATTCGGTTCATAGCGAAGTTTTAACTCTTCTTTTCCATCAGAAAGACGGGAGTGAATGGACTGCACCAGGGCACTTAACTCTTCGATAAAGATTTTCCTTGCCGAGATAATATGTTTACCATATTCTTCCAATTGTTCATCCCATACTTGAAGTGTATCCGCAAGCCGTGGATTAAATCCAATTTGTTTTAAAAGGTTATTGCGCTGTTCCAAAATTTTGTTATATTTTGTCAGCTGATACAGATAGATCTTGTCTAGCTGGCAGAGTTCCATATCCACCACACGTCTTCTCTGTGCAGGTCCTTCCTTGATGATCGAAAGATCTTCCGGTGAGAAGGAGATCACATGCAAAAATCCGTAAAGCTCAGAGGATCTTTTGAGAAAAACCCCGTCCACCGCCGCTGTCTTCGCCTTTGCTTTTCTCAAATGCATATCGAGTTTGTGGGAAATTTCCTCCCGCTCCACATACATCCGGATATGGGACTCCTCCGCGCCAAGTTTTATCATCTCCCGATCTTTGCTGCCCTTTTGTGATTTTGTCGTCGCGCAGACGCAGATCGCCTCAAGGATATTTGTTTTTCCCTGCGCATTGTCCCCATATAAAATATTGACCCCTTTTGAAAATTCAACTGAAAGCTTTTCGTAATTTCGGAATGTATTTAATTCCAGTGATTTAACAATCATATTAGCACCAACTATTTCGATACAATTTTAAATTTTTTTCCGTTATACTCCACGATATCCCCGTCCACAAGCTTCTTGCCCCGCTGTAATTCAATCTCTCCATTTCTCTTTACTTTCCCGGACACGATAGCTTCCTTTGCCCCAACTCCGGAATCGACAAGTCCCGCAAGCTTTAACGCCTGCCCAAGCTTGATAAAATCATCTTTTATCTGCACAGAATCCATATTTTTTCCCTTTCCTTATCTATTTTCTATCGCCTAATTTTAGGATCTTCAGATATTCGCCGCGTTAAAATTAACCGGAAGGATCAGGTAGATGTAGGATTCTTCCTTGTCCTTGATAAAGCAAGGTGCTTTCGGGTTAATCATGTAGATCGTAACTTCCTCGTCGTCCACAACGCGCAGCACATCCATAAGGAATTTTGGGTTGAATCCAATCAGGATATCCTTGCCCTCTTTGTGGATGTCAATTTCTTCTTTCATTGAGCCAATGTGGGAGTTGATCCGCAGTTCCATCACATTATCCGTAACCCCGACAATAATCGGTTTTTTTTCGGATTCTTTAATCAGCAGTGTCGAGCGATCAATACAATTAAAAAACTCTTTTTTATTGATTACAAGCTTTGTTTCATAATCGTTGGACAGCATCTGATTGATCTTGTAGTACTCCCCCTCAATCAGGCGGGAAAGAACGAAAGTATCATCAAATTCAAACAGGATATGTTTCTCTGTAAAATAGAGTGTCACTTCGTCCGCTATCTCCCCGGATAGAATCTTGCTGATCTCAGTCAGTGTTTTTCCCGGCACGATCACTTTGAGATTTCCATAATTTTCCTTTAGCTGTATCTTGCGGATGGAGATGCGATGCCCGTCCAAAGAGACAACACGCATGGTATCTCCCGTGATCTCAAAGAGTTCCCCGGTCATAATCTTATTGCTCTCATTATCCGAGATGGAAAATACGGTCTGTCTGATCACCTCTTTTAGCGTAAACTGAGATAATATCACAGCTTCACGCCGCTCAATATGGGGAAGAGTCGGGAATTCATCCGCTGGTTTCCCTGCGATATTAAATTTTGCTTTCTCACAAGTAATCGTCATTACAAAATGTTCATCTGTTTCAATGGTAACATCATTATCCGAAAGTTTGCGGATGATTTCAGAAAACACCTTTGCATTGATTGCAATTTGTTTGTTTGTACCCGGGTCGATAATCTTACCTTTTACGATGGTTTCAATTGCAAGTTCCATATCGTTTGAAATAAACCGAATGTGATCTTTGGATACATCGATCACTATACATTCGAGGATAGGAAGTGTTGTCTTTGAAGAGACTGCTCTTAGTACAATGTTTACGCTGCTTGAGAGATCCGATTTTCCACAAATGATTTTCATTGTTGTGTATAACTCCTTTCAAGAAAAAATATGCAATGTATATATAATATGTATATCGTAGTAGTAGTAGGGGGCGTGGATAAGTGGATAACTTCGAAAAATCGAGTAAATACGCGATTTTTCGGTAAAATAGCCTGTGGATAATGTGGGGATTATCCGGGGATAAAATGGGGATAATTAAAAACCGTTTTTTAACAGGTTCTAAGTTGTCCCCAAAGTTTCCACACGAAATTCACAGGTTATCAACAGGTTATCCACAAATCGCGTGGATAACTTGGATATCTTACGGTGCAGGATTTATCTTTTTTATCAAGACATCAATTGTGTTTTTAAGGTTATTTTTGTTTATGGATAAATCGCTTTCAATCTTGTCATAGCCGTGGATAATTGTCGAGTGATCTCGGTTTCCTAAAAATTTTCCAATATCTGTAATGGAGTTTGTCGTTAATTTTTTGGAGAGATACATGGCAATCTGTCTTGGGTAGGAAATATTGCGGCTGCGACTGTTCGAGTAAATATCATTTTCTGTGATATTGAAATGTTCCGCGACAATATCCACAATATGTTCAACGGTAACCGCTTTATGTCCGTCAGTTGAGATTGAGTCCTTTAAAGCCTCCTTTGCAAGCTCAAGGGTTATCTCCCTTTTTTGCAGGGAGGAGAAGGCGTTGACGCGGTTTAGGGAGCCTTCGAGGTCGCGGATATTGGACTTTACGTTTTTGGCGATGTAGTCTAGGATCTGATCCGTTACTTTTACCGCGCCGATATCATCGCGCCGCTTCTGCAGGATGGCCATGCGCGTTTCATAGTCCGGCTGCTGGATATCCACAGTAAGTCCCCAATCAAATCTTGAGCGAAGCCTCTCCTCTAGCATCGCCATATCTCTTGGCGGTTTGTCCGAGGAGATAATAATTTGCTTTTTCGCTTCATACAGCGTGTTGAAGGTGTGGAAAAACTCTTCCTGTGTACTCTCCTTCCCGATGATAAACTGGATATCGTCGATCAGCAGAACATCTACATTGCGGTATTTTCTGCGGAATTCGGTCGGAGTTGCATTGATTTTTCCCCCGGTGCGGATGGATTCAATCAGTTCGTTTGTAAAGATCTCACTGGTGGTAAAAATTACTCTGGCATCCGGATTATGATCGATAATGTAGCGCGCAATTGAATTCATTAAATGTGTTTTTCCAAGTCCTGCGCCCCCGTAGATAAAGAGCGGGTTATAAGTTTCTGCCGGGGCTTCCGCGACGGCGAGGGAGGCGGCAAGTGCAAATTTATTGTTCGGACCGGGGACAAAGGTATCAAATGTATATTTGGGATTTAGAGAAGGGTAGGGAAAGTCCGGATCGGCTCTCTTGCCTTTTGGCGGGAGGGCTGTACTCTCTTCCGTCTCCTCATTAATCTGACTGCTCAACATAAATTTGAGGTTATAAAATTTATTAGTAAATTCTGCAATGGCGGTACTCAGGAAAGGTACATATTTGGTTTCAATATGTTTGACACCAAGTTGTCCGACAATCTGATCGTCGACACTGAACACAATCTCATCTTTGGAATCATCAACACTATACACTTTTAACGGCTGCAGCCACATACGGTAGGAAACCGGAGATACGTCATATTCTGTTCGGAGAAACTCCAGTATTTCCTCCCATTTCTCTTCTACTATCGTGCTCATAATCTCTTCCCCTCTTGCTCTCTTCATTGCATAATATCACGTACTTACATGATATAACAAAATCGGAAATTTTGCAAGCAATAGTCAAAGTTTATGGAAAAGATCTCCGGTGTTTTTGTGGATAAATAAAGGAAAAGTGGATTAAAATATCGTCATTTTGAATATTTGTGGATAACATATCCCGCTGGATACCCCGTCAAAAAATCCAGTGAAATACAGAAAAAAGCACGGTGCAATAAGGAAAAACAAACAAAAAAGCGCGTACTTTATCCACAAGTTATCAACATATTGTGGATAAAGTATGAGAGGGGCATAAGATAAGCACAAAATTTTGGGTGTGATCCCTTTTACGCGGAAGAAATGGCTGCTCCGCGCAGGGGGTTGAAAATTTTTCATATAATTTAAGAAAAGACTTGACTTAGACATGACCTGTGGATATAATAAGGGTGCTGTCTAAGTCGAGAAGTGCCAAAGGGCACGTATTTTTAAGGAGGTGTATGGTATGAAGATGACATTCCAGCCAAAGAAGAGATCAAGGGCGAAGGTTCATGGTTTCCGCAAGAGAATGAGTACGGCGAACGGTCGGAAGGTATTGGCGGCCAGAAGAGCAAAGGGAAGACATAAGATTTCTGCATAGGTCGCATTATTGTGGCCTATCTTCTCTCATAAGGGAAAACAGGGTGTTTTCCGGATACAAGCGATTTCAGGCTGTGGATACAGCAGAAATGAGAGGAAGTTTTTTGAAGAATTCATTAAAAACGAATAATGAATTTGGAATTGTTTACAGAAATGGAAAATCCTACGCTAACAAATATTTGGTAATGTATGTGATGAAAAGTGATTTAAGTGTAAATCGAATTGGTATATCTGTAAGCAAAAAAGTCGGAAATAGCGTAGTAAGGCACCGGGTAACAAGGCTGATCCGGGAGAGTTACCGATTGGGTGAAGCTACATTTCATACTGGATACGACATAGTGGTTGTCGCAAGAGCGGGTGCAAAAGGAAAGGATTTCTTTGAAATTGATTCTGCGATGAAGCATCTTTTTGGGCTGCATCACATCATTGATGGGGATGGGCAGATGGCAGGAAGAAGTAAAATAAAATGAAAAATATACTTATTTTTTTCATTCGGATATACAGAAAATATATATCGCCACTGAAAGGTAGGCCGTCATGCAGATTTTTTCCTACCTGCTCGCAGTATGCAATTGAAGCATTGGAAAAATATGGTGCGATCAAGGGAAGTTATCTTGCCCTGCGAAGGATTCTTCGCTGTCATCCTTTTCATAAGGGAGGTTATGATCCGCTGCCATAACAGGATGCTTCAATTTTTTATTTTCTTAATGTTCAAAGGAGGATTTTTCATTGAATCTTATGTTTTTGACCCAGGTGGGGGGGATTCTGAAACCGTTCGCATGGATTTTCGGAATTGTTATGAACGCAATCTATGAATTTGTGAGTCTTTTGAATGTTCATAGCATTGCCGTATGCGTAATTATATTTACGTTTGTTACAAAAATGCTGATGCTGCCATTAACGATTAAGCAGCAGAAATCAACAAAACTTTCTTCGCAGATGAACCCTGAGATTATGAAGATTCAGGAGAAATACAAGGGAAAGAAGGACGAGGCTTCAATGCGAAAACAGCAGGCAGAGATGCAGGCTGTCTATGAAAAGTATGGCACGACTCCAATGTCGGGATGTCTGCCGCTTTTGATTTCTCTTCCGATCATGTTTGCACTGTACCGTGTAATCTATGCAATTCCCGCCTATGTCAATGATATCTATGCGATGTATGGAACGATCGCGGATCAGGTGTTGAATGTGCAGGGTTATGGTCAGGCGATGCTTTCCTTTATTCAGGAAAATGGCATTGTAGTAAATAAATTAAAGCCGGCGATCGATGTTGTGACAGGCGCGGATGGGATTACCTACAATTTGATCACTCTTACCAAGGATAATCTGATCGATATTATGTACCAGTTTAATACGGATGCATGGGATATCTTCAAGAATGTAAATCTTGCGGATGCGGAGTCATGGTTAAATAAGATTGATCTTACGAAAGTAATTCAGAATTACAGTCTGGGAGTTTCGCTTGAATCCATTCAGGCGGTGGATACGGCAGCATTTACTTCGCTGATTCCCAATATTGAGGATACCGTGACAGAGATTATCCACGTCAATAGTTTTCTTGGCGGATTGAATATTTTAAATGCGCCGGGCTGGTCATTTCCAGGGATTATTATTCCTCTGCTTGCCGCCCTCTCGCAGTTTGTACAGAGCAAAGTAGCGATGGCAGGAAATAAACAGCAGAACAATGTGGATAACCCTGCCGCTCAGAGCATGAAAGTGATGAATTATGTAATGCCTATAATGTCAATGTTTTTCTGCGCAATGCTTCCGATCTGTGTGGGCTTGTACTGGGTAGCGAGTGCGGTTTTTGGAACGATTCAGACGGTGTTTATCAACCGTTATATGGATAAGGTGAACGTGGAGGATCTGATGGAGGCAAATGCGGAAAAAGCGGCAAAAAAACGCGCAAAGAGGGGGATTACCACCGGCTCTCAGATGGCGGAAGTCGCGAGGACATCCACAAAATCAATTCAGACGGAAGAAAAGAAATTTCAAAATGCATATGATTATAAAAATAATGCATCCTCAGGAAAGAATTCAAACAAGGGGGCGAAGGCAGGGGAGTACAAGCGCAGCGAGGTTTCTTACAGTGCGAGCAGTATTTCCGCAAATGCGAACCTGTTGAGAAATAATTATCAAAAACAAAATCAGGATTCGGAAGATAATTCGGAAAAATAGATCTATGCCTTTGGCAAATTTGATTTTGATTGAGTGCTGCGAAAATGGAAAGGGGTATCGTGTAATGGATGAATGGAAAGAATTTACAGCTAAAACGGTGGATGAGGCGGTGACAAATGCGAAGGTTGCCCTGGAAACCACCTCGGATAATTTTGAGTATGAGGTGATTGAGAAGGAGTCGAAGGGTTTTTTGGGGATCGGCAGCAAACCGGCAAGGATCCGCGCGAGAAAAAAGATTTTGTCCGTGCAATGTATGGCAAAGAATTTCTTGCAGAAAGTTTTTAAAGCGATGAATGTAGAGATTACAATTGAAGCGGAGCTTAATGAGGAGGAAGAAACATTAAGGATCAATCTTGTTGGGAATGAAATGGGTGTTCTTATTGGAAAGCGCGGTCAGACATTGGATTCCCTGCAATATCTGACAAGCTTAGTGATCAATAAGAATATGGAAAAATATCTTAAGGTAAAATTAGATACGGAAAATTACAGGGAGAGGCGCAAGGAAACGCTGGAGAATCTCGCCAGAAATATTGCCTCAAAAGTAAAGAGAACGCGCAAGCCGGTCTCCCTTGAACCGATGAATCCATACGAGAGAAGAATTATTCACTCCGCGCTTCAGGGCGATCGCTATGTGGAGACGCACAGTGAGGGGGACGAGCCTTACCGCAAAGTGGTGATTGCACCGAAAAAGAATTTGCGTGAATATGAAAATAATGGTGGATATCGCGGTGGATATCGGAACCGCTATGAGAGTGGCAGATATGAGAATGGCGGTGTCAGAAAATACAGCAAGAAGGAATTTCATAAGAAATATGGTGGGAACACAAAGGATTATAGCATGGATTATAAGAGGGACTATGCGGCGTATTTAGAGCAGAAAGCAGCAGAAAAAGCAGCGGTGGAGAATGTAGATACGAATGTGGAAACAGCGGCGAATGCAATGGCAGGTGCAGAAAATACAACAAATATGCCGGGAACTGCTTCTGAATAAATTTATCTATTGATAAAATAAAGAGTTTTTAGATAGATTATGATAAATAATCAATATTTGGGTTTCCCGGCGAATGAAAAACTGGGAAACCTTTTTTCAATGTGAATATTAATTTATAAATTTGAATTTTTGTTTAGTTATCTATTAGAGAGATAAATTTATATTTTTTAATATTATTTGGAAAATTGCAATTTTTTATGGATTGTAATTTTCTGTTTATGATTATTATGATCTGTTGTTGGTTGTAAATAATTATTTATCGTTGTAATTATTCACTTATTGTTATTTGAAATAAATTGTAATTATTGACTGTAACTATAAATTTATCACTATTTAGAATAAATTATCAGAAATAAACGATAAGAATAGCTGTAGGAATTATTAAAAATAAATAATAGTTATCGGGAAAGGATTTTATTTGATGAAGACAGATACAATTGCGGCGATTGCAACGGGATTATCGAGTGCAGGAATTAGTATTATACGGATAAGCGGGGAGAATGCGATAAAAATAGTGGACAAAATTTTCTGTGCGAAGAGGGAAAATTTTCGTTTGGAAGATGCGGGGACTCATACATTGCACTATGGGATTATCCGGGAAAACCGCGGAGAAAAAAAGGAGCAAAGTCTTTTGGATGAGGTGCTTGTCTCTGTGATGAGAGCACCGAATACTTATACAAGAGAAAATATTGTGGAAGTAAACTGTCACGGCGGGATTGTGGTGACAAAAAAAATATTGGATGAGGTAATACGGGCTGGTGCACGCTTAGCCGAGCCGGGAGAATTTACAAAGCGTGCATTTTTAAATGGGAGGATCGATCTTTCACAGGCGGAAGCAGTAAGTGATATTATTCAGGCCAAAAATAATATGGCATTAAAAAATTCTGTGGGTCAGCTAAAAGGAAATATGTATAAGGAAATATCAGAGTTGAGACAACAGATCTTGAGTGATATGGCATTTATTGAAGCTGCGTTGGACGATCCTGAACATATTAGTTTAGAAGGATTTGCTCGGAAATTAAATACAAATATAGAAGTTTGGCAGCGGAGAGTGAGAAAATTATTAAAAACCGCGGAAAGTGGCAGATTGATAAAAGAGGGAATTAGGACTGTGATTCTGGGAAAGCCAAATGCGGGAAAATCCTCTCTTTTAAATTTTATGCTTGGGGAGAATCGTGCGATTGTAACCGATATTGCAGGGACAACCAGGGATATTCTGGAAGAGAATATTATTTTGAACGGGATTTCGTTAAATATTGTGGATACTGCGGGGATTCGGTGGACAAAAGATACGGTGGAGCGGATCGGTGTGGATAAAGCGAAGCAGGCGGCGAAAGATGCGGATTTAATTTTGTTTGTTGTGGATTCCTCGGTCAGGTTGGATGAAAATGACGGGGAGATTTTAAAATCTATTGCGGGAAAGAGAGTGATCGTGCTTTTAAATAAAATGGATTTGCCGGGGATGGTAAATAAGACGGATATGGAACAATTCTTAAATAATTTTGGAGATGGATGCAGTGAAAAAAATAATTGGAATATGATTTGCACTTCGACAAAAGTGGGGGAAGGTCTGGAAGAATTGGAAAATAAAATTACGGAAATGTTTTTTGGAGGGGAACTAAATTTTAATGATGAGATTTATGTGACGAATATCAGGCATAGGATTGCATTGGAGGAAACAAATAAAAGCCTGGGGCAGGTGCTTGAGAGTATACAGATGGGAATGCCGGAAGATTTTTATTCGATTGATTTGATGAATGCGTACAGGGAACTTGGAAGTATTTTGGGGGAGGAAGTGGACGAGGATTTGATCAATACAATTTTTCGAGAGTTCTGTATGGGAAAGTAGAACAAAAAAGGAAGGGGTTGTTTTTATGGATAGGATATATGAGAATTATGATGTTGCGGTGGTCGGAGCGGGACACGCCGGATGCGAGGCGGCACTCGCCTGTGCAAGGCTTGGATTGGAAACGATTATTTTTACTGTCAGTATGGATAGTATTGCGATGATGCCCTGCAATCCAAATATCGGAGGGACTTCCAAAGGGCATTTGGTGCGGGAAATTGACGCGCTTGGCGGAGAGATGGGAAAAAATATTGACAAGACCTATATTCAATCGAAAATGTTAAATGTCTCAAAAGGTCCGGCGGTACATTCTTTGCGTGCCCAGGCAGATAAGCAGGATTACAGCCGGGAGATGAGAAAGGTTTTGGAAAATACAGATCACCTTACATTAAAACAGGCGGAAGTCACAGAGATTATTACAGAGGGAAATAGAATTACGGGAATAAAAATTTATTCTGGCGGTATATTTCCTTGCCGTGCAGTGATTCTATGTACTGGAGTATATTTAAAGGCGCGCTGTATTTGTGGGGAAATGAGTACCTATACTGGACCGAATGGTCTTCCTGCGGCAAATCATCTGACGGATTCTCTGATTGCGCATGGGATCGAAATGTATCGCTTTAAGACTGGCACACCTGCACGCATTGATGGGCGATCGATTGATTTTTCAAAGATGGAGGAACAGTTTGGGGATGAAAAGGTAGTGCCGTTTTCTTTTACTAATACAGCAGAAGAGATTGAAAGAGAACAGGTATCCTGTTGGCTTACCTATACAAATGAAGAAACACATTCGATTATTCGAGAAAATATTTCACGTTCCCCTCTTTTTTCGGGGAATATTAAGGGGACTGGTCCTAGATACTGTCCCTCAATTGAGGATAAGGTAGTGAAATTTGCGGATAAGGGACGGCACCAAGTTTTTATTGAGCCGGAGGGAAACTATACTAATGAAATGTATATTGCGGGAATGTCAAGCAGTTTGCCGGAGGATGTTCAGATTCGGATGTATCGTTCCGTGCCCGGTTTAGAGAATGCAAAAATTGTGCGCAATGCCTACGCGATTGAATATGATTGCATCAATCCAATGCAGTTGAAACCGACACTGGAATTTAAGGTGATAGAGGGCTTATTTTCTGGTGGACAATTCAATGGGAGTTCGGGATATGAGGAGGCCGCTGCACAGGGATTGATTGCGGGGATCAATGCCGCAATGAAATTACTTGGACGAGAACAGATTGTTTTAGATCGGTCGCAGGGATATATTGGAGTTTTAATTGATGACTTAGTGACAAAAGAAACACATGAACCCTATCGCATGATGACTTCAAGAGCGGAATACCGCTTGATTCTCAGGCAGGATAATGCGGATTTAAGACTTACCAAAATTGGGTATCAAGTTGGATTGATCGATGAGGTGCGATATCAAAAACTTTTGGAAAAAGAGCGATTGATCGCACAGGAGGAGCAGAGACTTACCCATATTATGATAGGGGCAAGTGCAGAAAACCAGGAATTTTTAAGAGGGATTGGCAGTTCCGAATTAAGCAGTGGAACTACACTTGCCGATTTGCTGAAACGACCGGAAATTACGTATCAGATGTTGGCACCACTCGATCCGGACAGAAAAGCATTGCCGGATGATGTGATTTTTGAAGCGGAAATCAATATTAAATATGAAGGGTATATCAAACGTCAATTGCGTCAAGTGGAGCAATTTAAAAAGATGGAAGAAAAGAAAATACCGGGGAGTCTTGACTATAAAGAAGTTCCTTCGTTAAGAATTGAAGCAAGACAGAAGTTGATAAAAATTAAACCGGAAAATGTTGGACAGGCTTCAAGAATTTCCGGAGTTTCTCCGGCGGATATTTCGGTATTATTAGTGTATCTGGAGCATTATAGAAACAGAAAAGCGGAGGAAGAGTAAAATATGAGGGATAATCGTAAATTTCGAAGGGGATTGAATGAACTGGGGATTATATTGACAGAAGGACAGTTTCAACAATTTGAGCAATATTATGATCTTTTGATCGAATGGAATAATGTAATGAATCTTACTGCAATTACAGAATATAGCGAAGTAATTACAAAACATTTTTTGGACAGTCTTTCTATTGTAAAATTAAGAGATGTTTCATGTGAAACATTTAAAGATTTTGGGCAGGGGAGTAGGCTTCTCGATCTGGGAACAGGGGCAGGGTTTCCAGGAATTCCGATTAAGATTGCTTTTCCGAAATTAAATATTGTTTTATTAGATTCATTGAATAAGCGTGTCAATTTTTTAACGGAAGTGATAAAACAGCTTTCGTTGGAGGGAATCTCTGCTATACATGGAAGAGCCGAAGAATTTGGACGAAAAGAAGAATTTAGAGAAAAATATGATTATTGTGTTTCGCGCGCGGTTGCGAGATTGGTTTCTCTTTCAGAGTACTGTCTTCCCTTTGTAAAAAGGGGAGGATATTTTATTTCATATAAATCGGGAAAAGTAGAGGAAGAATTAGTGGAGTCAGGTTATGCCATTGGGCAGTTGGGCGCAAAATATGAAGGAAAGATTTCTTTTTTACTTCCAGATAGCGATATGGAGCGCAGTTTACTTCTGATACGAAAATCCAGGGAAACTCCGCGGAAATATCCTAGAGCAGGAGGAAAACCAACCAGTTGCCCTTTAATAGAAAAGCAGAATGTTTCACATGAAATAAAATAATGGATGGAAAATCAAAATGTTTCATGTGAAACAAAATAATGGATGGAAAATCAAGATGTTTCATGTGAAACAAAATAATGGACGAAAATCAAAATGTTTCATGTGAAACAAAATAATGGATGAAAATCAAAATGTTTCATGTGAAACAAAATAATGGATGGAAAATCAAGATGTTTCATGTGAAAC
>CAJTLX010000043.1:27283-30196 GCA_910577165.1 uncultured Lachnospiraceae bacterium
GAAAATCAAGATGTTTCATGTGAAACAAAATAATGGATGGAAAATCAAGATGTTTCATGTGAAACATTTTATTTTATGAATCATGTATATTCTTTGAAATAGATAAAAGAATATTTTTTGATTTTTCACTATCGCAGAAAGAGATAAAATAAATTTCTTCTTTTCAAAAATAATATTTACCGAATAAAAGATACAAATATATATAATGGGAAAAAGAAAAACAAAAAAAATCATAAATTAGTAGAACAGAATGAGAAAAGGTGTTATAATGGGGATTGTAATAAAACTTTTGGAAAAGAAAGAACAGGAATGATGGTGGAATATGGGAAGAATAATTGCAATAGCGAATCAAAAGGGCGGCGTGGGAAAAACGACGACAGCAATCAATCTCTCCGCATGTCTGGCGGAGAAGGGGATGAAGGTTCTGGTGGTTGATATCGATCCGCAGGGAAATACAACAAGTGGGCTTGGAATTGACAAGGATAGTTTAGAATATACAGTGTATCAGCTCTTGCTCGATGAGTGTAATGTGGAACAATGTATGTGTGAGAGTGTGGTGAAGAACCTGTTTGTCCTTCCTTCGGATGTGGATTTGGCAGGGGCGGAGATCGAGTTGATCGGGATCGAGGAAAAAGAGTACATATTGAGCAAAAAAGTCAGACCTTTCAAGGATTCTTTCGATTATATTATGATTGATTGTCCTCCATCCTTAAATACGCTGACCGTCAATGCGATGACTACAGCGGATTCTATTTTGGTGCCAATTCAATGTGAATATTATGCGTTGGAAGGATTATCACAGCTTATTCATACAATCAATTTAGTAAAACAGCGTTTAAATGCAAATTTAGAGATCGAGGGTGTTGTGTTTACTATGTATGATGCCAGGACGAATTTATCTTTGCAGGTAGTGGAAAATGTGCGTAGAAATTTGGAACAGAATATTTATAATGCGATTATCCCGCGCAATGTTCGTCTGGCAGAGGCACCAAGTCATGGGCTTCCGATTAGTATGTATGATCCGAAATCGACCGGGGCGGATGCCTATCGCGATCTGGCGGATGAGATCTTAGTGCAGGATGGCTATGAAATACCAGAGACCGCATTTCCGGAGGATCAGAGTGGAAAGAAAAAAGAGGAAAAAAATAGTCGGGGGGAGAAGAGCAAAAAAGGGGACAGAAAAGAGAAGGGGGAAAAGAAGAAACTCTTCCGCAGAAAAAATTAAGGGGAGATAGGAAATTGTAAAGTAATAGTAAAAAAAAGATAATTAAAAGGACGGAGCAGTGACCAGCTTGGAGGGTAAGATGGCGGTAAGAAAAGGATTAGGGAAAGGATTGGATTCTCTTATTTTATCCCGGAATGAAGGGGATTTTGAAAAAGAGAAAAAAAAGGATGCACCAGAAAATGTTTCACATGAAACATTGGTGAAGATTACAAAAATTGAACCAAATAGAGCACAGCCGAGAAGACATTTCAATGAGGATTTGCTGCAGGAGTTGGCGGATTCGATAAAGCAGCATGGGGTGATTGAACCGTTAATTGTACAAAAAAGAGGAGAAGGCTATGCGATCATTGCAGGGGAAAGAAGATGGCGGGCCGCAAGGCTTGCAGGTTTAAAAGAAATTCCAGTGATCGTAAAGGAATATTCGGATCAGGAGATGTTTGAGATCGCGCTGATCGAAAATATACAGCGAGAAAATTTAAATCCAATTGAGGAGGCACTTGCCTATAAAAAATTGATTGAGGAATTTAAGCTGAAGCAGGACGATGTGGCAAACCGTGTTGGGAAGAGTCGGACTGCGGTGACAAATTTTATGCGTCTTTTAAAATTGGACGGGCGTGTGCAGCAGATGTTGGTGGAAGATATGTTGAGCAGTGGACACGCGAGGGCATTGTTGGCTTTGACTGATCTGGAATTACAGTATCAGACGGCAATGAAAATTTTTGATGAAAAGCTAAGTGTTCGGGAAGTGGAGCGATTGGTTAAAAAAATGACGGAAGAAAAACCGGCGAAGCCGGAAAAGAAGGAAATTGATATTGCGGCAAATAATGAGGCGGTATATCGGGGGCTGGAGGAAAAACTAAAAAATATTATTGGCAGCAAGGTCATGATTAATCGGAAGACAAAAGATAAAGGAAAGATTGAGATTGAGTACTATTCTTCGGAAGAATTGGAGAGAATTATTGAATTGATGAACCAGATTCAGAATAAATAAATTTTGCTAAGATGCTTTGAGTTTTGCTTTTGGCATATCTATTAGAAAAGAGGTTTTTATGAGTATATTTGAGAAGGCGGGCATTGATGTTGGGTATGTTGTATTAGGTCTGTTGATTGTTGATTTAATTTTAATTATTTTGTTTTTGCTCTTGTTTGTGCAGCATTCAAAGATGAGAAAAAGATATCAGACGTTTTTACAGGGAGAAAGTGGCAATAATCTGGAAAAGAGTTTGCTAAAGAAATTTGCTGAAATTGATCATCTGGCAAAGGAGAATGAAAAACTGGTTGCGGATGTAAAGCAAAATCATGAAGATATTCAAATGGCATTTCAGAAGGTGGGGCTGGTAAAGTATGATGCATTTCATGAGATGGGGGGAAGGCTGAGTTTTTCACTCTGTCTTTTAGATAATGAGGACAATGGTTTTCTGATAAATGCAGTGCATACAAGAGAGGGCTGCTATACTTATGCAAAGGAAATTATTAAGGGAGAAGCCTATGTGATATTGGCGGAGGAAGAAAAACACGCACTTGCACAGGCAAAAGCAAGAGCGGGTTCGGAAGAATTGGAACAGGACAACAGAAGAAAATAACTATGTGGATAGCTCATCCCATAGAAATTTTCTTTTATCAGAATGGGGATAATAAGAATGCATAGTTTTTTAAGAGCAATTGGATACGGAAATTTAACGAATCAT
>CAJTLX010000044.1 GCA_910577165.1 uncultured Lachnospiraceae bacterium
GCTATTATTTTTATATGAGTTGGAATCCAAAATATGCCATTTTAATTGCTATTTCTACAATGATTACTTTTATCAGTGGATTTCTAATGGAAAAGGCAAAAGAACAGCGTGTAAGGAAAATGGTATTAACTATTTCCCTACTGAGTAACTTAGCAATATTGGGAATATTTAAATATGCAAATTTTGCATTATATACTTTAAATTATATTACAAATTGTTTTGGGTTGGGAAGCATAAAGAAAAGATTCGATTTACTTCTTCCCGTTGGAATTTCTTTTTATACATTTCAGGCATTAAGTTATACTCTTGATGTATATAAGGGGAGGATTAAAGCAGAAAGAAATATTTGGAGGTATGCATTATTTGTTTCATTCTTTCCCCAATTAGTGGCTGGTCCAATTGAACGGTCAGGCAATCTACTTTCTCAGATTCATAAGATAACAGAAATAAAACTTTGGAATTTTGAGCGGGTTAGAGATGGATTGCTTTTAATGTTCTGGGGATTATTTCAAAAACTGGTGATTGCGGACAGAGCTTCCATTCTTGTTAATCAGGTGTATGGCAATTATAAAGATTATGGTTTTTTTGAATTAGTAATTGCCTCAGTTTTATTTGCGTTTCAGATATACTGTGACTTTGGCGGATATACCAATATTGCGCGCGGAGCGGCTTGTGTTATGGGATTTTCTCTGGTACAAAATTTTCGGCAACCTTATTTTGCAGTTAGTATAAAGGATTTTTGGCGGAGATGGCATATTTCCCTGACTTCATGGTTTACCGATTATTTATATATCCCATTGGGGGGAAACCAAAAGGGAACCCTTCGAAAGTATGTGAATATACTTATTGTTTTTGGAGTAAGTGGTTTGTGGCATGGAGCAAATTGGCATTTTGTAATATGGGGCTTGATCCATGGAGGATATCAAATTGTCGGAAACTTAAAAATTCAAATTCAAAAAAAACTTGGAGTCAAAATAAAAGATCCGATTGAGGATTCTTTTAGTCAGAAATTAGGGAAGAGGATTATAACTTTTATTTTGGTGAATTTTGCATGGATATTTTTTGCAGTGGATCATCTATCTCATGTTTACGGTATTTTTCATCAAATGCTGACTACATTTCAGACAACAAGTATTTATGAGATTGGACTGGACAAAGGAAACTGGTTTATGCTTTTCTTTGGTATTATTGTTCTTATAACCGTTGATATTATACACGAAAAAAAAGAAAGTGTATTTTTATTAGTAAATCAACAAACATTGTGGTTTCGATGGATTTTATATCTGGGTTTAATATGGTGCATTATTTTGTTTGGAGTTTATGGGATTGGTTATGACAGTAGCCAGTTTATTTATTTTCAATTTTAAGAAGGAACATAACCATGAAAAAGAAAATAAAATGTATCCTAGTTTGTTTTTTATTTTTCATTATCTTGATAGAATGTGGAAAAGTTTTTCGGTATCTTCTGATCGATGATACTACTTCCTATACAAGAATTACATTTCATGAAATGTACGAGCAAGAAAATATTGATGTCTTATTTGTTGGCTCATCACATTGTTATAGAAGTTTTATTCCTGAAATTTTTGATAAGGAACTGGGAGTAACTACATTCAATGGAGGTACTTCTAATCAAAATTTGGATGGTTCTTATATGATAATTAAAGAGGCGGCACGATATAATAATATAAAACATATTTATCTAGAAATTTATTATAATGTCGCATTTGCCAAATATAAGGAACGAACAGAGATGACAGGTACATATATTATTTCTGATTATCTGAAACCTTCTTTGGATAAATTCCAGTACCTTTTTAATGCATCAACAAAGGAGCATTATCCAAATAGTTTTATTTTGGCAAGAAGAAACTGGTCTAAGTTTTTTGATGAGGATTATATAAAAAATTTGATTATCAAAAAAGGAACGGATGCTTATAAAAATTATGAATACGCATATGTAACACGGGGGGGGTAGAATGGTATGCAGGAAAGGGTTATGTTGCTAATAAAGAAACTATTGAAGATTGGAATTATTTTTCTTCCAATGGATGGAATAGTATAAGTCTTGAGAACATTTCGGAGGATTGGTTTCATTCTTTAAAAGAGATTATTGCTTTCTGTGATAAAAAAGAAATCTCTTTAACATTAATATCGGCACCAATGCCAAATTATCTGCTTGCAGGTGTAGGAAATTATGATGAATATGTAAAATTGATTCAAAGTATAGTAGAGGAAACAAATATTGATTATTATGATTTTAATTTATGTAAGGAAGAATTTTTTTCGAATCAATCTTCATTGTTTAAAGATACAGACCATATGAATTGTTATGGAGCAGAGATATTTAGCTGTTTATTTGCTGATTTTATCAATGGAAAAATTTCAGTAGAGGAGTTATTTTATGATTCTTATAGTGAAAAATTAAAAAATTTGGAGCCAACTGTATTTGGTATTAGCTACCATGATGAGAAAAATGAAAATAATGAACTGATCAGAAACTGCAAAATTATCTCAACTGGAAATGAAAATTTGGAATATGAAATTCATGTATTCCCGACAGAGAGGGAACCCTATAAAATACAAAACTTTTCAAAAAATCGATTTTTTATTATTACACCAAAGGAGCATGGTACAATTACTATTACCTACCAATTAAGCAATTTTCTAGAGAGAATATGGACAGTTAATATTACTTATTAAGTTTTGAAAAATTGATGGTGATGTAAAGATTTCATTATTAAGGCTCAAGGAAAAGTACAAAGTATCATAAGAAATCAAGGGGTGAAATTCATTGACTTATAAAATGAAAAAACAAATCAGGATTAGGTTCACAGGAATATAGAGGGTTATATGTCCTGCGTCTGATTTGTTCCACAGATGTTAACATGAGATAAATGTACTTTGAAATATTTTATTCCAAAAGGTCTGGATTATTATACAGGAGTGTGATATACTGTTTATTCAAAGGGCAATAAGTCAATAATCCGAATATTATGAAGTCGAAGATGGATTACATAAACAGAATATCACATCAGTATAGTGGAGAGATACTACTTCATGCTCCCTATAAGGGGGAAAGGAGCAAAAATATTCCAGAAGAGATATATTCCATTTTATGTGTTAGCGATGGTATATCAGAAACTATGTGTTCATCCAGCACAGAAAAGTAGAAACTGGCTGGATTATTTACTCCCATGAAATGATACTGGAATGGACTGATTTTTATACCGCGAATTATGATATAAAGGGCATAGTGTTTTCAGACGATGGTGCAGACTGCGTTTACTGCATAAAACCAGATGGTACAATTACTTGTTTTAGTAGCATGGATAATGAAGAAATTCAAATAGCGGATATGCTATGGAACTTTTTTTCTTTTGTTTTCCCCGATTAGATTGACATTGAAAGGAGCTGATTCCCATTCCAAGAACAAAAAAAATGGAGTTTTCTCCAGATGAACAATTTCAAAACTTGCTTTCCACCGTGGTGGAGGCATATCAGGAATTAGGTTCCATCCGCCTGGTAGAGTCCGAGTTAGATATTTCCATGGTCAAGGTGCGAAAGCTTTTGATCACTGCAAATGCCTATGATTCTCATATGGCGGGTACCGTAAATAAGCTGTACTCTTCGGATCGGACTATTGATGAGATTATGGAAATTACTCATCTTAGCCGTGCCTCCGTGTATTCTTATTTGCCGTACAAGACGGATTCATATAAATTGGAGGTGCTTAGTTTGGATGCGGAGAACTGTGCCAGATATCGGGAGAGAAAAAATGCGGTTAAAATCTTGCAGGAAATAAATCGCCGTGATCATGGTGATCATTATACTCTTGTTGATGATGGCAATCATCATAATCAAACTTGTAATAACAGTAATCGCGGCAATAACAGTGATCATAATAGTACTGATAGCCCCAACTACAATATGGAGGCTGGTCACGAAGCTCTCTGGAATTGTCTTGTGGCGTTTCAGAGATATCCGTTTCGCACCGTATCCGGTCTGCAATTTAGCTATACGATAAAGACGGGAAAAAACGGTGAGCTTACCAAAGAGCTTTGGATTGATCGGAAAATATCAAAATCCCTTACATGGAGCAGTATCATACTGGCATATAATAATGCAGTAAAATGCAAAGATGTGCTTGACCGCCCAAAGGCACTGGGAGATATTCGCGGGGTATCCTATCTCTATCCTATTTTTTGGCGGTTTGGTCTTATCCGCGTGCCGGAGAAAATGGCAGCGACGCTGGAACGACCACAGGAGAGGAAAAGACAGGCAGATGAATAATTATGTTTTGACAGAATATCAAATTTCGTCCAGGACTTCATCAGAGCAGACCTTAATCGCTTTGCTTGCGGATCTTCATGAACAGGGGACGGAGGAGATTGTTGAATTAGTGAGATCGGTATCCCCGGATTTGATTTGTATTGCCGGGGATACCTTTGAGAGAAGTGAAAAAAACAAAGATAAAAAGCATCTTGAACCGCGATATGAAACTAGCTGTAGCAGGGGAGAGCGGATGATTCATACATTTTTCACGCTGATGGATCATGTATTTCGCCTTTTCACCAAAAAAAATAAGCTTAGCAAAAGAGAGCAAACCAAGCGAACTTATGTTTTTTTGCAAAAATTGCAGGAGATCGCACCCGTGTATATGAGTCTTGGGAATCATGAACAGTATCTGACGGAAGAAGATCGGGAAGTACTCTTTAGAGCGGGGATTGTGCTTCTTGACAATAGTGCGGTAAGGGTAGGGAAGATAAGGATTGGGGGATTATCTTCTGCACCCGACTGGGATTGGTTAAAACAGTATGCTAAGATGGATGGATATAAGATTTTGCTCTCCCACCATCCGGAGAGATTCCTAAATTTTTCCGGTATCGATCTTGTCCTTTCCGGTCATGCACATGGCGGTCAGATACGAATTATAGGGCGGGGGATCTATGCGCCGGGGCAAGGACTGCTGCCTAAATATACAAAAGGGGTATACGGGGATGAGGAGAGGAAAATGATTGTAAGTGCAGGCTGCTCAAATACTGCTTCCATTCCGAGATGGGGCAATCCCTGCGAAGTGGTTATCGTGACATTTTCCCCCGCTTAAAGAGGCGGAGCTTTCCGCCACAATCGGTAAGTTTGCTTCTCGTTCGATAGTGCCAATGTGCTAAGCATAAGCGAGCTAACCCCGTGTGTCCCACGGTTTTCACGAATGAGGTTCGATTCGTACCCCGGATATTTTACGCACAGAAGGAAGCTTGATAATTATCAGTTTACTGATTAGATTGACAGTGAAATAAAATAAAGTTGTTGCCTATTTTGGCTTATCTATTTATCCAAAGCAAAAAAACAGTTCCCATTTTCTTTGTCCTGTAGTATAATTACAATATTATGGCTTCTAGAAAGGGGTTTGTGATGAGAGAGTATACCGTAAAGGAAATTGCGCAGATTGTCGGGGGAGAGTTGATTGCCGGAGATGGCGAGATCACCGTGAAAGAGTTTTCGACAAATTCAAAGGAGGGCGATGAGGTGACAATGTTTGTTCCCGTGATTGGGGAGCGGGTGGACGGACATGATTTTATCGGGGATGCCTTTGCGCATGGGATGCGGGCGACATTTACGTGCAGAAAAGATCTTGCTTTTGAACAGGGAAAAAATGGGATTTCCGGGATGGCCTATGTATATGTGGATTTGCTGGGGGAGAAGAATCCGAATGTGGCGGCATTGCAGCGTTTCGGAGCATATATGCGCAAAGAATTTTCACTTCCCGTTGTCGGCATTACAGGAAGTACCGGAAAGACATCGACGAAGGAGATGGTGGCATCCGCGCTTGAAACAAAGTTTTGTACGTTAAAGACGGACGGAAATATGAACAGTCAGGTCGGTGTGCCACGCATGATGTTAAGGCTTACAGAAAAACATCAGATGGCAGTGATCGAGATGGGGATGAGTATGCCGGGCGAGATGGAGCGGATCGCGCGCGTAGCGCGCCCGGAATGTGCGGTGATTACAAATATCAGTGTCGCGCATATTGAGAATCTTGGAACAATAGCAAACATCTTAACGGAGAAATTAAATATTATCAACGAGATCCCTGAAGGGGGTGCGTTGTTTGTCAACGGGGACGATAAGATGCTAAAAAAATTAGTGGAGATATGGCGGATGCTTACCGGGCAGGAGGTAGAAAAAAAGCCGGAGAAGAAAAGATCAGTGTTGATGGAGGATGAGGAGGATGAGGAGGAAAAAATCTTGTTAAGTCCTGCCGCCGAAAAAAAGCTATCTCAGATTCGCATATTTACTTTTGGGACGGAAAAGGACTGCGATTACCGTGCAAAGAGAGTTCAGACCATCGAGAATGGAACACAGTTTACGCTCTGCGGAAAAGAGATCGAAAAGGAATTGGTGATAAAGCTCTCCGTTGTGGGGCAGCATCATGTGGAAAACGCGCTGGCAGCTTTTGCCGTGGCAATGCATTTTGGAATCACGCCAGAAACTGTGGCAGAGAAATTGTTTGACTATCAGCCGCCCGCGATGCGGGGCGGAAAAATTGAAGCGGGGGGCGTGATCTTAATTGATGACACGTACAATGCAAACCCCGATTCAGTACATGCCGCATTGACTAGCTTGGCAGCGATAAAGGCAAAGCGGCGTATTGCCGTATTGGGAGATATGTTGGAACTTGGGGAGATCTCAAGAATCTGCCATGGATTTATCGGAGAAAATCTGCTCCAATTTGAGCTTGATTATATTGTGGGAGTCGGCAATGACGCTGAGTGCTATGTTACTGGGGCACTGCGCGCACAGAGACAGCAGACAAGACTGGTGCGAAAGGATAACGGCTCAGTGGTTCGGCTATCAGGGGGATGGTCTAAGCCAGTGCCAACCATCGACGGCAAATTTTTTTTGGATAATGCATCTGCACTTGCCTTCTTAAAGGGCTTTGTGCAGGAGGGCGATGCCGTTTTATTTAAAGGATCGCGCGCGATGAAAATGGAGGAAATTGTGGCAGGGCTTAGAGAAGTACTGGAGAAAAAAGGCGAAAATTAAAAGGGGGAGTATCATGTTCGCGGATGTGATCGTGGATATTTCGAGCGGGCTGTTAGATAAGACCTATCAGTACAGTATTCCGCAATGCTTGGAAAATGAGGCGGTGGTGGGTGCTCCCGTTGAGATTCCATTCGGGCATGGAAAGCGGGAGGGATATATTGTCGGGCTTTCTAAAGAGGAAAAGATTGCAATAGAGCGCATCAAGCCGATCTTTTCGGTAAAGAAACGCGGGCAGGTGATTGAGAGTCAGATGATCGCACTCGCTTATTTTATCAGAGAGAATTTCGGGGCAACGATGAATGACGCGCTGCGCACGGTAATCCCGGTAAAACAGGCGGTGCGCCGGGTAGAAAAAAAGACAGTGGTACTTGTCTGTGCGCGGGACGTTGCGGGGGATATGCTGGCACTTGCTGTGCGCAAAAAGCACGCGGCAAAAGAGCGGCTTTTGCGCGCACTCCTATCTTCCCACGAACTTTCCTGGGAGAAGGTACAGGGAGAACTTTCGGTTTCTGCCGCGACAGTGCAGACACTTGTTCGAGAGAAAATTGTAGCAGTGCGGGTGCAGGAGAGTTACCGCGATCCGCTGGCGGGAATTTTGCAGTTTCCTGGGGAAAGTACCGACCTTCCTCCCCTAAATGATATGCAGCAACGTATTTGTGAGCAGATAACAACGGACAGGAGGATGGGAGTAAATAAAACATACCTGTTGCACGGTGTGACCGGAAGCGGCAAGACCGAAGTTTATTTATCCGTGATTGAGGCGGTGGTGCGAGGGGGACAGCAGGTGATTATGCTGATTCCGGAGATTGCGCTGACCTATCAGACGCTAAACCGCTTTTACAAGTGTTTCGGAGAGAGAGTTTCCATCTTAAACTCTCGTATGTCCGCAGGAGAGCGATATGATCAGATTCTGCGGGCGAAAAACGGGGAGATTGATATTATGATTGGACCGCGCTCCGCGCTTTTTACCCCGTTTGACCGACTTGGGCTGATTATTCTTGATGAGGAGCATGAGAGCAGCTACAAAAGCGAAACACCCCCGAAATATCATGCACGCGAGGTGGCGATCGAGCGTGCAAGACTCTGCGGTGCCTCGGTGATCTTAGGATCGGCTACTCCGTCGCTTACCGCTTACGAACGCGCAAGGAGGGGAGAATACAAACTGTTTACCTTAAAGGAACGCGCAGCCTACGGCGCGCAGATGCCTGAGGTTTCGATTGTGGATTTGCGGGAGGAATTATCGGCGGGCAACCGAAGTATTTTTTCCAGGACACTTCAAGAAAAGATGAAGAAGAGGTTAGAGGATGGACAGCAAACCATACTTTTTTTAAACCGGCGCGGCTACGCGGGTTTTGTTTCCTGCCGTGCCTGCGGGTATGTGATGAAATGTCCGCACTGCGATATCTCAATGACCGAACATAATGACGGGACACTCGTCTGTCACTACTGCGGCGAGCGACAGAAAAAGCCCGCTCTCTGCCCGGTGTGCGGCTCAAAATACATTGCGGGGTTTGGCACCGGCACACAAAAGATTGAGCAGGAGGCACAAAAAATGTTTCCTTTTGCACGGGTGCTTAGGATGGATGCGGATACCACGCGCAAAAAGGAAAGCTACGAAGAAATTTTATCAGCATTTTCACAGGGAAAGGCGGATATTTTAGTCGGCACCCAGATGATTGTAAAGGGGCATGATTTCCCGAATGTGACACTGGTGGGAATTTTAGCGGCAGATCTTTCGCTAAATTCGAATGATTACCGGGCATCGGAGCGCACATTTGAACTTTTAGCACAGGCAGCAGGGCGCGCAGGGCGCGGAAAACTTCCTGGAGAAGTGATTATTCAGACTTATCAGCCAGAGCATTACGCAGTAAAAATGGCAGCGGCGGCAGATTATGAAGGTTTTTTTGCACAGGAGATGGCATACCGTACAGCACTTTCCTATCCTCCGTCTTCCCATATCCTGGCGGTGCTTATCCTATCAGCAAAGGAAGAACACGCATTAGAGACAGCGGATATTCTTGCAAAGGCGGCGAGAGAATTTATCGAAAAGACTGCGCCGCAGATCGCGCTGATTGGTCCTGCACCTGCCTCCTTATCAAAGGCAAATGATCTGTATCGAAGGATGATTTATTTTAAGGAATCCGATTATTCTTTGCTTGTAGCCTTGAAAAATTTTCTGGAAGGTTATATATTATACTCAGAGCATTTTAAAAGTGCGAACATACAATTTGATTTTGACCCGATAAGCGGGTACTGATTCTTTTGAGGGAGGAAAAAAATGGCAATTCGTAAAATAAGGAAAATCGGGGATAGTATTTTAAAGAAGCAGACCAAGGAGATCACGGAGATGACTCCGCGCCTTGCGACATTGATCGATGATATGCTTGAGACAATGTACGATGCGGACGGTGTTGGTTTGGCAGCCCCACAAGTGGGGGTTTTAAAACAGCTTGTTGTGATTGATGTGTCGATGGAAGCGGATGAGCCGATTGTGCTGATCAATCCCCAGATCGTGGAGACGGCGGGGGAGCAGACCGGGGATGAGGGTTGCCTTAGTGTGCCGGGAAAAGCAGGTCAAGTAACGCGCCCGAATTACGTGAAGGTACGGGCACTTGACCGCAATATGCAGCCGATTGAACTTGAGGGTACAGAGCTGCTTGCGCGCGCGATCTGCCATGAGATCGATCATCTCTCCGGCATTTTGTATGTGGAGAAAGTGGAGGGTGAACTGCACGATAATCGGTCGGAATCGTAGAAATTCACCTACGGACAGGAGGAAGGAATGAAGATTGTTTATATGGGAACCCCGGAGATTGCGGCGGTGATCTTGGAGAGCTTGATTGCTGGGGGGGAGGAGATTGCTGCCGTGGTGACACAGCCGGACAAGCCAAAGGGGCGCGGATACGAAATGAGTTTCTCAAAGGTGAAACAAACCGCACTCGCTCATGGGCTTACCATCTATCAGCCGGCAAAAGTAAAAGACGAGGGATTTCTTGCCCTTATGGAGCAGATCGCCCCGGATCTAATTGTGGTGGCGGCGTTTGGACAGATCTTACCAAAGCGGCTGTTGGATCTTCCAAAATATGGATGTATCAATGTACATGCCTCCCTGCTGCCGAAATATCGGGGAGCAGCACCCATCCAGTATGCGATCTTAAATGGGGAGAGCGAGACCGGGGTGACGATCCAGTATATGGCGGAGGGACTTGATACGGGCGATATCCTTATGAAAGAGATTGTGTCGATCACAGAGGAGGAGACAGGTGGGAGCCTGTATGACAAACTTGCCGTGGCGGGGGCAAAGGTATTAAATGCTGCACTTTGCCAGATTGTGTCGGGAAGTGCTTCGCGCACGCCTCAGAATGAGGCGGAGGCAAACTATGTGGGGACAATCAAAAAGGAGATGGGGCGGCTTGATTTTTCCTGCACGGCAAAGGAGCTAGAGCGCAAGGTGCGGGCTTTTGACCCCTGGCCGGGGACATATGCAAATCTAAATGGAAAAATGTTAAAATTCTGGCGTTGTGAGGAGATCATATTCTCGCGGGAGGAGATGCAGCGGGCAAGAGAAAATGCATGGGGGTACGGTAGCATTCTGCGCATAGAAAAGGATTCCTTTGCGATTTTGACAGGGGAGGGTGGACTTAGGGTAAAAGAATTGCAGATGGAAGGAAAGCGAAGGATGCGGGCGGAAGAATTTTTGCGCGGCTATCCGCTAAGAGAGGGGATATGTTTGCAGTTTTAAGAAAATTTTAAGGAGAACGTTAAAAAAATAACGCATTTTACTGGTAAAATATCTTTATATTGTAAAGAAAAGGAGGAAAGATCTTATGTATTTTGATTGGACATATCTTTTAGTACTTATAGGTATGGGATTAAGTTTACTTGCATCGGCAAAAGTAAAAAGTACCTATGCAAAGTATGAGAAAGTGCGCAGTCTGTCCGGGCTGACCGGCGCGCAGACTGCGGAGCGAATCCTCCATGCAAATGGAATCTACGATGTGTCGATCGAGCATATCAGCGGGAATTTAACGGATCATTATGATCCGGGCAACAAGGTGCTTCGCCTGTCGGATTCCGTGTATGGTTCCTCTTCGGTGGCGGCGGTCGGTGTGGCAGCACACGAGTGCGGACACGCGATCCAGCACAACAAGTCTTACGCGCCGCTCTCCATCCGCGCGGCGATTGTTCCGGCAGCGAATATTGGCGCGGCGATTTCCTGGCCGTTAATTTTAGTTGGCCTGATGATTGGGACGCGCAGTGCGAGCTTTTTTATCACGGCGGGGATTTTACTCTTTTCGCTCTCCGTGCTTTTTCAGATTGTGACGCTTCCGGTGGAGATTAACGCTTCCTCCCGCGCGCTGCGCGCTCTCTCGGATATGGGAATTCTTTACGGGGATGAGGTGAGTAAGACAAGAAAGGTGCTTTCTGCAGCGGCACTTACCTATGTGGCAGCGGCAGCATCCTCTATTTTACAACTTGTGCGTTTGATTATGATCGGAAGGAGAAATGACTAATGCAGGCGAGAGCCGTAGCACTTGATATGCTCCTATTGATACTGGAAGAAAAAAAGCCATCACATATCGTCTTTGCAAGGGAATTATCCAAGTATCCCGAAATGGAGAAAAAGGAGCGGGCATTTGCAAGGCGGCTTGCGACGGGGGTGATAGAGCGGCAGATTACCTTAGATTTTCTGATCGGGCATTACTCAAAGACCAGGGTGGAGAAATTAAAACCCATGATCAGAGAAATTCTTAGGATGGGGCTCTATCAGCTCTACTATATGGAAGTACCGCCTTCCGCCGCCTGTAACGAGGCGGTGAAACTGACAAAAAAGCGGGGGCTTTCAGGACTGTCCGGCTATGTAAATGGCGTGCTGCGTGCGGCGGCAAGGGATGGACTTTGCCTGGAAAAGGAATTTTCCTCCTGCGGGGAGGAGGAGCTTCTTTCTCTTCGATACTCTATTCCAAGATGGCTGGTAGAAAAATTTCTTTCCTGGTATGGAAGAGAAGAGAGTGAGCGAATTTTTTCGGCATTCTTTGCCCCGCCCACTTTTACCGTGCGCGTAAATGTTTCAAAGGGGGAAGTTTCTTCCTGCCGGGAACACTTAGCGCGGGCGGGGATTTTGGCAAGGGAGGGGGAAGTTTTTGGCGCGCTGCATCTATCGGGGATGGAAACGGTAATGCAGCTGCCGGGGTTCGATTCTGGATGGTTTCAGGTGCAGGATGAAAGTTCGATGCTGCCGGTGCTATGTGCCGGGATAAAAGCGGGGGATTATGTGATTGACTGTTGTGCAGCTCCGGGGGGAAAGACCATACAGGCGGCGGATGCACTGCTTTTTGCGGAAACAGGCGGCGGGATGGCAGAATGCGGGATGGTCAGTGCCCGTGATATCTCCGACTACAAGATCGCAAAGATCCGTGAGAATATCGCGCGCTGCGGGTTTGAGAATATCGGACTACTGCTCTTTGACGCGGCTCTGCTTCGCGAGGAGGATGTTGCGACGGCGGATGTGGTGATTGCCGATCTGCCCTGTTCCGGGCTGGGAATTATTGGGAGAAAACCCGATATAAAATATAATATAACACCGAAAGATTTGGAAGAGTTAAGCTTGCTTCAGCGAAGAATCCTTGAGGTTGTCACACAGTATCTAAAACCGGGCGGTGTTTTGATCTATTCGACCTGCACGCTAAATCCCGGAGAAAATGTAAATAATTTTCAATTTCTCTGCGGTTTTTCCGATCTGGAACCGGAAAGTCTTGATCCGTATCTTCCAAAACCTCTGTGCCGTGATACGACAAAAAAAGGGTATTTGCAGCTTTTGCCGGAAGCGGGGAAATGGGATGGTTTCTTTGTTTCCCGGTTTCGCAAGAAAGGTGGAAAACACTAGATGACGGATATTAAGTCAATGAATTTTGAGGAACTAAAAGAAAAGCTTGTTGCCATGGGAGAAAAGGAGTTTCGTGCTGCACAGATCTATGAGTGGATGCACAGGAAACTTTGCGGTGGTTTTGATGAGATGACGAATATTTCCATACCGCTCAGGGAAAAATGTAAGGAAAGTTTTTCCTTTTGCACGCTTCGCGCAGTGGATCGCAGGGAGTCGGTGGATGGCACCTGTAAGTTTTTGTTTGAGTTGCCGGATAAAAATGTAATTGAGAGTGTGCTGATGAAATACCACCATGGAAATTCTGTCTGTATCTCCTCTCAGGTCGGTTGCAGAATGGGCTGTGCGTTCTGTGCCTCAACGATCGGCGGACTGACAAGAAATCTTTTGCCCTCCGAGATGTTAGAACAGATCTATGAGATCACAAAGATTTCGGGAGAGCGTGTCAGCAATATTGTTGTGATGGGGACGGGCGAGCCATTTGACAACTATGACAATTTGATCCGCTTTTTGGAAATGATAAGCGATGTGAGAGGGTTAAATATTAGCGGGCGCAATTTAACGATCTCCACCTGTGGGATTGTCCCGCGCATAAAAGAGTTTGCCGATGGGGGATTTACTGCAAATCTCGCGCTCTCGCTGCACGCGCCAAATGATGCCCTCCGGCAGAAACTTATGCCGGTTGCAAGGGCTTATCCTCTGACAGAGATCCTTTCGGCGATGGATGAGTATTATCAGAAGACCGGGCGCAGACTGACCTTTGAATACAGTTTGATAAGTGGCGTAAATGATTCTGCGGCGCAGGCAAGAGAGCTTTCTTCCCTGATAAAGGGAAGGAACTGTCTGGTTAATTTAATTCCGGTCAATGAGGTAAAGGAGCGGGAATTTAAGCGTTCCCACGCCAAAAATATAGAAAATTTCAAAAACATACTTGAAAAAAACAGAATAAATGTTACGATAAGAAGGGAAATGGGTTCCGACATTGATGCTGCGTGTGGACAGCTTCGCAAAAGCTATATGGATAAGGGGGTGAACCGGGAATGAAAACATATTCCGTTACCGATATTGGACGAAAGAGAAAGATGAATCAGGATTATGTCTATTGCTGTACGCAGACCGTTGGAATGTTGCCAAATCTCTTTATTGTGGCGGACGGAATGGGCGGACATAATGCCGGAGATTTTGCCTCCCGGTTTGCCGTGGAGGAATTTGTGCGTCAGATAAGGCAGGGCAAAGGAAAAACGTTGATCCAGACGATGGAGGAGTCCGTGCAGAATGCAAACCGCTTGCTTCTTGAACAGGCAGCGGGGAGACCGGAGTTAAAAGGGATGGGAACAACGTTTGTCGCGGCGACGATTTGCGGGGAAACCATGTATGTTGCCAATATCGGCGACAGCAGACTTTATCTGATTAGCGGGGAGGAAATTTCGCAGGTTACACAGGATCATTCGCTTGTGGAGGAAATGATAAGACGGGGGGAACTAAGAAGGGAGGACGGGAGGTTCCACCCAAATAAAAATGTCATTACAAGGGCGATGGGTGCGAATGTTGGCGTGGTTCCGGATTTTTTTGAGGTGTGTCTTAGACAGGGCGATATTATTTTGCTCTGTTCGGACGGACTTTCTAATATGATGGACGATACGGAAATTTTCTCGGTGGTTAAGATGCACCGGGAGGATGTGGCAAAGGCGGGGGAGGAACTTTTGCGCTTAGCCAACGAATACGGCGGCAGGGATAATATTTCCATTGTACTTGTTGCGGCATAAGCCGGAAACGGCAGGGATTATCGAGAAATGAGGTAGATTTATGATTAAACCAGGTATGTACATCAGTGAGCGCTACGAGATTATTGACAAGGTCGGTTCCGGAGGCATGGCGGATGTCTACAAGGCAAAATGTCACAGATTGAACCGGTATGTAGCGATCAAGATACTGAAGAACGAGTATTCCAGCGACAAGAATTTTGTGGCAAAGTTTCGCGCGGAGGCGCAGTCGGCGGCAGGGTTATCCCATCCGAATATCGTCAATGTCTACGATGTCGGGGACGATGAGGGACTTTACTATATTGTGATGGAATTAGTTGAGGGGATCACGTTAAAGAAATTTATTGAGCGAAAGGGCAGACTTGAAATCAAGGAGGCAATCGGGATTGCGATCCAGATCGCACAGGGGATGGAGGCGGCGCACGCCAATCATATTATTCATCGCGATATAAAGCCGCAGAATATTATTATCTCGCGCGATGGCAAAGTAAAGGTGACAGATTTCGGGATCGCGAAGGCAGCGACTTCCAATACAGTCTCGCAGAATGCAGTTGGCTCAGTACATTATCTCTCACCAGAGCAGGCAAGAGGTGGGTATTCAGACGAGAAAAGTGATATCTACTCTTTGGGTGTCACGCTCTATGAGATGTTGTGCGGTATGGTGCCATTTGCGGGGGACAATTCTGTTTCTGTCGCGCTCTCCCATATTAATAATGAAGCGAGACCTATTCGCGAACTGCGTCCGGATGTGCCTCTTAGCATCGAAAAAATAGTTCAGAAATGTATGCAAAAAAAGCCTGAGCGAAGATATTTGTCCGCATCAGAACTGATCTCTGATCTGCGCTGTTCCATTACAAATCCGGATGGAGATTTTGTGAAATTGGCATCGGCAGTGCCTGATTCCCCGACCATCAATATGACGGATGAACAGATGGAATCAATTAAAAGTGCGGCAAAATCCCCAGCAGTATACTATGACTCCCATCCAGAAACCGCCTCGACCGTAAAGCGGGTAGCAAAAGAGGAGGAGGAAGAATTAGACGGAGTTGATCCGAAATTTGAGAAATTTATTATTATTGGAACAATTGTCACAGCAGTCGCGCTGGGATTGGCACTGATTTATCTGGTGATCAATCTCTCCGGTGTCCTCGATATTTTTAAGGGGAAAGATGATAAGGTAACACCGACTCCGCAGTCAAGTCCGACCCCAACGACGGAACTAAGTCCGACCCCGGCACAGGTGGAAGCAGGCATGAAAAATCTGGTCAATGTTATAGGGTATAAGCTTGATGACGCGATAAATACATTGCAGATGATCTCCCCTTCGTTTAGTATTATCAGCGACAAGGAAGAGTATTCAAAAGAGGTGCCAAAGGGCTATGTGCTTGATCAGTATCCGCCGGAGGATGTGGCGATCGCGGCGGACGGCACAATTGAACTGACGATCAGCGCAGGACCGGAATCGAAGCCTGTTCCAAATGTGGCATATTACACACTTGACAAAGCAAAAACAGAACTTGAGGGATCCGGTTTTGTTACAAAACCGTCCTACGAGGCAAGCAATGAGTACGAGAATGGGATGGTGATCCGCACGGAACCTTCCGCGGACGAATATCTTGAGGAGGGGGGGACAGTGACGGTCTTTGTCAGTACCGGACCGGATATCACACTGACGGATATGCCAAAGCTTTTAGGGCTTACTGAGGAGGAGGCAGTTGCTGCACTGGCAAAGGCGGGGCTTTCAAAGAACTTAACGACTTATACCAGCAGCAACCGCTATGCAGAAGGGCAAGTATGCTTCCAGAGCTTTAGTGGGGGTGAGCGGGTGGCTGTCGGTACCAAGGTAGATATCGCGCTTAGTACAGGACCTGAGATCACGCCAAGTCCTACCCCAACTTTGGAGCCAACCGATGAACCGGAGGAGCCGACTAACGCGCCGGATGATGATGAGCCGGAACCAACCCCAGATACGGGGGAAGGAGAAGAGCCGGACGATAATAATGATCCGGAGCCAACCTCAGAGCCAACGCCAACCACGGAGCCTGAGCCGCTCTACAGCTATCAGGCGACCACAGTGATCAGCGACTGGCCGCTTGGAGAGACAGACACAGCAATGCTCTACATCACGATCTCACAGGACGGAAACGAAGTGGATATTACAAAGGAGGAGTCAAGACTCTTTAGCGCGACCGACTTCCCGTACTACTTAGATATCGCGCTTGATGAGAGCGATGGCTTTACTGAGGGGATGGCAACGGTCAATGTATGGTTTAATGGCGAGCCATATGCGGGCAGTTATTCCGTGGAATTAAAAGCTGTCCGGATCAATTAGAGGCGTGTATGCAGGGAAAAATTGTCAGGGGAGTTGCAGGATTTTACTATGTGAATGTGGAGGGTGCCGGAATATACGAGTGCAAGGCGAAGGGGATTTTCCGCAACCGGAAAATCAAACCCTTACCGGGGGATAATGTGGAGCTTACGGTACTTGATGATATGGCGATGACGGGGAATATCGATGAGATTATCGAACGGAAAAGTGAACTTATCCGCCCCGCGATCGCCAACGCGGATCAGGCGGTGATTGTTTTTGCGGCAGCCTGGCCCGCGCCAAATTTAAATCTTCTCGACCGCTTTTTGGTGCTGATGGAACAGCAGGGAATGGAGACCATTATCTGCTTTAACAAAAAAGATCAGATTGAGAAGGAGGCGCAGGAGGCACTTGTGCGCATATACAGAAACAGCGGCTGCAAGGTGCTTTTGATCTCCGCAAAGCAGGAGGAGGGCATCGAGGAATTGGAGATCTTGTTAAAAGGAAAGACCACGGTGCTTGCAGGTCCTTCCGGCGTGGGCAAGTCTACGATTTTAAATCTTCTCCACCCGCAGGCCAATATGGAGACAGGCGATATCAGTAAAAAGATCGGGCGCGGAAGACATACAACAAGACATTCTGAACTTTTTTATATGGGCGGGGGAACTTATCTGTTTGACACTCCGGGATTTAGTTCGCTCTCCCTTGGTGAGATGGAAAAAGAGGAATTAAGAGAGTATTATCCGGAATTTTTTCCCTACACAAAGGAATGTAAATATTTAAGCTGTCTGCATGATAGGGAACCGGAGTGCGCCATAAAGGAGGCAATTTCTCACGGCAAGATTGCAAGAGAACGCTATGAAAATTATCTTCTTTTGCTCGGCGAAATAAGAAACAGAAAAAAATATTGAAAGGGAGAATTCTAATGTATCAGTTATCACCATCCATACTTTCTGCAGATTTTGCCATTCTTGGGGAGCAGTTAAAAAAGGTGGAGGAAGCGGGAGCCGACATGATACATATCGATGTGATGGACGGGCAGTTTGTCCCGCGCATCTCGTATGGTATGCCGGTGATCGAGTCGATCCGAAAAGTGACTGCCCTGCCCTTTGACGTTCATTTGATGGTTGCGGAACCATTTCGCTTTATTGAAGATTTCAGGGAGTGCGGTGCGGATATGCTGACCGTACATGCCGAGGCCTGCACACATTTGCACTCCGCCATCACAAAGATTAAAAGGCTTGGGATGAGGGCGGGGGTTGCATTAAACCCGGCTACACCGGTGGAGTTTTTGCGCCATGTGATAGGCGAGGTGGATATGGTATTAATTATGACCGTGAATCCGGGCTTTGGAGGTCAAAAGTTTATTAATGAAATGTTAAAGAAACCAAAGCGCGTGATGGAACTTGCAGGAGAAGAGGGGTATCCCTGCCCGGATATCCAGGTGGATGGCGGCATAACGCTTTCCAATATCAGGGAAGTCTTGGCGGCAGGCGCGAATAATATTGTTGCCGGAACATCCGTTTTTTCCGGGGATATCAGAGCGAATATCGCAGGATTTCAGGAGGCTTTTTCACAGGTTTCACCCGCTTAATTTGCCCTTGAATTATTTAGTTTAGGCAGCAGAATAAAATTTAAGGAAATTAAGATTATGGCAACATTGATTGTGGGGGGCGGGGAGGTTTTCTTTCCGGCGGCATTTCTTTGTACACGTCAGTTTCAGTATGTTATTGCGGTGGACGCGGGTGTGTTGGCAGCGGAGAAAATGGGACTTTCTGTAGATTATCTTGTCGGGGATTTCGATACTCTGGGAGAGGAAAATCTTCAAAAATGGGAAAATATGGAAGGTATTGCAATACGGAGATATGCCCCCGAAAAGGATGACACGGATATGGAGATCGCAGTAAAGCTTGCGATAGAACTGGAGGGAAAAAAAGGGGGAGGGCGGGAGGGTGCGCACCCCTTTTTTCCGGAACAGGTGCTATTAGTTGGCGCGACCGGCACAAGACTTGACCATACGATCGCCAATATTTTTTTGTTGGAGCAATTTGAGGAGGCGGGGATCTCCGCCTGTATAATGGACGCACACAATCGCATTTCTGTCCATTATACCGGATTTTCTTTTTTGCGGCAGGATCAGTATGGGAAATATCTCTCCTTTGCGGCACTGACTTCTAAGGTTACAGGACTAACCTTACAGGGATTTTACTATCCGCTTGATCAGTATACTCTCCTACAGAACAGTAGCCGCTGCATTAGCAACGAGGCGGCAGAAGAAAAACTTTTCGTTGAGTTTACCGGCGGAAAACTGCTTATGGTGGAGTCGGCGGATACCGTAAGGGAGGAACTGTCCGATTCTGACTTATACAAAGAGAGGAAAATAAATTAAAATTAGTCTGTAAAAATATAGTGAAAGGCGAAGATCTCTGAAAAAAAGATTTTTGAATGGGTAAAGAGAAAAATGAAACTAGGTATCGTAGGATTGCCAAATGTCGGAAAGAGTACGCTGTTTAATTCTCTGACAAAAGCGGGGGCGGAATCAGCAAACTATCCATTTTGTACTATCGATCCGAATATTGGAATTGTAGCAGTGCCGGATGAGCGTTTGGAAGTGCTTGGCAAACTCTATGCTTCCGAGCGAGTTGTTCCAGCGACCATTGAGTTTGTAGATATTGCGGGGCTGGTAAAGGGTGCTTCTAAGGGTGAGGGGCTTGGAAACCAATTCCTTGCCAATATCCGGGAGGTGGATGCAATCGTTCATGTTGTGCGCTGTTTTGAGGATTCTAATATCATCCATGTGGAGGGCAGTATCGATCCGGTGCGCGATATCGAAACCATCAATTTAGAACTGATCTTCTCGGATCTGGAAGTGCTTGAACGGCGGTTTTCCAAGGTAAAAAAGACTGCGATGGGCGACAAGAATGCCGCGAAGGAAACTGTGCTTATCGAGCGGCTGATCAAACATATGGAGGGCGGGGGGCTGGCGCGTTCCTTTGCCTGCTTAAATGAAGATGAGGCAAATTTGCTTTCCTCGTTCAACCTTCTTACCTACAAGCCCGTGATCTACGCGGCGAATGTAAAGGAGGAGGATCTCGCGGATGAGGGCGCGGGCAATGTCTATGTGCGGAAGGTGCGCGAGTACGCACAGGCGGAATGCGAGAACGAGCAGTCCCATATCGCTGAAGTTTTTGTGATCTGCGCGCAGATTGAACAGGAGATTGCGGAACTTGACGAGGATGAAAAGAAGATGTTTCTAGAAGATCTTGGAATTACAGAATCCGGATTGGAAAAGCTGATCCGGGCAAGTTATCGGCTTTTGGGGCTGATTAGTTATCTGACGGCAGGACCCAAGGAAACAAAGGCGTGGACGATTGAGGAGGGGACAAAAGCTCCTGCTGCCGCGGGCAAAATTCACTCGGATTTCGAGCGCGGTTTTATCCGTGCAGAGATCGTAAACTATGATAATCTGGTTGCATGCGGCAGTTTTAACGCCGCGAAGGAGAAGGGACTGGTGCGCTCGGAGGGCAAGGAATATACCATGCAGGACGGGGACGTGGTTTTGTTCCGCTTTAACGTATAATTGCGGCAAGTAAAACGGAGGCTTTATGGTACAGGGGCAGACAGATATCCGTTTTCCAAATCTTGGAATTATATTTTCGGGGATTGGCAATGGCATCACCCTATTTGGAATTGATATTATGTATTATGGGATGATCATTGTCCTTGGGATGTTGCTCGGCGTACTGCTCGCGTGTTTCCGGGCAAAGCGCGCAGGACTTTCCCCGGATATGATTATCGATTTCGCGCTGTACGCACTCTTGTTTTCTGTTGTTGGTGCAAGAATTTACTATGTCATGTTTGCGTGGGATTCCTTTAAGGAAAATCCGCTCTCCATCTTTAATCTGCGCACGGGCGGCATGGCAATCTACGGTGGGATTCTTGCCGGAGTGCTTACGGCGGCGGTGTACGCCAAAATAAAAAAGGTGAATTTTTACAAACTCGCCGATCTCTGCGTTCCCTCCCTCTTGCTTGGACAGGCGATCGGACGCTTTGGAAATTTTTTTAACCGGGAGGCATTCGGCAAGTATACGGGGGGACTTTTTGCAATGCAACTTGACCGGAGGGCAGTCACAAATGATTACAATTGTTCGATGGCGGTGTTGGAAAAACGCTATGCGGGGCACACTAGAGCATTAAATCGCATTGTGGAGATTCGCAATAATATTGTCTATGCGGAGGGCGTGGAGTACATTCAGGTACACCCGACTTTTTTGTATGAGATATTCTGGAATCTGGGACTGCTTTTTTTGCTTTTAATTTATTCCAGACATAAAAAATTTGATGGTGAACTTTTGTGTCTATATCTGATTGGCTACGGGGCGGGGCGGGTATGGATAGAAGATCTGCGCACCGATCCACTTTTTTTGTGGGGGACATCGCTTGCCGTCTCTGAACTTTTATCCATCCTGCTTATCTTAATCAGTTTCTTTTTCCTGGTGCGCACCAGGATTTTGGCAGGAAAAAAGAAAAATGGCTAAAAAACAAGGAAGGTTTTTGGATCGCAAAATATGACAAAAGCCTTCTTTTTTCTTGTGTTTTTTGTACTCTGCGATGCTTTCTTGAGAATTTGATCTTGCTTTTTTTTAATGTATGGGTTAAAATGAAAGGCAAAAGTGGCGGCGCAGAGGCAAATTTTGGCTTCTGTGGGCGAGAAACGCCCGGATGGGATGGAGGAACGATGGAAGAAAAAAAATTTTGCCATGTCTCCGTGCTTCTTTCGGAGTGCATCACAGAGTTAAATATACATTCGGACGGGATTTATGTGGACGGAACCATGGGCGGAGCAGGACATTCCTTAATGATTGCTTCCGCACTCTCAAAAGATGGGCTTCTTATTGGGATCGATCAGGATGGTGATGCTATAGAAGCCGCGAGTGCGCGCTTAGCTTCCTTTTCGGATCGCGTTTTGATTGTGCGGGATAATTTTTGCAATATCGGGGAAATCTTACAGGGGAAGGGCATCGAGAAAGTCGATGGAATTCTGCTTGATCTGGGAGTTTCTTCCTATCAGTTTGATACGCCGGGGCGTGGGTTTTCCTACCGGGAGGATGCCCCGCTTGATATGCGTATGGATGGGAGAGAAACGCGCACGGCAAGGGAGATTGTAAACGGTTACAGCGAGCAGGAACTCTACCGTATCATTAGAGATTACGGCGAGGATCGCTTTGCGAAAAATATCGCAAAACATATTGTTAGAATGCGTGAAAAAAAGCCGATTGAAACGACGTTTGAGTTAAATGAAGCCGTGCGTGCGGCTATTCCGGCGAGAGTGCGCGCGCAGGGTGGACATCCTTCCAAACGCACGTTTCAGGCGATTCGCATCGAGTTAAATCGAGAACTTGAAGTGCTTGAAAAATCACTTGATCAGATGATTGATCTTTTAAATGAGGGCGGACGGCTCTGTATTATCACATTTCATTCTCTGGAAGATCGTTTAGTAAAGACAAGCTTTAGGCGGGCGGAGAATCCCTGCATTTGTCCGCCGGATTTTCCGGTCTGTGTGTGCGGGAAAAAGTCAAAGGGAATTGTGCGAACCAAAAAGCCAATTCTTCCGAGCGAGGAGGAACTTGCCAGGAATCCAAGAGCAAAAAGCGCGAAGCTGCGCGTATTTGAGCGTGGGGCGCAGGGATATAAAATTGTGTAAGGAGTTGCAGTCAAGGAAAGAGGGGGATTTGGATGGCAGGAAAGAAAAATCCATATCATTACGATCCAGATTACTATGTACATGGAAGTACGGTCAGAAAATTAAATACTGCTGAACGGGCAAGGGTACCGGAAAGGAAAGAGCGAGAGTACGACCTGCCAAGAAGAGAGCGTGACGCGCCTCCTCCGGCGCGCAAGAAAGTTCCGCAGAGGGAGCCGGATCGCTATGAGCGATTAAGGGAGCAGGAGGCGCAGCGCGACGAGAAGCGTCTCTTTTCCATTACCCGCAGCATTGGATTTTTTGGAATTCTCCTTTTGTGCGGTGCGATGTTTGCCGTAGGTCTCCTCTGTGTGCGCTATCTCGATTTAAAAGCGGAATCCACACGCCTTGACAAGACGATCCTCTCTTTAAAAGAAGAACTTTCTGTACTTTCTGATACCAATGCGGGCAAGGAGCAGGCACTGGTGCAGGATATCGATTTGGACGCGATCTATCAGACAGCGGTGGGGGAGTTGGGCATGGTTTTTCCCAACCATAATGAGGTGATCTACTATGATCCGGCGGATTTAAGCTATGTCAGACAGTATGCAGATATCCCGGAGGCGGCCTCCTCCATTTTGGATACTTTGGTTCCATAGCAAAATAATGGGAAAGTTAGTGGTTGCTGCTTATGAGTAGGAAACGAAGTAAAGCAAATGTAAAATTTACACGCAAGATGCAGGGGGCGTTGTTCTTTGTATTTTGCGTGGTTTTTGCATTGATTTTAGGATTATGTGCCAGACTTGTCTGGCTTCATGCAAATGAGGGAGAAAATTACGGGAAAAAACTGCTTGCTCAGCACAGTTTGGGGACAAACACGAATTTGCCATATCGGCGCGGAGATATCCTGGATCGCAACGGTGTAGTTTTAGCGAGAAGTACCAAGGTATTCAATGTGATTTTTGATCCGAGCATTATCAATATGGATGAGAGTTATGCTGAGCCAACCATAAACGCGCTGGTGCAAATTTATGGGCTGGACGCAAATGAATTGCGCAGTATCCTTATCGAGAAGAGTACAAGTGCGTACATCAGACTTTTGCGGCAGCAGAGCTTGGAGAGCAAACTGGCATTTGAGGAATATGTGGCAGCGAGCGATGACCGCAAAAAGATTCAGGGGGTATGGTTTGAGGAGGAATACGTAAGAAACTATCCTTTTAACTCGCTTGCCTCCCATGTGATCGGGTACACGGTGGGGGGAGATATTGGCACCTGGGGAATTGAGCAGTATTATAATGAAGAACTGATTGGCGTAAATGGCAGGGAGTACGGTTACTATGATTCGGAACTGAATTTGACCAAAGTTTCCAAACCGGCAACTGACGGAAATACGATTATCTCCACATTAGATGTAAATGTACAGCGTCTTGCGGAGGAAAAGATAAAAAATTTTCGCCAGACCTGGAAATGTGAAAATATCGGTGTGATTGTGATGAACCCAAATAATGGGGCAATCTACGCGATGGCATCAAACGAGGGGTTTGATTTAAATGATCCGCGAAATCTCTCCGCTTATTACACGCCGGAGGAGATCGCGGCAATGAGCGAGGAAGAGAATCTAAATGCTCTAAACCGTATGTGGAGAAATTTTTGTATTAGCGATACCTATGAGCCGGGTTCCACATTTAAGCCATTTACTGTGGCAGCAGCACTTGAGGAAAATTTAGTCAAGGCAACAGATACCTTTACCTGTGACGGGTTCCGCAAAGTGGCAGGCTACCGCATTAACTGTAATCGCCGTTCCGGGCACGGCGTAGTGACGCTTACGGAAGCACTGATGAAATCTTGCAATCCGGCACTGATGTCCATCGGTGAGTTTCTTGAGCGGGATCTATTTCACCAGTATCAGGAACATTTTGGGTTTGCCCAGACAACGGGGATCGACCTTCCAGGCGAGAGCAAAAGTATTTTAATTCCGATTGAGAATTTGAATGTGACGGAGCTTGCCACCTCAAGTTTCGGGCAGGGCTTCAATATCACCATGGTGCAGCTTGCCTCCGCTTTTTGTTCCCTGATCAACGGAGGAAATTATTATCAGCCCCATGTGGTAGAACAGATAAGAAATGCGTCAGGCACAGTGGTCTACGAAAATCCGGGCATTGTTCTCTCCGTTTCCGTCTCAGCACAAACTTCAGAATTTATGCGTCAGGCGATGTTTATGACTGTGGATTCCGGAACAGCCTCCCCGGCAAAAGTCGAGGGATATTTGGTTGGCGGAAAGACAGGTACTGCACAAAAAGGGGTGCGCGATAAGGAGAATCAGAAATATGTTGTCTCCTTTGTCGGCTGTGTTCCGACTGACGATCCTCAGGTGGTGATCTACGTGGTAATTGACGAGATCCACGACGAGGAAAAAAAGGCGAGCAGCTCACTTGCCACGGCATTAACCAGCGAGATTTTGGAGGAGATCTTACCGTATCTTGGCGTTTATCCGGAGGGGGAGATCAACTACCATATTGATCTGCCAGTGAATGATCCCTCAACGGATCTTAATGATATGCAGGAGGGGGATATTATTGCCCCGGAGGATTAGGCACCGTAAAAGCTTCGTGTGGGTATAGATTGGGCAGGTTATGAATACAATAAAAGGAAAGAGCGAAACAAAATCAGGAAGCGTTTTATGCATTTTCTTTCTTATCAGAAGCGTGGGCTCTTCTTCCTTCTTGTGCTGCTTTTTGCAGGAATGTTAGTAATTTGCGGTCGTCTGTCCTACTTTATGATTTTTGTTACTGACCGGTATGCGGAGCGGGCAAAGGAACTTCATGAGCGCGAGAGAAGTATAAAGGCGGAGCGTGGGTTAATTTATGACCGTAACGGCGTAGTGATCGCAGACAATAAGCCGGTCTGCACGATCTCCGTAATACATAATCAGATAACGAACCCGGAGGAAGTAATTGAAAAACTTTCAGAAATTCTTGAAATTTCGGAGGAAACAGTCAGAAAGCGCGTGGAGAAATATTCATCTATCGAGCGCATCAAGGCGAACGTAGACAAGGAAACAGCCGATAAGATTCGCGATCTGAATCTGGACGGGGTGATGGTGGATGAGGATTACAAAAGATTTTATCCATTTGGATCGCTCGCCTCCAAGGTGCTTGGATTTACCGGGAGCGACAATCAGGGGATTATTGGACTGGAAGTCGAGTATGATTCCTATCTGCAGGGAATTCCAGGAAAGATTTTAACGCAGACCACCGCGCATGGCCTGGAGCTTGAAAATGCTGCGGAGAACAGGGAGGAGCCAGTTTCCGGGAGCCATTTGCACACCAGCCTCGATGTGGTTATTCAACAGTTTGCCGAGCAGGCGGCAGAGAAAGTCTACGAGGCGAAGGGGGCGAACCGGGTCAGCATTATTGTGATGAACCCGCAAAACGGTGAGATCTATGCGATGGTCAATGTTCCGGAATTTGATTTAAATGCACCCTACACTCTGACCGCACAGGTTCTTGGAGAGAATGATAAGGACGCACTGACAAGCGAGAAGAAGAACGAACTGTTAAATGCCATGTGGCGAAATCCCTGTATCAACGACACTTATGAGCCGGGTTCGGCATTTAAGATTGTAACGGCGACAGCAGCACTTGAGGAGGGGGTTGTCCATTTAAGTGATACGTTTTACTGTCCGGGTTATAAGCTGGTGGAAGATCGCACTATCCGCTGTCATAAGGTGGGGGGACATGGAAGCGAGGATTTTAAGCAGGGGATTATGAATTCCTGCAATCCGGTTTTTATGGAGGTTGGCGCGAGGATCGGTGCAGAGCGTTTTCTGTATTATTTTGATAAATTGGGGCTGACGAGCCGCACTGGAGTGGATCTTCCAGGGGAAGCAAACTCGATTTTACATAAATTGGAAAATATTAAAGCAGTGGAACTTGCGACAATGTCCTTTGGTCAATCCTTTCAGATTACGCCATTGCAGCTGATGCGCGCGGCAAGTGCCGCCGTCAATGGTGGGACACTAATCACGCCGCATTTTGGCGTTTCCATAGAAAATGCGGAGGGGGTTACCGTAAAAACCTTTAGCTATGAGACGAAAGAGGAGGCGGTATCCGATAAGACCAGTCAGACCATGAGAGAGCTTTTGGAGGCGGTTGTGGCAGAGGGAACCGGAAAGCGTGCGTATGTGGCAGGGCTTCATATCGGAGGAAAGACGGCGACTTCCGAGAAACTCCCGCGGAGAACCGGGCGTTATATCGCTTCATTTTTGGGTTTCGCACCAGCATCCGATCCACAGGTTATGGTGCTGGTGATGATTGATGAGCCGGAGGGCATTTATTACGGTGGGACGATCGCCGCGCCGGTTGCGGGGGAGATCTTTGAAAATATCCTCCCCTATCTTGGGTTCGCACCGGACTACAGCGAGCAGGAGTTAAAACAGTATTCGCTTGGCAGCGTCACTATGCCGGATTTTACCAAAAAGACTCTAAAACAGGCAAAAACCGAGTTTGCCGCCTACTCAGAAGGGCAACTTTATGTGATTGGCGAGGGGGAAAAGGTGAAAGAGCAGTTTCCACTGCCTGGAGAAAAAGTAAACGAGAATAGTGACCTGATTTTATATATGGAATAAGTGGCATTGACCAGATCGGAATACAGAAAGGGGTTGGTAAGAGGAAATGGAAGGAAAAGAGATATTTTTAAACAAAAAAGTTTTGATCTTTGGGATCGGGATCAGTGGGATTGCGGCGGCAAAACTTTTAAATGGGGTCTGCGATATTATTTTGTATGACTCCAACAAAAATGCTAATATAACAGATAGTATATTAAAGGATTTTTCCGGGACAGTTATCCTCAATGAACTGAAAGATGAAGATATTGCCAGTGTGGATTTCGCCGTGCTAAGTCCGGGAGTTCCAACGGATTTAGAGGAGGTTTACCGCCTAAGGAGCGCGGGGGTAAAAATTCTTGGCGAGGTGGAGTTGGCATACCTGTTTGAGAGGGGGCAGGTGGTGGCAATTACCGGAACTAATGGCAAGACCACCACAACAGCATTGACCGGACAGATAATGAAAACCTACTACCAGGATGTTTTTGTTGTCGGCAATATCGGAATTCCGTATACGCAGATGGTATCGCAGACAGAGGAAACTTCGGTTACGGTGGCGGAGATCAGCAGCTTTCAGCTTGAGACGGTACAGAAATTTCATCCGAGAGTATCCGCAATCACAAATATTACTCCCGACCATTTAAACCGCCATCACACCATGGAAAATTATGCTGCGGCAAAATTTGCGGTAGCGAAAAACCAGACGGAGGAGGATACCTGTATATTAAATTACGAGGACGAAAGGCTAAGAGCCTTCGGGGAGAAGCTTTCCTGCAAAATTATCTGGTTTTCCAGCGCGAGAAGGCTTTCGGAAGGATTCTTTCTCTCCGGGGATGAAATCGTTTTCGTAGAGGGTGGGAAGGAACAGGTGCTGCTGCCAGTAAGTGAACTAAACATTATTGGGCGGCATAATTATGAGAATGCGATGACTGCGGCGGCGGCGGCGGTAGCGATGAGGGTACCACTTGATTGTATCAGAAAGGCTCTCCGCGCATTTAAAGCGGTGGAACACCGAATTGAGTTTGTAGTGGAAAAAAATGGTGTGAAGTATTACAATGATTCCAAGGGAACAAATCCGGATGCCTCCATTCAGGCGGTTCGCGCGATGAGTACAAAGACCTTTTTAATCGGCGGCGGATATGATAAAGGATCAGAGTACGGCGAGTGGATCGATGCGTTTGAGGGCAGGATAAAAACCCTTGTGCTTTTGGGGCAGACAAAGGAGAAGATCGCCAAAGCGGCGAGGGAGAGAGGCTTTTTAGATATCGTGATGGCAGAAGATATGAAGGATGCAGTAAATTTTTGTTCAAAACACGCAAAACCTGGCGAGGCGGTGCTGCTTTCTCCGGCCTGTGCAAGTTGGGGAATGTTTAAAAATTACGAGGAGCGCGGGAGAATCTTTAAGGAGCTTGTGCGCGCGCTGCCGGACGGGGAGGTTTAGTGCAGGGGGCTTAAAAATCATCGGGAAAGAGGTTTGGCTATGACGAGGGATGATATGGAACAGGGAAAGCGAAGAAAGAAAAAGCGCTATTATGATTATACGCTCTTATTCCTCGTCCTTTTTCTGGTGTGTTTTGGGCTGGTGATGGTGTTCAGTGTCAGCTACTACAACGCAAATAAATATTACCAGGATCCCACGCTGTTTTTGCGCAAACAGGCGATCTTTGCGGTGGCGGGCACGGCGTTAATGGTATTTATCTCAAAGATTGATTACCGTATCTATATGCAGAAACTTCCATTTCTGCCGGTAAAGCCGATTTTTCTTCTGTATTTTTTATGTATTGGCTTACAGCTTTACCTTGTGCTTTTTGGCGAGACCACAGGCGGTTCGCAGCGTTGGATTGAGCTTGGAAGTTTCGGCAAATTCCAGCCTTCCGAGATCTCAAAAATCTGTGTGCTTTTACTGACCTCCTATATTGTAAAACTCTCGCCGCGAAGATTAAACAGCATTAAAGGCTTTATCCGGGTAATGGCGATTATGATGCCGCTCATTGTCTTGGTTGTGTGGGAGAATTTCTCGACTGCGCTGGTTATGGGCGTGATGATGGTGGCCATCTGTTTTGTGGCATCGCGCAATAAAAAATATTATGTGATGATCGCTCTGATTTTAATTATTGCCGCCGTCCTCTTTATCATGCTGTTTCCGTATCGCCTGGAACGCATTAAGATCTGGCAGGATATCGAGAATCATCCCAAGGGTTACCAGATCTTGCAGGGGCTTTATGCCATTGCAAGCGGGGGACTTTTTGGCAAGGGCTTAGGTCAGGGAGTGCAAAAGCTTGGCTATATCCCGGAGGCGCACAACGATATGATTTTTTCAACCATATGTGAGGAGCTTGGGCTGGTCGGAGCA
>CAJTLX010000045.1 GCA_910577165.1 uncultured Lachnospiraceae bacterium
TTTCACTTTGAAGTGCGTATATTCCACTATCTCTTGTAATGCCCTGCTTCTCTTGCTACAATGTACCCACAGGCTCTGCCAAGCCGAGTACACAGAAAGGAGGCGTTTATCATGAGCAATCATGCAGAAAACGTTACAATGTTGTATCTTCATAACCAAGATACTAGCCGCCTATCCCTTGATGAACTTTACGCGCTTTACCGCAAAACGCTTAAAGAAGTAGAGGAATGCGAAGAACGCTATCTGGACGCGCACAAAGAAAAGGTATTTAGTTTTGACTAATTCTTTATGTACGCAAACTATCGCCTGACTTGCCTCTGGTATCCGTTCGGTACCGCAAGTCCTAGAATACTCTGCAAGCAGCTCCATCTGCCTGCGGAGTATTTTTCGCTCACTGGCTTTTATAATTTTCTCGTGCATTTCTTCTCTTGACTGTTCCAGCTTATTTTCACCCCCTTTCGCTCTTGTTGAACTTCGTTTTGCTGTCAATAAAAAAGCTTTTTCCACGCAAGACTTTTCGCTACATTGGTTTCTGTCCTGACGATAAGGGCGATTAGATTTTGTCATCTGGCTCATCCACTGTTGGCATATTTCTTTCATTATCTCCTTCGGCTGATCTTGAACTTCCCTTTCAAGGTCAGTCACTCTTCTTTCCAGTGCTTCCCAACGTTTTCTTGAAATGAATATCTTCTTCACCCCCTTTCCATGCTGAACAATTTTTTAACTCTAAAATTTGCATTTAGGTTGAAATTTTTTTCTCAATATGATAAAATTTTTTAATCTTATCATTTTAAGGAGGATACTATGTGGCATCATTCAGACAAACATCTTTTTGAAAGCTATGCAGAATCATTAAATCTCATAAATGAAATTTACGAAAGGATTCCAAGCCATCTTGATGAGGTTACTTATATCAATCAGCAGTTCGAAAATTTCGCTACATATTTAACAAGTTCAAACATTTTCTTACAAGAATTTAATATGGCACATAACAAAATCTTAGTGCCATCTATCAAACAAATGCAGTTACTTCAAAATGTTTACAATTCTTTACCACAAGATCATTTTACAGCGATAAACAATATGTCCTCAATTGTTGAATCACTGAATGGCTTTTTACGCTCTATGGATTTTACTTCCTATGTTGCGTCCCTGCCAATAAAAGATATAAGTCCTGATGATTACATAACTACCGATTCTTCTGTAATTAAAACTCTTGACATTTCTGATAACTTTGCCATTACAATAGGCTCCAATCGGATACGAATAAAAACTAGTGATTTTATCGCTCTTATTGCTCTTATTTTTAGTATATTTGCATACCTTTTTCCACGCACTGAAAAAGATACTTCTTCTGAAGTGCCTCCTTCAAATGAAAAGGTCTTCTTAGAAACTCAAAATCAATCGGAAGAAGATATTATTTCAGTATCACAGGAGCAAAATCAACTTCTTCGGGAGGAGAATCAACTTCTCAAGGAAGAGAATCAGCTCATCCAAGAAAAGAATCAACTTCTTCAGGAAGAGAATCAACTTATCCAAGAAAAGAACCAATTTCTTCAAGAAGAGAATCAACTTACCCAGGGAGAAAAACAATTCCTCCTAGACATTCTTGAGTCTGTAAATACTTCAATGTCTTCTCAAGCGGATTTCTTCGAAGAAATGAAAGCGTTTCTCAGCGAACAAATTCCAACAGCTCAAGAATCCATTGAACCAACCCAGATACCTCCTGATTCAAATGAATCACTTCCTGACAATGTTCCGAAATCTGCTGAGCTATCTTTCTTGTTTCGCGAACAACATCAAGAATTTGACGATTTAACTCGACAGAAGATTGATAGTTCACCCAAATCTCTGAATACATATTCTGAAAGCGAATAGCATACAGTGTAAATATTATTATGGTGCCCAGAAGGAGAACGCGCAGCGTTCTTATCTGGCTCCGTAATGGAATATCGTTATCCATCAACTTACTGTTCCTTTTCATGTTGCGTCCTCCTGATTTTTGTCTGCGAAATCCCTATCTTCCTTAGGTGTCAGCCGAACCCTATAACCATCAGCAGTATTAATTTCTCCCAAAGTTATCTCTGCTATGGTTGTGGGGTTTTCTTCATCTGTTTCTATGGTTATCTTCTGAACATCTTCTAACACACTCTCACCTCCTCCCTATACCAGAACCTTGTCCAGCCCTCTCAAAACGCAGAACCTGTCCATATTTACGTCCAGCGCACTATTTCGATTTCATAAATAAAACTTTTAATAAACGCAATATATTGGTAAAAATATTGCAAAGCCTCTATATATTGTGTTTTTACTTGACAAATAAAATTTTTAGCAGTATACTAAATATTGTCAAAGCTATGTGCGTGCCTTATCAGAAAGGACGATACTTATGCAAAACAAACCAAAAGTAGAAGTAATTAAGGAATCAAACACTGGAAGGAATGAACGCTTCCGCGATACTCGGACTGGACAGGAGATGACACGCAACCAATTTGTCAAAGCGATTGATAGAGGCACTTATGGGAATGACTACTATCACCGCAAAATAAATGGTGTGGAAACTCCTGTTTCCAAGCCGGATGGAAACCCTAAAAACAACCTCGGTTAATCTTCAGTTGGCACGCACACGACTTTGTACCCAGACTTCCCGATAATATCCTCGTCCGTAATACTGGCTACCAGTTCATTGCCATCTGTCACTATTTGGATTTCCTTAACCTCGTTTTCTCCGATTTTCACGTTGTCACCTCCTGTCCTTGCTCTGCAAATTCCCTAGGGTCAACACCGAGAAAGAAACACACACTCATAAATTCATGATCTCGCAAATCTCTTTCCCTTTCTGGATTCATTAAGCTACTATACAAAGCAGTATATGGAATCCCTGTATCTCGTGACATTTTTGAAAGGTTAATTCCTCTCTTTCTGACATACTCAGACACCCTGATTGTCACATTACTCAATTTATCACCTCCAAATAACGAATCACTCGTTTTTTATCATAATAGCATCGTTTTGTTCGTTTGTCAAGTATTTTTAACGAGATTTTCGTTTTTTTTATTGACATACTAAAATTTTTCGTTATAATAGTAACTAGCAAAAGGAAGGAGTGGTTTCATGCCAGCAAAAAATATAGGCAAAACATTAAAAGAAATCCGCTTAAAAACTGGAATTTCTCAAAAGCAGGCTTATGAATATATAGGAGTGGCACAATCAACTTTCAGTTCTTGGGAAACTGGAAAAGCCGAACCTCCTACTGAAGTACTTTTAAAACTTTGCGATTTATACAAAGTAGACAATATTCTTACAGCCTTCGGATATGACGGTTACAAAAAAGATGGAAGTCTACAACTTAATATGAAAGAAGTGGATATGATAGAAAAATACCGCTTCATCTCCAATCACTCTACAGACGGGGCGAGCGTGGTCAATACCGTACTAGATAGAGAATACACTATTGCAGGGAAACTAAAGGAACAGAATAAAAAGATTACAGAATTAACAGAAGCTCCAAGGTTTGTTAAAGAAGACATTGCATACGTCAACGCTGCCCATGCCATAGATGGCACATCAAAAGAAGATCGGCAGCATGACGAAGACATTATGGATGGCGAGGATTTCTAGTTTAACTAAAATATGAAATCAAGGAGGATATATTTTGAATATTCAATATTCAGGGCAAGCGGTAAAGTTTCTCCATAAGCAGGATAGGGCAACACAAAAGAGAATCATCAGCTCGATCAATAAATTACCAAGTGGCGATGTCAAAAAATTGCAGGGAAGGACGAGATACAGACTTCGTGTCGGGAACTTTCGTATCCTATTCGACTTTGCAGGAAATATCATATACATTGAAGAAATTGATAGTCGTGGACAAATTTATAAATAGGAGGTTTCACATTATGACTGCAATAAAAGAAAGAATATTGGGAGCGGTTACTATCATGAACGAATCTGATGCAGAAAAGGTATGGGATTTTATGATTCACAACCTTTCACCTCGCTCGTGGGAGGATATTGAAGAAGTATCCCCTGATGATTGGGACTTAAAAATGTTAGAGGATATAGAGCAAAACCCAGATTGCCATAAATTCATCTCCCAAGAAGAGTTACTTAAAGAACTTGGAATAACGTTGTAGCGAATCTCCTTCTATCGCCCATGAAATGAGATAGGTTTAAATTTATAATAAGGGGATGATATCCTGACAACATATGAAGATCTATTAAAAGAATCCGATGTTCACCGTCTGATAACGAAAGAAAAAGACTTGTGGGCATACGATGGACGAATTAAAGGAAATCGAATTGCTATCCGAAAAGGCTTATTAGAAAATGAAAAGAAATGTATCTTAGCAGAGGAACTTGGACATTATTACACGGGAACTGGCGATATTCTTGATCAGACTTCCCTCTCCAACCGGAAACAGGAGTTGCGCGGACGCGTTTATGCATACAATAGGTTGATTGGCTTACTAGGGATTGTCCGCGCATACCAACACCGCTGCCAAAACTTTTCCGAAATGGCAGAATATCTTGGTGTGACAGAAGAATTTTTGGCAGATGCGCTGCGGTACTATAAGGGAAAGTATGGGCGATGTGCCAAGATAGACAATTATGTAATATTTTTTGAGCCATCCCTTGCGGTGCTTGAAATAGTGCAAGATAAGGAATTGAAGGAGTAGTATAATGAGTTTAGTTTTGGGATATTGCGATGGAACTACCGGAATAATTGCGAGTGATGGGAAAGCAGGAGGAACTGTTTGTCCGTCAGAAGAGTACAATAAAACAAGAAAAATAAATGACAACATCATTCTTGGGTTTGCTGGATATAAAGAATCATGCGAATATTTTCTTAATTGTGTGTATATGGCATTAGAAGAAAAAGTAAAATACTGCTATATCGATGATTTTCTTGATGTTGTGGAATGCGGAATGGGTTCAGAGAAAACTAAAGAAAATTTGCGTTCTTCCTTTATTATAATTGGAAAAACGCAGAACAAAAATATGATTTCAACGATGGTTGGCGATGTGACAGATTACAAAATAGAAAAGAATAATGTAATAAGCCCTAGAATTTTAGCAATAGGAGGAACAATAGAAGGGCAAGTGATAAATGATATTTACATCAAAAATATTCGAAATACTACTATTTCCATTTCTCAACGTATGAAAAATACTATTATGCAAGTGAGTAAGTTAGATGAATCGGTTAATGACAATGTATTTTTCTCTAAATTATAACATTATAAAAGACATTAGCTAATTGCCAATATCTACTTCTATATTGAGATGATTGCCGTTTGTATCGCCAAAGCTTGTGCATTCTTCGATAGGGGGAAGACCTGACCATCTGGCAGATTCATAAGGACTTTTTCTTTCCAACAAGGAAATTAACCTTTGGTTTATTACAATCTGCGGGCAATCTTCAGATTGATGAGCGCGAGATCGCAAAGCTTTATTTAAAGCATCTTTCATTACAGAAAGAGAAATAGGATAAGATTTCTTTCTCTTTTTGCGTTTACGACTCATAGCATTTCTCCTTTCATTTTCTCTATTATACCTCAATAGGGAGAAATGTTGTACCAAAGTAAAACCGCCCGGTGCGCCAACACCGAACGGCTTTAAATAGATACCCTGAAATGATATCATATGGCTCAAGCATATTGTATCATCTTCAGGGGCAGCTTGCAAGCGTTTTTTTCGCTGGCTGTTATTTTTATACCCATTTTTAAGGAGGATGATAAGATGAAGATCGAAAAATTGCCGTCCGGCTCTTACCGGATACGGAAAACGTACAGGGGGAAAACATATGCGGTTGTCTTTGATCACAAGCCTACGCAGAAAGAGGCAATGCAAGCGATGGCAGCAGAACTGGATAAGATAAAAGAAAAACATAAGAGCATGACTTTCCAGACTGCCGCAGAAGAGTATATAGAATCCAAACGAAATGTACTCTCTCCCACTACTATTCGAGGGTATAACAGCACTCTTCGGACGATATCTGAAAATTTTCAGAAAAACAATGTGCATGATATTACTGCCATTGACATTCAAACAGAAATTAACCGTCTGGCAAAGGAACATAGCCCGAAGACGGTGCGCAACTACCACGGCTTTATTTCGGCTGTTTTGGGGACATTTTGCCCGAACCTGAAGATTTCCACCACCCTGCCACAAAAGATTAAAAATGAGCCGTATATCCCTTCCGATGAAGACGTAAGGCGGATATTGGAACACGCAAAGGGAACGGAATATGAAATTCCCCTTGTATTGGCTTGCTATGGGTTACGCCGTTCGGAAATCTGCGCGCTCAAGCCGGAAGATATCATGGAGAACATTGTATACATTAACAAAGCGAAGGTATTGAATGAAAAAAGGGAGTGGGTGGAAAAATCGACAAAGACTACATCAAGTACAAGAGAAGTCATCATTCCGATGAAGATTGCGGATAAGATTCGGGACAACGGCTATGTGTATAAAGGGCATCCAAACTCCATCACAAGATATTTAGAAGCCCTCGAAGATTCTTTGGGAATTCCGCGCTTTCCTATGCATAAACTACGCCACTACTTTGCCTCAAAAATGAGTGCCATGAACATACCGGAGGCAAATATTATGAAGATGGGCGGATGGGAAACGGACTATGTAATGAAAAATGTATATCGGCACGCCATGGAGGACAAGAATAGGCAAGAGCAAAAAGAAGCCGCCGAACGACTTGAAGCGGTAATTTTTTCTCAAAATTCATGACAAGATTCATGACAAGAAATGATTTTAAAAACGTTAAAAAGAAACTAGCTTTACTAAAATTTCCACCGACAAAATAAGCCGCAAACCCCGGATTTCTCTACAGAAACCCCGAATTTGCGGCTCTCTTACGCTCCTGCCGGTGGTGGGACTCGAACCCACACACCCTTGCGGATAACAGATTTTGAGTCTGTCTCGTCTGCCAATTCCGACACACCGGCATTTTCAACGTTTTTATTCTAACATACCATTCGATAAATTGCAAGCATTTTTTTTGATTTTTACTATCTAAATTACCGTTCTACAAAATATAAATACCAATCTGCAATTTTATCTCCAAACCATATCGCCGTTAATAGCCCCGCAGCAAGATAGGGACCCATCGCAAACCTACTCTTCGCGCCGAAAAACCTCATTCGAACCATATGGATCACACAGGCGTAGAAACATCCAAAGAAAAATCCAATGAAATTGTCGCGAAAACCCAACAACAGTCCTGTTGTCGCCATCAGTTTAATATCCCCGCCCCCGATCCCCGCCCCATGCGTCAAAAAATAGACCAGTAATAAAAGTGCTGACACACCGAAAAATCCTGCAATATGATCTAAAAATTTTCCTGTGTCTAAAATTGTAGCAGCTATACCAAGAACTCCGATAAAAATATTGCATGAAAAAGGGATTTGAAAAGTGCGCGCATCAATCAAACTCAAAGCGAATAATGCCGAAATTGTTAGACAATACAGAATAGTATGTAGATGAAAGCCGCAGAGGATAAAGGTCACCGCCCAAAACAGTGCGTTTCCCACTTGAATCAGCGGGTACCAAATGGAAATTTTTTTCCCGCATTTACAGCGAACTCCTCCTGGAAAAAACCATGAAAAAATGGGCACAAAATGATACCAGTGCAGATTTCCGCCACAGTTTACACAGCGTGGCAAAACAGCGGGAAATATTTTTTTCTCCTGTATATCAGAGAGATAAATACCAAGAAAACTTCCAGCAATAAGACCAAAAATAAAAATTACTCCCACCCTTGTTCCAACTCCCTCCAAAATGTCATCTCCCTTTTATTTAAGCACCCCTCTTGCACAGCCCGCCCAAGCAAATCCGGACGCGCCTCTTTTGTGCGCAAAATGGATTGTTTCCTCCGCCACTCCTCAATCTTTGCGTGATGTCCGGACAAAAGAATCTCCGGTACTTCTCTTCCCTCATAAACTTCCGGTCTAGTGTACTGCGGGTATTCTAACAGGTGATCGTGAAACGTTTCAAATTCCGCCGAATTCCCATTGTTTAGCACACCGGGAACCAGCCTGGAAATCGCATCAATCATTACCATAACGGGCAATTCACCCCCGGTCAGCACATAATCCCCAATCGAAATCTGCTCCGTCACCACCATTTCAATTGCGCGCTCGTCAATTCCCTCATAATGCCCGCACAGAAAAATTAAATCTTCCTCCTCTGCCAGTTCTTTTGCCATCTCCTGCGTAAAAGTCTTTCCCTGTGGGGTCAGATAGATTACGCGCACTTTTTTCTCTTTCTGTCCTCCTTTTCTTGTAATCTCGGAGAAAATTGCACGATAGCAACGCACTACTGGATCGACAGACATCACCATCCCCGCGCCGCCCCCATATGGATAATCGTCCACCCGCTTATGTTTATCCAATGTATAATCCCGAATATTTACTGCATTAAGTGAAATTAGCCCTCTCTCCAGCGCACGCCCTAGAATGCTGGAGGAAAGCCCCTGCATAATCATCTCCGGAAATAAAGTCATCACATGAAAATTCATAAGTAAAATACTCCCCTATATTATTTACAATAATCCTGGCAGAATAAAGGCCACCACCCGTTTTCCCTCCACATCAATTTCCTTAATACAATCATCAATGCAGGGCAGAAGCACTTCCTTCCCATCCACTTGATCCACCACAAATACATCGTTTGCTCCGGTCTGCAAAACATCCTTTAACACGCCAAATTCCTTACCGTTCTCCTCATACACAGTGCTTCCTATAATATCACAGATAAAAAATTCTCCCTCCTCAAGCGGGACTGCATTCTCGCGCGTTACCAAAAGATCCCGTCCCTTATATTTTGCCGCTTCATCGATATGATCAATCCCCTTAAATTTTAAAATCACCATATTTTTAAAAAATGCCATATGCTCTACTTCTAAAGTAATCGTTTCCTTACCAGTATCTAATAAGACCTCGTCTAAATCCCGGAATCGTTCTGGATTATCGGTGGTTGGAAAAACTTTTACTTCACCGTGCACACCATGTGTGGAAGAAATCACACCTACTCTTAACAAGTCTTCCATTAATTTCCATTTCCTTTCTTAATATTCTAAAATATAAAAGACTCCCATTAATAGCCTTAACTCAAGAAAAACCACAGCAAAAAACTCCTACAAAAAAGAATTTAAAAATCTGTGATTTTTAAGGGGATAGCAGAATTTTCCCTTTATTTCACGAACTTTCCCCCGCCCCTTCTTTCTGCCAGAAAGGAATATCCCATTGTTCTCTTCCCTAATTATACGATATTTTCCATCTTTTTTCAACTTGTTTTTCGCGCCATAACATACTCATGTTTATACTGCCACTTTACTACGGTTTCCCAATGTAATTGCAGACAATTTTTTATCCTGTATATATCCATCCTTCCCCGGCATCAAGATAAGCACTTGTTTTTATTCCTATCCTGATATAATAATTTTTCTGCAAAAAGAAACTGTCATATAGAACAAAATGCATACCATTTATGCTTTCACTCTGTACAACAGTTTCTATTTTTTCAGAAATATTTTTTACTTCCCCACAGATTACATTTTTTTAAATCCACATACTCATTGTATGCACGCTCTAAGATCTGCTTTTCATTTGCAAATTTCAGCATATGATACGCCTCATGAAATTTGTAATACCCGGAGTCCATAAAAAATTCTTCCCTTTGTGGCTTGCTGTAATAACTATCAGACATCATCAGATACCAATGCACATCCTTCTGCACGATATTCTGGGGCGTATTAAAGGTGTACTGACTCTTGCCGACATACTTGATGATCTGAGCCGCTACGCCAGTCTCCTCACAGACCTCGCGCACTGCCGTCTCCTTGTATTCCTCGCCTTCTTCCACAGTACCCTTTGGCAAAACCCAGCCCTCATACTTGTTCTTATAGTTTTTGTAGAGCAGCAGAATCTTCCCTCTGAATATAACAACACCGCCACAGCTCGTTGCCTCGATCATCGCAATGCCTCCTGTTTTTGGTGTTCCCAAACCTGCCTAATAGTATACACGATCTGCGGAATGATTTCAAGACAATTTATGAAACTTCCCACAACAAACAAGATCGTCAAACTTCTCTTTTACATCTCTTCAACGATCTCAGAAAGTTCCCCAAAATACCAGCCCATTCTGCCATCCCTTTTTACAATTGAACCCGCGCTAGTCCTTACAATCTCCTTTAATATGCAGCCCTCCCCCACCTCCAATACATTATTGATAAAATCGCTGCACAATAATTTATCGCTCCGCTTATAGAGAAATTGTTTCGGCGCATCAAACACTATCCCGCTGCTTTTGTGGCGCAGTGTTACAATATCCGATACCGTGGAGAGCAATTCCACTTCCGCATCAAAATATTTGATACAAATCGTTGCTGGAACAGCACTCTGCGCTGTCTTCGCGCGCATTTTGGGATAATCATCATATGCTGTCGTGTCAATCTCTGACATCAAAGTATATGGATTTGGCAGGATCAGCGCGTTTAGCTGTCCGCCAATTTTTAGTGCGCAGCCGCCATCAATCGCAATGGCGTGATGCTCATAGTCGAAGACCGGATTCATGCAGTCCACATCCTTCCGGTACAGACATACTGGCCAGTGTCCCACCACCACCACACGCTCAAAATGGTGTTTCTGCTCCAAAAATACATCCGTCTTCAAAAACGAAAATCCATCTTCCCCCTCCAAAAGTTCAAGTCGATCGGTTGGGATGCCTGCATGAACAAAAATATAATTTCCACAGGTAATCATTGTTGGGCGATCACAAAGAAATGCGATCTCCTTTGCGTAGGATACTGCGATTCTCTCCTTTATCCGCCCCACATTCTTCTCATTGACCGCTGAAAGTTCTATCCCAAGTTCCGTAAGAATTTCCAAGAAAAACCCACATTTCCAGACTTCCTTTGTCCAGCGCAGCTCATCTAAAAAACGCTTTTCATGTCCTTCGCTGCGATCAAGAAATGTTCCGACCCTTGCGATATCCACATTTCCCGCCGATAAATAAATATGAAAGTTTTGTCTTTGCAGTTCCATGCAATAGCGCACTGTCGCCAGACTATCCCCGCCCTTTTCAATCAGATCCCCCACAATCACAAGCGCGTCCTCTTCGGCAAAAGAAACTTTTTTAAGCAATCCTTTTAAGTAGTGTCCGTGCCCATGAATATCACTGACCACAATGATTCGCCCGTGACATTTTTCTGTGATATCATATATCGTTGTTTTCACTTTCTCCCCCTATTTTTTCGTTGATTTGGTAAGAATAAAGACTCTCACAAAAAAGATTAAGCCGTCCCTTCTTATGGTGACGGCAACAAAATCCTGTAAAAACGGCATGAAAAAAAGCACGAGACGGGATTCGAACCCGCGACCCTCGCCTTGGCAAGGCGATACTCCACCACTGAGCCACTCGTGCATCTGTTTCTTATGAACATCCTTAGTATACTACATCAAAAGTAAATTGTCAACAACTTTTTCAATTTTTTTTGCATTTTACTTTTTTGCGTTTTTCCTGCCGATAAACACAATTATCTCCCGCCCATCCGCTAGAGGAACGGGCGGGAACACGCTTAAATTTTAATCCTCCAAAGTCATCTGTTTCTGGATTTCCTTGCGGTAATTCTGCGGCGAGATCCCATAATACTTTTTAAAAAGTTTGCTGAAATGGTACACATCCTCATAACCGACGGCATTCGCAATGCTTTTTATGCTGCTCATCCCCTCCCCGCCAAGAATATCCCTCGCCTTTTCAAGCCGTATCTTAATCAGATAATTGATCGGCGATTCCCCGGTCTCCTCCTTGAAAATCTTAGAGACATAGACCGGACTTAAATACATATTATGAGCGATCTGATCAAGTGAAATTTTCTGTTCATAATTCTCATTCAGATAATTCACAATCTTCTTGACCGCGTAACTTTTGCTGTACGTTTCAAAATTACATCCCTTTTGTTTTTGCTGCGGTACTCCCATAATCTGGCGCATCATAATCAGCAGAATCTGCATCAGATGTGCCTTGAGCATGAAATACTTCCCAATCTGGCACGCCGCATTTTCCGCAAGCATCTCATAGCACTGCTTTAATACCTCATGTCTGGCATCCGTGGGCAGGCGAAGCAGATATCCCCCATCCCTTAACACAATGGACTCCGGCGGCATATTTTTAAAATGATAGCCGTAAAACCCGGTAAAAAACTCAACCGTCGGCTCCTCCTTGTCCACGAGAATATTTCTGTGGTACATTCCTGGATTACAGATAATAATATCCCCGGCTTCCACATCACAGGTCACGCCCTCCACACAATACTTTCCCTTCCCTGACAAAATAACCGTCAGTTCTGTAAAATCTTTATGGCAATGGTATTTATCCTCCACAGCCATCTTTAACTTACTCGCAAACAGAATTGTCGGATTGAAGTCATTATAAGTCAGGTCATATTGCAAATCACACATAATATCCACCATTTCCGTGCAGTCATAGCTGCAAGCTTGTCTGTTTTTTATCTCTCGCAATTATACCACAGTTTTTCAAAGCAGGAAAGCTTTCTTTTTAAATTTTTCACTTTTATTCTTCCCAAAATTAGAAAATATGCGGACACGCAGGGGATTCTCGCAGAGGGTTATGCGGCGGCACACCAGGCGAGACACCCCCACTTTTTTGTCTTTCGAAAAAAATCTCAAAACTCCAGCACTTTTATTGTAAATGGTGTTTCTTTGTTCCCACTGCCCAAAATACAGATTGTGTAACTGACCCCCGATACAATATTTAAATTGATACATTTTTCTTCTGTCAATTTCTCTTCCTGCATCTTTGCCGACTTGCATATAGAAAAATCATACTCGCCGGGGAGAGCCGGAAGAAAAGAAGTCACTCTGCCCTGCATCAGGTTGGAAAAAACTCTCTCCCCGTCGGCAAGTGCCAGATCAAATTCCTCGCCGTAACTAAAATTTGCCGCGCGCAGGCAGGCACGCTCCCTCCCCTCGCCGCAGATACATTCCTCCATCGGAATCAGAATCATGCCATTCATGGTATTGTACAGAACCAAAACCATCCGTCTTCCCCCGTAAAATGGCATTGTCTCGCACAAAAGTTCCTCCCCCGTTTCCTCCGAAATCACACTGACACTGCGAAATCCCGCTCCCACCTTTGTATAGTCGGAAACTTGCCCGTAGCAGAGCCCGCGCGCAAGCTCACGATTTCCAATCAGTACCTTTACCGCTCCTACAAAATGGGCAGCATTTAATATTCTCACCCCCATACACATCATTCCCTGTCCTCTTAGATTTCCGGAACCTGCCACACTTCCTCCATTCTGAAAAAATGCCAGAGGCATATCAATTTGTTCTCCTGCCTATTCTATGCAAAAACCGCACTGAAAATGATAATTCCACCTATGAAACCAGGTTCACAGGTGGAAAAGATTATCGGCTTACGCGAATCAGATAGGAAATTTCATCATCCGAGGAGAAAACGATCGAACCTAAGCTCCTTAAAAGCTCCTCGTTCACTTCCTCCAAAAGAGGAATTTCATCCCGCACTAAAGTATCATACACTCCGCGAATCGTATCATCATTCAAACTTCTTCTCTCGCTTGCCCCAACATAAATATATTCAATATCATATTTTTCAATCAATTCCTGCACGCGCGCCCCGTCAGTGGAATAATAAAGTTCAATCACGTCTTTTCTGCGCATATCCACCGATGCAGGAAATCCGCCGGATGCCTCACTGCGCCACAGCCACTCATGTGTCTGCCAGCCCATCACGGTTGGCAATCCCGTCATCGCGGAAATCCGCTCATAAAAACTGTAACTTGAACCCCAGGCTTCAAGAAGAACCGGTGTGCCGTCAATATTTTCCTTTATCCACGCCACACACTCTGCGTCCGCCGCCGATTCCTTATGCATAAACGCAGTTGCGTCAAGCCCCTGATAGCGGCTTGTGTCCTTCACATCGCCAAACCAGCCATTTACAGAATTTCCAAAATATCCCAGTGTAGTCAAAAAGCAAATCCCTGTTACCACACCCGCCACACGCCATGCATAGGTTCTTGCAAATACAATCAACCTTACTAAGATAAATGCCATACAGAGTGCGAACATAATATACGCCTGGAAAGTCAGTTTAAACATGGTATTAGAACGCTTGTAATCGCCCTCGTAAATATCCTTTACATAGACTAACTCAGGAATCAGCACCAGCCCGATCGCACATAATCCAATCGTAATAATAAACAGATCGGAGATGGTCAGATTTTCAATAAACTGAAATAATCGGTTCTTCTTCTGAATAAATTCTACCCCCGCCTCTTTTTGATGTCCCCCGGGAATTTTATTTCCATTCTCATCGTAGGAAACTCCAGTAAGCACGCCAAGACGCGTGAGAACACTGTAGCGGTCACAGATAAAAATAAGGATCAAAATCACCGGAAGCCCCCAGAGTACCATAAGCTGATGTATTGGGGTGCGGTAATAGTTGAGCCGGATTGTAGTGGAAATCTGATCAAAGTTTAAGGTGAATGGCAGTGCTACCACCTTCGCAATCACCAGAACCACCACCGCCTGCAGTGCGGTCAATTTTACCGTATCAAGAGAAAACTGATAGATCACTGCATTGGAAAACAGGATGATTGCCCCCGCCACAACAAAATAAATTGGAAAATCCCAGAAATTTGTCATATGGAACATCCCGATAAAAAATCCCAGCATCAAAATCATTGGGTGCAGTGCTTCATTTAAAATGGAAGCTTTTTGCACTGTTTTTCCCGCGCGCAGCATATCCATATGTTCCTTGCGGTACTGCAGCCAGGCAAACAACATGGCAAGCACCGTCAACACAAACATAATATTGATTACATGGGCATGTAAGTCGCCCAGCACAAAAGAATAGGTCGGAAACTCGTGGATTGTCTTGTCCGCTGTTTCCGGGTTGTAGCCAATATAGCGCGTCGAATTCGGAAACCAGAATTTCTCGATCTCAGCCTCCGCAAATCCGGCAAGCTTTTGTAATTTCGGGATGATAAACCGAAACAGAGGGTAATGCATATTCCCGGCAAACGAAGTCGCAAGCCCCGCAAGCGTTCCGGTAAGTGCGGGCAGGATACGCATTAGCAAAGCAGGTTTTTGCTCGCTCTCCGCCTTTATCTCCCTTCCTGTGCGCACCAGAATGCTCCGATCCTTTAAAAAGGAAGATACTACATTATAGATGAGGGAATACGGCATAACAAAAGCACAGGCAGCAAGAGTCATCAACATTAAATTGTATCCATACTCCACACCCACACCGGAAAGCTTCGTGATAAAGGTGGCAAGATATTGTCCGACATAATAGTAATTGATGCTCTCCCCGGCAAACCATAGATCCTCTGGCGGCATATAGACAGAGCGATCCATCACCGCCATAAACCCGTAGTCCATAAATTTTTCTGTGCCGTATGCCTCCGGCTTAAACCCGCGCAGATAACACCAGAACATAAAAAAGATGAAAAAGACCACCTCGGATTTTAACGCCGCCACTAGTTTTTCCTGCGTGATCTGATAGCCACAGGACTGCGCCAGCCAGCCATTTTGTTCACTTTTTTGCTTTCGTACCACAAATACAAAAAGGACAAGATGAAGTGCGAGCAGAATACCGACCGAGAGAATCGCATTTGCCCTTGTAAACTTCAGAAGGTGCAGCGAGGAGAGAAACCACATTAAAATTCCCGTTCCCGCAAGCCCGATCGCCTTGGAAAAAATAAAGCCTCCATCATGAAAACGCCCAAAAATCAGTCCTGCCACCGGATAGGCGACCACGCCAAGAACCAAAAACACCAGCCACCAGACAACAAGACGAGAAAAATCATCCCCTAAAAGCGTGGCACCAATCCCCGCAGCTCCGCCCAAAAACAGGAGCGGAATTACAAAATCAAAAATGAGATCCAAGTTTTTCTTTGTTGCCTTTTTTTTCGTTTTTTCCATTATCCTACCTCACTTATCCCTTTATTGCCGTTTTTATATTCCCTTCAGACAGCGATTAATCTGTCGGAAATCATGCAGTGCCTTCTTCCCAATCTTTACAATCTTCTTTAAATTGATCGAATTTACGCCGCCCTGTCTTGGGCGAAAAGTAATGGGCAAATACAAAATTTTCTGTTTTTTCTTTGCGTAAATCACTGACAAAACCACATTGGAAAGATTAAATTTGTCCGGGATCAGCTTGATATTCTCGCCCAGTGATTTTGCTTGCATTAAACGAAATGGCGTATTTGCGTCCGTCACCTTCACATGAAAACAGATCTGGCACACAAGTTTTAATGTCTTTGTGACAAACACGCGCGAGATCCCATCCTGTCTGCCCTTGCGATGCCCGATTACCATCTCATAGTCTTTTCGCTTCTCCCAGAACGGCCAAAATTCCACAGGCAGCGTCTGCCCGTCGGAATCCGTCTGAAATACATAGGTAGCTCCCGCCTTCAGCGCGTACTGGTAGCCGTAGAGTACCGTCGCGCCATGCCCCTCATTTTGTTTTGTCACGGGCGTAAACAATGGTCTTGTCTCTGCAAGTTCCTGCATCTTTTTATATGTGGAATCCCTGCTGCCATCATCAATGATTACAAGCCTGCTTTCCCCACCAATCTTTTCAACAATCGGATACCAGTCCGACACTACCGACTCGATATTTTCCTCCTCATTGTACGCGGGGATCACAATATATAATTTCTCCATAATTCCTCTCATTCTGTTGTAGCAATATTACTGCAGCGATCTCACATTAAAATTTTTGGCTGCTGTAGTAATATCATATTTTTTTATATTTAAATTTTAAGTTTGTCTAGGCTAACTTCTCTCGGTAAAGATTCAACGCACTGCGCACCACCGCATCCATATTATAATAGCGGTACTCTGCCAGACGACCAAGGAAATATACATTTTTTTCCGCTTTCATCTCTTCTTGATAGAGTGCAAACTGCGCTCTCGCCTCCGCTGTCGGGAACGGATAGTATGGCTCCCCTTCCGCCTTTGGAAACTCCTTCATAATCGTTGTCTTTCTATGCTCCTGTCCGGTCAGTTTCTTAAATTCCGTGATGCGTGTATAGTCAAAATCATTTGGATAATTGACCACCGGCGCATCCTGATAAGATTCCAAATCATAAGTTTCCATCAGGAAATCAACACTGCGATATGGCAGCTTTCCATGTTTCCCGTGAAAATACTCATCCGCCGGTCCGGTATAAATCAGCGTTCCATAGGAAATTTCACCACGGATCTCCTCAAAATCCGTATTGAGTAAAAGTTTAATCTTTTTATTCTGAATCATTGCCTCGCACAGCCTGGTGTAACCGCAGCGCGGCATTCCCTGATACTTATCCGTAAAATAGCGCGTATCGCGGTTAAATCTAAGCGGAATTCTGGAGATCACTGAGGTATCAATCTCCCCCGGATCAACTCCCCATTGTTTTTTGGTATAATTTTCGAAAAATTTCGAATAGATTTCTTCCCCAACCTTGGATAATGCTACATCACGACTGGTCTTAATTTCTTTTATTGGCACTGCCCGCTTTTCAATAAATTTTTCCATTTCCTCCGCTGTCATTTCCATATGATAGAGGCGGTTTATCGTTTCAAGGGTAATCGGCATAGGAATTAAATTTCCATCCACCTGCGTCAACACCCGATGCCAAAAATCATTCCACTTGGTAAACTGCCCCAGATAATAATAGACTTCCCTGTCGTTTGTATGGAAAATATGAGGACCGTAATTGTGAATTAAAATCCCATCCTCATTGTAGGAATCATAGACATTGCCACCGATATGCGAACGCTTTTCTACAATCAGTACCTTCTCGCCCTTCTCATTTGCAATTCGCTCCGCTACGGTAAGCCCGGCAAGTCCCGCTCCTGCTACCACATATGGATAATACATAAACTTCCCCTTTCTGCGTTTTGATAAAATTGTATTCTTCATTTTATACATAAATATAAATGTATATTTATCCAGTCTTTTTTTATCCAATTCTTTCCATGCGTTCATTATACGCTAAAATCTTGTTTATTGCAATATGAATTTTCCTGCTTTCCTAACAAGGGCAAACGGGAAGGGCGATTCACCCCTCCCGTTTGTTTGACTGGATTATCGAAAAAAACTATTTAGCAGATTTAACTCTCCGAAGAATTTTCAGATCCGGATGCACCGGAGTAATATTCCTTTGAGGAATATTCTTTCCCGTTAATGGTAACCGTAACATACCATATTTCTATTAGATTTTCTTCCTTTCCGGAAGTATTATCAACCGTAACTTCATGTGTTTTATTATCTTCAGTAGTATTATTTTTATTCTCTGAATTTGTTTCCTTCTGCCACGAACAAGTATAATCTTCCGATGTCGTGCCATCTACAGTAACGCTGCAAGACAAGGTTACTGTAATTGAAGAACCACTAACAGCAGTTACTCTAACCGTTCCATTTTCTACACTAGCACTTCCGCTTTCGGCGGCGGGTGTAGGAGTTTCAACATTCAAAGTAATAATAACAGTTGGCGTAGCTGACGGACCAGCAGTTGGCGTAGCCGATGGGCTAACGGTCGGTGTACCTGTTGGCGTTGTCGGATGGTTTTCTTTCGAAGAATATTCTTTTCCATCGATGATAACAACAACATACCACACTTCTTCCTTATCCCCACTAACGGTAACCTCACCATTTTTACTTGTTGCACTTCCGTTTGACCATTCATAAGTATAATCACTTGTTGCTGTACCATTTACTGTAACATCGCACGATAATGTTACAGTAACGGACGAGCCACTAACCGTTTTTACCGTGACCGTTCCTGCATTATTATTTACTGCAACGCTTCCCTTTTCCGGTGCAACAGTTGTGCTATTTAAAGTGATCACAACACCCGATGGTGTACCGCTCGGTGCCCCAGTTGGTGTCGCGCTCGGTGTTTCCGATGGAGTTTCACTTGGCGTACCGGTTGGGGTAACGCTTGGTGTTCCCGATGGTGTACTTGTCGGTGTATCCGTCGGCGCGCTGGTTGGAGCCGGGCTTGTTGGCACATTGCTGCTGCCTCCGCCCGGTGTAGTAATCGGTGCCTGTGTTGGTTCTACAGTTGGCACTGCCTCAACCTTCGTTTCCTCACCGGGCTTTACTACCGTTTCATTTCCCTCTGAATCTTTGATTACCACATCCTCTTTCATTTTCTCATCCGTTACAACACTGACTGCTACATTCTCTTCCTTTGTCACTGTGGTGCCCTCTGCGCCCTCAGCAAGTTCTACCGATACGGATGCCTCTGCCTTGACTTCCAGAGTGGCTTCCGATCTGATCACAGCACCTTCCGCTTCCTTATCTACATTGACCACAATCTTTTCGGTATCCCCTTTGATCACTGCAACGATCGCTTCCAAAATATTAACAACTACATCCGCAGCTTCCTTCGTTGTGGTAAGTTCTACTTGGGCACTGGCATTGATTACCACATTCATTGCGGTATCAATCTTTGCTCCCGCTGCAGTTTTCTCCACCGTAACTGGAATTTTTGTATTGCTCGTGCCTGAAATTTTTACCTCGCCCGGCGCAGCAATGCTAATATTATTGATTCTGCCGCCATTACCAACAATATTGATGGTTGCATCCTTATTTGTCGGCGCGTACTCAAGATTTAAAATCTTTGCCTTTTCTTCTATATGCAGACTTGCCTTTGGCGCACTGATATGGAAACGATTTCCAATTGCCTTTTCAAAAAATGTAGAGGACTTGATTTCTTCCACATTGATCTGTGCAAATCTTCCTGCATTGATCACATCCGAATTTGGAACCTTTACGGTCAATGTCTTTTTCTTATAATTTGCAGATTTAATGGTAAAGGTTCTCTCCTTGTCCGTAATAATATGAATATCAGTAACTTTCTTGTTCTTCAATGCCTTATTTAACTGTCGCTGTGAGCGCGCAACCGCGTAACCTTCCTTATCCGATATTACCTTGATTGTTACCCACTCGGAATATGCGGTCACATATTTTTTTCCTGCCGCGGCATCCTCAATATAACCATTTGCATTTCTCGCTTTTGTCCAGGCATTCATATCCTTTGTGCTTGCAAATGCCACAGCGCGGATCTCAAAACTTCCCGCATAGATCGGGTAGACATCCCCCCAACGGCAGGAGGACACACCGGCTGTATTTGTCCTTTGGTTGACTTCCCAGTACACTACCCCTGTGGACTTTCCCTTCTGCTTTGTCGCTTGGATTTCTGGATCAAAATTAAAGGAATCCCCTACCAAAATGGTATTGTCCTTTGGCAATTCTGCGATTCCAAGTTTTGTGATCGGGTTCTTCCCCGCCGCCTCTGCCGCGCGTGCCGGACAAACTATAGTCAGCAGCAGGGCAAAGACCAGCCATAACGCTAATTTCTTCTTTGTACGCATATGCTTCTCCCTTCAAAAAATTTGATTTTTCCGGAGCACTCTGGCTCCGCCGCTATCCTCCTCTCGTTTTCCGACTAATACCTATCCGTCCGCAACGCTACTACTCGCCGCCATGCTGCCACCACAACCAGGCAGAACAAATCAGGGATACGTATATCTTGCATCCTATCACAACATATGGTAAACTTCAATAGTGCAAACGCAACATTTATATTATTTCATCTGTATTGAATTCATCCCTTTTCAATTCTTAGATTCCTATATTTAGAAATTTTTATAAAATAATGTATTGTCCTTTTACAATGCACCATTCCTGCACCATTTCAATTTTGGCTTGTTATCATTGTAATTTTAATGATATTGAAGTCAAAAAACGGTTTAAAGTGAAATTATTTTTATTGTCGCAGAATGATTTAAAAAAGACCCCTGTGCATTTATCACAGGAGTCCTTACTTTCTCTGCCAATACGGTCATTAAAATAATAATTATTATTTATTTTCTCAATCTTACAGGTATGCTTCTTTGTTTTTTTACTATAATTTATCCCAACTAAAATAATTTCTCCGGAAAAATGTTCAAAAACCTCCGGATATTTATTCTCCTTAATCTGCCTGATCGCCGTTTTCGCTGACCTGTTGTACTTTAATTCAACCACTATGGCTGGTTTACCGACTATTTGCGGAATAAAAACAATACCCGGTACCCGCTGGCAATTCCCGAATTATCGCGTAATCGCAGACTGACGTGTAGTAAGTAAGGCGCATTGCTGCCAAGCATTAAAAGAATACATATTTATTTAGATATTCTTCAAAAGATGAATTGTTTTCTACTTGCAATCCTCTAAACAACTCTCTTGAATCGCACCCGCGACCATAATAAGCCAGCAGCATATTAAGTGCCATCGACTTTCCAAATCGTCTTGGTCTGCTAACACAAATAAACTGATTTGTTGTATCTAAATAATTATTAACTAATGGGATCAATCCTGTTTTATCAACATAGATTTCCGATCTAATCGCCTTTCTAAAACCATCATTTCCCGGATTTAAATAAATTCCTATAATTTCCTCCGTTCCTAACGAAAATGCCGCCAGTGCTAGAAATTTTCTCAGCTTCCTATCTCACCAATTTCTGCGTATCGTAGATTGTAAATTTCCACTCGTCCTCACCCTGTGTGTACGCAACCTCGTAAGTCGATGCGATCACATCCTCGCGCACTTCATAATCCTCACTTGTCCGATTGTCAAAATCCACAATAATATAGCGGATACGATTTTCATTTACCAGTTCTTCCAATTCCTGGGAGGATTCTGCCTCATACATCCGCTTTACCTGGATATCGCGGTACGCGGTATCATAGCCCGCTGACCAGCCAAAATACTGCCAGCCGTCATAGAGCATTGCACCGCCCAAAACCACATTGTTGAGCGCGTAATTTGAAGTAAGAAAAATATCTTTTGCTGTCGCATTGTCCCGAATCCAGGCGGTCACGGTATCTTCCGTATCAAAGGCAAGATTATTTTGTTTCTGGTTGCGGTTTAGAACCACCAGATATTCAAAAATTCCCGTGATGGAAAGGAAAACAGAGATCCCCACCGCCGCAAAACGCACCAGAAATTTTTTCTGTTTCCAGAGTCTTAGGATCAGGTATGCCTCTAAGATCCCAAAAAGCATCAGCGAAATCATAATATATTTATGATTTACTGTAACATCCGTAGTCAGTGATAAATGGAAGGCAAAGAGAAATGGGGCAGCAAAAGCCACAGTGATTATCCGCTTTTCGCCATCCGCCACAATAAATGCTGCTACAGTCACAAACAGCGCGAATCCGGTCAGTCGGAAAATATAGTCAAGCACCCCAAAAACATTTCGGTGTTCGGCAATAAAACCATAATAGAACGAGGTAGAAACCGCATTTCCATCAATAAAAGCCGCGCTCTGTAAAACCGCCAGCCCTACTGTAATCACTGCCATCACTAAAAAATCCAGCCGATGATCGGATACCGTAGCCATTATAAAAAGCACTAAAAGTGCTGCGATTGTTGTCGCGCCGTTCCAGAAAGAGAGTGCGCCAAGCATCAGTCCGGCAAAAACCGCTATTCCTGGCTCTTTAAATTTCCAGCCCTCCGCGGCAAAAAGATTTCTCCGAAAAAAAAACTCTGCCCGCGGCAAGATCTCTTTTTTCAGTTTTTCTATCCATGTTATTTGAATCTCTTTCACGCCGGAGGATTTCTCTGTCCTTTTTATCTGCATATCCCGGACAATTTGTGCATTGTCCTTCTCTTCTTCCAAAGAAACTTCTTTTTCTGGAGAATCCTGATTTTCCCTTCCTTCCCCCTCCTTTACACACTCCCATTCTAAGCGCATCCGCTTGGTCATTGCATAAAGATGTGGAGTAAAAAGAATCAGTATAAATAAAAGCACGCCCAAAGTAAATGCCAAATGTCTTTGATTGCAGTATACATTCAAATTCCATAGTCCCCAATCTTCATTCGGTGTGTAGCCGATAAATTGTGAATGCGTGGTAAATGCACTCCATACACTCTGTCCCTGCGGACGCTCCGCCAGATAGCGAAACACCGAAAACGAGGAGCGGAACGCAAAGAAAAATCCCGCCAGATAACCTGCCGTGCGCGAATGGATAAGCTTTGTCGCAAAGGCATAAAGTAAGAGAAAAGTACTTATCATACCAAGCATACTTGGAATATTAAACGCCAGATCTAAGCGCATTCCCAAAAATTCCAAATTTCCGACAAGAAACTGGAACATAAAATGGTATTTGATATCCTCCCCCGCAAAATGTGAGTAAGTTGTCGGAAAATTTGTGCCGCCAGAAAATGAGCGGATCATCCCAAGATGCGGAGAAAAATCACTGAATACGGAAAGTCCGACATAGAGCGTTCCTCCCGAAATCCGAAACGTTGTAAAAAAAAGGCGCAGACAGAGATAAAAAATAAGTACAAGGAAAATAATCTCCCCCTTAGTAGGAGATAACTTCTCCATTCCGAGAAATGTTAATTTTCCCCTCGCTCTGCGCGCAAGATAGAGAATTACCGCGCCCAACAAAAAAACTCCCATCACCATCAGGTTTGCTAAAAGCATCCCATGATCAATTTCCCGGAGAAGATAGGAGAACAGATAGACAAGCCAGGTCATCGGAATAATTCCCGTATAGATCCACGCGGGAATCATTAAAAACAGAGGGCAAAACTTTATTTTTTCTCCCTTAAAATCTTTCTGTGCCCACTCTGCCATATCCGGAAAAATCCATTGGCATATGGCACTTCCTGAAAAAATTGCAATAACTAGATATAAAAATCCTAACATAACATCTCCCTTTGTTTTCTACGCAAAAAATTTGCAGTCCTCAAAAGTAATGGAGGAAAGCTGTTCCTTTGTCGGCTGACCATAGCACACCACACGGTTCGCCTGTGCTGCCACCATTTTTTCAAAGAGATTGCGAATCCCCCTGGCATTGCCAAAATCCTCTCTCTGCGATGGCGTTAAACGGACAAGGTACCCCTGCACCGCCCTTAAAACTTCCTCCGTCAGTGAAAATCCTGCGCGCGTGGCCATACCATTTAAAATATCGACTAGCTCTTCATCCTGATAGTCCGGAAAATCAATAAATTTATTAAATCGGGAGATTAAACCGGTATTCGACTTTAAAAAGGTCTGCATCTCTTTTGTGTAACCTGCCACAATAATCACCAGATCTTCCCGGTAATCCTCCATCATCTTCACTAACATATCAATCGCCTCGGTGCCGAAATCATTGCCGCCCACGGTGCTTGATAGCGTGTATGCCTCATCGATAAAAAGAATGCCGCCCCTTGCCTTCTCCACAACTTCCTTCACCTTGATTGCAGTCTGTCCCACATAGCCCGCCACTAATCCCGCGCGGTCGGTTTCAATCATCATTCCCTTGCTCAGTATCCCAAGTTCCCGATAAATTTCACCGACCAGTCTTGCCACTGTTGTTTTTCCTGTTCCCGGACTTCCGGTAAACACCATGTGGTAGGACATTGGCATCCCTGGCAAATGATATTCCTCTCGCATTTTGCGCACACGGATCAGATTGATCAGCGAGTGGATCTCCTCCTTTACACCGGAAAGCCCCACAAGCTCGTCCAGTCGGTTCATCAGCTTTTCCATGCGTTTTGCCTTAAATGAGGCAAGTGCTGCGCGCGTGGCAGCTTCCTTGTCCACCTCAAGTTTTTGTTGCGCATTTTGCGCAGTTTCTGAAACCTCCTTCTGCTCTATAGCAGAGTTAGTCGGAGGATTTTGCGGCAGATCTTTTTTTGGGTTCGAGCGTAATAGCTGTGCGGCACTTAGTACGGTTACCGCAGACTCTTCTTCCAATTTTTTCCTGTCCGTTCGGTTTTTTTCCGGCTCCGGTTCGGTTTCCCCATCTATTTCCTCGTTCTCTTTTAGTTCATCCTCCGCGCAGACAAACTCATCCTCGAACTCGTATTCTTCCTCTAAATATTCTTCCTCATATTCCTCATCTTCAGAGTACCCGTAACCGTCACCGGAATCCGTTGGATCGTCCGCGCTGCCCTCCTGCGCGTCCACAGCTGCCGCACCCCCAGAAACAGAAACTTTCGCCTCCTCCTTTTTTTCTTCCAGAAGAAATGCCTCTTTCTTGTAGAGCGCGAAATCCTCGCCCGCCTCCTTTAAGAGTGCGGTGTTCGCCAGAAGATCCCCATTGCAGATCTTGTGAAAAAGGTATGCTTCATCCACGCAGCCGCGCCCCTCACCATTTTGGATAAAGAACCGCACGCGCGCATAGTATTCGCGCACATAGCGGGTGATTGCCGCCTCGTTCTTACTGTTTAAGTACGCCATCGCAAAAATAATATTTAGCACCGCATCAAAGAACAGCCCGGCAATACTGCTGTGGTGTTCTACATCGCGCAGACTGCAAAGCTGCAAAAGAATCGGCGGCGCGGATATACATTTCTTTGCCTCCGCTACGGCGCGCTCAGTAATTCCTATCTCCATATCAATGGCAAGCGGATTACTCTTCGTTATTCCGATTATCATGCGCAGCGTTTCCACATCCCCCGCCCCTATATAATCCGCTACCTGCACGAGCATTGCCTGGATATAGAGCGCGAGAAAATCATGGATCTGCTGGTCTAAGATTCCCTGCGGATCTTCCCAGTATCCCTCCTGCAAAAGCATCTCACAGTAGTTTTGCAGGATACTGTAATTTTCCTCTGCTATTGCATAAAGTTTTTCGTTTGGATAAGCTCTCATCGCGCTTCCTCCTGCCGCCGATAATCAAATTTCTCTCTATTCTACCACATATTCCATTCGATTAAAAGAACTTTTCAATTTTTGTACAAATTTGCTCATACTCTTCCAAGGATAGACTCCCCACTGCCACATTCGCCGCCGCTAAAATTTCTGCATCCCGATAAATATCCGCCAACTCAAACTGTAATTCCCCGCTCTGGCGAACGCCAAAAACATCCCCCGGTCCGCGCAGTTTTAAATCCTCCCCCGCAATATAGAACCCGTCGTTGGAACGATTCATAATCTCCAACCGCTCCCTCGATTTTTCATCCTGCGAACCATTAACAAAAATACAATAGGACTGATATGCTCCTCTCCCAACCCTCCCGCGAAGCTGATGTAATTGTGCCAGACCGAAACGCTCGGCATCCTCGATCATCATCACCGAGGCGTTCGGCACATTGACTCCGACTTCAACCACGGTCGTTGAAACTAAAACTTGAATTTCCCCCGAAGCAAAACGCTCCATCCGATCATTTTTTTCTGCCGCCTTCATCTTGCCGTGCAGTGCCCGAACCACAATATTTTCCGGCAGTTCCCTCTGCAACCTTTCGGTGTAATCCAATACATTTTCTGCCTCAACTTCCTCGCTCTCCTGCACCATCGGGCAGATCACGTAGGCCTGTCTTCCATCGGCAACCTGCTTTGCAATAAAGTGAAAGGCAGTCGGTCGATAGGAAGTATCCACTACACAATTTTTGATGGGAAGACGCTCTGCGGGAAGTTCCTTGATCACCGAGACATCCAGATCCCCGTAAAGCACGATCGCCAGAGTGCGCGGAATCGGAGTCGCACTCATTACCAGTACATGGACATCCTCCCCCTTCCCTGCTAAGGAGTCCCGCTGCCTCACCCCAAAACGATGCTGTTCGTCCGTCACAACTAACGCGAGTTTTTGATAATTTACCTTCTCCTGAATCAGCGCGTGTGTTCCGACAATTACATCCGCCTCATGCGCCGCAATCTGCGCGTAGGCCTCCTTTTTTTGTTTTGCTGTCATCGAGCCGACCAGCAGTAAGACCCGCACGCCAAAAGGGGCAAATGCGCGTTTCATCGCCTCGTAATGCTGTCTTGCCAGAACTTCTGTCGGAGCCATAATACAGCCCTGCGCACCATTTGTCGCGGTAAGTAGCAGTGCGTATTCTGCAAGCACCGTTTTTCCTGAGCCAACATCCCCCTGAATCAGACGGTTCATCACATATTCCCCCGCCATATCCCGCCGGATCTCCTCGATGGCCTTCTCCTGACCGGGAGTCAGCTGGTAGGGCAGATTTTCCAAAAATGCTTCGCAGCCATTGGTCTGGCAAAAATGGAAATGATTCTTTTCCTTGCGGCGATTCTCTTTTAACTGGCGCATCCGCACCGCAAAAACAAAAAATTCGTCAAACACAATGCGCCGCCTCGCCTCAATCATGGTATCCTTTGCCTTAGGAAAATGAATCTCCCTAAGTGCCGCCTTCCTCGCAATTAGTCGGTTTTCCTTTACCACTCTTTTCGGCAGGTAATCCTCCGGAAATTCCACCATGCAAAGTGTCTGATCGATCGCCTTTTGCAGCGTGTGATTGGTTAATCCCGCTGTGAGCGAATAGATCGGCTGAAGCACACAGAGAAGTTTTCTGTACTCCTCCCTTTTATATAGCTTCGGCTGATCCATAACCAAAGTATTCCCTCTTCGCACAACTTTTCCGCGAAATATATAGTGAATTCCACGTTTTAACACATTTTTTAAATATGCCTGATTAAACCAGGTCAGATGAATCAGGCCGCTCGCATCCCGCACATTGCAGGATACCACCACCCTCTCCCCCACGCGCTTAACTTCTGCGCAGGCAGTGATTCCCGCCTCAATCGCCGCCAAACTTCCCTCTTTTAATGCCCCAATAGGCACAGGAGGAGAAAAGAGTTCATAATCGCGCGGATAGTGGTGCAAAAGATCACGCACCGTAAAAATTCCAAGTTTCGCAAATGTTTTCGCTGTCTTCTCCCCGATTCCCTTAAGGCATTCCACAAAATCCTCCTGCTGCATAACATCTCCTCCCCAGCTTGCACCAAAAAACAAAGAATCTCGCTCTGGTAATATAATCGATCTGTATAATTCCTCTCTGCGCCGCCTTAGCAGCATTCTTCCTCTGCATAGGGCTGTGCATAAAAAAAGCTGCCACATAGGCGTTATGCAGCAGCCCTTTTTATCCTCCCCCTGCAAGAAGATTTTCCTCTCCCCGCCCCTTCAGGCAGAGGAGGATATTATTCCACTGATACTACATAATAATAGATTGGCTGTCCGCCCTCATGCACTTCCACATCTACATCGGGGAAGAGTTCCAAAACCTGAGCCGCCACATTCTGAGCTTCCTCCTCAGTGGTTTCCTTTCCGTAATACAGGCTGATAAGTTCCGAGTCCTCCCCTGCCATCGCGCGGATAAGATCCAGTGTTGTCTTGGCAATATCCCTGCCAACGGAAAGGATCGTCTTATCATCCAACCCCATAATATCACCCTGGTGAATCTCCTTGCCATCAATATTTGTATCACGCACCGCATAAGTCACCTGCCCGGAGCGCACTGCGCGCATTCCCTCGGTCATATACTGCTCATTCTCAGCGGAAGACTTGTCATACACATAATTGATCATCGCAGCAATGCCCTGCGGAATGGTCTTTGACGGGATCACCACAATCTCCTTGTCCTCCGTCAACGCCTTTGCCTGATTTGCCGCGAGGATGATATTGCTGTTGTTCGGAAGAATAAAAACCGTGTCTGCATTGACGTGTTCAATCGCGTTTAACACATCCTCCGTACTCGGATTCATCGTCTGTCCACCCTCGATCAGGTAATCCACGCCAAGCCCTCTAAAAATCTCGTTGATGCCATCGCCGATAGAAACCGCGACAAACCCTGCCGGTTTTCTTGGCGCAGCAGATTCTACCGCGCTTGCCGCCTTTACGCTAAAAGATGTTGCCTGCCGTTCCGCCTCAAGAATCACTTTTTCATTGTGTTCCTCGCGCATATTGTCAATCTTCATCTTCGTAAGAGAGCCATACATCAATGCCCGCTGAATCGCAAGTCCAGGGTCATTCGTATGTACGTGAACCTTTACGATATCATCGTCCGATACGACTACAATGGAATCTCCGATTGACTCTAAAAACGCCTTAAATTCCTGCTCGGTCTGCTGCGTATACTCCTTTTCAAGCATAATGATAAATTCCGTGCAGTAACCGAATTTAATCTCAGCCGTCGAAAT
>CAJTLX010000046.1 GCA_910577165.1 uncultured Lachnospiraceae bacterium
CCTTTCGTCTGTTTCCTCCGTTTTATACGGATTTTGGAAAAAATATCACAATCGGGAAAGATGTCTTTATCAATTCCGGGTGCCACTTTCAGGATCAGGGCGGAATTGAAATCGGGGACGGCGCATTGATAGGTCACAATGTAGTGCTGGCAACCATCAACCATGACCTGAGTCCAAAGGAAAACCGGAAAAATCATTATGCGCCGATTAAGATTGGCACCCATGTATGGATTGGTTCTAACGCAACCATACTGCCGGGAGTGACAATCGGCGATTGGGCAGTGGTTGCGGCTGGAGCAGTGGTGACACAGGATGTTCCTGCAATGACGGTAGTGGGAGGTGTTCCGGCGAAAGTGCTGAGAGTGGTTCAGGAAGGAAAGGAGGAACGGTATGAAACGGCTGTTTAATCTTATGCTGGTTTGTCTGCTTATCGTTTCGCTATCAGCCTGCGAAAAACAGGCGAGGACAGATTCCCTTACGGATAAAGTGTCGGAGCAGGATAGGCAGGCAGAAAGTGTAGAAACAACAGAGCAGACAGAACAGGAGCAGTCAGCAGCATCGGAAACCGCACAGACTGAGGCAGAAACGGAAAATGATATGACTGGCGGGCAGGAACAGCAGACACAGGGAGGTGGCAATATAATGACAGGAGATATTTCTTTTAACTTTGAAACAAAGACAGTTTTATTGAACAGTGGGTATGAAATGCCCATATATGGGATTGGCACATACAGTCTGACCGGGGATACCTGTGTGGAGTCTGTCACGGCGGCATTAAACAGCGGCGTTCGCCTGATTGATACTGCCTATATGTACCATAACGAGGAAAGTGTGGGGGAGGCTGTGAGGAACTCCGGCATACCAAGAGAGGAAATCTTTGTCGTTACAAAACTATATTCGAATCAGTTTTCCGATCCGGAAGCAGCGATTGAGGAGGCACTTGCCAAATTAGATATAGACTACATTGACATGATGCTGCTTCATCACCCCGGAACAGGCGATGTGGAGGCTTACCTTGCAATGGAAAAAGCGGTTGCAGACGGCAAAATCCGTTCGCTTGGGTTATCAAACTGGTATGTGGAAGAACTGGAGGAATTTTTACCGCAGATAAACATTACCCCGGCTCTGGTACAGAATGAAGTACACCCGTATTATCAGGAGAACGATGTAATCCCATACATTCACAGTCTTGGGATTGTGGTGCAGGGCTGGTATCCGCTTGGCGGCAGGGGGTATACGGCAGAACTGCTTGGGAATGAGGTGATTTCCGAAATTGCAGCAGCGCATGGGAAATCATCGGCGCAGGTTATTCTTCGGTGGAATCTGCAAAAGGGTGTCGTAGTCATTCCCGGCTCCAGCAATCCCGATCATATTCAGGAAAACACGGAATTGTTTGATTTTGAATTGACGGAGGAAGAAATGGGGCGTATCAATGCCCTTGACCGTGGCGAGAAGCATGACTGGTACTAAGAATAGTTGAATCGTTAGGCGAAACTATTCGCTGCTTCTCAATTTGTGCAAGCAAATCGAGAAGGTTCTAGGTATTTGTAAAGTGGAGGCAGTATATGAAAGTTTTAGCGATTAACGGCAGCGCAAGAAAGGACGGAAACACAGCAATCCTAATCAATACTGTGTTTGAGGAATTGCATAAGGCGGGAATTGAAACGAAAATGGTGCAGCTTTCCGGAAAAATCATGAAACCCTGCAAGGCTTGTTGGGCTTGCGGCGGAAGAAAAAACTGCGTGCATAATAAGGATATGTTTCAGGAAATTTTCGAGAAGATGACACAGGCTGATGGGATCACTCTCGGCTCGCCTGTTTATACGGCAAACATTTCTGCGAATATGCAGGCATTTTTAGAACGGGCATCAGTAGTAACCGATATGAATCGGAGTGAAAATCTGTTTCAGCACAAAGTTGGTGCGGCTGTTACGGCTGCACGCAGAGGAGGCGCACTTACTACCCTTGATGCAATGTATCATTTCTTTATACTGCAAAATATGTTTGTGGTCGGTTCCTCTTATTGGGCGTTTGGCTACGGACAAATGCCGGGAGATGTCCAGAAAGACGAGGAAGGCCTTGATACAATGAGAAATCTTGGTCAGAATATGGCATATTTGTTGAAGACCCTAGAAGAAAGGCGGAATGGGTAATGAGGAAAATTGTTAGTTTGTTGTTTTCTTTTGGGATGATTTTTGTTTTGGCAGCCTGTGGTCAATCTGCTGCATCTGAAAAGCGGGAGGAAATACAGTCTGCCGTGCAGAAAACAGATGAACAGCCGGAAACGCCTCAGAATGGAGCAGCGGTGGAACAGTCGGAAACAGAAGAACAGACGGAAATAGAAAAGGAAACAGAGCCGCTTGAATCCGTTTCGACAGAGGAACAGGAGGCAGATGTGAGTACAAAAACATTGGTTGTATATTTTTCGTGTACAGGGACTACGGAACTTGTAGCGGAGTATATTACGAAGATTTTAGGAGTTGATATTTATGAGATTGTACCTGAAAATCCATATACGGAGGCAGACTTGGCATATTATACAAATGGTCGGGCAGATCAGGAACAAAATGACCCAGATGCGCGCCCGACGATTTCCGGCGGTGTGGAGAATATGGACGAATATGATACCATAATTCTCGGTTATCCGATTTGGCACGGTCAGGCTCCCCGTATTATCAGTACATTTTTAGAAAGCTATGATTTTTCTGGAAAAATGATAGTGCCGTTCTGCACTTCTCATAGCAGCGGGATTGGTTCCAGTGCAAGTAATCTTCATTCCCTTTGTGCAGAGTCTGTGGAGTGGAGGGATGGAAAAAGATTTGAATCAGGAGTTTCAAAAGAAAGCGTTCAGAAATGGATTGAGGAAATTGGGATTGAGTGAAAAGTTTAAAAAATAAATAATTGGCTTTATACTACTAGCCATCTATGACCAGTATGTGAATACAGATATTGGCTCAAACGGGATTTCAAAATATCTGGAAAACCACGGCATCCGCAAGATACAGCGTCAGAATGGGAAGAACCCTCTTTTTGATGCCCACTTAGTCCGACTGATATTGAAAAATCCAGTCTACTGTGGTAAAATTACTTATGGACACAGGAAAACAGAAAAAGTCCACTGGACACGGAATGAATACCATCTTGTGGAGCAGGAAAATTTTCTTTTGGTAGACGGACTGCATGAAGCTATTATTCCAGAAGATGTCTGGAATGCGGCACAGGCAAAACTGATTGCACAGTCGAAAAAGTATGAACACATCAATAAGGGGAAAAACGAGCGGAAGCACCTGCTTTCTGGGATTGTGAAGTGTTCTATATGCGGAGCGGGGATGTATGGGAATAAGAGCATAAAATATAAAAAGGACGGAACGAAATACAAGGATTTCTTCTATTATGGGTGTAAACATCGTGGTATGCAGCAGGGGCATAAATGTGATTACAGAAAGCAGATACCGAAGCGTTGATTGCAGAAATACAGATTTATGAGGAACGCAAACCCAATGGTCAGTGGCTTAAATCAATTCGGTTTAAGCTGCCGATTATTGAAAATGATTTAAGTATAGGTTTGGACAACGGTGAACATATGGAAACCATCGTCCTTTTGTCCAAACTCAGAAGGGAACTATAATAGTATATCGATCAAGTTATATCGGCGGATCTTACAAACAGGATGGTATTCGTATACCAGCACCACCAAACAGTGAAAACGGCCTGCCAGAAAGCCTTCAGAAAAACTGAAGGAATGGGGCAAGGATATGGATTGTCAGTGCGGACGGCAGAGGATAATCATATCATATTAGCATAAGAATGCAGATGATTATGAAAACTTCAAATATATATTGTTTTTTCCCTGTGCAGAGGGGGAAACAAAAAGAAGAGAGGAGGAAGAACACGATGGGTACACCTTTAAATTTAAAATTATCAGGTGAGCAGCAAATATTTATAGACGAGGCATTAAAGGGGAAAAATATTCTGGTAGATGCCTGTATTGGAAGTGGAAAAACTACAGCGATTCAATATTTGTGCAACCAATTACCGGATACAAAAAAGGTTTTGTATTTAACTTATAATCGGCTTCTTAAACTGGATGCTAAGTCAAAGATAAACAAGAAAAATGTTGTTGTGACAAATTATCATGGATTTGCCTATATGGTTTTAAAACGAAGTGGCATATCTGCGGGAGTATCTGATTTGATACAAACTTTGCTCCATGAAAAAACTTTGATTGAGCGATACGATATGTTGATTATTGATGAGTATCAGGATATTGAACAGGAACTGGCAGAATTATTACAGTTGGTCAAAGCCCATAATCCCAAGATGCAGATTATTGCGGTCGGGGATATGGAACAAAAAATATATGATAAGACAACATTGGATGTAGAATTATTTATGAAGGAATTCCTTGAAGGATATCTCAGATTGAGATTTACGCAGTGCTTTCGCCTGTCCGATAGTTTGGCGGCAATGCTTGGAAGAGTGTGGAAAAAGGAAATAAGGGGAGTAAATAATCACTGTAAAGTAGAACAGATGACAAAGAGGGATATTGTAAAGTTTTTGGCGGAGCAGGAGCCAGCAGATATTTTATGTCTGGGAGCAAGAACTGGAGCAATGTCCGATACGCTAAACACCTTGGAAGAAATATATTCACACAAATTCAATAAAAAAACAGTATATGCGACAATATCCGATAATGATTCCATGGGAAGAACAGAACCCAAAGAAGATTCTGCGATATTTACTACTTATGATAGCAGCAAGGGATTAGAAAGAAAAATATGTGTTATATTTGATTTTACAGAAAGTTATTGGCATTTAAGAATTACAAAACCGCAGCAGTCCTATCTTATTTTGAGAAATATTTTTTGCGTTGCCGCCAGCAGGGGAAAAAATCATATTATTTTTGTGAAGACGGACGAATCTTTATTGTCGGAGGGAACTCTTTCAACATTTGTAGAAACAAATCAAAAATTTAAAGATGTTGATATTAGTGGAATGTTTGATTTTAAATATAGGGAAGATGTGGAGAAATGTTTTTCCCTGTTAAAAACTAAAAAGATAACGGTGGATGACAATTCTTTGATCACAATAAAAAATTCGGATGATTTGATTGATTTATCTCCCTGTATCGGAATATATCAGGAGGCGGTCTTTTTTAAACATTATAAAATAGAATCGGAGATCGAGTTAAACCTTTTATTAAATCCGGAATTGGAAAGATTGTACACGAAAGCAGTAAAGAGCAGTTTATTGGAACAAAAAATATTATTTTTGGTTTCACTTGAGACAAGACAGAGAAGATACCGAACACAGGTGGTAACCCCATTTGTCAGTGAGGAGCAAAGCGAGAGGATAAAAGCCCGGTTAAAGACGCGGTTGAACCGTGATGAAAATGCGCAGGTTGGGTGCCAGATTGACTTTTACTATCCGGAAAACGGGATGGCAGCATTTTCAGCAAAAGGATTTGCAGATGTCGTTAAGGAGAATATTGTGTACGAATTAAAATTCGTGTCTGAACTGATGCACGAACATTTTTTACAATGCGCCATTTATATGGTGGCAATGAATCTGCAAAAGGGAATTTTGTGGAATACAAGAAATAATGTCCTGTATGAGATAGAGATTCCCGATCGGAAAATGTTTATGGATGCCGTTATAAAAACGGTTACAAAGGGATTGATGGAAAATTATTATCAGCCGGAATTATGGGGAAAGAAAAAAGATTTAAAGGTTGCGGATAAGTTTGCAGTGATTGATACGGAAACAAACTGGAACGATGAAGTAATGTCGATCGGCGCAGTAATTGCTGATTCAATAACGATGAAAAAAATTGATACAAAGTATTACATTATTGATCCGGAATACAGGGTGGGCGGGATGTATTCTGGTGAATTGAAAATGGAGAAAAGGGCAGTACCATTTACAAGCAGGGCGCAGGCATTAAAAGAAATCAGGCAATGGTTACATACTTATAATGTGGAGAAAATTTTTGTATATAATGCGGCATTTGATAAGCGGCATTTACCAGAGTATTCAGAATATAAATGGTATGATATTATGCGTTTGGCGGCATATCGCCAATATAATAGAGCGATACCTGACTGTGCGGACTGCTATAAAACAGGAAGATTAAAGCGGGGGTATGGCGTGGAAGATATCTTGCGAATGTTCAGTGGGAATAAACAGTACAGCGAAACACATAATGCGGTTTTGGATGCGGAGGATGAATTAAAAATTATGCAGCTACTGGGAAGGGGGATAGAAGAATATAAGATTGCGTCTGTGTAAACAAAATAAATGTCTAATCATTTGTTTATTGTAACTCATTTTTTCTTTTTCATGTTTAGCAATATTATATGTTTTTTATTTGTACTTTTTTATATCTAGATCCCCGGAGGTAGTATCCACATCATATTTTTTGGTTCCCTTTCCAAAAATATAGGAATCGCCCTCCTTTTTCATGGCTAAGTCACTCTCTATCGAGCCGCTTACGGAATCCCAGTTTACTGTGAAATCAGAATCTTCTGGAAGAAAGAGTATCACATCCCCGGAAACGGTATCGGCTGAAAGTGCATCTGGTGCTTTGGCAGCACTTAGTTTGATCTGACCGCTTGTTGAATCCAGTTCAAGGTTTTCTGCGCCCGCAATGGTAAGTTCCACGTCGCCGGAGACAGTGTCTGTAGAGATCATATCAGGAGCTTCCTCCACTGTAAGCTGTATTTCACCGCTCGTTGAATCTATTTCCACATTTTTTGCGGCGGTAAGTTTAGCTGTGATGTCGCCGGAGGTGGTGTCAAATTTTGCTTGTTCGGACAGTGCTGCATCCTCAAATACAATATCGCCGGAGGTGGTATCAATGCTTGCCCTTTCTGCCGAAAGTCCCGATACATTTATATCAGCGGAAATAGAATCGATGACGACCTCATCTAATTCCATTCCCTCTGGTAAATAGAGCGTCAATTCTTTGCTTAATTTTGATGAGACGCGCTTCCCGGACTTTGCAAATTTTACTCGCAGTGTATCTCCGTCCACAAAGTAATACATCGTTGTGTTATCATTTAGAGTTTTATTTGCTGTTTCTGAAAAGACTACGGTATCCTTCGTATGGTATGCCACGTTTACTTCCCCGCTTATCCAGTCAATTTCAATGGAGGAGATTTCCCCTGTGGAAAGTTCAGCATCCCCCATAGTATATTTGTCCGCATCGCGGTAGGTAAAAGAAGATAGGCCTGGAAAATTTGGCGCGCTGCACCCTCCAAAAAGAAAACATCCTATTATAAATGATATTGTACAAAAAAACTTCTTTTTCATCGAAAGCTCCTTTCTAAAATGTCTGTCGACATTATACCATATCGTTCCGATATATTCTCTCCGAGGGATGCGCATGATTCGCAAGGGAAATTATTCTCCCTTTGGTCGAATGCGAATCAGCGCGGGTATAATGTTGATAGACATTATACCATAACTAATATCCATTAAACATTACAATATCATTAAAAACATATTGGAATTTATCCTCTCTAGCAAGAAGCCCCCACTTCTAAGGCAGGGAATAAATGAATTGCGTCCCGCCAGCCTTGACAAAAATAAAGAAATATGTGATAATATAATCAGTCGAATAATTAAAAATAGTTGATATACAATGAAATTAGACAGCAATGTACACTCGGTATTTACGCTGCATTACCCTCTTGTGCTTGTAGTGAAATACCGCAGAGAGGTAAACATTAGAAACGAAGGAATGCGGTTAGTGACCGCATAACGGAAACTAAACAAGATAAGAGTCATGGGACACACGGGGTTAGCCCGCCTATGCTTAGTCAGTACTATCGAATGAGAACTGACTGTTTGTATTATGCGAAAGGAAGCTCCTGCTTAAAGAAGCGGGGGAGGATGTCACATTTTCATCTGTAGAAAGAAGGGGTTATTTGAAGATTATTAAGGCAAAGGATTATAGGGATATGTCGCGCAAGGCGGCAAATATTATATCGGCGCAAGTGATTATGAAGCCGGATGCTGTGCTTGGTCTGGCGACGGGAGGAACTCCGGTGGGAACCTATGCGCAGTTGGTGGAATGGTACCGCAAGGGGGATATTGATTTTTCAGAAGTGACCACCGTCAATTTGGATGAATATAGGGGATTGGCGAAAGAGCATAGGCAGAGTTATTGGTATTTTATGCATACCCATCTTTTTAACCATGTCAATATATGCCCGGAGCGTATTTTTATGCCGGATGGTTCGAACCCGGATAAAATAAAGGTCTGCAAAGAGTATGATAGAATTATCAAGAATGTTGGAGGGATTGACCTACAGCTTCTTGGGATAGGGACGGATGGGCATATCGGCTTTAATGAGCCGGGAGGGGCATTTGAATTGGGGACACATTGCGTAGATCTGACAGAGAGTACAATAGAGGCAAATGCAAGGTTTTTTGACTGTAGGGAGGAAGTGCCGCGCCAGGCTTACACAATGGGGATTCGGACAATTATGCAGGCGCGTAAGGTACTGATGATTGCAAGTGGGGAGAAGAAAAAAAAGATTATCAAAGAAGCTTTTTTTGGTGCTGTTACACCAGCCGTTCCCGCTTCTATCCTTCAGATGCATCCTGATTTCACTTTGATTGGGGATGCGGGGGCACTTGCAGAAATTGATTTGTAATTGTAAAAATCTATCCGCTAGGTATTTGTCATTTGGGACATTTTAAAATTTTAGCGGGAAGAGTAGGAGAACATGGAAAAGACCATGAATCAAAATGTTAGAATAAGGGATCTCACTTCGCTTTGTCGCAGCGGATCCTGCTCGGAAAACTTTTTAAAGCGGTTGCTGCCAATTTTAATTGCAACCGTTTTTTTAAGGAAAAATTTTCCAGTAAAAAATAAAAAAAGATTAGCAAAATTTGATAAAAAAAACGCAAAAATTGTTTAGATTTCTGTGAAAAATACTGATATAATATTTCTTGTAGATCTATTAATTTAGGGACGCAGGAGGGATTAAGAAATGGAAAAAAGGAAGAAAGGAAGAAAACCGAACAAAAGATTATGGAAAATAATGGCATCAATAAATGTAATGCTACTTGGTGGTTTCACTGCCTGCGGCAGGCAGCAGATGCCACCGAATATACCACTTCAAGATCTGATAGTCGAGTATCCGTTAGAAAATATGTCTTGTTTTGTGGCGGCGAAGGACGGGACGGTTTATCAGATAAATCTTGAGATGGAGATGGAGATGGAGATGGAGGAATCGGGGTATAAATTACATCGTTTTAACGCGCAGGGAGAGTTGGAAAAATACATAAATTTAACGGATTATGTCATGGTTGAAACACTTGCCGTATCAGAGGATGGAAAAAATTTGTATTTTACCGGGCAGGATGACCTTGGTCTGGGAATTTTTTCTTGTAACCTGGAGAATGGTACAATTACGAAATTGTGTGAGCTTGACTTTTTTGATAGAGTCAAACAGATGGTAATGATAGGGGATAAACTCTATATTCTTGGGCTGTCACCGAATTGGCAGTCAAACACGCCTCCAAGTTCGGGGTATTCATTTGGTGGGGAGCGTTTGGTTTCCTACTCGGTGGCGACCGGGGAAGCGACACAGCTTGGATTTGATTTCCCGATCAGTATGGCGGTGGATGATTCGGGAAAACTGATGGTCTCCGGATATCTGGATAAAAATTACTGTCTGATGGAATATGACCCTTTAAAGGATTCGATGCAGGTGCGAAGTAATTTGCAGGAGTATAAATTTGATCGGTTTGCAGTCTGCAATAACAGCGAGGATGTCGTTTATGATTATACCACAAATTCGCGAGGGCTGGTATTGTCAGATATCGATAATTTGGCGGTGGAAGCAGAACTTTATCCGGATACTTTTACCATGCGGGCAGGAGTGCTTTATGCGGGGGGAAGGATCTATTGTCCAAACCGTTTGGGGAATCTAGTTTCTTTTCCGCTTGATGCGGTGCAGCGCGATAATAAAGTATTAAGTTTTCTTACTAGGGAATATGGCACTCTTACCGCGCCTTACGGCTGTGGCTACCAGATGGAAAAAATAGAACTTTCCCAAGAAAAATTTACTGTAAAAGTCTTGGCAAGGGATGGGGATTACGATCTGTGTATGGGGGAGAGTTTTGACGGTGATGCCAGCAATCTGCGAGAGAATGGAGTATTTTATCCGCTCAATGACCTGCCGGGGATCGAAGAATATTTTGCGCGCTGTTTCCCCTATGTGCGCGAGGCAGCGACAAAGGAGGATGGAACAATCTGGATGCTGCCCATTCAGATAAAAGTGGCTAGTATTCTTTCCAAGGAGGGAGTTCTAAAAGAAAACGAAATTTCCCTGCACCAAAATATGACTTGGGAGGAATACGCACAAATGCTTCTTAAAATGACGGAGGAACAACGGTCAAGGATCAGTATAAGCAGCGGCTTTTTGCAGCGTATTTTTGCGCGCCAGTATTTTTCACACTATCACACGTTTGAGGGCGGGTTATTTGAGCCAGCCGCCTATGCCCTCTCTCAAATTTACAATATCCGCTGTGGACAAAAGGCAACTCCGGAGGATACAATTATGCAGTCGGTTATGGGACTTGAAGCACTTAATTATTTTCCGGGAAGAACATATTATGAGGAGGATGGTGTTTTTGTCGGGATGCCAAAATTTTCTGCTTCAGATAAAAATATTGCTTCCTGTATTTTCTTGGCAGTAAATCCGGATTCAAAGAAAAGGGATGAGGCATTGGCTTATCTGGCTGATCTGATTGCTTACCAAATGAAATTGGAGGATGTGCCGTATTTTTCGGACAAAAAAGAAGAAAACGCGCTGAATAATGCTCTGTATGAGGTATATGAGAACGCAGAGGTTGTTTTTGCGGTCGATTCCGATATTTATGACGCGGGATTTGAAGAGATGCTCTCCGGGAAACTCTCCGTTTCGGAGTACATAAAACAGACCGAATCAAAATTAAAAATATATTGGGGGGAATAAAAATGAATATATTTAGAAAAAGCTGCAAATTATTTTTTCTTGGTCTTTGCCTGACCCTTGCCGCGTGTGGTAGAGAAAGCGAAAGCGAAAATGAAAATGGAAATGAGGAAGCAAATCTCCCTTCGCCGACACAAGCTGTCGAAGATGGCGGTTTTAGCAAGAAACTTAATGATGGCGGAGGCATGGGGGAAGGTCTTTTGCTAGAGGGGAAGGCATTGGGGGAATTAACTGTTGTTGGCAAGGAGGATGCCGTTTACTGCAATTTGCCGGAAAACGTGGTGAATTGGGAAAATGCCGTGCCGCTCTGCCAAGATCCGCTGTATGGAATTTTGTATTATGTGGATTACGGCGGGGATTTTATGATCCATGCCATCTATCAAGGGCAGTCGCAGATCGTGGCAGAACTTCCAAGTAAAAGATTGTTTTGCCGGGGAGGAAAATTATATTTTTTGCTCTGCTCATATAATCAATTTGAATTTGAGGGTGCATCAAGTGGAAATATTGCAGAATATGACCCGATAACGGGGAAAGTTAGGATTCTTTCGGAAAAAGTGTTTGATTCCATTGTAGTTTATCAGGATCTGATCTATTGCAGAGAAGAGGAGAAAGTAGAGGAGGATACAGATGGACGAGGATTTGCATCGTCAAAGAAATGGTTTTATTTTTTTGATACCGAAACCTTTGTGGAGCAGGAACAAAGTACGGATCCGGATTATATTTTGACGATGCAGCGTTATGGAAAGTATTTTCTCGCAAAGACTTTGGAAGTATCCCCGGATAACCCAAAGATTCGCACTCAGACAGGAACGGAACTTAGAACTTGGGACGGGGAGAAAGGAACAGTCTGGGATGGACTGATAACAAGCAATACCAGCTATGTAAAGGATGGCAGTCTCTGCTGGCGGGCAGGGCAGAAATTCCATGTCCTTGATCTGGAATCGAGAGAGGAGCAAACTTTTCCTATGGAGGAAGATGTAAATAGCTATATTGTAGTAAACGGACAGATTTTAGGCGCGCAGAATTGGCTGCTTAAATTGGAGAATAAGAAGTTTGGGACATGGTTTAGCGCGGATGAACGATTGGATTATATCTTTGAATTTTATACGGACGGAAAGGAAGTCTACGCGATCGCAGGGCATTACAGCAATGATCGGAATCCAGTGCTTCGCTTAGTGCGGATGAGGGGAGGAGTGGAACACTTAGATATCGCTGCAGGCGGGTATGTGACGGCGACTTCATTTTCGTTTCTTCCGATTGGAGAATAAAATATGAGTGCTAGGATAAAAATATTTTTGTTTGGATTTTTGTGTATAGTATTAGCCTCATGTGCGGGAAAAGAAAAAGATGGGGCAAAAAAGGAGGAGGCGCAGCCGACGACAAGTCTTTCCCTGACATCAAAGGAGCAGAAAGAAACCGTGGAGGATGTATCCGGAGATATAGGTGGAGAAGAAAAGGATCCAGTTGAAAAAGTACCATCTGGTTCAATAAATTTCAGTGATTTGGGGGAGAGCTTTAATCCGCCAAGGGATTGGGGAAGTGCGCAGAACAATACATCGCTTCCCCCTGCAAAGGACTCTGATAAACCACTGATTATTAGCGGTCAGGAGGCTATTATCTACAGGGGAAGTGTACCTGTTATTACATACGCGTTTGACGCGGACAACAATCTGTACGCTGTGATTTATCAAAGCAGAGAGGAAGGAGGCTACTCACTTTTACAGTATGATGCGTCCCAAAAACTTCAGTGCATTTATGAATTTTATGACCCAAAGGTGGATATAAATAATTCTCTTGTCGGTATAGAAGCAATTGCCGCTTATGGACGGACGGTTTATTTCGCCGCAAATTATATAATGAAAACCGGGGAGGTCTGTATGGCCTTGTATACACTTGATCTGGACACGAGAAAAATTCAGGTGCTGGCAGAATTTTCCTGTTTTGATACTGTCCGCAAGATGTTGTTTAAGGATGGGATGCTGTATCTTCTCGGAACAAAAAGATATTCAGCCGATCCGTACCAGCCGGGCGGGGCAGACGGATATACCTTCTATGAGGATCAGATTATTTCCTATCGGATATCGGACGGAGTACTTGGCGCGATTAAAATTGACCATCCAATTTCCATGGCGTTTGCGGAGAATGGAAAACTGATGGTATATGCCTACGAATCTGGATACTGTCTATTAGAATATGATCCGGCACAGGCTTCAATAGAGACAGTGACACTGTTTTCTAGTTATTTTATGCAGGATTTTGCCATATGTCATAACGGAAAAGATATTATCTATTCTTATAGCCACAATTCGAGGGGACTTGTACTCGCACCGCTTGATGCGATGGCACAGGAAACGGAACTTTGTCCGGCAGAGTTTGTAGGGAGTGCTTTGCATACTCAGATACTTTTTTTAGAGGGAAAAGTTTACCTGTTAAATAAGGATCGGAATATTATGGGCTTTACCATATCGGATACTTACCAAAATAATACAGCCATCCGTTATATTTCGCCGGGCTATCAGCCGGATGCACCTTACGGATGCGGATATGCGATGGAACGTCAGGAACTGAGCAAGGATAAGTTTGTGTTAAAAGTTTTGGCGAGAGATGCCGATTATGATCTCTGCCTGATTGATTCGCTGGACGATTGCAGCTACAATTTGAAAAAGAATGGAGTATTTTATCCGCTCAACGATGTGCCGGGGGTAAGAGAATATCTCAAGCAGTGTTTTCCTTATGTGGAAGAGGCGGCAATAAAGGAGGATGGAACTGTCTGGATGCTGCCGATCGCAGTCTATATGCCGGGGTTGATCGTGCAGGAGGATACGTTAAAAAAACTTAAAGTACCGCTTGCGTGGGAGATGACATGGGAGGAATTTGCATCTGTGTTTGCAAATCTTACAGCGGAGCAGAGAGAACTTATCGCTATGAGCCGAACGGTATGTACCATGCAGTTTTTCCAACAGTATTTCAAAAAATATACCTCGGTAGATCAGGAGGTATTTCGACAGAGCATGGAGGCGTTAAAGCAGTTAGATAAGGAGATGAAACTTATCCCTTACCGGGAAGATAAAAAATATCTGTTTTACTATGAGAGATATATGAGAAATTATACAAATCCTGCTTTCAGAGAGAGCTATTACGGCGAGGATGCGAAAATATACCCTATGCCAAAGCTTTCGGCGGGGGATGTGAATACTGCTTCCTGTATTATGTTGGCAGTTAATCCGGAATCTGATCGATTAGAAGAAACATTGAATTTTATCGAGGATTATGTCGCGTGGCAGATGAAGGGGGAAGCACCACCATTTTTTAAGGAGCCAGTTCCCGCCAAGGGCAGCTTTGAGGCAGATCTCTATGCCCTGTATGAGAATGGAGAGATTGCGTTTGATATAGACAAGGATGTTTATATGGAAGGAATAGAGAAGGTGCTTGACGGGCAGAAGGATGTGGAGGAATATATCCGGGAGACAGAAAAGAAAATTAAAATTTATTTTGGGGAATAAAAATAGAAGCGAGTAAGGGAAGATAAATTTTCTCTTACTCGTTTCTGTTCGATTAAAACACCATTTGATAAAGGTTAAAATTTTCTTATGTTTTCTGCTTGAAATTTTGACGATAAAGGAATATAATATAATTGGAACAAATTTGGCTTTTCACCTTTTTGTGGAATTGAAGTCTTTTTTAGACTGTTAAATATGTGTGGAAATCTGATTTTGAACCTTTTTTTGTCAGGCAATCCACATAAAGTATCTTGCGCTTAACGATGGTGAGTGGATTGAAAAATATAATAATGGAGGGCTGAAAATGAGTACAACAACACAAATGTCAGCAAGGGACAGGATTCTCGCTTTGCTCGACGCAAACAGTTTTGTTGAGATCGGTGCTTTGGTGACAAAGAGAAATACCGATTTTAACTTACAGGAGAAAGAGGCTCCCTCGGACGGTGTCATCACTGGCTACGGCGTAATTCACGGCAAGCTTGCGTATATCTATGGGCAGGATGTTTCTGTGATGAACGGCACGATGGGGGAGATGCACGCAAAAAAGATTATGGCACTGTATGATCTTGCGTTAAAGGTCGGCGCGCCAGTAATCGGTTTTGTGGATTGTGCAGGTTTGCGGCTTGAGGAGGCAACGGACGCACTTGCCGCGTTCGGTGGTATCTACTTAAAGCAGGCACAAGCATCTGGAATTATTCCGCAGATTACGGCGGTGGTCGGCAATTGCGGCGGCGGCAGTGCAGTTCTTGCATCCATGAGTGATTTTGTATTTATGGAGGAGAAGAGCGGAAAGCTTTTTGTCAATGCGCCAAATACGCTTGATCAGAACAATGTCGGCAAATGTGATACGGCGGCGGCAAGTTATATGGCGGCAAAGGGTGTTGCGGATTTTACGTATGAGACGGATGCGGCATTGGTGGAGGGGATTCGCGAACTTTTAAGCGTTCTTCCTTACAACAACACGGAGGAAGCTGCGGGTGAGACGGATACGGACGATTTAAACCGCACGCTTGATAATTTGACAGCGGAGCTTGCCGATACGACACTCGCGCTCTCCGATATTTCAGACAACGGACTTTTTGTCGAGGTAAAGAGGGACTACGCAAAAGAGATGGTAACAGGGTTTATCCGCTTAAACGGCATGACGATCGGCGCGGTGGCAAACCGCACGGCAATCCTTGACGAAAAGGGAAAAGCTTCGACAAAGTTTGAGGACAGGCTTACGACGGCGGGCTGCTATAAGGCGGAGAGCTTTGTAAAATTCTGTGATGCGTTTAATATTCCAGTGCTTACATTAACGAATGTTTCCGGCTACGCGGCAACGGTTCCTGAAGCTTCCAGCATCGGGATTGCAGCGGCAAAGCTGACCTACGTTTTTGCCAATGCCACAGTGCCAAAAATCAATGTGATCACTGGCAAGGCATACGGCAGTGCGTATATCACAATGAATTCCAAACATATCGGGGCAGATCTTGTCTACGCGTTAGAAGGTGCGATGGTTGGGACGATGGATTCTGATTTGGCAGTACAGATTATATACGCCGATCAGATAAAGGGTGCGGATGCAGAAAAGATTAAGGAAGAGAAGAAAAAGGAGTATGATGCTCTTTGTCAGAGCGCGCACTCTGCGGCAAAACGCGGGTATGTCGATGCGGTTCTCGCGCCGGAAACCCTGCGCAAACATCTGCTTTACGGTTTTGAAATGTTATTCACAAAGAGAGAGAACCAGCCGGTAAAAAAGCATGGCACGGTTTAATGAGGTGATGCATTTATGAAGAATATCAAAAAGATTGCGGTATTTGCAGGCGGCGTAGTTGGCGCACTTGCCGCGAATCCGTTTACGGCGATGGCGGCGACACAGACCGAGGAAAAGCGTAGTCTTGGCGAGACCATGTTGTACGCGCTTTTAAACACGGTGATGGGTATTTGTATCGTGTTCCTCGTACTGATTTTGATCGCCTGGATCATTTCGCTTTTTAAGTATATCAATAAGTTTGAGAAAGAGCGTGCGGCAAAGATGGCAGCGGCGGCACCTGCGCCGGTTGCCCCGGAGCCAGTACCAGAGATTGTGGAGGAGGAACTCTCTGACGATCTTGAGCTGGTTGCTGTTGTGACGGCGGCAATTCATGCCTATGAGGAGGCACAGGGCAGAGATGTTCCTGCGGACGGACTGGTTATCCGCAGTATTCGCAAGGCGAATCGTGCAGGCTGGCAGAACGCATAAGTTAGCAAGAAGCAAAAAAAGTAAGGATTTGTAAGTGCATAGTTAGGTATATCAACTGCACTTTATCAAAATATGAAATTTTAGTGCCGCGAATCTGCGGGAGAATGGAGGACAAAATGAAGAATTATACGATTACGGTGAATGGCAATGTCTATGATGTAACGGTTGAGGAAGCTGCGGAGGGTGCAGTTGCAGCGGCACCTAGGGCAGCAGCACCTAAGGCTGCACCAAAGGCAGCTCCGGCTCCAAAAGCGGCAGCGGGTGCTGCGGGCAGCGTGAAAGTGACCGCTCCAATGCCGGGCAAGATTCTTGCGATTAAGGCAGAGGCAGGAAAGGCAGTAAAGAAGGGCGAGGCAATCCTCGTACTTGAGGCGATGAAGATGGAAAATGAGATCGTTGCCCCACAGGATGGCACGGTTGCAAGCATCAATACTTCCGTGGGCGCGAGCGTGGAAGCTGGAGAGGTTTTGGCAACCCTGAACTAAGATAATATTTTCGTGGAGGTAACGAAATGGATTATGTAATTGAAACACTGGAAAACCTCGCCGGTCAGACCGCCTTTGCCTCACTTTCCTGGGGCAATGTGCTGATGATTTTTGTGGCGTTGTTTTTCCTGTACCTGGCAATCAGAAAGGGGTATGAACCTCTATTGTTGGTTCCGATCTCCTTTGGTATGCTCCTAGTCAATATGTATCCTGATATTATGGCAAAGCCCTATGTGGATGCGATGGGTATTGAGCATGCGGGCGGGCTGCTTCACTATTTCTATCTGTTAGATGAGTGGAGTATCTTGCCGTCCCTGATCTTTATGGGTGTCGGAGCGATGACGGACTTTGGTCCGTTGATTGCAAACCCATTGAGCTTTTTGCTCGGTGCCGCTGCGCAGATTGGTATTTTTGGTGCTTACCTGATGGCAATTTTGATGGGATTTCCGGACAAGGCAGCTGCCGCAATCTCGATTATCGGCGGCGCGGATGGACCAACTTCTATCTTCCTTGCCGGAAAACTTGGACAGACCGAGTACATGGGACCTATCGCCGTGGCGGCATATTCCTATATGTCACTTGTGCCGATTATCCAGCCGCCAATTATGAAGCTTTTGACGACGGAGGAGGAGCGCAAGATCAAGATGGAACAGCTTCGCCCGGTATCAAAACTTGAGAGAATCTTGTTCCCGATTATCGTGACAGTTGTCGTTGTCCTGATTCTTCCGTCCACAGCTCCGCTTGTCGGTATGCTGATGCTCGGAAATCTCTTCCGTGAGAGCGGCGTGGTAAAACAGCTGACCGAGACAGCATCCAATGCGTTAATGTACATCGTTGTAATTTTGCTTGGTACTTCCGTTGGTGCGACAACAAGTGCGGAGGCATTCTTAAAATGGGATACCCTCAAGATCGTGGCACTCGGCTTGATCGCATTTGCACTTGGCACTGCCGCCGGCGTAATATTCGGAAAACTTATGTCCAAGGCGACTCATGGAAAGGTAAATCCGCTGATTGGTTCCGCCGGAGTATCAGCTGTACCAATGGCAGCGCGCGTATCACAAAAAGTGGGCGCGGAAGCGGATCCGACAAATTTCCTTCTCATGCACGCAATGGGACCAAATGTTGCCGGTGTTATCGGAACAGCGGTTGCTGCCGGGGTATTTATGGCAATCTTCGGAGTATAAATTTTTTAAACAGCAAGTGCCTGTACAGTACCCGGAGGGATTTATGGGAGCGAAGCGAACAAAAATCCCTCCTAAGTAGTGGGTACTGGAAAGGCACTTGCGGAACTCAAAATAGGAGGCATTAAAATGGCTGAACAGGTGAAAAAACCTTTAAAGATTACAGAGACTGTTTTGCGTGACGCTCACCAGTCTCTGATTGCAACAAGAATGTCCACCGAGCAGATGCTGCCAATTGTTGATAAAATGGACAAGGTGGGATATCATGCGGTAGAGTGCTGGGGTGGTGCAACATTTGACGCATCCTTGCGCTTCTTAAAAGAAGATCCATGGGAAAGACTGCGCAAGCTGCGCGACGGTTTTAAAAACACAAAACTGCAAATGCTGTTTCGCGGTCAGAATATTCTTGGTTACAACCATTACGCTGATGATGTAGTGGAATACTTTGTGCAGAAATCGATTGCAAACGGTATTGATATTATCCGTATTTTTGACTGCTTTAACGATCTGCGCAATTTGCAGACCGCAGTAAAAGCGGCAAACAAGGAGAAAGGTCATGTTCAGATCGCGCTCTCCTATACCCTGGGCGATGCTTATACACTTGAGTACTGGACGGGCATGGCAAAGAAAATTGAGGAGATGGGCGCGGATTCCCTATGTATCAAAGATATGGCGGGTCTTTTAGTACCGTATGAAGCAACAAAATTAGTAAAGGCATTGAAAGCAGGTACGAAACTTCCGATTGAGATGCATACACACTATACTTCCGGTGTTGCTTCTATGACTTACTTAAAGTCCGTGGAAGCAGGCGCGGATATTATTGATACGGCAATGTCCCCATTTGCGATGGGTACCAGCCAGCCAGCAACAGAGGTTATGGTAGAAACTTTCCGCGGCACAGAGTACGATACCGGACTTGACCAGAATCTCTTAGCGGAGATTGCAGACTATTTCCGTCCAATGCAGGAGGAGGCATTAAAGACCGGACTCTTAAATCCGAAGGTAATGGGAGTAAATATCAAAACATTGTTGTATCAAGTTCCGGGTGGTATGCTTTCAAACCTTGTATCGCAGCTTAAAGAGGCACACGCGGAGGATAAATATTATCAGGTGTTGGAGGAAATTCCAAGAGTGCGCAAGGACTTTGGCGAGCCGCCGCTTGTTACTCCGTCTTCACAGATTGTCGGCACACAGGCAGTACTCAATGTATTGCAGGGAGAACGCTACAAGATGGTGACAAAAGAGTCAAAGAAGGTGCTTTCCGGCGAGTTTGGCGAGACCGTAAAACCATTCAACAAGGAAATACAGAAAAAATGTATTGGAAATACGAAGCCTATCACTTGTCGCCCTGCGGATCTGATCAAGCCGCAGCTTGCTGAGTATGAGAAGGAGATTGCACAGTGGAAGCAGCAGGACGAGGATGTTTTATCCTACGCACTGTTCCCTCAGGTAGCGACGGAGTTCTTTAAATATCGTCAGGCACAGCAGGAAAAAGTGGATGTAACTTCCGCAGATACAACAAACAAAGCATATCCTGTATAAAAATTTAGAGGTAAAATAATTACTTTGGCTATTTAATTAAATTACTGCATTTTTAGAGTTAAAGCAATAGTAATAAAGATAGAAGGGGGATTGCAAAAGGAATTTCGGCTTCGAAATCATCGCTTGCAGTCCCTCTTTATCGGGGCTTGACAGGATACCCCATTTTTAAGCCAGGCAAAATTGGAAGATAAGTATTATTTTTTGCGTACAGATTTATATACTCTCACAGGAAAATTTAGATTAATATTTAGATTTGCAAAAAGCAGGAGGAAGAATGGAATCGATAAAGCCCTACAAAAAATCAGCGGATTATTCGTACACCCTTGGCGCATTCCCAACTATCGAGCTGATCCAGAGCAAGAGTGAGAAGGTAAGGGAAGTTTTGGTACATTCCACATTTACCGATACAAAAAATTTAGAAGAACTCTGCCATAAAAATCAGATTCCCCTGCACATAGCGGACAAACAGATCGCGCGTTTAAGTGATAAGGAAAACGTTTTCGTTATCGGAATATTTGAGAAGTACGAGCAGAAACTTGACGGTCAAAACTCCCAGATTGTTTTGGTCAATCCATCGAATATGGGAAATCTTGGAACAATCTTGCGCACAGCGGTCGGCTTTGGGATCTATGATATTGCATTGATCAGTCCGGCAGCCGATGTATTTCATCCCAAGGTAGTGCGATCTTCGATGGGGGCATTGTTTCGGCTGCGGCATCAGTATTTTGAAAGTTTTGCAGAGTACCGCGCACAGAATACAAACCAGGAAATTTTCACATTTATGTTAAATGGAAAGAGAACACTTACTGTTGCAGACTGTCCCAAACCAAAACTTTTTTCCCTTGTATTTGGAAATGAGGCAACGGGCTTGGATGACTCCTATCTTGAGGCGGGGACAAGTGTTATTATTCCGCAGTCCCCGGATGTGGACTCGCTAAACCTAACGATCGCCGTCGGAGTGGGAACTTATCTATTTACACAGGGAAATCGATAAATATATTTTTGCATTAAGAAGTACCAATTATTAAAAAAATTAAGAAAATTAAAAAAAACACTTGCATTTTCCAAAAAACTATGATATTATAATCAAGCAATGAGGCCAGTTGGTCAAGCGGCTAAGACATCGCCCTCTCACGGCGAAAACAGGGGTTCGATTCCCCTACTGGCTGCTCAGGTTTTTTCCTGAGATAAAACAAAATAGAAAAAAGTAAGGCCAGTTGGTCAAGCGGCTAAGACGTCGCCCTCTCACGGCGAAAACAGGGGTTCGATTCCCCTACTGGCTGTTCTTACGAAATGTGATCCGGTTCCGATAGATAGGGAATCGGTTTTTTTTATGCGCAGGGGCACGAATGGAAGATAGTTGCTAATAAAAGTAGAAAAAAAGCAAAACAGAGAATGGAAATTGTTATAAAAGACTTATTGAAGTTTTCTAAAAATAGTATGGACAAAAGAGAAAAATCTGATTATAATAAACATAAAAATATAAAAAAGAACAATATTGATATTTGTAAAAGTGGCAGAGGAAGAGAAACTTATGTTGGGAGTACTGTTAAAAGAAATCCGAAAATCCAAGACAATTTCGCAGGAAATATTGGTGGAAGGTATCTGCAGCAGAGAAACCCTGAAAAAATATGAATCTGGAAAATGTGATCTGGAAAAATTGCGGGCGGACGCGCTGATGCAGCGTTTAGAGAAGACCGTGGATAAGTATTATGTCAAATTAGACAATGTAGAATATGCCCTTGCTCGCAGACGTGTACAGATTCAGGATGCCTTGCGCAGAAACAAACTTAGTGTAGCGGAGCGCGCGATCCTTGCATACAAGGAAATGCCGGGAACAAATGACGCGCTGCATCGCCAGTTTCTTGCTCTTGTACAAGCGGAATTGCTCAGAAAAAAGAGCGCGCCGCTTTCGCAGCAAAGGGAAGTGATTTTGGCGGGGATCGCGAAAACTCTTGCAGGGAGAGAACTTTCAATAAATTTACTTAACGATCGTCTATTTCACCTATTAGAATTATTTCTGCTACAGCGGTACGCAATCTTACTTGAGGAGATGGGTGAGGTGGATGAAGCTGTCCGCTGGTATAAGGCACTTCTTGCGCGGTTTTCGCAGGAGCAAAGAGGGATGGCGGATAAACAGAAACTCTATCCATTGATTGCCTATCGGTTGGCTGGGTATTGGATGCGGGAGGGAAGCTACGATCAGGCATTACCAATAATAGAGAAGGCACTTGAACTTCTGCGATATTCAGAAATACAAAATACGCTGTATCTTATGCTGTGGGAATTGGAGATTACAGCGAAAGAAGAGATGGGAACTCCGGTTTTGGACGAGGAGAAAGAGTATTTTTATTGTCTGAAAAAATTTCTTAAAGAGGGGGAGAAGGGCGAAGATTTTTTCCCAACCTATGTTGAACCGCATTTATGTTCAATCAATGCAATATTGAAAGAACGCCGGATAATACAGGGGAAAACAAGGGAAGAACTGGTGGGAATGATATGCGATACGCGAACATTGGAGCGGCAGGAAAAGAATGAATCCAAACCGCAAAAAAAAGTATGGAAAGGCTTATTTTCTGCGTTGGGGCTTTCCAGTTTGAAATACGAGAGCAGTATTGTAACGCGCAGTTATAAAGATTTTCAGAAATTTGAAGCGATGGCTCGCGCTTATAATAAAGGGAATATGAAAGAAGCAATGATTTTTTATCAGGAATTAGTGGAAATATTAGATATGAACGAATCTACAAATCGTCAATTTGAAGAATACTGGGGTGCGGAATTACGTTTTAGTTTAGGGAAAATTTCCAGAGAGGAACGAAACAGGCAATTTTGGGAAATGATGGGGTGGACATTATCACTGGAAAATAAAGAAAAGAACTTTTCATGTTGGCTGACCGAATATGAAAAAGAGGCATTGAGTTCCATTTCCTGGGATTGTGAGGGGGAGGAAATAGAGGAGATATTACCGCTGTTAAAAAGGCAGTTTCGCCGAAACTTTAATGTGGCAGAGCGGATTATGGAAAGAGGGTTTTATGAGAGAGTTCTCTATAGTATTGCCAGAGGATATTTAAGATCCGAAAATCTGCGGCGTGCAGAACAGTACATAACCTTGGCAATGGAGCAGAGGAGATTTCAGGACTGGGGATTATCATGGGATCGGCTTTTCTTTTTGCGATTTCGAATTGAGGAAAAGAAATTTGGTTTATGGGAGAAAAAAATCCCACTAAAAAGTAATGTAGCTGCATTTCAGTGGGCAAAATTGGCGTGGATATCCGCAAAAGAAAATGGGGACACCTATATGTGTGATTTTATAGTTAAATATTTTAAAAGGCATTATTTATAATAAAAGAAATATTTAAATGTATGGTTCAATTGGATTTTTCTGAGGCGGATCATCCTCGTCCAATGTCTGGCAAAAACCATCTCCCCAGGAGAATAGAGAAGTAAAATTCTGGAAAATTCCGCTAAAAATAGTGAAGGTTAAGATCAGACCTGCGACAGTTTTTTTGGCTGCTTTGTAAAGTCGATGCATAGTAAATTGCTCCTTTCCTAATTTGGATTGTAATTTTTATTTTGGCGAGGTATATCTCTCACTCGCTGGATACAGTATAGTATAAGGTGGAAGGAATTTCCACGGCAAAAAGGACCCAAAGTAAGAAAATTTTAAAATTTTTTCGTTTTGGTTCCTTTTTGCCGTGGCGTATCTGAGAAAGATAAGATATAATGTAGCAAGAATACAGGGAAAGAATAAAAATGAAGGATGTTTTATATTTTTGAAAATTTTTCCTGAATTTGGGGAATAATATTGATTCCTAGGGAGTGTTGCAAGTAATTTTTTCCTTTTTATATTTTAGTAGTGCATAATGCTAAGGTATGAAAGAAACAAAGTATGAAGGGAGTTTATTATGGTAAGAAAGCTCTTTCTTAAAGGGGCAAAGAAAATCGTTGCGTTTGCCTTAACAGCAACTATTGCAGCGCAGGGAAGTGTTCTTGTTAAGGCAGGGGATTACACTAAGGAAGAAATCAAAGTTGATATTAGTGAATGGCTTTCTAAAGATGGATATTATGTATATCCATTGACTCCGAAGAATCCAGAGTGGCAAGAATTAGAAGATTATCTGGATAAGCTTGAAGTGTGCAAAATCCCACCAGAAATTTTAAAAAATTTATCCGATGAGCAGTTATTGCAAGCAATTATTGATTATCCTTTAATTTATGATGTGTTTTTCTTTTCTACATTGAAAGAAGGTACTGATCATTTGGCAAAAACTTGTGATGCTTATTCGGAATTGTTACAAAGGGATGGGGCAAAAGAGGTATTATTCAATGAAGTTATCCGAAGAAAAACTGTTGAGCCAGTTAGTATGATGACGCAAAACAAGGAAAATAATTTGGAAACTGTCAGTATGACAGCAGAAGATGAAATTATATTGGATGCGTTAGTTGCTCTTACTGTATTGCAGGAAAAAATTGATATAGAATTATCGGATGAAGAAGCGATAGCACTTGCAGATGCATCAACTTTAGTGGATATTTATGATCCTGCAATAACTATATCTGAAAGAGCAGATGTTGCTGTACCTATGACTCCAAATGGGACTCGTGTTTATTATGTAATGTATAACTGTGAACATTTTGCGCCGGCGTATCATGTAACTGCAGACAGTGCTATAATGAATACTTATGGGGTTACTTTGGTTTCAACGGGGACTTGTCGGTATAATTGTCATTCATATGCATGGCACAGTCAATCTACGGATAATCCTTATTGGATTCCTGATCCAAATCCTTATATGACAGATGGAAGTTATACTAGAGTTATGAATGGGAATGTAAACACTAATGCTACTTCCGTAGTACCAGGGGATATCGTTGTATATACTGGACGGTCACATTCTGCAATTTTAACGGGTAGTGTTAGTGGAGAACCAATTGCAACAAGAACATTGATTTCGAAATGGGGTATCAGCGGTGTGTTTATACATCGCACAACTCAAGTACCAAGTGATTATCCTACAGATAGTCTTTCCGTATGGCATAGATAAATTTGTTTGATTAAATAGGGAGAAATTATGAAACATAACTTAAAAAAAATTATCATACCTCTTTTTGTTGTCATACTCATTGCGGGGATTTTCATTTATAATAAGTCAAGAAATTTTGCGCAGGAAGAAACAGAATTAAATCGTTTTGTCTATCCAACGGAGTTTGAGTCCGGTATTTTTGTAACTCCCGCGCAGAAAAAGGCTCAGTGCAGGATACCGGAAGAGATATTGTCCGATATGACGGTGGAAGAGCTTGTCTGGGCGGTGATTGATTATCCTTTTTTATGGGAAGAGGGATTATCCTCCATGGGTCCGGGAGGCGGCAGTCAATGGATAAATGGAATCTCTGATGCTTTTCGAAAGCTAACGGAATGTGATGATCCTGAGGATAAAATTATTAAGGTACTAAAGGATGCATGGGAAAGGAAAGATCCAAGTCTTTTTCAAGTTTATGAAGCTTGTCGTGTATTTTACGACAGCCAGGGAGTATATTTTGATTTTAGCAAAAAACAGTTGAAGTTTTTAAATAAGAAATAAATTTATTTCCATATTTTTTAATAAGATCAACATTGACAGCCTGAATCAACGGAATACTAGAGAAGCGGAAAGAGAAGAGTATAGATAGAGATAAGGGCTGTTTTGTTGTTTCCCCTCTTTTAGGCGAGATAAGATTTGCTCCGTAAATCGTCTTAAAGAGGGGATTTTTTATAAATTTTAATTGTACAAATTTGATTCTGACAAGGATTAGGGGCAATGATAAGATAGCAAGGAGGGAAGAAAAATTTCTTATGGCAAGGACGGTTTCTATTGGGGGACAGGATTTTGAAAGAATTGTTGAAAAAGATTGTTTTTATGTGGAGAAAAAAGGAAGCAGGAAGGTGAGCTTATGGCAAGGACAGTTGCAATTGGAAGACAAAACTTTGAAACTATGATAACTAGGGATAATTTTTATGTCGATAAAACCAATTTTATTAAGGAGTGGTGGGAAAATGATGATGATGTCACCCTGATTACACGTCCAAGGCGGTTCGGCAAGACGTTGACAATAAATATGATGGAACGTTTCTTCTCTGTGAAATATGCAGAGGCGGGGGAAGTGTTTGAAAAATTAAATATTTGGAAAGAGGAAAAATTTAGAAAACTGCAAGGGACGATACCGGTGATTAGTTTGACTTTTGCGGGGATAAAGTGTGATACCTATGAAGAAACCTTAATCCAAATAAAACAGGTTATTGCAGATTTGTATTCTGAACAAGAGTTGATTATAAACAGTAGCGTTTTTTCGAAACGAGAACCAGAATATTTTGATTGTGTTTCTGAAACTACGAGTACTGCACATATTTCTATTTCTTTGCGAAAACTTTGTAAGTTTTTGCAAGATTATTATAAGAAAAAGGTAATTATACTGTTAGATGAGTTTGATACCCCATTACATGTGGAGACTATTGTGGGACTACAAAGGCAAGATATGTAGAAGTCCTTGAATTTACGCACTTTGTGACCATGTTTGAATTTGACGGCGGCGGTCATTTTCGGGGTAATAAACACCTCATTACGAAAATCAACTGCTCAGTGGTACTTGACCTCGGGTGGGGGAACACACAAGAGGACTTATATACAATTGAAGATAGACCAAAAGGCGAGAGCTGATTGGAGCATAAGGGCATTTCCAAAAGGAAGTGTCCTTTTATTATGGCAAAAAATTAAAGGAGGTTCATGTATGAACAACACAACGTTAAGAGCAGGGGCGCAGAGCGCCGACAACATACACATGGTTTTTGCAAACGAGGAACATGAGAAATTTTATTATGAAAAATTGGAACAGGCAAGGTATCAGGACTGTTACCATAAGGCACTGATTTACATTCTCGGTATTTCAGAGGACACAAGGAATCATTTCAGCCAGATTTATGATATTAAGTCCGGATACATCAAAACAGAGAGTCTGCATCAGGGCTGGCAGACAAGCGGAAGTGTCAGGGTGGTAAGGCTTGTATTTAACCTTTACACGGACGGTACGCCAAGCGTTGATGACTATAAACGCAAGGACGAGCAGATTGACGAGTGCAGGGAGTATTCCGTAAGCGATATTTTCTGCTGTGGCTATGCCTTGTACTTCTGGCAGGGCATCCGGCTCCGTTATCCGGAATACTGCCGGGAACAAAGGTCTGTAGAGGAAATCCTTGCAGAAATGGAGAGGAAACGTGCTGAAAATTCAACTGATGGGAACAAGGAATGATATTAAGTGGTTCGAGAAAATCCTGAAAAGACAGCCGAAAGTTGTCGTGACGGAATTTTCCGAACTTTACAGGAACAAAGGGACTAACAGGTTTTACAGGGCTTATGTGGAAGTGCAGAAAACGAATGTAAAAGAAAAATAAACAAACCGGAGGAATAAGACCATGTGTAAAGTGATAGCAATAGCAAACCAAAAGGGCGGAGTGGGCAAGACCACCACAACAAGCAGCTTAGGGATTGGGCTGGCAAAACAGGGAAAGAAAGTCTTAGTGATTGATGCGGACGCACAAGGAAGCCTGACCGCAAGTTTAGGCTTCACAGAACCGGACAAGCTGGAAGTCACCCTTGCAAATGTACTGGAGAAGGTAATCAACGATGAAGAAATGGAATCGGGCTACGGTATCTTAAAGCATGGGGAGGGCATTGACCTGATGCCGGGAAACATTGAACTGTCAGGCTTGGAAGTATCCCTTGTGAATGTCATGAGCCGTGAGCTGGTGCTTCGTTCCTACATAGAGCAGGCGAGGGAGAGATACAGCTATATCCTGATTGACTGTATGCCATCTTTGGGTATGATTACCATAAATGCCTTTGCCTGTGCGGACAGCATACTCATTCCCGTCCAGGCGGCATACCTGCCCGTAAAAGGACTGGAACAGCTTATTAAGACCATAGGCA
>CAJTLX010000047.1 GCA_910577165.1 uncultured Lachnospiraceae bacterium
ACTCGAAAACCTGTCTGCTTATTTTGGACAGCTTTGACAGTATATCATGCTTCCCCTATCTTGTCAAGAACTTTTTTCAAGTTTTTTCGACTTTTTTTGCCTTACTCTTTTGAAAGCTTTTGCATAATATCATATCCACATTTCCCTGTCAAGCAATTTTTCTTTTATTTGCTTTTTTTCTTTCCTCATGCTACGATATTATTATCAATTACTTTCATCGGAATTCTTTCCGGCGAAAGTCAAAAACAGGGAGAATTTTATGTTAAAAGCAATTTTATTTGATATGGACGGCGTAATTATTGACAGCGAACCACTGCACGCACTTGCCGCTGTCAACGCGATGAAAAAATTTGGTGTTGATATCACGATTGATTTTTGCTATTCCTTTATTGGCAGCACCGCAAAGCATATGTTGGAAGTCATCAAAGAAAAATGGCAGCTCTCCGCCACGATCAAAGAATTGATGTGGGCGAATGATGAGGCAAAAAAAGAATTGCTCCAAAAGGAGGGATACCCCGCAATTCCCGGCATCCACGCACTTATGCAGGCACTGCGGCATGAGGGATATAAGATCGCCATCGCCTCCTCCTCACCGAAGGAAGAAATTCTTGAAACGGTAAAACGCCAAGAACTTACAGAATTTGTACAGGAAATTGTTTCCGGTATGCAGGTCGCTCACCCGAAACCAGCTCCGGATATTTTTCTTGCCGCAGCAAAAGCACTTGATGTGCTTCCCTCAGAATGCCTTGTTATCGAAGATTCCTCCAATGGTCTTCGCGCTGCAAAAGCGGCGGGGATATCAAGACTTGCGTTCCATAATCCAAATTCTGGAAATCAAGATCTCTCAATAGCAAATTGCATTGTGGAAAGCTTCGAGGAAGTCACCCCTTATTTCCTATATTATATTTATCAGCACACAAACAATCTGCCCGCGGTGATCACAAAAACTTCCAGGCTGATTTTACGTGAACTTGCCATGGAGGATCTGCCCGCCCTGCACAAGATTCTCCTAGAGCCTTCCATTGCGCGCTTTTACGGCAAACCCGCCCAAAATCTTTCAGAATTTTCCGAGTTTCATCAAGCATATATTTCCGGGGCGTACCATTTTCGCGGCTATGGTTTATGGGGCGTATTTCTTAGATCCACCGGGGAACTTATCGGTCGCTGCGGGTTTGAACCGACAATAATCGGGAATTCCCCCGTTGTGGAATTAGGGTATCTGATCAGCGAACGTTTTCAGGGCAAGGGATATGCTTCGGAAGCGATCGGCGAATGTCTTTCCCTGTGCAGTCATTTTGAAATTTCCTCCGTCTTTGCGGTAATTCATCCACAAAATGCAGTTTCGCTCCATCTCGCAAAAAAATTTGGGATGGAAGTTATCGGACAAACTGTTCGCGGAGATATCTCCTGCGATATTTTTAGGCGGGATATCTTATAATAGCAAAAAAACTGCCGCATTGCAAAAACGCAGTGGGGCAGTTTTTTAATTCAAAACTTATCTGGTTGTTCCAGCACCGTTATTTACGCCGCCATTGTTTGTGGTTCCACTTCCATTTCCAGCCGCGCCATTATTGGTTAAGCCATTTCCATTGTTTGTCGCGCCGCCGTTTGTCACATCGTCAACTGCATTGTCGATCCCGTTGATTACATCATCCACCCCGTCTTCTAAGGCTCCGGACACTCCGTTTCCCTCGCCCTGCGTGCCATTTTCTGTACCTGCACCTCCGGTTGGATTTCCATTACCTCCCGCACCTCCGGTTGGACTTCCAGTGCTTCCTCCATTGTTATCATCTGGGCTTCCTGTCGGATTATTCCCGGAATTTTCATCCGTTGCGGAATTATTATTGTCCGGGTTAGAGGAACATGCGGTCATTCCCGTTATGGCAAGACAACTGCAAAGTAATAATGCTAAAATTCTGCTTTTCATGAAATCTCTCCTCCTGTAAAGTATTTTCATTTTACACTCACAGTATTTGCAGAAATCATGATTTTATTCAAAGTCTTATTTTATCCAATAAAACTTACAAAATACATATTAAGATCGTATATCCTTTTATCCCTTCCCATTTTTATTTCTTTATTTTGTCACAAAATAAAGGGCAGTAAATATCAGCGCGAGAAGAAATGCCATCGCGCCGCTGATTAAAAGATGCGGCTTCCATTTGCGCCCATCCTCGTCGCGCCTCTGCTTATATTGGTAAAAATTGTCAAATTTTTCTTTATCCATCCCCGGAATGAAATTGCGCGTGATCCGACCGCAGCCGAAACTTAACATATCGTAAGTTCCTTTCGTTGCCATCCAGCCAAGCGCGCCGCATCCCATAAAAAGGATACCCGGCACAAAAAAACTGTCCGAGAGAATCCGAAAAATCTCCGATGGGGTGTCCGCCGAAAATATTCCGCCTTCCCCTGCGAGAAAAAGGGCAATGGCAAGAATCACCCCCGCGCAGATTAGATAATAGGTTCGTCTCTTCATTGCCACTGCCCCCTTTTTGGCTCTATTTTAATTCCTTTAGATATTTCTTAAACTCTGCCTCGTTGCACTGAATAAAATGTCCCGGCTTAATCTCGCGAAGCGTTGGCTTATCCACCGAGTAATCATGCTCCGCAAGCGGATTGTACACAATGCGCACCCGCTGCTTTTCATAGATCGGATCCGGCAGAGGGATCGCCGAGAGCAAGGACTTGGTGTACGGATGAAGCGGATTTAAAAACAACTCATCCGATGGTGCTAACTCAACTAATTTTCCAAAATACATCACGCCGATACGGTCAGAAAAATATTTTACTACCGAGAGATCATGCGCCACAAACAATATGGTCAGACCAAACTTATCTCTTAACTCATTCAACAGATTGATTACCTGCGCCTGTACAGATACGTCAAGTGCCGAGACCGGCTCATCCGCAATAATCATCTCCGGGTTCATAATAATCGAGCGCGCCACGCCGATGCGCTGACGCTGTCCGCCGGAGAACTCGTGCGGATAGCGGGAGGCGTGTTCTCTGACCAGACCGACTAACTCTAGCATTTCATAGACCTTCTTGTCAATAACCTCCTTGTCGCGCTCTCCCTGGATAATCAGCCCCTCGGAGATAATCTCTCGCACGGTAAGACGCGGATCAAGCGAGGCGATCGGATCTTGAAAAATCATCTGGATCTGCGTGACTAACTTGGTGCGCTTAGCCTTGCGCAGCTCATTCTGATACTCCCTTTGCAGCCTTTCCTTCTGCGCCGCCGACGCGGAAGCAATCATCGGCTCATACTTTGCCTTTACTTCTTTTACGCGCTTTTCTGCATACATCTTATCGCAGTTCTTCTGATCGTGTTTTGCCGCTTTGATCGCCGCCTTCTGCTCTGCAACAAAATCATCCAGTTCCCTTTTTAATTTTGTAGCAGCATCGCCGCTCGCGTTCTTTATCTTTTCCCTGTATTCTGCCCTTTTTTCTGCGATCGCATTCTGGTAGGAGCGAATGCCCGCGCCGATGCGGATCCCCTTAAAATAAATATCTCCGGAGGTGATATTGTACAATTTAATAATGGAGCGTCCAGTTGTTGTCTTTCCACAGCCGGACTCGCCCACCAGCCCGAATACCTCGCCCTTTTTGATATCAAAACTAACATCGTCCACGGCCTTTAACTCGGACTTGCCCATCTTAAAGTACTGGCAAAGATGTTCCACCTTTAATAAAACTTCATCCCTTTTATCTTCCATCTTCTGCCTCCCTCCTGTTCTTCATTCTCTCAATCCGCGCGGTCACAATCTTAGGAGGCTCCACCTTAGGCGCGTCCGGGTGCAATAGCCAGGTTGCCGCATAATGTGTATCACTGATCTTAAACATTGGCGGTGCCTTTTCAAAATCAATTTTTAAAGCGTATTTATTGCGCGCCGCAAATGCATCGCCCTTCGGCGGGAAAATCATGTTTGGCGGCGTGCCAGGAATAGCATCAAGTTTCTCCGAAGTGTCGAGATCCGGCATGGAGGAGAGCAGTGCCCAAGTGTACGGGTGTGCCGCCTCATAGAAAATATCCTGCGCCGTCCCATACTCGACGATCTTTCCTGCATACATTACCGCCACGCGATCCGCCATATTTGCAACCACACCCAGATCGTGCGTAATAAAAATAACGGAAATATTTCTCTGTTTCTTCAAGCGGTTAATCAATTCCAGAATCTGCGCCTGGATGGTCACATCAAGTGCCGTGGTCGGCTCGTCGCAGATTAGGATATCCGGATTTGCCGCCAGCGCGATCGCAATGACAATACGCTGACGCATACCGCCGGAAAACTCAAATGGATACTGATTGTATCTGGTTCTCGGCTCCGGAATGCCCACTTCCTCCATCAGCTTGATCGCCCTCTCCTTGGCCAGGCGCTTTGTCACTTTCTCGACTACGCCGCTCGCATTTTCCTTTAAGTAATCGATCACGGCAACCGTTTCCGCAGAAAAATCCCGCGTTTCTTTTGCCGCTAAAATCTCTTTATAATGCGCGATCAGACGGTCAATCTGCATTACAATATTGGTTTTCGTCAGTTCCAGATCGGTGTAGGAAGCCGGCACTACCTGCCAGTCCGGATCTTTTCCCTTCGCCACAAGCGCGTCATATTTCGCCTTCTGTTTTTCATAGCGTTTCTTCTCTTTTTCATTTTTGCGAATACCATTAAAATACTTGTCAATCTCACTTCGAAGCCCCGTCCCAAAAGTATAGGCAAGATTGTCCTTTCGGATCTCCATATGATCGATTGTTTCCGCAACCTCCTTAGCGCAGAGTTTGCGTGCTTCCTCGCATTCCTTTTTGTCCAAATGCTCCCTTAAAAATACTGCACGCTTCCCCTCTAAGAATTTCACAACCCTTTCCTTTGCCTGATAAGATTTTTCTGCCGAGTAGATCAGAGCTTTCTTCGCATCGTCAATAAAAGCCAGCATAAAATTATCGTCCAGATATTTATGCATGAAAACATTTAATTCTCCGATCGGCTTTTCCGGTACGGCCGCGTTGGCAAAGGTTTCATAGTAGCCAAGCGCGAAGAAATTTGGCTGCTCTAGGGCAAGAGCCGCCCTTAGGATCGGCAGCATCTCGTTCATCGCGGCAATCGTCTTTTGGTAATTCTTTGTGTCCTTTTCCGAAGCGGCAAGCTTTGGCAGTTCACTTGCAAGGCGGTTTAGGTGCGGTGCATCTTTCTTTACCAGATAGGTATGGCAGGAATTCTTTGCAAGTTTTACCACATCCGAGATTCGATCTTTTAAGTTTTTGTCAAATTTCTTTTCCAGTTCGAACACAAGATTTTCCAGCTCAGAAACCGCTTCCACAGCGGACTCTCTCGCCTTGTTATACTCTGCCTCCAACTCGATATGCTTATATTCAAACTTATCAAAATCTTTGCATTTTTGCTTTAGTGCCGCTATCTTTGCCGCGTCACCTTTCGCGCTCGCCTCAATCATGTTCTGCTCAAGCAGTTTCAGATAACTGTTAAAATTTTTGCGGCATTCTTTGCGGCGTGCCTTGTTCTTTAAGATCATCGCCTCCGTAAGCTGTCTGCCGATCTTTACAATCGGATTTAAACTTGACATCGGATCCTGGAAGATCATCGCAATCTTATCCCCGCGAATCCGGTGAAAATCCTCCTCCGAGATCTTTAGCAAATCTTTTCCGTCATAGATAATTTCCCCGCCCTCAATAATCGAATTTCCGGCTAAAATGCCAAGGATTGCCTTGGAGGTAACGGACTTGCCCGATCCGGACTCGCCGACGATCGCCAGGGTCTCCCCCTTTGCCAGATCAAAACTGATATTTCTCACCGCCTGCACTTTCCCGTTCGAGGTGCGGAAGGAAATTACCAGATTTTTTACTTCAAGTTTCTTCTCCATTTCCTAGTCCTCCATTCCTCTTGTCGATGGGTTAAATGCGTCGCGCAAGCCGTTGCCGAATAAGTTAAAGGAAATCAGTAAAAGCGAGATAAAGATCGCCGGGAAAACCATCGCGTGCGGCGAGGTCGTCGCAACGGACTGTCCCTGTGACATCAATGTCCCAATGGTTGTGCCTGCAAATTCGGATAAGTTTACAATGCCCAGGTAAGTCATATTCGTCTCCGAATTGATAACGCTGGGAATTACTAACGCACAACTTGTGATAATCGTGCCGAGAGAATTCGGAAAAATATGCTTGAACATCAGGCGTTTATCCGACGCACCAAGCGTTCTTGCCGCCAGGACATACTCCTGTCCCTTAAAGCGATAAAACTGCTTTCTCACTAATGCTGACATTCCAATCCACCCGGTCAGCACAAAGGCGAAAAGGAAGGAACCTACCGCGCCAACCTGGTTTGCCAGATGCTTCTGAAACAGCGTTACGCAGACAATAAATGGCAGACCGCTCAGCACATCGGCAACACGATCCATTATCATATCGATCTTGCCGCCATAATACCCCTGCACAGCTCCGTAGATCGCGCCGATAAACAGATTGATTGTCGAAACCACAAGCGCGAAAAGCAGCGAAAAGCGCGCGCCCACGCCGATTGCCATAAATAAATCTTGTCCCATAACATTTGTACCAAAAAGATAGCGCGGAACATGACCATTCTTATAAATATAATAATTATAATAACAAAAACGTGCAGATACCGCACCGGATTTCCGGACACTGTAAATCCAGGTTCCCGGATCGCCCTCAATGCGCTGGCTGTTATACGGCGCGCCCTCGATCGCAGAATTTGACGAGTAGGCAGGAATCCAGTTTCCATTCTCATCCTTTACCGGTGTCCCCTTTGCATCCGACACCTGATACCAGATTGAAGGATCATTGTCGATCCCCGCGATATCCTTCGCCTCAACCCACGGATAAATTACCTGTATCCCCGTTTCATTCTGGAAGCGTTGAATATCCGCAAATTCCTCGTAGGAAAAAGTCTGTGTGCGAATTCCGACAGCATAGTACTGATTGAGTTCCAGCTTATAATACTTTGTAATGCGGGTCTGACCGCGGTGCTTCGACTCCACTTCCTCCGTGCCGCGAATCCCAATCACCGGATCCATACCGGTTTCCTTGCCGATCGCGTGCCATTTGTCAAGGGACTGCTCATTTTGGCTTGCCAGAACTTTGCCGCCGTTAAAGATGCTGCTCCCTTTCTCTGCCATCCCCTCAATATAAGGCGGATAATTCTGATAGATTACATCCTTATCCTTGATTGTATAAGGAGAAGTAATTGGAGAGATAATGGCAAAGAGAATCAAAAATCCGATAATCCACGCTGCCACTACGGAAGAACGGTTTTTCTTAAAGCGCAAAAGCGCGTCTGCAAAAAAACCTCTCGCCTTGGTCTCCATTTTTTTATCGTGTAAAACCTCATCAAGCTGTGCAAATTCAAACAGCTCCTTCGGAATATTTTCAAATTTGTTTTCCATATGCCTGCCCTCCGTTCTTATTTCTTCGAACCCATACGGATACGAGGATCAATGAAACCGTAACTGATATCCACAACAATCGCGGCGACAAGGCCAATGCTTGTATAGAACACAGTCAACATCATAAACAACGGATAATCCGGTGCCAGGATGGAATTTAAGTACAGAGTGCCCACACCCGGAACGGAGAAAATTCTCTCAATAATCAGCGAGCCGCTCAAAATACTGATAAACTGACCAAAAATTGATGGCAGCACGACAACCATACAGTTCTTTAGCGCGTGGCGCACGGTCGCCTGTGTCTTGGTCAGACCCTTTGTGCGCGCGAGCAACATGAACTCACTGGTCAAAACTTCCGTCAACTCCGCTCGTGTCGTGCGCGTAAAACCTGCGATCACTCCGAAGGACAAAGACATTATCGCCGGGAGCATACTCTTAAACATACTCCAGGTAAAAAAGTCCTTTCCGGCATTCATCAGTGCGGGCAGGATATTTAATTTATAATAAAATACATACTGGATAATAAATGCATACACAAAAGAAGGCACGGAAATTACCACCATGGTCAAGGTAGAAATTGTATGGTCAATCCAGGTATTCTTTTTTAATGCGGCAAAAATTCCCAAAAGAATTCCTATTGGGATACTCAACAAGATAGAATAAATATTTACAATTATGGTCGCGGGCAGCTTATCCAAAAAAATGTCTGCAACTTCGCGCCCAATATAGAGTTTGTCACTCACACCCCAGTCAAACTTCGTAAAAATATTCTTTAGAAAAATGCCGAACTGCACCATATAAGGCTTGTTATAACCAGCTGCCTCGCGCTGCATTTCCACAATTACCGAGTGCGGATCTTCCGCCGGCAGCGGCGGCAGCGGCAGCATACGAATCAGCACAAAGCAGATCCCCGTAATGATAAACAGGGTCATGAACATCAGCAAAATTCTTTGTGTAATATATTTCCACATAAAACATCCTCCGATTTCCCAGCTTTCAACCGCAAAGTCCCATTGCCCGTTCTCAAAACTGCTCTCTGTGCCGCTTTTTTAGAACAACAGTAAAATACAGGATATTTTCAGCACCAAATACAGGGACAGATTGCCCCTGTATTTGATCTGAATTATCTCGATTCTCATTCTCCCTGAAAGCCGAAGATTTTAGTAGCTTAATTCTCCGCCGTTTGATGCGATAAACTCTCTCCACTCTGCCTCAGTGTAGTTGTACTTTAAGTACGGAATACCGCCGCGAATCATGATCGGGCTGTACTCTTCCACTACATAGTAGAGCTGCTGGGAAAGAAGGCTCATTCCCGCATTCTGAAGCATCGGGATATAGTCGTAAGTCTGAAGGATCTCGCCCTCAACACCTGCAAGAATCGTAAGTCTGGTATCGATCTCCGCCATACCGTCACCAAAATTTACCGGACCTACCGGGGACTCTACGGTAGCACCGTTTAACGCGTCGGACCACTGCTTTAAGTTCATTGTAATCTCTTTCATATTCGGTTCCTCACCGATTTTTGCGATATCCACGGTAAGGGTGAGATTTGCTTTTGTTGCGTCAAACCATTTTCCATCATACTGACGGTCTGGGTCAGTGTAAAGTTCGGTCAAGCCAAACGGATCGAGAGTCGAACCGGTCCAACCAGCCAATACCACATCGGAAAGACCATTTTTAATCTTGTCTGACCAGGTATTTCCATAAGGTGCGGACTCGTAGAATTCCACCCTATCTTCAAATGGTGTATCTTTCAGCACTTCTTTTAATTTCTCATTTAAATAGTCGATTGTCTTTTTGATAAAATCATTGGATACGGAGGAGCAGTATTCAATGCGCACAATCTGATCGGATTTTCCATCCCCATCACTATCAGTAATATAACCCTGTTCAATTGCCTCGTTAAATGCCTGAGCATAGAGTTCTTTTGCCGCAACCGGGTCATAACCAGTGATCGAAGCCACTGCGTCATCAAGGTTTGCAAACTTGGAGACATCCACACTGTAGAAATCACAGAGTACTTTCTTTGCCTGGTCGGTATCGCGATATTTCGCGCCGGTATCCGGATCGTAGATATAGGAAGTACCAATCAGACCGTAACCGCCGGAACGCGCCGGGGAAACACTTGCGCAGAGCAGTTCCTTATCATAGGTAATGGCGATCGCCTTGCGGAAAGTGGTGAGCGTCATTGTCTGGAGATCGTACTTGGTCGTATCAAAATCCGCTGCCTTCTCTCTTTCGTTAATTGCCTTGGTAAATCCATTGAAGATAAAGAAGTACAGTGTTGCCTCCGGGGTAACATGTACATAGTCGGAATTGCGGTAAGCTTCAAAATCCTCGCTGCCAAGACCATAGGTCGCAAGCTCGCCCTTTAAGAACATCTGCTTCTGCGTTGCCGGCTCGTTGATTACCTGTGTATCAATCACTTCCGTCATATACATCTTATAAATCTGATTATCCGTCGGATCTTTGTAGGTGTAAAGTTCGCTGTTATATCCCCACCAGTTTTCATTTCTCTCAAGACGCAGTGCCTTGTCGGTCTGGTAAACGGTCAGCTTATACGGGCCATAGGACATTGTCGTATCCACGCTTGTATTGTAGTTTGTCGTAAACGAGCCGTTTGTCTCTTTCTTGCACGACTCGTAGATCGGCTCATATACTAAAGGATTGCCCATCGCAAGCTGATAGTAGAGCTGGAAGCCGGAAAGTGCCCGTTCAAGTACTATTGTGATCTGATAATCTCCGCTCTTAAAGAAGCCGACATTGCCATCATACTCGATCTCCGGGAATGCCTCGTCATCGATCGAGAGATAGTACCCTAACTGCTCCCATGTCTCAGCACCCCATACATCCGTTGTTGTGCCAGTAAATACAAAGAGGGCATTTAATGTTTCGTCCGTAACAGATACAAGACCTTCCCTGTCCGCTAATGGGGAGAGAACATTCCAGCATCCCTCATCCGGAATATATCCATCATCGTGGAAAACGGTAAGGGAATCACCGCCAAGCCATGCATATCCCTCATCCAGATCAATATACACGTTCTTGCCGTCCGCTGTCTTATAGGTGCCGTCCTCGCCCTTTACTAGGTCGGCAATCTGATATTTCATCGCCTCGCCATCTTCACTGTTGGCAATCTTTGTGGTTCTGCCACCATAAAAATATGCCTTCGCGCCCGCAATCGCCTTTGAACCGGTATACCAGTCCGCAGCGCGGTAGTTGAGCTGCTTTGGATCAAGCAATTGTTTTACCGAATAAATGTAGGAATCCGCATCGATCTTGGTGCCGTCCTCCCAGGTTGCATTCTGATTTAAGTCAATCGTGTAAGCATAGCCCGATGTCGCACTTTCCGGAATATTAAACTGCGGGTGGGATACTTTGATCTGCTCTGTCACATCGACCGGATCGCTCGCCGCCATCTCCGGGATAATCTTGTATCCGGTAAACGGCTCCCTTCCCTCTACCGGATGAATCTCATCATTGTAGACGAAAGTATAGAACTGACCGTCAATAAATCCTGACAAATAACCATCATCGTTTGTCTGGTAGTCGAGTGGGTTCCAGTAGGTCGGAAGAACCGATACATGATCCTTATAGATATAATCTGCGATCGGTGCCTCCGGCTGTTCTGTCACGCCTGGATTATCGTCTGGGTTATCCCCATTCCCCGGATTGTCGGTCTGACCCGGTGTGGTCGGAGTTGCATCCGGATTCTCCTCCTCGTCCTTTCCGCCACACGCTGCCATAGAAAACAGCATTGCTGTGGAGAGGGAAAGTGCGAGAACCCTTGTAGAAAATTTCCTCATAATATTTTCCTCCTTGTTATATTTTCCATGCACGCTTGGTCTTCTCCTCTTTAACACTTTACGCTGATCAAGTAATTACAAGAAAAGGAATGAATAATAATATACCCACTCCTTTGTGAAATACCCCGCATAAAATATTTTATTGTGCATGTGAATTAACGTATACTATAATATTGTTTATTTCGTCGAATGTCAAGAAGAAATTTAATTTTTTTCTTTTATCGTGCATTTCCGGTGCAAAATAAAGGTTTTTTTTCTATCCTCTGCCAATACAGAAAATATCTGTTAAGAAAAAATATTTAAACAAGAAAAGTCAGCTTTAGATCTCACTCGATCGGCTGACTTTTCAATGTATCGAATCTATATATACCTTTATTACTCCCAATCCCCAAATTCTTCCATTTTTTTAAACGTACTGCAATCTTCTATTTCTTTAAGTATATTGCGATCTTCTATCTCTTTAAATATACTGCGAATATCCGAGGAAGAAAATCCCTTTGCGGCAAGCGAGGCGAAAAGTTTGGCAGAATCCTTTTTCGAGGGCGCGGCATTCTTTGTCTTTTTGGCAATCTGTCTGCGCAGCGCGACGATCTCCGCCTCCTCAAACTCCTCCCCCATACGCTCTTTTCGCTCCTCTCTCACCACCTCAAATGCCTCGTCCGCAACTTCGCGCAAGATCCCCTTCTCCTTCAGCTTCATCGAGAGTTGTAAGCGGCTCTTCTCCTCCTCATATGAGCGCAGATAAGTGATGGCAAAACGCAGATCGTCCACATAATGATAACTCTCGGCATATTCCACTGCCGCCGTGCAGACCTCCTCCGGATATCCGTCCCCCGCAAGCTTTTCAAGAAGTTCTCTTCTTGTGCGATCCCTCGCCGTAAGAAGGTTTAGCACTCTCTTTTTTGCCTGGGGCAACAAAGTTTCTTTACCGATCTGCTGGTACAGCGCGTCGGAAAACTCCATCCCCTCTTTAAGCTGATACTGGTGTATTTGCCCCGGATACAGGGAAAACCGCCACTCGCCATTCACATAGATCTTTCGCTTGCGGCTGCCCTTTTTCTCCTCGATCGCCGTGATCACGGTCTCCATCAATTCTCCGTCTGCTCTGCTGGTGCTGCCGCCTCGGAGGAATCCACGCCCTCACTTGTCTGTGCTGGTTCTAAAGTAGAAGCTTCTCGCGCTGCATCGGAAGCTTCAGCCGCCGCCTTTCTGCCGCGCCCGCGTGAAGGCTTCTCCGCCGGTGCTGCCTCCTCCTTTGCCTCCGGTACCGCTGTGGCATCCTCCACCGCACCGATACCATAATTTGCGCGTACCTTCTGCTCAATCTCACTCATCACCGCCGGATTATCGCGCAGATACTGCTTTGCATTCTCGCGCCCCTGCCCGATCTTCGCATCGTTGTACGCAAACCACGCGCCGCTCTTTTGGACAATATTTTCCCCGACTGCCAGATCAAGGATATCCCCCTCGCGCGAGATTCCCTGACCGAACATAATATCAAACTCCGCCTCTTTAAATGGCGGCGCGATCTTGTTCTTCACGACTTTGACTCTCACGCGGTTGCCGATATTTTCCCCACCATTTTTGATATAGTCGATCCGGCGCACATCAAGGCGCACAGAAGCGTAAAATTTTAATGCCCGCCCGCCGGTGGTCGTCTCCGGATTTCCGAACATCACGCCGACTTTCTCGCGAAGCTGATTGATAAAGATGACAATACAGTTCGACTTGCTGATCACGCCGGTCAGCTTGCGCAGTGCCTGTGACATCAGTCTTGCCTGCAATCCGACATGGGAATCGCCCATCTCGCCCTCGATCTCCGCCTTTGGCACAAGAGCCGCCACGGAGTCCACAATAATAATATCCACCGCACCGGAGCGAACCATCGTCTCCGTGATCTCAAGTGCCTGCTCGCCGTTGTCCGGCTGGGAAATGTAGAGTTCATCGATATCCACACCGATGTTTTTCGCATAGACCGGATCGAGTGCGTGTTCCGCGTCGATAAAGCCCGCAATGCCGCCGCGCTTTTGCACTTCCGCCACCATATGCAATGCCACCGTTGTCTTGCCGCTCGACTCCGGTCCGTAGATCTCCACCACGCGCCCCTTAGGAACCCCGCCAAGACCGAGTGCAATATCCAAGCTAATCGAGCCGGTCGGCACGGTCTCAATATTCATATTGCTCGTATTTTCTCCGAGTTTCATGATGGAACCCTTCCCGTACTGCTTTTCAATCTGAGCAAGTGCGGCTTCCAATGCCTTCATTTTATCTTCCTTCGCCATCGTCTAGTCTCCTTCACTAAATTAAACTATCCATTCGAACATTTGTTCTGTTATTATCATACTTCATTTTTCCAAAAATGTCAATCACTTTTCCAGAACTTTTTCCTTCAATTTCTGCGACATAATTTTCTTCTGAAAAAATCTTCTTCCAGGAAAAGGAAAGACTTTTGTGAGAAATGATAAGTTAAGAAAAAAGATACAAAAAGAACAGTTTATCAAAACGGATAGTCTTATTTTAACAGTTCTCTCTGCGGATGTAAAGCATTATCTAAATTGCCCAGTGTAGAATCTTTTCCCTCGTTTTTGTGCAAAATTACTCCCTGTACACCGGATTAAATTTCCTCTTTTCGGTCATACTCTCTTACGGGCATCTTTGTTCCAGAAAAACAAGAATTTAGGAGGAAAAACCATGGACGACGACGAGATCATCTGCCCCTGCATGGGGACGAGTATCCGCGATATCAAAGAGGCGGTAAAAAACGGGGCAAATACCCTGGAGGAAGTGGAAGCCGCTACAGGTGCAGGCACGGTATGCGGCGCGTGTATTGGCGAGCTGGAAGCATTGATTGAATCACTGAAAAACGCGTAAATTTATACAGGGCGTGCAAATTGCACGCCCTGCACGGTGATTATTTTGCATTCTCCTCGCACACCTTTGCCTGTACATCGGACGGTGCCGGTTCATATCTTGTAAATTCATATGAATATGTACCGATCCCCACCGTCATTGAGCGCAGATCCGTTGAGTATCCGCACAGCGCGGACATTGGAATCTCCGCCATAATCTCCTGCTGACGATTGTGCAGCGGATTCATGCCAAGCACCCTGCCCCGCCGCTTGTTTAGATCACCCATAATATCGCCGGTAAAACGCTCCGGTGCGATCACTTTGATCGTCGCGATCGGCTCAAGTAAAATCGGATTCGCACTCATTACCCCCTGCTTAAATGCCTGGATGGTCGCCGTCTTAAACGCCATCTCCGAGGAATCCACATCATGGTAGGAACCACCCGTCAGCGTTGCTTTGATGCCGACTACCGGATACCCTGCCAAAGGTCCTGCTTCCACGCTGTCCGCAATCCCCTTCTCCACCGCAGGAAAGAAATTTCTTGGCACAGCCCCGCCGAATACGCTCTCCGCGAACTCATAGGATTTTTCCATATCGCTAAGCGGCTCAAAATCAATAATGACATGACCATACTGTCCGTGTCCGCCGGACTGCTTTTTATATTTGTACTCCGCCGTCGACTTCTTGCGGATGGTCTCGCGGTATGCTACGCGCGGTCTTGCCAGCTCAATCTCCACCTTAAAACGCTGGGATAATTTGCTCGCCGCAATCTCAAGATGCTGCTCCCCAATACCGTACAGCAATGATTGATGATTTTCCTTGTCGCTCTCCACCCGCAGCGTCAGATCCTCCTCCATCAGCCTTGAGAGTGCCTGGGAAACTTTGTCCTCATCGCCCTTGTTCTTCGCGCGATAGCTCTTGTACTCGTAAGGCACCGACATCTTCGGGCGGTCAAACTGAATCGGATTTGCTTTTGTCGCAAGGCTGTCCCCCGTCGTCGTGTTGGAGAGTTTGCCGATCACGCCGATATCTCCCGCGTAGAGTTCCTTGACTTCAATCTGCTCTTTGCCGCGCAGAATATAGAGCCTTGATAATTTTTCCTCCGTCTGCTTATCCACATTGTAGATCGCATCGTCGGATTTTAAAATTCCGGAACAAACCTTGATAAAGGAAAATTTCCCAATAAACGGATCCGCGATCGTCTTAAATACTTTTGCCGTCATTGGCCTGTTGGCATCATAGTCCGCCGCAAATGTCTCGCCGGTCTTGGCATTGATCCCAGTGATCACACATTTATTTGGTGATGGGAAGTATTTTTCCACCGCCTGTAAAAGCATATTTGTACCCTGTCCATTTAACCCCGAACCCATAAGAACCGGAACAATACTGCAATCAATCACACTTGAGCGCAGCGCGGTCGAGATCTCCTGAGCGGTAAACTCCTCTCCCTCAAAATATTTCTCCATCATCTCTTCGCTTGTCTCCGCCACCGCATCCATCAGTGCCTCGCGGTATTTCGTGACATACTCCATCGAGTAGTCCGGGATTGGGCATTCCTCATATTCAGAAAGTTTCGTAAATTTTCGCCCTGCCATCTTCACGACATTGACAAATCCCACAAATTTCTCATTCTCGCGGATCGGCGAGTGAAACGGTGCGATGCGCTTGCCGTAAAGCTCGGTGAGCCTCTCGATCACGCGGCGAAAACTCGCGTTGTCGTCATCCATATCGGTCACAAAGAAAATGCGCGGAATCTTATATTTCTCGCACAGATCCCAGGCTTTTCGCGTGCCGACCTCAACGCCCTTCTTTCCGGACACCACAATCACAGCGGCATCGGCGGCAGAGACTGCCTCCTCCACCTCGCCCACAAAATCAAAATAGCCCGGCGTGTCAAGAAAATTGATCTTTGTGTCCTCCCAGATGATCGGCACAAGGGATGTGCTGATAGAAAACTGACGCTTGATCTCTTCCTTATCATAATCGCTTAATGTGCTGCCGTCCTCAACTTTTCCCTGCCTCGTCGTAATGCCCGTCGTATATGCCATCGCCTCGACAAGCGTTGTCTTTCCTGCCCCGCCGTGCCCAAGCACCGCTACATTTCTAATTTTTTCATACTTATAAGTTTCCATATGCGCCTCTCCTTTTTGTTTTCTTACGGAATACCTGCAAGAGGAAGTATTCCCACTCCCCTATTTTATCAAATTATTATGATATTTACAACAATTTTCTTTAATTTTCTGAAATATTTTTGCAAATTATTTTTCTTTTCTGTCTTGTCCGAGAGAAAAAATTTATCCGCTTTAAACCGTTGCGCTTTAACGTAATATAATATTGACATTTGCACTGGATTCCATTACAATATCTACGTTGATTCTAAAACAGGGATTTTCCATTAAGTTTTTCTAAAAAATAAAAATCTGAAAGGAAGAATTTTATGATTATTGTAATGAAGCCAAAGGCTTCCAAGGAAAATATTGATCATGTACTGCATATTATCCGCGAAAACGGGCTGGAGCCGCATCTATCGGACGGTGAGGAAGTGACGATCATCGGCGTGATTGGCGACAAGACCAGGCTGATGAATCAGAATCTGGAAATCGTGGACGGTGTGGAGCGCATTGTTTCGGTTACCGAGAGCTACAAGCTGGCAAACAAAAAATTTCATCCAGAAAAAACTGTGGTCAAAGTGGGAAACACCGCGATCGGCGGGGATGAGTTTGTGATTATGTCCGGTCCCTGCGCGATCGAGAGCGAAGATCAACTTTTGCAGACGGCAAGAGCCATCAAAAAATCCGGCGCGCAGATTCTCCGGGGCGGCGCGTACAAGCCGCGCACTTCCCCCTACTCCTTTCAGGGGCTTGAGGAGGACGGACTGCGCTTAATGAAGGAGGCGCGTGAGGCAACCGGGCTTTCCGTTGTCTGCGAAGTGACCAGCCTCGCCGCAATAGAGACCGCGGTAAACTATGTGGATATGCTTCAGATTGGCGCGCGCAATATGCAGAATTTCTATCTCTTAAAGGAGGCGGGCAAGACTGGCCTTCCCGTCTTACTAAAGCGCGGTCTTGCCGCAACCATTGATGAATGGCTAAATGCTGCCGAGTATATTATGTCCGAGGGCAATCAAAATGTGGTGCTTTGCGAGCGCGGAATCCGCACTTTTGAGACCGCGACAAGAAACACGCTCGATATCAGTGCTGTGCCGGTGATCCGCGCAAAGAGCCATCTGCCAATTATTGTCGACCCAAGCCATGCGACCGGTGTGCGCGACTATGTTGCCCCCCTTGCAAAGTGCGCGGTTGCCGTCGGGGCGGACGGGCTGATGATCGAGACCCACCCATGCCCGGAAAAGGCACTTTCGGACGGTCCACAGTCATTAACCTTCCCTCAGTTTGACTCACTCTGTGAGGAACTGCGCCCGTTCATCACCCTTTCGGGCAGAAAATTTTAACCTTTGCGGGGAATTTTTATGATAAATAAAATCAAATCCATCGGTTTTATCGGTTTTGGCTTGATTGGAGGCTCCATCGCCAGACTTGTGCGAAAGAAAAACTCCGCGCTTAATCTCTTTGCCTACGATTATCACAAGGACACGCCCGCGCCAGGACTCTGCCTCGCAAGGGAGGAGGGGATATTAGACCGCATTGTATGCGAACTTGATGCCTTCTCGAAGGCGGATCTGATTTTTTTGTGCGCGCCGGTCTCGAAAAATATCGAATACCTCACCGCGTTAAGGGATATTGTTTCTAAAGAGTGTATTCTCACCGATGTGGGCAGCGTCAAGGGCAATATTATGGAGATGGCTAGATCCTTAGGACTTTCGCGCCAGTTTATCGGCGGACATCCGATGGCGGGTTCCGAGCAGACCGGCTATGCAAATTCAAGCACCATGCTTCTTGAGAATGCCTACTATATTTTAACGCCCTTTAAGGAAACTCCCCAAGAGATAACCAGTGGGATGATACAGCTTGTAAAAGATTTCCATGCGATCCCCGTGGTACTCGATGCGAAAAAGCATGATGTTCTCACTGCTGCCGTCAGTCATCTTCCGCATATTATCGCCGCGCAGCTCGTCAATCTGGTGCGCACTTCGGACGATGAGAAAGAGCAGATGCGCTTACTTGCCGCCGGGGGCTTTAAGGATATCACGCGCATTGCCTCCTCCTCCCCGGCAATGTGGCAGGCGATTTGTCTGTCAAATGCAAAGAGTATTGAGGAGATGCTTAGAAAGTATATTGCGTCGCTAAATGAAGTCCTCGATGCGGTGGTAAAGAGGGATGCACCATATTTTTACCGTATTTTTGAGGAGGCAGGTTCCTACCGCGCCAGCATTCCCAACGGAAAGGGGATGCTAAACCGCTTCTACGAAATTTTTATTGATATCAGCGATGAGGCGGGGGCGATCGCTACGATTGCAACCTCGCTTGGCGCGAATGGCATCAGCATCAAAAATATCGGGATTATTCACAACCGCGAATTTGAGCGGGGCGTTCTGCGCATCGAGTTTTACGAGGAGGAGTCCTTGCAGAAGGGGAAGCGTCTGCTCTCTGCACACAACTACACTTTATATGAGCGATAAGTAGGAGAAAACCTTTTCCCCTATGCAATCGAGTAGGGAAGTTCTACGCCCCTGTGCATAAAAGGGCTGCCACATAAAATGTGACAACCCTTTTTCTAATCTCCTTAGTTAGCATTTAAAACAGTTCCCAGTTCCTCTTTTAACGCGGCAAGATTTTCCCCGGTATCCTCCGGATTTTCCTCAAGAAAACTGATAATATAGTCGAGCTGGTTTACCGGAACCCGTCCAGCGATAAGTGCAGCTACAGTTTTCTGGATTCTCGCCAAACTTACGCGCTCCGGCACCACCCCTTCCACAACAGCCGGGTAGCGTCTGCGCACATATTCCACCATCTGGGAGATAATCTGGCGGTTCAATAGTTTTCCATAATTTTCCAGTACAACTTTCTCCAGATGTGCGATCAAAATCTCCATACAGGAAACCGACTTTTTTCCCGTTGGTAATTGTCCTTCGCTTCTCTCCTCCTCCGATCTCATGCGCCATACGCCGCTTATTCCGTGTACTGGTTCCACTCCCGGACGATCGGACGGATCTTTTGTCTTTTCCTCGAGATAAAAATGCATTGGATATTCCAGCTTTCCCCTTACCATCACACGCCCAAAAAGCAGGATCTCATATTCATTATCCGACAGATGCACCTGATCCATTATCCGGATCACCGGCACTAAAATTCCATAGTTCTGCGCAAGCCGCACACGCAGTTGATGAATCTTCTCGTACTGACTCTTACTCTCTTCTCTCAGCATTTCAACTAATGCTCCTGCCCCGACACCAAGGGTTAAACTCTCTTTTTGCAGTGCGCGCGAAATCTCATCATCGCGCTCCCTCGCGCGCATATTAAGCCGGTCTTCCCCTGCCAGCTCATATCCGAGCAGATAATCTATCGTGCAGCCAAAAATAGTGGCAAGCGATTTTAACATTTGCACATCCGGCAGGCTCTGTCCCGTTTCGTATTTTGACACAGCCTGCGCTGTCACTCCAAGCTTATCCGCCAGACGCTGCTGTGTCAGACCGCGCCCTTGACGCAGCATGGCAAAACGTTCTGCAAATTCATTGTCCATAATTTCCTCCATTTAATCATTGTTATTGGGATACTTTTGACTGCGCAGTCACCTTCGAAAGACAGTATCCGGAATTTAGAATTCCCTCACTCTCCCTCCTCCCTTATCTTACTATAAGGACAACAAAAAAACAACCAACTGTTGATATGCTACGCAGTCAACTGCTGGTTGTTTTCTTTTTTATTTTTTGCCCGTCCCCAAAGGATTACTCGCTCCCCGGTCGAGCGGATTTAGCTGTTTAGAAAAATCCATCGTAGATCCCGCCCGTCGCAAAGGAACTGTAATTGCCGTTGCGGTTGTAATTTGTCTTTGTGGAGGAGGCATTCTTTGCAAGCTGCTCTGTCATCGATGCCATATCCGATGCCTTGCGCTCAATATTGGACGCGTAGGAACCGCTTCCCTTAAAAAGCGTCTTTAATGTGGAGACATTCGCCGTCTTTAACTTCTCGTCGTCCACCTCAAGCTGATTGTTCTTTCCCACTGTGATGCCGACACGGGCGAGCATACTCTTGTTTGCCGCAGTTTCACTCACCATCGAAGCCGCCTTCTTCTGAACAACGGAACTATCCTGATCATATGCGGATTTTATCGTGCTGTTGTACGCCTTCACAAAGGTCTTTACCGCGCTGCTTATCGCGTCGCGGTCGTAGTCCACTACCGTCTTCTCCTCGCCGTTCTCATCGGTCGTCGTCTTGGAAACCTTCTCAAAAAGCTTTGAGCTGGAGCGCAGAGAACTTGCCGCCGACTTTAAGGAGTCTGCGTCCGTCTGCGTACTCTTATACTTCTTTACTTCCTCCGAATCCGCAAGTGCCTCCAATTTTTTCTTTGTGCTGTCCTTGCGCAGGGCACTGGCACTCTTTTTTCCCCCATCATCCTGCGAGTAATATGCTTTTAAAAGCTTGCCGTAGCTGCCGTTGCGGATCGCCATATAATCGCCAAGCATACTGGACATCCCGGATGAATTTGACGACATTCCAGAAAATAATGAACTGTTATAATTAAATAAATTCAATGACATATGTATCTCCCTCCTTGTCATGAAACAAAATCTGCTGCCCTTGGCAGTCCTCTATCTGTCCCGTCCATGTTGTAATCTTTTCCATTCTTTCTGCTTATTATATCGGCAGATACTGCAAATAGTATAACCTTCCCCGGATATTTTTTCAAGTATTTTCTGGAATTTTTATAAGTTTTTTCGGCATTCTTGACATTTGTCTTTGCATTCTCTATACTGACATAGAAGCTACATCAGATGTGGGATTGAATCCCATAATATATTTTATCTTTTGGAGGTTTTTTATGTCGGATTATTTTATTTCCCCGTCGTCTGCTGCCCTTTTGTACACCGGGAGAATCGATTTTACTCATCCGGATGTTCCCTGCTTTATCTATGTGGGCAGTTCCGTTGCCTTCCGCTTTTGTGGCACCAAAGTTTTAATGAAATTAAAAAATTACCATAGCTGCTATCACAACTATATCGGTGTGGTAATTGACGGAAAAGTACAGGAAAAAATCGAGATCAACGCGCACAGCGAAGAAATTATTCTTCCAATCTGTGCTGGACTCTCCAGGGAAACGCACGAGATTATTCTGTATAAATGCCAGGATGCCTCACACTATTTTGACTTTTACGGGCTGTTTCTCGATGCGGAAATCCTTCCCCCTCCTGCCCGCCCAAAGCGGCGCATGGAATGCTACGGCGACTCGGTCAGTGCGGGGGAGGTCTGCGAGGCACTTGACTGCGTGGGAAAACCTGACCCGCCGGAACATAATGGAGTCTACTCCAATTCCTGGTACTCCTATGCATTCTTAACCGCCCGCAAGTTAAATGCTGAACTGCACGATATCGCACAGGGCGGCATTGCACTTCTTGATCGAACGGGATATTTTCACGCACCGGACTATGTCGGGATGGAAACTGTCTGGGACAAGCTGCGCTACTGCGATTATTTTGGCGCGATAACCCCGTGGGATTTCTCGCGCTACACCCCCCACGTTGTAATTGTCGCCATCGGTCAGAACGATTCCAACCCGGAAGACTATATGGGAAAAGATACCATAAAAAGCAATCACTGGAAGCAGCATTATCTCACACTGATAAAGAATCTGCGCGAAAAATATCCATCCGCGCTCTTTGTGCTGGCGACCACCGTTCTCTGCCACGATGCGGCATGGGATAGGGCATTGGAAGAGATCGCGGGGGAATTCGCTGACCCGAAGATCATCCACTTCCTCTATTCGGGAAACGGCTGCAAAACACCGGGGCATATCCGCATTCCGGAGGCGGAAAAGATGGCGGAGGAACTGGCAGCATTTATCAATGGATTTGGGGAGGAAATCTGGCAGTAGAGATCCCCTATTCCTCTGCGTCGGTGTGCGCACAAAAAAAGATGTTCTGAGTTGACCATATTTTATTTAATTAAGCTGTCCCTATACAGCCGCTCCGACTCAGATATCCAAAAGAACATCTTTCAGAAAACTGATAATGTACTCCCTAATCTCTGTGCTTGACCGATGATCCATGCCGGGGTTCTGCAAAGTATATTATAAAGGTTTAGCTCTTAGGTCTTTAACGGCAATATAGGGGAATACATATTTCCTCCCTCCCCCCACAGCTGCAAATACATACTGGGGATGTAGCAGAGTAAAGCGATGGGCAAACACTCCCCCGCAGAAAAAACCTTGACAATAAATTTATCATATAGCTCAGTCCCCGCCTCTGCGAAACGGCTTTTAATATCCTGAAACATCGCGATCAGCTTCAGATCCACTCACGCAAGAGCGGAGTCTGAAAACGCCATGGCTTTGCTGGTGAGAGCATGGGTAAAGATATTATTTTCCTCATCCTCAGGACGGGGAAAGAGGCATCATTATTGGACAGCCCAATGCCCTCGCCAGAGCATGAGGAAAGCCGCCTGCCGATATCTCAAAAACCGCTTTTCTACGCACAATCTCACAGGCTTTAGGCAAAGAACTGACCTCTCCGGCTGATCCCTCGACAATCATTTCTATATTCTTCCATATTTACTTACCTTACACATCCAATCAATTCTTTTATCTCTTCGAGCCGGTTCTCCTGCATATATGCCTCAATCCCCTCGATCACATCCAGCGTGGCACGCGGATTTACAAAATTTGCCGTTCCGATAGCTACCATCGTTGCTCCCGCCATCAAAAATTCCAGCGCGTCCTCCGCTGTCGCAATGCCGCCCATCCCGATCACCGGAAGGTTCACCGCATTTGCCACCTGATAGACCATGCGCAGTGCCACCGGCTTTATCGCTGGACCGGAAAGTCCGCCCGTCCTGTTGGCAAGCAAAAATCTTCGCGTCTTAATATCAATCTTCATCCCGGTCAGCGTGTTGATTAGCGAGAGCGCGTCCGCTCCTCCCGCCTGTGCAGCTCTTGCCATCTCGGTAATATCCGTTACATTGGGGCTTAGTTTCATTACAACGGGCTGCTTAGCATGGCATTTAATCTCCCTTGTAATCTCCTCCACCATCGCGGGATTCTGCCCGAAGGCAATTCCCCCCTCCTTGACATTCGGGCAGGAAATATTAATTTCTAACAGATCGACAGGGGAGTCGGATAAACGCTCAACCACCTCCACATAGTCCTTTGTTGTCCTCCCACAGACATTGACAATAATCTTTGTATCATACTGTTTTAAAAACGGGATATCGCGCGAGAGCAATACTTCCACCCCTGGATTTTGCAGCCCGATGGCATTGAGCATTCCGCCGTAGGTTTCCGCCACGCGCGGAGTCGGATTGCCCGGCCATGGCAGATTTGCCACCCCCTTTGTTGTCACCGCCCCAAGGCGGTTTAAATCGACAAATTCCCCGTACTCCATGCCGGAGCCAAAAGTTCCGGACGCAGTAGTTACCGGATTTTTAAATTCCACCCCCGCAATTGTCACACTTGTTTTCATTTTTCCTCCTGGTCTGCGCTAATAATCAAATTTTACAGTTCAATTTCTTCTGCAAAAAATACTGGTCCGTCCTTGCAGACACGCTTGTTGTGTACCTGGCTGTGCGCGTCAATTCCCGCCGATTTGCACACGCAGCCAAGGCAGGCTCCAATCCCGCACGCCATGCGCTCCTCTAACGAAAGCTGCGCCGGAATTTTATTCTCTGCAGCATATGCCTTAACGCCGCGCTGCATTGGTGTTGGACCGCAGGAAAAGATCTGATCACCCCGCAGATCTTTAGCGCGGATGGCATCGATCACATTGCCCTTTGTCCCCACACTCCCATCATCCGTCGCGATCACAATCTCACAGCCGCACGAAAGAAAATCTTCCTTTAAAAATATCTGATTGTCGCGGTAGCCAAGCACGGCGGTCTTTTTTCCGGGAAGTGCCTGCGCAAGAACTAAAAGTGGCGGAATTCCAATTCCTCCCCCAACAAGAAGGGAATGTGTCCCCTCCGGATTTTTTATCCCATCCATCCGGTATCCATTCCCAAGCGGTCCCATCACCGTAACCCGTTCGCCCGGTTTTCGCCTGGAAAGCTCCATTGTCCCCGCCCCCGCAATGCGGTAGACAATGCGCATCCTCCTCCCCTCCCCATCGATCTCACAAATGCTGATTGGGCGCGGCAGGAGTCTGCTCTTATCCTCACAGTACACCGAGATAAACTGCCCCGGCACCGCATCCTTTACAAAATCTATCTCCTCCAGCCATAGACTGCATATCCCCGGCGCGAGAGTTACCACCTCCCCCACTTTTGCTGCTATCTTCTTAATTTTTCCCATTATTTTTCATTTCCTCCTCGTTTAACTCTCTGTCCCCACATTCATTAAGCCACGCAATCACCTCAAGCCGCCCTTCAGGCGTAAAGGAAAAATGCTTTGTTTCCTTCTGTGATTTTGTTGTTGCAAAATTATTCATCCCCTCCCAGACGGTCACTTCAAATGTTGCCCCATCATTTTTGTGCGGGTCACTATCAAAAAACACATTTTTCAGAGGATCTCTTGCAATTCGATAATTCTTTCCCTGGAAACTCCCAAAAAATGGGGTTCCATACTGGAAAAAACTGTAAGATAAAATATCCTCTTCCCTGATTGCCATATAAAAACCTGCCTTCCCCCTTTTGCTGTCCCTATTATAACTTGCAAAACCAGAAAAGACAAGCGATTCCCCGGCAAATCCCAAAGGAATTTTAATCGGAAAAGCACCATTTGTTCTTACAGCGCATAAAGTAATATAAACCCTAAGCGCCGAGGTGTCCTTTGCAGGCTTTTTTAAAACCTTTAAGCGCAAAGGAGGAAACCAGACAACTTGAGCGGATGCGCGCCGGATATCCGGATGCGCGCGAAGTATTGATCGAACACAATCTGCGGCTTGTCGCTCATATTGTGAAAAAATATAATCTCCCGGAACGGGATGCAGACGATTTTATCTCGATCGGAACCATCGGCTTAATCAAGGCGATCGATACCTTTAATCCGGGGAAAAATATAAGACTTGCGACCTACGCTTCAAGATGTATTGACAATGAACTTTTGATGACGCTGCGCAGCAGCAAAAAACAAGCGCGGGAAGTATCGCTCTTTGAGCCGATCGGATCGGATCGCGAGGGAAATGAGATCACACTGATCGATGTGATGGAAACGCAGGAAGACTGTGTGGAAGACCGGCTGCACGAGGAGGAAAACCGCAGCAGGCTAAGGGGATTTCTCTTTGGCACATTAAGCAGGAGGGAAAGAGAGATTTTACTCTACCGCTACGGGCTGTACGGCTATCCAGAAATCACACAGCGCGAGATTGCGGATCGCTTTCAGATCTCCCGCAGTTATGTTTCCCGCATTGAAAAAAAGGCACTCGCCAAACTTCGCGCTTGCTACGAGTTAGAAAACACGATATAATATCTAAACCGCGCGGGGCACAGGGGAATTTTTATTCCTTTAGGCTCCGCGCCAAATTTATGGTTCTCTGCACTGCCTTACCAGATCAAATACTTCTATTTCCCGATCAAACTGCACAAAAATTTCCTGTTTTGGATGCGGGCAGCTCCCCATCAAGTTTCCCTCCCCATCGCGGATCGCAAGCACCCTTGCCGTAAGATTCTCGCCGGACGGCTTCATTATCTCGACCGTATCGCCAACACTGAATTTGTTGCGCTGCTCCATCCTGCCGCCATTCTCCCCCACCTCATAGATAATTCCGAGATAGGCATAATCTTTTACGTACACACTATTATCATAGATCTGCGCATCCGTCCCCGGCTTTCCAAAGAAAAATCCGGTGGTATACTGGCGGTACGTACATTTGCCAATCTCCCTTTGATACCAGGACAGATTCTCTTTGTAGCACTCCTCGGAAACAAAATAATCATCGATAGCCTTTCTGTAGGTGCGCGCCATCGCCGCCACATAGAGTGCGTTTTTCATGCGTCCCTCCACCTTAAAGCTATCGATTCCCGCCCCGATAAGTTCCGGGATATACTCAATCATACAGAGATCTCTGGAATTAAAAATATAGGTTCCGCGATCGTTCTCAAATACGGGCAGGTACTCACCCGGTCTCGTTTCCTCCATCAGGTAATATTTCCAGCGGCAGGGGTGAGTGCAGGCACCAAGATTTGCATCCCGCCCGGTAAAATAATTGCTGAGCAGACAGCGTCCCGAATAGGAAATACACATTGCGCCATGTACAAAAGTTTCTAATTCCAGATCATCCGGGATATATGTGCGAATTTCCGCAATCTCTGTAAGGGAAAGTTCTCTTGCTGTTACAACACGCTTTGCACCCATTTTTTTCCAAAAAAGGCAGGTGCGATAATTTACATTATTTGCCTGTGTGCTGATATGGATCTCAATCTCCGGCACAGTTTCCCTCGCGATCTCAAAAACGCCCGGATCGGAGATAATCAGCGCGTCCGGGGAAAGTGCGGAAAGCTCCCCAAAATACTCCTTTACGCCGACCAGATCCCGATTATGTGCCGTGATATTTGCAGTCACATAAACTTTCTTTCCCAGGCTATGCGCAAATTCAATGCCCTCCCGCATCTCTTCTGCCGAAAAATTTTTCGCTTTCGCTCTAAGCCCATAGTGTTCGCCGCCGATATAGACCGCGTCCGCACCGTATAGCACTGCCACTTTCAATACTTCCAGACTGTTTGCCGGAATCAGAAGCTCCGGCTTTTTTTGCCGCTTTTCCCCTTTCGAAAAACTGTTTTTTTCTTCCATATTTTTCTTTCCCCTCTGCTTTAATTTCCTGTAGTATGCAGTTTCCCCTCCGCCATCAAAGCTATTTGTTTCTGAGTGAAAACGCTTAGCCCTGGCAAAAAGTCGTCACCGACATCCCATCCCCCACCGGCAAAACGGCGGTATTTAATTCTTCCCGATGTGTAAGTTCATACAGATATTCCCGCATACGCATATGAATTCCCCTCTCCCGCCTCGCAATCGCAAATTTCGACTCCGCAATGCTGCCCTCCTGCAATACATTGTCCGTGATAAAAATCCCGTCCTTCGCGAGCAGTGCCAGAATATAGGGAAGAAAATTCATATACTGTCCCTTCGCCGCATCCATAAAGATAAAATCATAGGGCTC
>CAJTLX010000048.1 GCA_910577165.1 uncultured Lachnospiraceae bacterium
GTTTCTCTTCCGATCCTTGTGATATGCCCTGCAATAATCTCTGTGATAAAGCCATTGACGATATACAGTTTCTCACAAAATCCAAGAGATAGCTTGTCCATGGTGTCCATAGATTCCTGCTGAACAATTCTCATTGCCTTTCCTCCATTCTTATTTTTATTTGTTTCCCATTCTCCGCCATCTGCTCTAAAAAATCCAGAATCAGCACTTGCCTAAAACGCAGACAAGTTGGAATCTATTCCCGCCATTCCTTCATTTTTTCGGTGATGGTTTGTCTTTAGTACCTTAAATGATTCACAATATCGCGAATCATTGCCATTCCTGAATCATATGCAACATTGATTTTCTGACTTCTACTTTCAAAAACTGCTATGACAATCTCATCTTTGCGCCCAAAATCCAACGAACGTAGATCAGCGCATCCACGGGTTTTTTGTAGAACCTCACAAAGTAAGCAGCATATTGTTTCTTTATCTTCTAAATCAGAAACTTGCGGGATACTACTTTCTTCTATATCCTGTTTTATCTCTTGTATCATCCTCTTTACTTGCTGAAACTTTGGTAGGAGAAGAAACCTCTTTGATGATCATTTCCTGCCAGATTCGCCCATCCTCCCAGTAGATATGTATCCAGCCTCCCTGTAAGGTGATCTTAAAGTTCATATTACTCAGCCGCTCTACCTGATATCCTTCAGAAATATACGCCTCTACCATCTTCCCGATTGCCTCTGGGACGGTGTGGACATCCTCATGGACTCTTAATAGCGTTCTCATTGCTACACCTCTTTTCTTCAATAGCTTGTCCATCTGCTGCCTTTTCAGGCAGTTGGTTCCTCCACTTCGTCCACTGGCACATAGCCAATTGCACGCATGGCTTTATCGTTGAGCTTCACTAGGGTTTCTCTTCGCTTATCTGCTGGCAGACTGTCCAGTAAAACATATTTCCCATCGATTTTCACCCATAAACTTACCGTAATCTCTTTCGCTTTCCTCAATTTACTCACCTCCTCCCATTCATCGTATGTGCTGCGGATTGTCCAGTATACCGTCCACCCTATATCCTCACACAGTATCTATTTCTTTTGCCATTAACATTTGCTTTTTCCTCCCAAGTTGTGGTAAAATAAACTAAGTTTAAATTCTTAAACTAACTACGGATTACTACGTCGTACATTATACCGACTTATCTCGTCGCTTTCAAGTATTTTTTAAGGAGGAATACCATGCAATTTAATAAACGCTTAAATCTTATACGCAAACGTTCTAAAATTACACAAAAATCCGTTTCCACTTATCTTGGTGTAACTTTGCGCACTTACCAACGGTACGAAGAGGGTACTATTGAACCTCCATTATCGACAGTTTCTGCTATCGCAAAATACTTTGATATCCCTGTGGATTGCTTGCTTGGCAACGGTCTTTTTGCCAATTGGGAAGATATCCTCCTCCACAAAGACATTATTTTGTCTTCCCTAGTTGAGCTACTTCCCGCTATTCCGCAAATACTAAATTTGTCTAATCCTTCCGAAAAACAACTCGCACGCCTTTTACCCGCGCTCCTTGCAAAGGTTACTTTTACCGAAGATACTATTTCCCTTTATCTTCTGAATTCTTCTGAATCGGAAATACCTGTCGAAGTACCCTTTGGTGAATGCCAAACAGATCTTCCAGTGCATCCCAGTGTTTGATCCTGCCTAAAAATTGTGGTATATTGCTTTCTAACCTCTGGTAGCTTCGCAGGGTAACTCCAAGATATTTCGCCACTTCCTGCTGTGTCATGCCCGCCCTCTGGCGGGCTTCTTTCAGGTTCTTACGCATTTCACTCTCTTTCTCTGTCAATGAAATCAGAAAAATCCATCTGATTATACTCTGGCACATTCACAAAATCCTCTGAAAGCTGAATCCCGAACTGTTCCGATACCCTCTTGAAATTCGCCGCAATCTTATATGGTGCAAGGTTCTGCCGAACGGCGATCCTATCCATTGCCTTCAAATAACTCGCGACTTCACCAACTGGGATTTCTACCGGATTCATTTTCTCCTGCTGCTGTTCCATCTCGTGGAAACGGTTAATGTACCGGGCAGTGAACTCTGTGCCTTTCTGCCCCGTCAGCTTATGAGCGATGAACTCACAACCTTTCTTCGTTACCATGAAGCAAGGACGGCTCTCCCCTTTTCCGTCGATATAGGTGCTTTCTGTGAAGAAATCAACCAAGCCAATTTTGGCTTCGTTAAGTTGCTCTGAATATCTTCGGATATCTTTTAAAAGCTTGCTATGCTCTTTTTCTACCATCTGCGCTACTTCCATAGAAGTAATTGTTGTCTTTACTAAATCTCTCATTTCTTCCTCTCTTTCTTTACAATTTTGCTATCCCCCCTATACTTTTTCATTGGTACATTCTGTTTCACTTTGAAGTGCGTATATTCCACTATCTCTTGTAATGCCCTGCTTCTCTTGTTACAATGTACTCACAGGCTCTGCCAAGCCGAGTATGGAGAAAGGAGATTACACCTTTATGAATATTTCCAAGATAATTAGTGATTCTCTTGAAAAGTCCATGAAAGAAGTAGCTAGTGGAAAATTCGATGATTATGGTATTGATGAACAATCGGATGAACTTGGTATGCAAGATGCCATGTTAATCAATTACACCAATATTCTTTTAGCAACTTATCACAAAGAACTCACTCAAGAACTTTCTAAGCATGGTATAAAGCTTTGATCCGCTCTGCTGCCATTAGAAAAGCTCTCTTAGAACAAGACGGCTTACCGCTTGGGGCTGTCTTGTTCGTATGGCAATGAATGTTCGTCCCCCTTTCAATCTCATCGGGAGTACTGTTCGGTGATTGATTCTGCTCTTGAAAAGGTTCAGGAGTATGAAAAATTGAATCAACAGCGTTGTCAACATTGTTCGCCAGAGAAATAGCGATATCTTCCAAGGACTGCCTTTGAACCTTCCGTTCAAGGACGGTGATTCTTTTCTCTAACTTGCGCCATCTTTTCTTTGAAATCCACATCTTTTTCACCTTCTTTCTATGGTACATTCTATAATTGCTATAAGACAATTTTCTTTCCCTGTAATGTTTCTTTGCAGTTATCAATTATTTGAGCATATGCTTCGAAAAAACGGGCTTCCTCTGGAAGTTCGTTTTCGATTGCTTGTAAAGCCTTCAAACACGCTTTCTCAATTACGCAATTACTCAGAACATATCCATTGGAGAACTTTATTGATCCAAGTGGTTCCATCCAATCACCCCCTTTCCTACACCACTATTTCACTGCTTCTGTTTCCGCCGCTTCCGCCTCCGCTTCTCTCTCCCTCCGCTGTTTGCTCATGAGTAAAATCCTCATTACATTTTCGTAAACGTCCACGGGCATTGTAACGGTACTCATGTCCTCCACGATGCGACCATCCTTCATGATGTTAATTATTTTTATGGGTGGCTTTTCTTTCTTCATGGTTTGCCTCCTTTCTTTCCTCCTGCTTTCTGCTATCAACCCACTCCCACAATATCTGGCGAATCAGTCCGCATAATGTTTGCCCGCGCTGATCTGCTACAGATTTAAGCGTATTTCTTAGTTCCTCTGTCATGCTGATTAAAAAACGAACCACAAATTTTGCTCCTTTTAGAACTCTTTATGATATCTATAAGATATCATATCGCATTTTCCTTTGAATGTCAATATCTTTTTGATATCTTTTTGCGTACTTGAAATTTAGATATCTAAAGGATATAATATTGATACCAGAAAAAGGAGGCTCATTATGGCACAAGCAAATCCATACCCTTTAAGGGTTGACAAACTTCTGATGGAAAAATTTAAGGTCGTTTCCGAAAATAACGGTCGTTCTGTTAATAAGGAAATCGAAATGCTCATGAAACAAGCAATACTTAAATATGAACAAGAACATGGCTCTATTGAAGTTCCAAACCTCGCCGAATAATTCTAATCACCGTTTCATTAAAGCTGTCGCCTCTCCGATTCGCCTCCCGCTGCAACTCTTCTTTCAATTCCGCAGGGAGGCGGATTGTTGTCTGCTCCCGTTCACTCTTTTCTTTTTTCACATTTCCCCCTTTCCTTTATTGCTTTCCCTGTTGGTCTGCTGTCTTTCATTAACCCATTCCCACAAAAGCTGCAAGACTTCCTACAATTCTTTTTATTCTTATACTTCAATTAAATTGGATTTATCAGGCACAAAAATAAAATCCATGGGAATCCCTGATAACTCACTCATTTTTCGTAACTGCGATAGCGAAGGTTCTGTGTTTCCTTTTTCCCAATTAACCACTGTAGTTGGCGAAACCCCAAGTATTTTTGCCCATTCTTTCTGCTTCATCTTTGCGTTTACCCTTACCGCTTCTAATGAGATCCTTGGCATTTGTACCACTCCTTTCTTGATTTCTAAATCCATTTTAATTGAATTTCTTTCGTTTGTCAAGCACAAATTCAATTTTTTTGAATTTAATATTGAATTTGTTTGAAATTCGGTATATAATGATAACCGGAAAGGAGGTATGCCAAGAATGACAGATGATGAACAAAAAAAGATATTCGCAAAGAATCTGAACAAGTATATATCTCTTAATCAGAAACAACAAAAAGAAGTTGCTGACGATTTAGGGATAAACTCAACTACTCTGAATATGTGGTGCAATGGAAAATCAATGCCGAATGTTGGGAAAATACAGAAATTGGCTGATTATTTTCGGATAGGAAAGTCCGATTTAACCGACAAAAAAGAGGATTCTGATGTTGATATGGAATTTTCTGATGCAGTAATGAAAATTGCATTACACGATAAACGATTCGCTCAAATAGTGATAGACTACAGCAAATTGCCAACAGATAAGAAAGATTTAATTTGTAATTTCTTTGAAAAGTTTATCTTATGAAGATCGCAGGGAGTCATTCGCTCCCTGCTTTTTCTTCTTTGTAACCACCTTTGACAAATCCATAGATAAGCCGTAATATCTTTAGATTCTCGATTTTCTCCACCATTTCAATAATTTTCTCCTTATAGAACTTCTTTTCGTTAGAATTTTCCATTATGTACCGTACCTCCACTTTAACAAAAGATTTGATCTCAAGATATCCACCTTCTCCTTCCAATCTGTAAAAACAAAACGGTTTTTTCCCGAACATCTTATCGATTTGAATTCTTCATTCATTATTTCCCCTTATCTTCGCAAATTTACTTTTTTACTATATTTTTTATTGGTACATTTTATCTTACTTTAAAAGGTATATGTTTTATCCCACTACCTCTTGTAATATCTTGTCTTTCCTGTTACAATATACTCATAGGTTATTACTATAGCTAACTATCTTGATTGTTCTGTAAACAATTTTCTTGGCAGAACTACCAACTCGGAGGTAAATAAACATCATGGACAATTTTGATACTTTTTTCACAAATGAATCAGAAAAATTATCACCTTCACAAGCAATGCGTATGTTGATGTCCTCTTTTCACTATACACGAGAATTTGAAGCCGGTCTTACGTTTGTAAACACTTGTCGAGATTTGTTAAACAAACCGACCACTAATATTCCTTTTGAAGAAGCACAGTATATTGAACGTGATCTAACTTTCATGGAACTAAGTTTCTATGATTATTTAAACCAATGGCAACAATATCTTAACTTCTTTGAGTATATTTTTTTTGAAAAACGTTCTAAACCTTATATAGCAACATACTATCGCGATCCAAACCAAAATCCAGAAGAACGGTTTGGACGCTACTTATTTTCCTATAATTGTAATAAGCTACAAGTTCACGAATTATATTTGTGTGAACGTCAACGTGCTGCCACAGAACGCAAATTAGCCAAACAGAAACTTGGGAAAAATATTGAATATCTTAAACGACACCAAAAAGAGCAGTTATCTAATGAGGAATATGTAAGACGCGTCAAAGAGATGGAACATCTCTTTGAATATATAAAAAAACACCTATAATTTTCCCTATCAATAATCCTCTTTTTAGGAGAAAGTGATATTAGGACACAAACAAAAGTTCTGTTTTCTTCATGAACGATTGTAATATTTATTTTCTTTATTGCTATTTAACCATTTTCATCCCCTTCCTTTTGGTTTTTTAATCTCTTTTATTTAGTTGTTGTACTAAGTATACCAACTAAATTTTAGTTTGTCAACTATTGTACCAAAAATATTTGCATTTTTTTAGTTGACTAACCAAACAAATAATGATATGATAATTTTATCGAATTAAAAGGGGGAATAAATTTTGAATGAAAGGCTCCGACTTTTACGCGAAAAAATCGGAATTTCAAGAGCTGTCTTCGGTCAGCGAATAGGTGTCAGTGGTGATGTTATCAATAATTTAGAACGCGGTCGTGTCAAAATTAAAGAATATCTTTTAGAACTTGTATGTTTAAAATTTTCTGTCAACGAGGAATGGCTTCGATCCGGCAGAGGGGAAATGTTTTTAAAAACACCTTCTGGAACGATGGAACAGTTAAAAAAAGAATTCAATCTTGACAAATTTAGTTTTAATCTGGTGCAGGAATATTTAAAACTTGCCCCAGCACAGCGGGAAAAGGTTCGTGATTTCTTCTATCGCGTAATTGAATCAGAAGAAAGCACTTTTAATATACCTGAAACACCAGAAAAATTCGAAAGGCAAATTATACTTGAAAATGAAATACCAGATAACACACCCAGTCAAAATAAATCTACTAATATTTCGGCATAAATATGTAAATCCTTGTTGAACCGCTGAAATCTAAATTATGGTATATGGTTTTTGTTTTGTTGTAATAAATAGCAAAGATATCTTTTGTTGGAACTTTATAATTGCCCTCAGGATGTTTTACAAAATCATGTAAAAAATGAAAATCTTTTTTTTCCATATTGTCATTGTCTCCTTTCTGCAAAATTGGGCGTGCATCACACGGCATCAATAGAAGTAAAATAAAATTATTAGAAATATGGAGGAACCCATGGCAGAATTTTTAATGAAACCAAAAATTGATTTTGCTTTTAAGGAAATCATGATGGATGAGAAAGCCCGCATCGGCTTTCTGTCCGCTGTCCTAAAGCTTGATCCAGCAGAGATCAAAGAAACAAGGATCTTAAACACTTACCTCCAAAGAGTGCATGAGGACGATAAGCAAGGGATTCTTGATGTAAGAGTCCTTACAGATAACATGGAGATTGATATTGAGATCCAGTTGTCCGAATTAAAGGTTTGGGCTGACCGCGCTCTATTCTATCTCGCTAAAATGTATGCAGAGCAAATTAAACTAGGGCAGACATACAATGTGTTTAAGAAATGCGTAAGCATCAGTATTTTAAATTTCATCCTTTTTCCGGAAGAAACTGAATTTTATTCCTGTTTTCATATCAGAGAGGATACGCGCCAATTCTTATACACCGACAAAATGGAATTTCATCTGATTGAGCTTCCGAAACTCCCGAAAGAGTTAAAAGAAGAGAAAGATGATATTTTATTATGGGCGAAATTTATCAACTCCGAACGAAAGGAGGATTTCGAAATGTTGGCAACGAAAAACACCTATATCGAGAGTGCCTACAATACTCTACAAGTGATCAGCCAGGATAAAGAAAAGCGAATAGAGTATGAAGCGAGGGAAAAGGCACTTAGGGACTACAATCAGGGGATGTTAGAAGCAGAAGAACGTGGGCGAGAAACTGGGGAACGTGAAAAGGCAATTCAAATTGCTAAAAATATGATTGCAATAGGACTTCCAACAGATATTATTACTCAAGCTACGGGACTATCCATTGCACAAATCGAATCTTTTCGATAGCTAAGTACTACACTGGTACAACAAATAGGGCGGAGCTTGAAAGCCTCGCTCTCTGAAAAAAGCAATGCCGCCAATAAATTAAAGCAAAGCATTCAAAACCAACTTATTCCCCAACGGAGGTATCCCATGCAGACTGCTGCCCTCTACATCCGTGTCAGCACGGAAGATCAAACCGAATATTCCCCGGACGCACAACGCCGCGCTCTGCTTGAGTATGCGAAGCGCAACCATATCCTTATCTCCAATGAATTTATCTTTACGGACGAGGGAATCTCTGGCCGGCACGCTGAAAAACGCCCTGCTTTCATGCGGATGATTGCCATGGCAAAACAAAAGCCCAGACCATTTGATCTGATTCTTGTTCATAAATTTGACCGCTTCGCACGCAGCCGCGAAGACAGCATTGTTTACAAATCTCTGCTGCGCAAGGAATGTGGCATTTCCGTTATCAGCATTACGGAGCATATTGAGGATGATAAATTCTCTGTTATCCTTGAGGCAATGTTAGAAGCGATGGCAGAATACTACTCGCTAAATCTCGCAGATGAAGTAAAGAAAGGTATGACAGAAAAAGCGCGCCGTGGCGAATATCAGACTTATGCACCATTCGGCTACCGTCTAGAGCAGGGTATCTTAATTCCTGTTCCGGAAAAAGCGGCAATTGTACGCCAGATGTACGAAGATTATCTGTATCATGGCAAATCACCATTTGGGATTGCACGCGAGTTAAACAGCCTTGGTATCCGAACGCTGCGCGGAAATACCTGGGAAAATCGCACAGTAAAATATATTTTGCAAAATCCTGTCTATAAAGGCTATATTCGATGGAATCCTGCGGGGAAACAGGATCTACGGGAACACAAATACCTTACTGGAAATTTTATTATCGAAAAGGGGAACTATGAAGCTATTGTTTCCGAAAATCTCTGGCAGGCAGTCAACGACAAACTCTTAAAGGAACATCGCAATATAAATCGCAAGCCAGCAGAACTTCATGCACACTGGCTTTCCGGATTACTGCGCTGCGATAACTGCGGCGGACTTCTCGCCTCCGGCGGGGCAAAACTCTCTGCATTTCAGTGCATGAACTACTCCAAAGGGAAATGCCCGGTTTCCCATTATATCACATACCGACGCGCTGGAGAAGCAGTATGCCAAGCATTTCAGGTTTTCATAGAAACTGGTGATTTTCATTATATGGTGATTCATAAACAGGATTCCGAAGGAATTGCCCTGCTACAGGAAAAACTTGCGAAATTATCTGCGAAAGAAAAACGTGCAAAGGACGCTTATCTTGCGGAAATTGATACATTGGAAGAATATGGAGAAAATCGAAAAAGACTGGCAGCAGAACGCGAAAATCTGCAAGCTGCCATTGACAAGCTAATGGCAGAGAATGAAACAGGTGATCGACATGAAGAAATGCTTAGGCGCATTCGAAATGTCTATGATGTAATCTCTTCCGATGCGGACGATATCACAAAGGAGAATGCAATCCGCAGTGTTGTAGAACGGATCATATATAATAAAAGTTCTGAACATATGGACGTTTTTTTATTTTGTGATTGACTAGGGGCAAATACAGTTAAGCCCGCCGAACTGGCTAATAATCACCATTGCCAGTTTTGGATTCGTCTGTTTAATATTTACCGGATACTGTAATCTTCTCTCATAACTCCACATGAAATTAACACTCTCCTTCCCACGGCCATGGAGCATCCACCCATCTCCAGTGTTCACAGCAAACATTATTATTATAAAAATTCATTGACCCGTAGAGCTTTTCAAACTTGTGGATATGCTCATCGCGCTTTTTTGCCAGCTCGTTAAAACGCACTAATGCCTCGCAGCAATCCGGATGGGTATCCAAAAAGATTCTCAAATCATCCATGGAAAAACTGATTTTTCCGATGTGGTTGAGCAATTCTCTCCTGCTCATCTCTCCCATATCAGTTGCACCTCCTTGCCATAAAATCAAGGTCTAATTGCGCAAAGATTGTGCCCTTGCACCATGCCTCTTCCTCAGGACAAATATTCTTGTAGTCCTGCCATGGCACATACGCCATCGCAAGTGCCATCCCTGCAATCGGATCTCTCTTTGAAGGGACACAACCTGGATCCGGCTTGTTATTTTTACAGCAGTCATTGTCCGGCGGCTGTGGCTCACAACAATCATTATCCGGTGGAGTACAACACTGTGGCGGCTCGCAGCAACCATTATCCGATGGAGTGCAACAATCTGGTTCGCAGCAATCATTATCCGGTGGAGTGCAACAGCCTGGTTCGCAACAATCATTATCCGGTGGAGTGCAACAACCCGGTTCACAACAATTATTTCCTGACTGCGGATATGTCCTTTGCATACCACAACCCCAATTTCCAAAACTCATATTTGGCCGTGACTGCCCCATCTGAGGCGGTCTGAAATTATTCCGATACATCATCAATCTCCCTCTTTTCTGCGTGGTATGTTCTTGCAAAAAATCGCCGGATACGCACCACACAAAGCGCCTCCTGACGCTCTTCCTTGGTTCACTATCATAATATGAATCTCTCGAAAAAGGGTTACAAAAAAGACCGCGTGCATTTTCGCACGCGGCCTCTTTTATGTGCAGACCCGCATAGAAAAAAAATATTTTTACTATAACACAAAATTCTCTATCAATTATTATATTCCCTATAACCAACCCGCTCCAATTTTTCTTTTTTTGCCGCAACGCTATCCTTTAACTCTTCCTTGTACGCTTTTAACTTCTCCAATAATTCTTTATCGGAAGTTGCAAGAATCTTTGCTGCAAGAATACCCGCGTTCGCCGCGCCGTCGATCGCGACGGTTGCAACCGGAATTCCGGATGGCATCTGCACAATGGAATAAAGAGAGTCCACACCGCCGAGTGCCTTTGTATGAATCGGCACACCAATCACCGGGAGTGGAAAAATTGCTGCCGCCATTCCCGGCAAATGCGCCGCGCCGCCCGCCCCGGCAATAATTACCTTAAATCCCTTTTCCTCCGCACTCTTTGCATAATCAAAGAAAATATCTGGCATACGATGTGCGGAGATCACCGTCATCTCATAGTCGATTCCAAATTTTTCCAAAATCTGTGCTGCCTTACTCATCACCGGTAAATCCGAATCGCTCCCCATCACAATACCTACTTTTGCCATATCCTATCCTCCATTTCTATATGTAATTTATTGATTCAATCCCTCCGCCCCTGCAACCACAAACTTCCCATCCTCAAGTACCGGAATCTTTGTCCCATCCGCCCTAATCACAGAAATTTCCGCCAGTTCATTGTACGGAATTGTAATGTCTGTATGGCAATTCATATAAGCTTTTGCAAGATCCGTCTTTCTCAGGAGAGAAATCTCATTGTCGCGCGCGATAATTTCCTTTCCGTTTGGATTGAACACTGCATGATCCTCACTCTTTTTATAACAGGTATCCCCAAGCGCGAAGTGCGGGCCTGTCTTTTCCGCAATCAAAATAGGCAGTTTCGCCTGAATCCCATATTTTCGTGCCATCTCATAAGCGATCCGATTTGTTCCAATCGCAAATTCTCCGATCGGTAGTGTCCCATGCCCTTGCAGAATATTTTCAAAAATATAATCCCGATTTTCCTGCTCACTTGCAAAATTTGTACACCGATAATCCACCACCATCCCATCAAGAAATGTAAATTCCAGATCGCGGTACTCCAAGCCATTTAGAAAAACCCGACTCACATACAATACTCCGCTTGTCCCCGCAAGTACGGGCGAGGTAAAGACCTCTCCCACTGGAATATTGACATCCGCCGTACAGTTCTCAAAATTGGTTTCCCTCTCCGGATGAATCAATGGATGCAGACGAACTTTCATCTCGGTGTGATTGCCATTTCCCCCGCGCACAAGCACAAAATTTCCAGTATCCAACACATCGATCAGACTCTGCTGCATCCTCTTGTAGGAATCATTATCCAATGTATTTATACGGATGATCTCATCAAAAATTTCCTCAAATTTCTCCCCGATCGACGGCAGCGGAAATGCGATAATCGTGTAGGATGTCTCCTCTGACTTTATATAATCCATCGCCAGAATACCAAGCTTTCTGCTTTCCTCAAGCATGGATTTTGTTGTTTTTTCATCCTTTTGCACGGATTCTTTTTTATTTTCCGGCAGGAAATCACTCTCCCCAAATACCTCCAAAACGGCAGGTCCCGCAAATGCTGCATATTCTGTGCGATAGTATGAAAAAACTGCCCTTGCCGCTTCCAATGCCGCTTTCTGTATCTTTTTATCATAGAAAAGAGCAATATCATTTCTGTGATCATACTCATACTGCCTGTTTACGCTTGTGGCAAAATATCCATCCTTACGCCCGTAACCGCGCGCTGCCAAATTTGCAGTGGCGCGATGAACAGTTACTTTTTTACCCATCCCCTCAAAGTTCTTTATCGCCTCGCGGATCATCTTTTCAAATCCTAAAACATAGCGAATGTTGACAATACTCTTTGATGAGAAATCTGCCCCCATCACCTCAAATCCGCGCACATAGCCATCCGTATAAGCGAAAGCCATCCTGTGCAAGATTTCCTCCGGCTGGGCATTTAAAAATTTTACAAGCTCTAATTCGTTATCCGATATGTATTCGCCAAAATAATAAAGATAGCGCGAGTCCGTCAGATCCGCCTCCATAATAATATCCCTTGCAAATGTCCAGGTAGGATCCTGCTTCTCGCGTACACGCGCCCTGCGAAACTCCTCCTGGTAATCATGTAGATAATAGTAGAGAGCTTCCCTTATCTCCCCCGCTGTGGACTCCCCCTCCATCTCAAAACAATTGTATACCTCGATAAACAGTTCCAACACCGGCGTGATCCCCGACAAACGTCCCTCGAAGGCACAGGCAGTCAGAGAGTGAATCTCCGCGTAGAGTACCGAGAGAATCTGTCCGTACTCCTCCCCCAACACTTTTACTGCAAACGCGGGATTTCCGTAAGACTGCCCATAATGCTCTGGCATGAGATCGGCATAGAGCAAATGGTTTTGCTCCCCTAACTCAGCCAAACTTTTCTGATAAAGCGCGCCGGAAAACACATCATCCACTACAGAAGTTAAAAGCGCGATAAAATCGGCCAGCGAAACAAAATAATCCTTAAAAGGCTGCCGCATCCCCTCATTCGCAAATGCAGAAATTCGCTCCCTAGCTAAGGTATAACGTTCTCTCATCCCCTCGTTTTCTTCCTGTAAAATCTCCAGAGTTCTCATTTCCATACCCCTTATTTTCTATAATTTCCCATTTCACATTGTTCCAGTCAGATAAAGCGAGATCAAGGTCAAAAGCAAAATGGCATTTACCACCACACCAAAAACTGGCTGAAAATACAAAATATCCGGCTCACGCAGACTCATAATCCCAAGCACAAAACCGACAATTGCCACAAAAAGACAGCCAAGTCCCAGATACCCGACAAAAATTCCGGCTTCCCCTTTTGCGGAGGCGGAAATAAGAGAGGCCGCCGTCAGCCCCGAAAATGACAGGAGGGCAAGAAACATCGCCATAATCCCCTTTTTGGAATGTTTTCTCCCCTGAAATTTCAATCTGCTTTTTTTCTCCCGTTCCATCTTCCATCCCCGTTTGTTTTTACTTTCCATATCCCAAGACATGTCGTCCCACCCGCACTCCTACAAACAATAATCTCATCATCATATAGCCAAAAATTCCGCCCAACGTATTCAAAAACAGATCATCCACATCAAAAGTCCCCACCTTGTAGACAAGCTGAATAGTTTCCACCACTAAGCTGAACGAAAAACTCCAGAAGGTAACATACAAAAGCTTTCCGGATTTTTGCCAGAGAATTGGCAAAAAGAAGCCGAATGGCATAAAAGCGACCACATTTCCAGCAAGGTTAATCATCACACTTTTCATGCCGAGAATCTCGCGGTAGCGGTAAAACCGTTTGATCTCGCGAAACAGCACAAGGTTATAATGGTATTCATCGGAAATATCCGTCCGCCCGTAACGCTCGGAAAAAAACAAAAAATAAAACAGTACACCCAAATATAAGATAAAAACAAGCTGGCTTATCACACGCTGCCAGCCGGATACTCTTCTCTTCACAAAAACCTCTTTTCAGTTGGTCATCCAATAGTCACATTTATTATTATCCCCATTATACACCGAATATTGCACAAATTCAAGCATTCAAAAGAAAATTCAACTATTTCGTTGTAAATTTTTTGTAGATTTTGCATTCTGGTACTTCCAGACAAAAACAATCTACACTTCAGAAATAATTTTGAAACTAAACAAGTGTCCGCTCCCTTAAATAAACTGGAAGCGGACACTTGTTTATGCTTGATTCACATTCTAATATACATTGGCAATATATGGCTGGTTCAAATTGAAATCTGCCTTATTCCCGCTGATATCCGTAATATTATTCTCCAAAATAGTAAAACGCACCGTTCTGGAAGTTGGCATCCCACCTTCTAGGGTAATATAAATATTCTTGCCGCTTGCAATCCCTGTGCCAGAGTAAGTCGCGCCCGTCGCGGTATCCACTGCCCGAACCCTTATCGTACCCTGAACTTCCTCGCTCATGGTCATTGTGATCGTTCCGTAACTGATGGTACTGTTCGCTGCAACTCTTGGTGGGGTATTTTCCACTGCGACAAACACAAGACTGGCACCGCTGATGGCATTAAAACTGCCGCCAAATCCCTTTATGCCACTGACAAAGAGTTCATAGCTTGCATCGTAATTACCCGAAAACGCCCCCGGACTAAATTCAAGTTCCACTGTCGCACCGCGATCATTATTTTCTACTACAGAAGCGGCAACTGGGTTAGTGCGCGAAGACATTCCATAGATAATATAATAATTCTGAACCATCTCCGCCGTCGCCATATCAATCTTATTGGAGAAAGTCACAATCACTTTATTGCGATCATTCACATCCTGCACCGCCGCAATCGGAGCCGGAAGCTCATCGACGGAGGAAGTTCCGTTCTTGTTGAGCGTGATATTCATTGTCTTGGAATAATTTTCTAATTTATCCGCTACCATCCCCGCCGGGAGTGTAAGCGTAAATTGTCCGCTCTCAAGCATGGAAGGATCATCAAAAATATATGTAACCATTGTATTTTCTACTGTGGCCGTAGTGCTGACTGGCGAGACAGAGGAGATATCGCCGTTCGTGCTTCTTACGCGCGCCGTAATCTGCTGCGTTGTCGTCGCGATCCGGATCTCCTTGTCATAGGTAAGAACAAGTTTACAAACCGTTCTGCCATCCAAAACCGCATTGGTCATCACCTGATCAACTAACTGTGGAGGGGTGGTATCCAATGTAAAGTTCACCGGGCGGGAATCGGAAGCAGTGGTTGTACTGTTCGCATTATAATTGTACCACGCCTGGAAATTGACCACCTGATACCCCGTGATTGACTGGTAGGCAGATGGAATTTCATAGCGCACAACCTTTGGATTTTCTGTATCCGGAACACCGTAGGAAGTATACGATCCAAATTGTGCAAGCCCCCCCGACGAGATCTCCGCGCTAAACGTCGCCTCAATCTCCGTGCGCGAAACGCGCTCCACCTTCACAATGGACGCGAGTGGCTTCGCTGAGGTATCCGTGCGCACATAGACACTCTGAATCTGTCTGCTGGTCGTATTGCCCGCACTGTCCTTAATTCCTTTAAGCATTACGGTCACCATCAGATTTTTCTCCATGGTATAACCGGTTAAATCAATCGAGAGTGTGCGCTTGTCACTGCTTAGTACATAACTCGATGTTTCTCTCAAATAGCTGCTTAGTATTGCATCTGTCGTTCCGGAAACACCCTCCACCGTCATATTGCTGATATCAAGTGCCTCATCAAAATTGATATTGCTGACCAGACCATTGTAACCAACTGTAGTTCCCTGATAAACCGGACCGGTGGTATCCTTCAAACTCATAATATCCGCATATTTTTCAAATGGGATTCCAAGCTCAGTCAGAACCTTACCGGATACTACAACAGAATAAACACCGTTAAAGGAACCCGTGCCCCGAATGGTAAGAGTTTTTGCATCCTGAGAAAGCGTCGCGGTCAATGTCCCATAGTCCGTTGCCTTCTCGTCCTTGCCGACAATCACGGCATTCGAAACTAATTTGTTATCATTTATTACACTGCTCTTTCTCACCGGCTGACTAAACACAATCTGCAACTCCTGACTGCCCACCATCTTCGCCGAAGTCACACTCGGAGGGATCGGTGCAAGTGTAGGTGTAGGGCTTGGCGTAGGGGTTGCCGTAGGAGTCGGAGTAGGGAGAGGCTTCGGGATTACATGGAGGTAAAATTTTGCTACCGCCTTATTGCTCGCCGCAAGAGAATCCGTCTTGCTCAGACCATAGCGAACCTCAATCAGTGTAACTCCCGCTTTTTTTGCCGTGATCACACCTTTCGTCGAGATTGTTGCCACGCTCTCATCGTCCGAACTATAAAATACACTGTCTGTTGTATTCGATGGAGTCACCGTCTTTTTCACCGTAAATGTCGTGCCGACATACATGGATTTCGCATTGCCATCATCCGGTGTGATATTAGTAAATTTTACTTCTGTTGCCTGAACACGCTTGCGCACAACAATCTTACATTTAAGTTCTCCCTCAGTACCATTATTGTATTTTATAATACATCTCGCGGTAGTCGTGCCGACAGCCACCGGTGTTACCAGACCATTTTTGTCAATCTTTGCAATGGAGGATCGGTTCATTTTCCAGGTAACAGATTTTACCGTCTTCATATCCACATTTTCCAGAGCAAGCTGGAATGTAGTGCCAAGATAAACCTTTTTGCTTGTTGCATTCAGCGAGGCTGATGCCGCCCTGGTCTGTAATATACCGGCAAGCCCGGTAAACATCGGGACTGCCATACAAACTACCAGGAAAAATGCGATAAACTTTGATCGTTTTCTTTTCATAACTTCCTACCTCTTTTCTTAGTAATATTATCTCCAGTCTCCTGTCCATCTTATCACATACTTTTGTCACATATAAGCCAAAATTGTTACAATTTTCTTACAATTATTGCCCCTGCGCATAAAAAAGGCACCGCAATCTTCTGCGATGCCTTTTTTATGCGCAGGGAAAAGTCCTCCCCACTTAATTCCCGCTCAAAATTATTTAAGCGTAACCTTCGCGCCAACTTCCTCAAGTTTCTTCTTGATCTCTTCAGCCTCTTCCTTGGATGCACCCTCCTTAATTACCTTAGGAGCACCGTCAACGGTATCCTTTGCCTCCTTAAGACCAAGACCTGTTACCTCACGAACCACCTTGATCACCTTAACCTTCTCGGAACCGATCTCGGTAAGCTCTACATTAAACTCTGTCTTCTCATCTTCCGGTGCTGCACCACCTGCACCTGTTACTGCCATAACAACGCCCGCAGACGCGCTTACACCAAACTCCTCCTCGCAAGCCTTTACCAAATCATTTAACTCTAATACGGTCATGCCCTTGATAGCATCAATAAATTCCTGAGTCGTCATTTTATTTACCTCCATAATAATATTCTCTTGATTGCCACCTGCTTACCTGGTGACAGTTGCAAACTACAAATATTGCCTGTCCACCACAGGCTTTTCCTGTATTCTGCGCATCCTTACGCCGCATAGATAAAGGAACTTATGCCGCCTCGCCGTTCTTTTCTGCGATCTGTTTGATCACGCGCGCGAAATTTGCGATCGGGGACTGCATACTTCCAAGAAGTCTGGAAATAAGAACATCTCTTGACGGGATGGATGCAATCACCTGGATGCCCTTCTCGTCATAGTATGTGCCCTCTACAACACCGGCCTTAAATTCAAGCCTGTCACAGGTCTTTGCAAACTCTGCAAGAACTCTCGCCGGAGCAGTCGCATCGTCAATTCCAAATGCAACAGCGGTCGGTCCCTCAAGATTTGCATCAAGCTGCGCAAAATCCGTGCCATCAAACGCTCTTTTCAGATAGGTGTTCTTGTATACTTTGTACACCACACCGGCTTCTCTTAAAGATTTGCGCAGACGGGTATCTTCCTCCACGGTAAGCCCGCGGTAGTCAACGATAACCACAGAACTTGCCTTGTCCGCATATCCTTTGATCTCGTCGATGATCGGAGTCTTTAACTCAACCTTTGCCATTTTACGTACACCTCCTTATAGATTTTATCTGCTCTTTTATAAGGATAAAAACTGCCTCCCGCAAAGACAGGAGGCAGAGAATTAGTTATAATTGCACTAATATTATCCTCGGCAGGCGGGACTTCCTTACGCCGTGACTACGGCACCTGCTGTCTTCGGCAGCTGCTGTTTTTTAACAGCTTTTAAATAATAGCATAAATCTATTCGTGTGTCAACAACAATTCAAAACTTTTCCCGTGTAGCAGACACGGAAGCCCTCTATACCAGTAAAATTCGCTTACGCTAATTTGGCGGTATTTAGCTTTACACCAGGTCCCATTGTGGAAGTGAGTGTCACACTTCTTAAATACTGACCCTTTGCAGATGCTGGTTTTGCCTTGATGATGGCACCCATAAGTGCCTGGAAGTTGTCTGCGAGCTGTTCCTCGGTAAAGGAAGCCTTGCCAACCGGACAATGAATAATATTCGTTTTGTCCAATCTATATTCAATCTTACCAGCTTTAATATCGTTAACCGCCTTTGTAACATCCATTGTTACAGTTCCTGCCTTCGGGTTCGGCATTAAGCCCTTAGGACCGAGTACACGGCCAAGACGACCTACAACACCCATCATATCCGGAGTTGCAACAACCACGTCGAACTCAAACCATCCCTCGTTCTGGATTCTCGGGATCAACTCATCGCCGCCCACATAATCCGCACCTGCTGCCTCTGCCTCCGCAACCTTGTCACCCTTGGCAAACACAAGCACGCGAACCTTCTTACCCGTTCCGTGTGGCAGTACTACTGCGCCGCGCACCTGCTGATCCGCATGGCGACCGTCCACGCCAAGACGAATATGAACCTCAACGGTCTCGTCAAATTTTGCGGTAGCCGATTTCTTCACTAAGCTGACTGCTTCTGCAACATCATACTGAACACTTCTATCGATCAGTTTTGCTGCGTCCTGATATTTCTTTCCTCTTTTCATTTCATTAACCTCCTGGTGGTATTATCGGGAGAATCTGTGTCCCTCCCACAATTACAGCCGGGATAGAGCTTTTCGAATACAATCTAGCCCTCCCCAATGCCGCACAAAAAAGATACCGTGCGATCAGTCATCCACTACGGTAATGCCCATGCTTCTTGCAGTACCCGCGATCATGCTGGTAGCTGCCTCAACGGAAGCGGCATTCAGATCCGGCATTTTTAACTCAGCAATCTTTTGAACCTCAGAACGCTTGATCGTCGCAACCTTCACCTTGTTCGGAGACGCACTTGCCGTCTTTAAATTGCAGGCCTTTTTAAGAAGAACTGCCGCCGGCGGTGTCTTCGTAACGAAGGTAAAGCTTCTGTCCGCATACACCGTGATCACCACCGGAATAATCATTCCCTCCTGGTTTGCGGTGCGCGCGTTGAATTCCTTTGTAAACTGCGGAATATTTACGCCGTGCTGACCGAGTGCCGGACCAACTGGCGGTGCCGGAGTTGCCTTCGCAGCCGGAATCTGTAATTTAATATAACCTGTAACCTTTTTTGCCATGATTCGTAACCTCCTAAAATTGTGGTATTAGCGGGAGACTTATAGTCCCTCCCACTTCCGGCCCTGCCGCCTATTTTCCTAAGCAGCCATCCCGGAATAATTCCGCCCCATTGGGCACAATAACTAATTTTCGACCCGGATATCGGAAAAGCTGATTTCCACCGATGTCTCGCGTCCAAACAAGTCAACAATAATACTGACCGTCTGCTTATGAGGATTGATCGCGCGAATCACCGCCTGGGTATTCTCCCACGCGCCGGATGTTACCATCACCGTATCGCCCACCTCAAAATCGTAGGACAGTTCCTCTTCTTTCTTGAAGCCAAGATTTACCATCTCTGTCTGTGAGAGCGGCACAGGTTTTGAACCAGGTCCTACAAATCCCGTCACGCCGCGCGTATTGCGCACAACATACCAGGTATCCTCGTTCATCTCCATATGAATCAGCACATAGCCCGGAAAAACCTTCCGCTGAACCTTTTTCTTCACTCCATTTTTCAGTTCGACCGCTTCCTCAACCGGAACGGAAACTTCAAGGATCTGATCCTGCAGATGACGATTTTCTATCGTCTTCTCGATGTTCGCCTTCACCTTATTCTCATAGCCGGAATAAGTATGGACTACATACCATTCTGCTTCTGCCATATGATTCCCCTTATCCCCGTCAAATGATAACGCCTATACCAGCCCTGATCACCAGATCAGCCAGAGCAATCAGCACGCCCAGCACAACGGAAACGACAACGACAACTGCGGACTCTTTCCATAAAGTCTCTTTATCCGGCCAGATGATCTTGGCAAACTCCGCTTTCAATCCCTTAAACCAACTCTTCTTTGTTGTCTTAGGAGTCTTCGGGTTCTTTGGCTTTGTCTCCTGCGCTTCCGCCTTTTCATTCGCTTCTGTCTCTGCCATGATTCCTTTCCTTCCCTGCGGATCACTTATAATCTCCGCATGATGATATTACTTGGTTTCCTTGTGTAATGTGTGTGCCTTGCAGAATCTGCAATACTTTTTGGTTTCCATTCTGTCCGGATGATTTTTCTTTTCCTTCGTCATGTTGTAATTACGTTGTTTGCATTCCGTACATGCCAATGTAATCTTTACTCGCACAACCTCCACCTCCGTGAATTTTTTGTGGTGGGCAAAGCAATTTTTAATGCCGCCTGCTAAACCGCACTAGACTGCCTTGTCCTTGACAACGTGTCCCTGTCTGAGAGGTCCGCCCACCTTCAGCATAAAAGCTGTTTTCGGGCATAAAAAAAAGACCCTTCCATAGCTGCTTAACTATAGCACAGAAGGGTCTTTCCTGTCAAGTATTTATTTCAAGTTTTTTTGAAATTGCAGTTTTTCTGAATTTTTATTGCAGAAATTGATAAAATATGCTTAGTGAATATAAGTACCTTGCAGGGTGGTTCTGACCTTCATTCTACATAAGAATGGGGGTGATGTGGATGAGCAAGAAGACAGAAATATGTTTGATTTCAACAATCTTATGACGTTTGGAATATTTATCTTAGCATCGATGACATTTATTTACATGATCTCTAAAATATCTTGCCAGCTCCCCTGTAAAATTCTTTTTCCCCTATCTTAGCTCTAGCTGTTCTTTCTCCAAAAAGCCATCCTGTCCCATTTTCCAGGAACATATTTCTTTTACCGAATTAACAGTATAGAAATAATCTCCGATATACACTCCGCGTAAATACATATAATACCAATTAGTTTTACTGTATGCAAGATCGTCCACAGATATATTTTCCTCTATACTTTCTTCATCTATCACCATATCAAAATCTTTCTGCAAGGAATTATCCGGTGTATTGATTTCTTTTTCCGGAATCAGATCGATCCCATAATAATATCGCTTATCCCACTCCCTTACATATCTCTTTTCAAATTTTTGATAAAATCCCTTTTCTTCCTCGTATCCATAGACAGCATATGCCTTTACTTCCATATAATTTTTAACTTCATCCCCGTAGGAAGTTCCCCCAAGCGGCAAACCAATCATATCTTTCTTCTTATCCACCAACACCGCCCGGTGATTGGAACAAGCCTCACTTGTATTGTAATCCTCTAAAAGAAGTGTATGCTTTTCCGTGACATTACGCGGATCGCTGATATCAAACATTGTTAATTTCACGCAGTTTATCGCACCCTCTTCCCCCGCATCATATCCAATGCCAAGCAATAGATTCTCTCCATACGGATGTAAATAGTCCGAAAACCCTGGAATCTTTAATGCGCCAAGCAATACTGGGTGTTTCGGGTCGGACAAATCCACGGAAAACAGCGGATCAGTATTTCGAAATGTAACAAAATATACGATATCGCCGAGGAATCGCACCGAGTAGATCCTCTCATCCTCCGCCAGATTTTCCAGTGAGCCGACAAGTTTTAAATCCCCATCCAACACATACAATGAATTTGACCTTCCTATATACCGCTGCCATACATTCTCTTTTTTCCCTACAAGCTGATAGTGATCCACCGTTGTCACCACACGCAGATAACCCTCTTTCTCATCCATGGAGAACTGATCGTCCAGGCTCCCCTTTACCTTGCCCTGTGCCGCCAGCGAAAAATTCCCATTCTGATAGGAAATCTTTACCATATCCGTATAATCACATTCCTTCTGACCGTAATTCCACCAATCACAAGCTGCCAGATAGATTGCATTTTGACTCATATAGCAATGATCACTGTCCGCCAAAAAACTTAAACTATCCACCAATTCTTCCGGCTTTTCAAGGCGAATGGAGGTTACAATTGTATACGCGGAATCTTTACTCTTCTCGCGAAAATAAATATTATTCGCAGGAAGACAACTGCCATCCACCTGCGGCAGTTTTGCCCGCTCTTCCTCTGATAGTTCCTGCACATCCGTTTCTTTCGTCCCGGAAATCTGGTCAATATTTTGAATATAATTATAATAGATCCCTTTTTCGGAAATTACATATAAATATCCATCTTTCTCACGACTGCTTACATAATCTCCATCCTGTGTATGTTCCGCGATAAGTGAAGGTGCCTTTTTATCCGTAATATCATAAATTAACATTTGTGTCTGGCGATCCCCATAATATCCAAATCCCCGGTCATAATAAAGTTCATCCTCACTCCACTTTGACTCTGAACGCCTTGCTCCACAGCGCACAAGGACAAGACGGCTCCCAGAAACATACATTTCTTCCCGCCACACATTAAGCGTATTCTCCGGCGAAAATGAACTCTCATCGAAAAGCATCCCGTCCTCTGCCCGGACAATAAAAATTTTTGAGTCCTCCCCGCTCTTTGACAATATGTAGAGATACTCCCCATCCGTCTTTACTATATCCGCCTCAGCGATCCCCTCAACCTGAACATTGGTCGTTGAATAATCTTTTACCGAAGATTCCACCTTCTCTTCTGGCATAACTGCCCCATCGTTTTGTATCCCACCGGGACTTCCCATAAAATCCATTGGGTAATAATTCATTTCCCAGTAAACCATCCCCGTGCGATTTTCCCCCAGCACTTTTAAAATTTGATGGTAATCTTTCGCCGAGTGAAATAAATTTTCCCTTTGTTCTTCCATCTCCTGTGACTCCACCCCTTTAAGTGGAGCCGTGATCGGTTTTTTTGCCGTATTTTCTGCTTCAACTATTTCAGTACCCATCAGCATCTGAATACTTTCTTCTATCAATTCTTCACTTTCTCCCGCGATTACCATATTTTTCCATTCCCTCTGACACAAAATTAGCGCAGATGCAAAAAATATACTGATAGCCCTCTTTAATTTTCTTTTCATTTTCATTCCTCTCTTTTCACTTATATTTACGACAAAAAATCTCACTCTTATGATATCATTCCCTCTAAAATAAAAATAGTTTTTATCAATAACTTTGCCATCCTAATCATTAGACGAGAACGGACGAAAAAAGGTTCCAAAAATTTCAAAAGGGCTGTTTTATCCCCCCATTTGCAGGATTATCAAGGAGTTTTCCATCCCTTGCAAAACGCGATCCATGACATGGGCAGTCCCAGGAATGTTCCGCCCTGTTCCATTTTAGCACACAGCCCAAATGTGGGCAACGCCTTTTTGACGGAATAAGAAAATTGTTTGCGGTCTCCGCCATATTGATAAAAAGCTGAGGATGAAGCATACTGCGTGCAGGATCGAAAACTTTTAAAAAAGAACTTTTCTTTCCGGTTATCCTGTCAGCCAAAATCATTGCCCCCACCATGGATGAAGTCATTCCCCATTTATTAAATCCGGTTGCTACATAAGAATTTTCCATTCCCTGCGCGTATTTTCCAATATATGGAATTCCATCCAGTGTCATACAATCCTGTGCTGCCCAGTGTGCCGCCTCACGCGCTCCAGGATAGGTCTTATGTGCAAAGGCGCGAAGTTCTTCCCATGCTCCCCCCGATTTTCCTGTTCGATGCCCTCCGCCGCCAAGCAAAAGATAATTTTCGTACCCGCGAAAAGAAAATCCCCCTTTTGCCTCATCCACATACATTTCTTTAGGACTCTTTGCCCCCTCAAGCGCGAGGACATAGGATCGATGCTGATACAGTTTCATAAAATATAATCCATGCTTATTGTCCATCGGAAAATGCGTGGCAATCACCAATTTTTGAAATCCAATCCTTCCGTTACGCGTAACTGCCGCATTTTTCAAAAAACCTTTTACAAAGGTATGTTCATAAATATTTAAACCATCCGCGATCGCACGAATAAATTTAAGCGGATGAAACTCCGCCTGATGCGAAAATCCCACTGCCCCCGCAACGGTAAATGGCAATTCCTTTGCCTCAGAAAATAGTGGTTTTACACCAAGTTCTTCTAACGCTCTTACTTCCCGCTCAATTTTTTCCCGATCTTTAACCGAATAGATAAAATTATTTTTTTCCTTAAAATCACAATCAATTCCCCTACAAAGTTCAAAGTATTTTTTGACTGCTGTTTGATTTGCATCTAAATACTGCTTCGCGCACTCTGCCCCCACAGTTTTTAAAAGCTTCTGATAGATTAATCCATGCTGTGCGGTAATCTTTGCCGTAGTATTTCCCGTAATACCTGATGCAATGGTATCCTTTTCCACCAGCAAATAATCTACACCGCGCTCCTTTAAAAAATACGCACATAAAAGTCCAGCCATTCCCCCTCCCACAATTAGCACATCAGTTTTTACATTTCCCCGAAGTTCCGCAAAATGCGGAAGATCTTCCGTTTTTTTCCAGATAGATTT
>CAJTLX010000049.1 GCA_910577165.1 uncultured Lachnospiraceae bacterium
GAGGTAAAGCGCGCAAAAGAGGAGAGTCTTTTGGAAAGTAAGTCGGAGGAGGACGAAAAATTAGCAGTAAGAATAGGGATTATCAAGTATATTGTTGAGGTGAAACTAGAGGAGAAAAAGGCAGCAGAACTGGCGAGGGAGCGCAAGGAGCAGAAGCAAAAGATTATGCAAATTCTTGCAAATAAACAGGATGAGGCATTGAAAGAGAAGTCTGTGGAGGAACTTGAGAAGATGTTGGCAGAATTTGAGTAGGGGAATAATAATGGGGTTTTTTGTTGGTTCGTGGTTACATGATATACCGGATACGGGATTTGATGCTGATGGAAAACAAATGATAATTAAGCATTTATGTTTTGGTCCTCTCGAAACATGGTTATGGTACAGATTGAGGGATGGACGATATTGTTGTGAAGTTCATTTTATTGAGGGGCTTCAAGAGGGAGAACAATATACTGATTTTATCAGTAAGTCCGAAATGCTTAAAATTATTGAAGATGAGATTGCGCTTTGTAAAAAATATAACGAAATAAACCTGGCTGTTCTGTTACAAACGAAAAAGGAGAAAATACTTCTTGAAAAGTAATTCGTTATGGCTGAGGGGAAAAATTTATTACGGGTACTGTGGAGTGGTGCAGATGTACTCAGAGGGAAAATAGATATAAATGAGTATAAGATGTATCTTTTAGGGTTAGTTTTTTATGAATTCTTGTATCTTTTGAAAAAATCAAAGCGAATGATTACAATTTGAATATCCCAAGATATGTGGATGTCAATGATGATGAAGAGGAAGTCGATCTTAGGCAACTTTCTGAGCATATAAGAGAAACAGACAGAGCCATCAAAGCTAGAAATAATACATTACTTAAAATGCTTGGAGAGTTAGCCTTTGCAGATCCCGGAACAAAAAATGCCGTTGAGGAATTTATTAATGTTTTCAGGGAGGTATAATCATGGTAGATATACCAAATATACGATTTAAGGAATTTACAGATGATTGGGAATGGCGGAAGTTAGGGAAAGTTTTCCATAGTTTACAGAACAATACATTTTCAAGGGCAGATTTATCTACTGAACAGGGAGTAGCAAAAAATATTCATTATGGAGATATCTTAGTTAAGTTTAGAGAAATATTAAATATAGGAAAAGAACATCTTCCGATGATTACAAATGAGTCGGTTGTGGCTAAATACAAGACATCATTTTTACAAAATGGTGATATTGTTGTTGCTGATACTGCGGAGGATGAAACGGTAGGAAAGTGCAGTGAAATAGCAGGGGTAGGGAAAGAAACTGTTATTGCGGGACTCCATACTATTCCGTATCGTCCATCAACTCATTTTGCTTCGGGGTACCTCGGCTATTATATGAATTCAAATGCTTATCATCGTCAACTTTTGCCTCTTATGCAGGGAATTAAAGTAACCTCAATTTCAAAATCCGCAATGCAAAATACGGACATTGTGTACCCGAAGTCTCAGGATGAACAAGCTAAAATTGGTTTGTATTTTGGTAATTTTGATCATCTTATTATTCTTTATCAGCGTAAGTATGATAAATTAAAAGAAATTAAAAAATGTATGTTACAAAAAATGTTTCCTCAAAAAAATAAGAGAATTCCAGAGATTCGATTTGCGGGATTTACTGGTGATTGGGAATTGCGGAAGTTGGGGGAGATAGCAACATTCATCAATGGACGGGCATATTCTCAGCCGGAGTTGCTATCAGAAGGAAAGTACAAAGTACTTCGTGTTGGTAATTTTTATACAAATAATTCCTGGTATTACTCTGATCTTGAACTTGAAGAAAAATATTATGCTGATTATGGTGATCTCTTATATACTTGGTCGGCAACATTTGGTCCTCATATTTGGCTTGGGGATAGAGTAATTTACCATTATCATATTTGGAAAGTTGAGCTATCAGATTATTTGGATAAATATTTTGCGTTACAACTTTTTGAGAAGGATAAGTCTGATATATTATTAAATAAAAATGGTTCAACAATGATACATATTACAAAAGAAGGCATGGAGGATAAGAAGGTTATTATTCCAAAAGATATTAGAGAACAGTGTGCCATCGGTCAGCTACTTAACCATCTTGATCTCCTTATCACCCTTTACCGACGTAAATGTGATGAATTAAAGGAAGTGAAAAAATATATGTTGCAGAATATGTTTCCGCAGAAAGGATAATTGGGAAGAGAGATTGAAATCAGATAATAAAAAGACCGTATATATTATGATGGGAATTCAGGGGAGCGGGAAATCTACATTTTGTTCTATATTCCTATCTGATGCTGTACGAATCAATCTTGATATTTTACATACCAGAAATAAAGAATCTCTTTTGATTGCGGATTGTCAGAAAAAAGGGTGTGATTATGTCGTAGATAATACCAATCCGACTCGCGAGGATCGTGCCAGATACATTCCGGTTGCGAGAGAGGCGGGTTATCGTGTTATAGGATACTTCATGCAATCACGATTACAGGAATGTATTCAGAGAAATAATCAACGCGATGGAAAAGAAAAGATTCCGTCAAAGGCGATTGCGATGACATCTAACAAGTTGGAAATGCCGTCCCGCTCGGAAGGATTTGACGAATTGTATTTTGTAAAGAATGATGGAGAGAGTATGTTTATTAGCGAATGGAGGGAAGACGATGAATTTTGATGAATTCGACAGTAAAATGCGTGTGTATGAGCAGTCCATAGATCAGGTGCTGTTACCTGAATTATATTTAGTTGCACGGTTGGACGGGAATAGATTTACGCGCCTGACAAAGGAAGTTTGTCATTTTGAAGCTCCGTTTGATATTAAGTTTCGGGATATGATGGTGGAGACGGTCAAGTCTCTTATGAATTATGGATTTAGAGTAATCTATGGATATACTGAGAGCGATGAGATATCTTTGCTGTTCCATCCGGAAGAGAATACTTTTGGAAGGAAGGTAAGAAAATATAATTCGATTCTTGCGGGCGTTGCGAGTGCTTCTTTTTCAATGAGTCTTGGTCAGCAGGCTATATTTGATTGCCGCATGGTGCCGTTACCGACATTGGAGAGGGTTCAGGATTATTTTCAGTGGAGACAGGAAGATGCTCATAGGAATTCGTTAAATTCACACTGTTATTGGTTGCTTCGTAAACAGGGAAAAAGTGTAGCGGAAGCCACCGCGATGTTAGAAGGGCAATCAGTTGCGTTTAAGAATGAATTACTGTTTCAGAATGGGATAAACTTTGATAAACTTCCAAGCTGGCAGAAACGTGGCATGGGAGTTTACTGGGAAACTTATGAGAAACAAGGCCTTAATCCTGTTACTGGGAAGAAGGAGATAGCCGAACGCAGAGCATTGAAAGTAGACGATGAGTTACCGATCCGTGAAGAATACTCGGATTTCATTGCGGATTTTCTGAGGGGGTGACATTACTTTTGGAGAGTGTGGGACACAGTAAAAACTCTGCCATCAAAAAATGGGTGAAAAAACTTTTAGATCTATGTTGACGTATTCTGATGGATGCCAGTCCAGAACTTTGCGGCAAAAAGAAGCTGATTGAAAATTTTATTTCCGAGATCAATGATGTGATAGTGGAATAGTAGATATATATTACAGCGCAGAAAATGAGAATTATTGTCTTCTATTTATATTTAACAAATTTAGAATTAAACATTATCATATCATTAGTCGATTTACAGAAGGGGAGGATTACAAATGGAATTAGATCGTAATGGGAATTCTGTATTTTTGCTGCATTATCATCTTATCCTTGTTGTGAAATATCGAAGGAAAATATTTGATGACCAAATTTCTGATAGAGCTAAAGAAGTATTTGAGTATATGGCTCCAGATTACAATATCAAATTGCGAAAATGGAATTATGATAAAGACCATATTCATATCCTTTTTAAGGCTCATCCAAATACAGGGATAAGTAAATTTATTAGTGCTTACAAAAGTGAAAGTAGTAAACTTTTAAAACAAGAGTTTCCGCAAATACAACAAAAACTTTGGGAAGATTATTTTTGGAGTCAGAGTTTTTGCTTGCTTACCGCAGGGGGAGCATCAGTGGAAATAATTAAAAACTATATAGAAAGTCAAGGCGAAAACAGATAATTATGTTGTGGTTCTGATTACAATAAGGAGAGTGGATCAAGAAAAATTATTGTCAGCCAACAAGAAAAATTTTCCTGTTGGCTGATCATTCAAGTTAATTCAAATTTTTTGTTCATACTTTCCCTTATATTATAAGCATGAATCGCTAATATTTTTTTATATAACGGCAGATTCAAAGTATGGCATTTCAGATGGAGGACTAAATTTGCCACGTTTTTGGATACGTGATCGTTTATCAATTTCTTCTGCGGACATCTGTGAAGAAATTGATAATAAAACTTCTTCCAATCGCGCATTGATTTTTAGGTTTCGTTCCTGCTTTCTTCTAATGATACCATAACATCCGACGGGAGAGATATAAATATCTTCTGGAGCATCCGGAGAAACAATAGCACGCATATCTTTAAACTCGCATACTTCAGGTATTGATGTACAATTAAGCATATAATCCACACTAATTGGTATGATATCCTTTCCTAAATCGATAAAAAAGCCCTGATTCGGTATCTCCATCCATCTGGAAAATAAAAAATCTTTTTTTTCATCGAGACGCAATAAATCGTTGCTATATTCTATAATTTTCTTACCTATCCATCTTACTACTGGAACTGCCCAGGAATTTCCGATTGCTTGGTAACGATTGGTCTTTTTCGCATTTGGCAAATTTGTATAATTATCTGGAAATCCCATCAATCTTTCACATTCAAGAGGTGATATTCTTCTTATACGGTTATCTTGAACAATAAAGAGTGAGCCATTGTAAGCGGCGGCATTTCCGTTCCATTTAGTTCCATAAGCTGAATATAAACAGTCTGTATATTCACGAAAAACTTCAAATTTGTGGCCATCCTTATCAAATATTAATGATTCTGAAGGATATTCTTTTAAACCAGATAAGTTTTGTTCAAAAAGAACGTTTTCTGGAAAGAAATTTTTTCCTCCCGCAATTAAATAGAGACGCTTTCTCTGTTGAGGAAGTCCAAAAAACTTTGCATCTAATACTCTCCACGCAATATTTCTTTTTGAGCCATGTATCACACCCGCATTGGGCCATTTTTTTAATTCTATCACATCATCAAAACCTGCCAGAGAGGATACCAGACATCCAAAAGCATTTGTTTTATCGGTAAGTACACCCTCCACATTTTCCCAGAATATAATGGAAGGATTTTTTCCCTCCTTTTTTCTTTGTTTATCATTTGAATTTACAATATCCACGAATCTTAATGTGAGATTGCCACGATCATCATTAAGACCATTTTTCCAACCGGCAAGTGAAAAGGCTTGACATGGCGTTCCACCACAAATTAAATCTGGAGCAGTAATTTCACTTGATTCTATTTTTTCAGGAATATTATTCATATCTCCTAAATTTTGTATATTGGGGTATTTTTCTGCCAAAACTAATGACGGAAAATCAGCAATTTCAGAAAACCATTCAAATTTCATACCAAGTGGTTCCCAGGCTACCGATGCTGCTTCAATTCCCGAACAAATACTTCCCACTGATTTAAAAATCATAGGTAAAATCCCTTTCTATTCTGAAAATTATCTTAAAAATCATTACTTTCCCGGCTTAATCGAAACACCTGTTCTCCGATACTCCACTGGAACCCATACATCCTCTGTCTTATCCTGATAGTTAAACTTAACATGAATATATTCTTCGGAAGCTTTTAGATGCTTTTTACGTTCGATTTCAACAATTGTAATATTTTGATTTAAATTATTTTCCATAATAAAATATCCCCATATTTTAATTACTTTTTTGATTTATTTTCATCTGTTCCCTACCTTTATTATATATACAAAATCGATTTTTGCAAGAATGATTTCTGGAAAAATCATTAAAATGCGAGTGTTAAAAACGCAGTTGAAAATGGAATTATTTTATGGTAGCATTAGAGAAGCGGAAAGATAAATTGTCAGCCAACCGGATTTCCCCGGCTGGCTCTATCAATTTCCTTACTCCGTAAAATACAAAGAGGAAAAGTACATTCCAAGGCGTTTTGCCTCCTGCTCGTTGATATCCTTTGGGATGCGCGCAGTTACCATGCAGTCCGGTCTTAACGGATAGGAAATTTCAATCATATTTGGTTTTCCTGTCACAGCAATAGAGTTTACAGGGGATGCTAAAGTCACTGACTCTTCTGGGGAAGCTAAGAATTCTCTGCCATGGCTTAAAGCATCAATTTCGGCATAATGATGTGACAGATTAGCAGTTGTCCGATGTACCTTTAACGAATAGCGCAATTCCTTTGAAAGAAGTTGGCGGGAGATGGGGATAGTGGTCAGCCATTTTACTTCCCTCTGATGCGGATAGCCGTCCTCATCATTATCTTTGGAAGGATCATAATAATATTTGCCTGTAATTTCGCCAAAATAGATTTCATCACCATTTGGCATAAGAAGCAGATCCCCGCTATGCATCTGATTAACCAAAATATCAATGCTGGCATAGGCGTTGCCAAGGCGAAGTCCATCATAGCTGTAGGGAGGCTTGGACAAAATTTCCTTTAATTGTCCTCTGGACTTTCCAGTTAGATCGCCAATTTTCGGCCAGCCGACAGCGATTATGCCGCGCGCTAAAAATTCGGAGTGCCTTTCTTTTCCATGGGGGAGGGGGCGGATAAGCCATGCGTTTTTCATAATAAAACTCCTTTCATAAAGAAAAGTGGGTGATATCACAATGATATTTATATAATATATTTATTGATATATCTATAAAAATCATTGTATATATCCTTGTTATAGAGATTTATATTATTATTAGTGCTATAATATCATACAAAGCAGAGAATGTCAAGAATAAAATGATAAAATTTAAGATAAATCTACTTGATATCTATTTGATATAATAAATTTTAGTAATAATGAAATAAAAAATCAATGGATGCAAATTTTGATAATAAAAAAATAGATCGGATCAGGTTTTGACGGCAATAAAAGTTTTAATAACAATAAAATAAGGGAAAAAGAATGGAGCAAGATATGCAAATAGAAATAAGAGATGATTTTGATTTAGAAAAAATTTCCACAAGCGGACAATGTTTTCGTGTCCGGAGATTTGAGAATGGAACTTACCGTTTTATTACGGGAGATCAGGTTCTTTATATCCGAAAAACAGAGCAAGATCAATTTATGGTTTCCTGCAATGAGGAGGACTGGAAAAATATATGGAGTACCTATTTTGATCTTGGACGTTCCTATAAGGAAATCTACGATACAGAATATAATAAACACCCGTTTGTCAGGGAGGCGATGGATTACGGAAGGGGGCTTCGGATTTTGCGCCAGCAGGTCTGGGAGATGCTTGTCACCTTTATTATTTCGCAGAGAAAGAGTATTCCAGCTATAGCAAAATCGGTGGAGATGCTGGCGGCAAAGTATGGACACCAAATCTTTACCGAATACGAAACGATTTTTTCTTTTCCCTCGCCGCAGGAAATGGTATCCGTGTCGGCGGATGACTTGGCGGAGTGCAGTCTTGGATATCGGACAGACTATGTTCTTGATGCAATTCATCGGGTATCCTCCGGAAATCTTGATCTGATTACCATTTCTACTTATAGCGACAGGGAACTGCTGGAGAAATTGCAGACGGTTCACGGTGTTGGAAAAAAGGTAGCCAACTGTGTCGCACTGTTCGGCTATGGGAGAATGGGCTGCGTCCCGGTCGATGTCTGGATTTTAAGAGCAATTGAAAACGAGTGTAAGGGGATTGATCCCTTCCATCTTTTTGGGGAAAATGCAGGAATTATTCAACAGTATGTCTTTTATTATGAGAAGAACCATCCAAAAAAGTAATGGATGGTTCCCATAGAAAAATAATTGCTGTAACTGGAAAAAAGAGAAATTCACTACTTGATTTCCGAGATAAATTTACTTTTCTTTCCCAAATACAGGATTTCCAATTCATGCAATGCCCTTGTAGCGGCAATGTACAATATTTGTCGGTCACGCTCGGAAGAATATTCCTTATCCGTAACCTCTGAAAGGATAACGCAGTCAAATTCCAGACCCTTTGCCAGATAGGCATTTGTTATAATTATGCCTTCATGGAATTCTGTGCTGTCCTCATCAATCAGCAGGCAACATTCCCTATGTTTTTTATCGAGCGCGGAATACAGTTTGTTTGCTGCCGCAGGGGTTTTACAGATAATCGCAAATGTGGTATTCTCGGAAAAACTTGTCTGTTCCATTCAGCTTTGTATGGTTTGAACCATATCAGTATAGTTTCCACACTCCGTAAACAGGGGACTTTCCCATGGCGTTCAAAGGATTGTATGTCAGTAATTTTTCCTAATTTCTGGCAGAACTCACTGATCTCATAAGTGGAACGATAAGTCTTTAATATTTTGATCATTGTAATTTTCTGACAAAATATCTTCTGTATAGGATTGGGAATTTCTTCCTGCTTTTCGATCCCCTGGTTGATATCGCCCAAATTGTCCGTGCCAGTTCGCTGTGGGATGTAGCAGAAATCCTTGTATTGTGATCGGATTCATAAATATCTGCAATCCGCTCTGCAATTTTATCTAATCTCCCAAAGAGTGGTTCTGAGGAAAAGGTTTCCCGATATAAATGTTGAATTTTTTCAGCGGATATGGTATTGCCGCGGAATGTGCAGGGAGAAAAGGTGAGAAGGTGTTCTTCCAAATTCGTTACATAATCCCTTAGTTCTTTTAGAAAGGTAAAACTATTTTTGAAACGGATTCTTTGCAGCCGCTTATCCTCCTCCGATTTAGCGTTAATCTGATATTCTATCTGTGCATACTTGGTTTCAAATTTGCAGATCTCTTTTAATTCATGTTCTGCAATTTCATCAAAACTGACTTCCAAAATATTTTCTTCCCCAAGTTCCGGAAGGACATTTGAAATATAGTCGGAAAAAACATGTTTGGAGGAAAGAATCAGTATCTCGCTGGAATGTAAGCTTTTTCTGTTCTGATAAAGCAAAAAGGCAATCCGGTGAAGTGCAATGGAAGTTTTTCCGGAGTCAGCAACACCCTGAGCCGCCATAATCGGGGAAGTCTGATCTCTGACAATGGCGTTTTGCTCTTTTTGAATGGTCGCGACAATATTTCGCATTTTTGTGCTTGCATTGCCGGACAATTCCCTCTGCAAGATCTCATCATCAATTTTAAAATCCGAGTCCAGCGCGTATTCAAGATGTCCTTTTCGTATTTTTATCTGCCGCTTCTTTTTTATCTCCCCAAAAACCTTTCCCATTGGTGCTTCGTAATAGGTCTCTCCAAGATCAAAATCATAGTACATACCAGAGATCGGTGCGCGCCAGTCATAGATTAACGGTTCAAGTCCTTTCCTTTTTCTCAGTCCTCCCGGACCGATATAGAGGACTTCCGCTTCGCTCTCCCCCTGATAAACAAAATCGATCCGCTTTATCAAGATATATTTTTATATTTTGTACTTGGCTATGCGCCTTCCATAAAAATCCAGCCTCCACAGTTGACAAATCCCTCCCAAGAGATTATGATAACAACATCAGATGTGGGGTTACTCCCGCCTCCATAAGCGGTGGGCAGCTTTCTTGTATCCGTGGCGGGACTGCCTTTCCATCTGATCGCCTTTAGCGGATTGACAGCAAGAACGCCAGAGGCATTCTTGAATAACATGATAGATTTGGAGGAAAGAACATTGCAGGATTATGCAGAAGAAATAAAAAAGAGAAGAACCTTTGCCATTATTTCCCACCCGGACGCGGGCAAGACCACATTGACGGAAAAATTATTGCTCTACGGGGGAGCGATCAATCTGGCAGGTTCAGTGAAGGGAAAGAAAACTGCAAAACACGCAGTTTCAGATTGGATGGAAATTGAGAAAGAGCGCGGAATTTCCGTGACTTCGTCGGTGATGCAGTTTAATTATGATGGATACTGCATCAATATTCTTGACACGCCGGGACACCAGGATTTCTCGGAGGACACCTACCGCACACTGATGGCAGCGGACTCCGCAGTTATGGTAATCGATGGCTCAAAGGGGGTTGAGGCACAGACCATCAAGTTATTTAAAGTCTGTGTGATGCGCCATATTCCGATTTTTACGTTTATCAATAAAATGGACAGGGAGGCAAAGGATACTTTTGAATTGCTTGATGATATCGAGACGGTGCTGGGGATTTCCACTTGTCCGGTCAACTGGCCGATCGGTTCGGGAAAGCGTTTTCAGGGTGTTTACGATCGCAAGACGAAAACGATTTCCCGATTTACCGCAGCAAATAATGGGATGAAGGAAGTGGACTCCGTTGAGGTTACGATCGGAGATGCGAAGACGGATGAGGTTATTGGCAGAGAGGCGCATGATAAGCTCTCCGAGGAGATTGAACTTTTGGATGGGGCAGCACAGGAATTTGACCTTGCCGCCGTGCGTGCGGGGGAATTGACCCCGGTATTTTTTGGATCAGCACTGACTAATTTTGGCGTGGAAACTTTTTTAAAGCATTTCCTTGAGATGACAACAACACCGTTGCCGCGAAAGTCGGATGCGGGACTGATTGACCCGGTAACAAATGATTTTTCTGCATTTGTATTTAAGATTCAGGCGAATATGAACAAGGCGCACCGCGACCGCATTGCATTTATGCGCATCTGTTCGGGAAAATTTGATGCGGAGGCGGAGGTTTATCATGTGCAGGGCGCGAAGAAACTGCGCCTTTCTCAGCCGCAGCAGCTGATGGCGCAGGAGAGAAAAATTCTTGACACAGCGTATGCGGGCGATATTATCGGGGTGTTTGACCCGGGAATTTTTTCGATCGGGGATACGCTTTGCGCGCCCGGACAGAAATTTGCTTACGAGGGTATTCCGACTTTCGCGCCGGAACATTTTGCCAAGATCCGCCAGGTGGACACAATGAAGCGCAAACAATTTGTCAAGGGGGTAACGCAGATTGCACAGGAGGGGGCAATTCAGATTTTCCAGGAATTTAATACTGGGATGGAGGAAATTATTGTCGGTGTAGTTGGCGTGTTACAGTTCGATGTATTAAAATTTCGTCTGGAATCAGAATATAATGTGGAGATTCGGCTTGAACCATTGCCTTACGAGCATATTCGATGGATTGAAAATAAGGATGAGGTAAATGTGACAGGGCTTTCGGTAACCTCGGATACAAAGCGAGTGAAAGATATGAAGGGAAATCCGCTCCTGCTCTTTGTCCACGCCTGGAGTATTGGGACGGTGAAAGAGCGAAATAAGGGTTTAGTATTGGCAGAATTTTCAAGAAATTAGTAGGCGCGGAGAAGGGATTTCTGCGGAACTTAAAATCAGTATGTGCCCGGACAGTACCCGGAATAAATTGATGTGAATGTAAGTGAACGAAAATTTATTCCCCTGTAGTGGGTACAGGAAGGGCACATACGGAACTTTAAATAAGGAGATTTTTTATGGGGATCGATGTAATTATTCCGGTGTACAAGCCGGATAAAAAATTTGACAAGCTTTTTATATCACTTTTAACGCAGAGTGTAAAGCCAGATCGGATTATTCTGATGAATACCGAGACGGAGGGATTTTCCTGCGCGGATTTGGAAAGGCGATTGAAGCACCGGATGGCAAAACAAAAAAATTATGGTAAGAAAAAGCTTGATGTATTAGTGGTACCAGTAAAAAAAGAGGAGTTTGATCATGGCGGGACACGAAAAAAGGCAGTTTCGCTCAGCACGGCGGATTACTTTGTGATGATGACGCAGGATGCGGTTCCGGCGGATGATTATTTGCTTGAGCGTCTGCTCCTGGCATTAAAGGAAGAGGATTGTGCACTGTCCTATGCAAGGCAGGCAGCACCGCTAAATAGCACGGTGGTAGAGCAGTATACAAGAATGTTTAATTATCCAAATATAAGTGCAGTAAAAACAAAGGAGGATTTGTCGCGCCTTGGCATCAAGACTTATTTTTGTTCCGATGTCTGCGCGGCTTACAAGCGTGCGGCTTACAATGAGGTTGGAGGATTTGTGGAGAAGACAATTTTTAGTGAGGATACAATTATTGCGTCGCGCCTGATTGGGGCGGGTTACCGTATCGCCTATGTCGCGGAGGCAAAAGTTTATCATTCACACAATTATTCACTTTTGGAGCAGCTAAAAAGAAATTTTGATCTCGGTGTGTCACACACTCAGTACCAGGAAATTTTTAACCGGGTTCCGGCGGAGAGTGAGGGAATGCGGCTGGTAAAAGATACCTTTTTCTATCTGCTTGGACAGAAGCGGTATCTGGATATCCTTGATTTGATTTTTCAGAGCGGGGCAAAATTTTTGGGGTATCAGCTAGGAAAGCATTATCATCTTTTGCCGAGGAAATTCCTGTTTGCCTGCACATCGAATGCAGATTATTTTATGGATAAGGAGGAGTTTGATGGATAAAGTGATTATTTTAATGGCGACTTATCAGGGGGAAAGGTATCTGGAGGAACAGCTAAAATCCATTGTGGTGCAGGATTATCCGAATTTTGAGTTGATTGTGCGCGATGACGCTTCATCGGACGGGACGTTTTTTTTGCTCTCCCTGTATAAAAAGCGTTATCCGGACAAGATCACTGTCCTGCGCAATAAGAAAAATCTTGGCGGCACAAAAAACTTTCTGATGCTTTTGCGGGATGCAGTTAAACAGAATAATCGGGAGCAAAATTCAGTATATTTTATGTTTAGCGATCAGGATGATTATTGGTATCCGAATAAGATAAGCCGCACACTTACCCGGATGAAACGCCTGGAGGCACGCTATGGTAAAGAGCTGCCCGGACTTGTCTTTACAGATGCGCGTGTGGTGGACGGGAATGGGAAGTTGCTTGCCCCTTCCTTTTTTGCCCTTCAGCGTTTTAATATGAAGAGGCGTGTATTTCCACATCTTTTAATGGAGAATATGGTGATTGGCTGTACTTCCATGCTCAATATGCCGCTGGCAGAGATATTAACAAAAGTGCCGAAACACGCGCGCTACCATGATTGGTGGATGGCACTTTTAGCAGCATCTACGGGGCATACCAGCTATTTGCCGGAGTCTACAATAGATTACCGGCAACATACGGATAATGTGGTTGGTGCGCAGAATTTTGGAACTTATGTAAAAAAGCGGGTAAAGGAAATTAAAAAACAAAAATACACTTTATTAAGAAATTTTGAACAGGCGATGGAGTTTTATCAATTCTATAGTACGGAAATCCCCGATCGCGCGGTGGAGCAGATAGAGGAATTTTTGATGTTGCAAGAACAAAATTTCTTTTTGCGCCGGATTAATGCAGTGCGGGGTGGGTATTTAAAGAGTGGATTGATACGCAATATCGGTCTTATGCTGATTTTGTAAATCGGATAGAAAAACTTCTATCTGATATGCTTCTGGTATTCTTGATTTTACCCGGGAACTTTTTTTTGCATTCTCTCGTCTAATAAGAAAGGGGATGTTTGGGAGAGTCGGGGGAAGGGGGACCTTTACCTGTGAGAAAGAAATCGGCATATACACTGGAAGGATTGATGAGAGAATACGGAAATGATGTATTGCGAATGGCATATTTGTATGTAAATGATATGCATACTGCGGAGGATATGTTTCAGGAAGTATTTTTAAAGGTAAATGAAAAACTGGATACCTATGAAGAGAGGGCATCGATTAAAACCTGGCTGCTTCGGATTACCATGAATACCTGTAAGGATTATTTAAAAAGTGCATATCACAGCAGAGTTGTGCCGATGTTTGATTTTGGAGAAGAGGGACTTCTGGCACAGGATTTTCTGGGAGAAGTGGAACAAAGGGAGGAGGCGCGGACAGTGCGGGGGATGGTACAGGAACTGCCAGAACCTTACCGCGATGTGGTGATCTGTGTATATTTCAGAGAAATGGGAATTAAGGAAACCGCAGAGGAATTAAAAATCAGCGAGGGTACCGTAAAAAGCAGGTTGTTCCGTGCAAAGGAGAAATTAAAAAAAAGGCTTAAAGGGAGGCTGACAGATGCATAGAAATATGGATAAAAAAGTAAAAAATTCCTATAATATGGAATTTGATACCATCGATCGCAAAATCATGCAGGCACTGTCAGATGAACTTTCAGAGATTGAAGTTTCGGAAGAATTGATTGCAAAGACTTTATGTTCGGCAGGGGGAGATGCAGAAAGAGAAGTCCTGTTGCCGCATCAAAATACGTGCAAAAAAGGAAAATATTCTTATTCTTTCTGGGGGGGAACGATCGCCGCTGCCATTTTGCTTTTTGTGATCTTAGGGCTTTTTGTGAACCAGGGGGGACGAAAGGATAAAGCGGAAGATTTTTTTGTTCAGGAAAATTTTTTTGATACTGCATCTAAGCCAGGTATGAGCGGGGGACAGCAGGAGAATAATGGAATGTTAAGTTGGGAGGGGGAAGGAAGTCCTGCTGATATGCCGATGGAGGAGGATACTGGGGAATGGCTGTACCAGGAATTGCTGGCGGCATTTAACGAAGAGATTGAGGAATTTCCTTCGGATGCAGTGACAAATGAGGCGGAGGGGAGCGATGGATCCATTTCACAGGAGAAGTTAGAGGGGCGGGAATCACGAAAGATAGTATGGCAGAGGGAAGATAAAATACTTACCTGTGTGATCTATCTGCCAGATTACCAGATAGAAGCTGTATTGCAGGAAGGGGAGAAGGAAAGACAAATTTTACTTGAAGATTTTGTATATGCGAAGGAACTCTGGGAGCTCGCTGCTGAGCAGTAAACCGCCACTACATCCGGTTGGAAGAATGAGAATGAACCTTTATATGAGTTCATTCTCATTCCTTTGTTTTCCCTGTATCCCTTTCACACTTTATGCTTCAGTCGAAGGAGTTTCGGTATTTGCGTAGGCGGTGGTGCTTTCGGTTGCCGCCTCTTCTTCATCTGCGGTTTCTGGTTCGTCAGTCTGCGAATCGGAGGCATCCGCCTCTTTTTTGGTATCCGGCTCGTCCTTGTCGGAATTGTTGGATTTTTCCTTGTCGGAAGACTCTTCCCCGTCAGAAGCTTCCTGCTCGGCATCGTCCGATGTGATGGTGATGGATACATACTCGCGGTCTTCCGGATCGGCGGATACATCAAAATCTTCCTCTTCGTCCTCGTCAAAATCGTCGAAATCTTCATCTGTATCCTTGTTGATCCGGTTCTTGTAGAGACAGTAGATGCCTCCTACCGCAGCGGCAAGGGATACTGTTCCAAATAAAAATTTTCCAAACTTCTTCATGGTCTTGACCTCCTTTTTCGATCAATATAGAACTGTCGAGCATATACTATATTGTTACAATTCATTATAAAGCCTATTCGGAAAAAAAGAAAGTAAAATTTTAAAAAATGCATAGTAATTGTAAAATTTTTTGTGTATAATAGAGCGGATAGAGCAAAGCAGGTGTTAAATTTATTGAGGAAAGGATACTTTTGCTCTGTGGAATGAGGAAATGAATATGACAGATTTTTTGGTTCGAATTTTTATAAAGGATCGGGATAGGGTGCAGGATGAAAAAGTGCGCATGGCTTATGGAGTGCTTGCAAGTATCGTGGGGATCTGCTGTAATCTCTTACTTTTTGTGGTAAAGCTTACGGGGGGACTGTTGATGGGAAGTATTTCCGTAATGGCGGATGCGTTTAACAATCTCTCCGATGCGGCTTCCTCGATTATCAGTTTTGTCGGGGTGAAATTGGCCGGGCGACCGGCGGACGCGGCACATCCGTTTGGACATGGGCGATACGAGTATATCGCAGCGTTGATTGTGGCGTTTTTGGTGTTGGAAGTGGGATTTTCCTGTCTGAAAAGTTCAGTGGAAAAAGTATTGCACCCGGAGAGGGTTCATTTTGACTGGGTGATTGTGGTTCTACTTGCCTTTTCTATTTTTGTAAAAGTTTGGATGGCATTTTTTAATCGCAGGCTGAGCAAGAAAATTCATTCGAAGGTGATGGAGGCGACAGCAACGGATTCTTTTGGGGATGTTATGGTTACATCCGCTACCGTACTCTCACTTTTGATTGGTAAATGGACGGGATTTTTGGTGGACGGCTATATGGGGGTGATTGTTTCGCTTGTCGTGTTGTTCGCAGGATTTAATATTGCAAAGGATACATTGGAACCCCTTTTAGGGGAGGCGATTGACCCGGAGGTATACGATAAGATTACCGCGAAGGTGGAAGGGTATGACGGGATTCTCGGCAGTCATGATCTGATTGTCCACAATTACGGACCAACGCATTCGATGGCGACAATTCACGCGGAAGTTTCCAATGAGTCCGATATTGAGTCCGCACATGAGCTGATTGACCGGATCGAGCGCGAAGTACTGCGGGATTTAAATATTTTTCTTGTGATTCATATGGATCCGGTGGAAGTGCGCGATGCTTCTGTGTTAGAGCATAAAAGACTGGTCGCGCAGATTGTAGAGGAGTTGGAGCCGGATGCCTCCATCCATGATTTCCGCGTGATTAACGGAAAGGAGCAGATCAATTTGATTTTTGATCTTGTGGTTCCGTATTCCTATGGGCAGGAGCAGGAGATGACACTGGTGCATCAGATTATGGAGCTTGTCCAGCAAAAGGATGCACGCTGCGAATGTGTAATGCATCTGGAAAATAGCTTTGTCCAGAAAAAATAAAATTTTTTAAAAAAGTGCTTGCATTTTTTCTCCGTCTGTATTATAATAGCATTCGTAGTCAGCAGAGTGACTACAAAAAGCGTAGGGCTATCGCCAAATGGTAAGGCACTGGATTCTGATTCCAGCATTTCAAGGTTCGAATCCTTGTAGCCCTGTAAAAAGATCGGAGACAAGGAATTGTTTCCGATCTTTTTTTATGCGCAGCCCCATGCAGAGGAAGAATGCCGCTAAGGTGGCGCATGGGGCACAGCGAGTAGGAGAAAAACCGCCTCCTACTCGATTAAAAACATGGGCGCGGAAAGGAGGGGTGGGATGTTTGGAAAGGGAAAAAGAATGCTTTATAAAGTGAGATATATTTCACAGACTACGTACTATATCAATGTCCTGAAAAAAGAAGCCTTGGAGGAAGATACCATTCTTTTAGAGTCTAGGGGCGGAAAGGAATTGACAGAAAGAATTCTTTATCTGTTAAAAGGGCTCTGTGCGGACTCCTTTTCAAAATTTGCGGTATATTTAGCGGTGGAGAGTTCTAAGGCGGATGTATTTGGGCAGATGCTTGTGCGCAGTAATATCCATAATGTGCATATGGTGAAAACTTCTTCAAAAAAGTACAGAAAACATCTTGCAACAGCAAAGTATCTGTTTAATGATACTGCATTTCCTTCCTGGTTTATCAAGAGAAATGGACAGATTTATCTTAACGCTTGGGAGATACCAAAAGAAAAAATGGAACGCAGTACGTTTAACCGCGCATATATCCTGGGAAATATTGGACATAATCTGCAGATTGCGGATTATCTTCTCTGCCCAGACAAGGAGGAGAAGGAAGAAATTATTACTGCATATATGTTAAAAAATATCTGGAAGGGAAAACTCCTTCTGGAAAGCAGTCTGCAAAATGATCGTCCAGATTCTTTAGAGGCAGCAGGGCGGATTCTTCGCCATGTATTATTGGGGGAGAAATGCTGTGAGGAGGAGGGGGCAGAGCCAAATGGGAACCAAAATATTCTGATCTACTGCTCGGATTTTCGCCCGAACGGGATCACGACTTCCTTACAAAATCTGCTTCGCCTTGTGGATCTGAGGGGGACAAACTATTATTTTGCCTTTCCTGAGGAGCAGTTTGCCAAAAATCCAGAACGTTTAGACAGCATTCCGGATGCGGTTGTCCTGATGCCGATGAGCGGGAATATTACGGAGAAAACTTGGGCAGAAACGCTCGCATTTAAGCTTTACTTTTCGATGAACATTGAGACAAAATGGGTGGAGAAAACACTGAAACAGTTATTTTGCAGAGAATATCAAAAGCGATATGGTCTTGTTCCTCTCGATGGAATTGTACATTTTACCGGGTACGCGCCGTATGGAACAATGTTATTTTTGTACGCACCAGTAAAAAAGGCTATTTTTGCCCATAATGATATGGATGAGGAAATTAAGGAGAAAGGCAACCAGCATTTACTTACCTTAAAACACGCTTATCGCAAATATGACAAAGTGGTGGCGATCAGTTCGGCAGTGAAGGACGCGCTGTGCAAAATTGAGCCAAATCAGGAAAATGTGGTAATCGTAGAGAATCCACATGATGATTTGGGGGTGCGAAAAAAGGCGGAGCAGGAATTAAAGCCTGATGCGGAAACCGTGATCAGTATTGGCGCAGAGCGATTGCAGGAAATTTTGCAGGATAAGAAAAGTAAAAAATTTATTACTATCGGGCGTTTCTCGCCGGAAAAAGGGCATAAAAAGCTGCTTCACGCATTTGAACAATTTGCGGGGCAGCATCCGGAAGTGTATTTGATTTTGATTGGGGGGTATGGTGCATTTTATCAGGAAACTGTGCAGTATGCCGCTTCGCTTGCCTGTGCTTCGCGCATTGTGTTTGTGCGCGCGATCACAAATCCATTTCCGATCTTAAAGAGATGCGATCTCTTTTTACTGCCGTCCGACCGCGAGCCATTTGGACTGGTGCTTTTGGAGGCGGCAACATTAAAGGTGCCGATTGTAGCGACGGATATTCCTGGTTCGGGTGATTTTATGCGCGATTATCATGGGTATCTTGTGGAGAACAGCGAAAAGGGGTTGCTTCTTGGGATGGAGGCTTTTATGCGCAGGGAGGTAAAACCGCTTGAGATTTCCTTTGAGGACTATAATCGGACGATCGTGAAAAATTTTGAAAAACTCTTTGTAGAGTAAATATTTTTTAAATCTTCTTTGCTTGATTTTTGTTGGGAAAGGAGGGGGCAGAACTCATGAAAATTGGGATTATCACTATCAACTCAGCATATAATTATGGCTGTGTATTGCAGGCATGGTCGCTTCAACGCTATCTGGAAAAGGAGGGGCACCGGGCATTGATTATCAATTGTCGGTTTCCGGAAATTGACGAGGAATATCGGCTTTTTGTAAAGCGGAAACGCTTTGCAAATTCGGGGATGAATATGATCTACAACGGACTTCGTCTGATAAAATTTCATCTGACTGAAAGGGAGCGCGTCAGGAAGGCAAAAAAATTTGAGAATTTTATCCGTCGGACAATGCACACGACAAAGCCCTTTACTTCCTATAAGGAATTAGAAGAGCAGAACGCGGGCGAGCCGTATGATGTATTGATTACGGGGAGTGATCAGGTCTGGAATTCCTCGATCACAAAGGGATTGAACCCCGCGTATTTTCTTGCGTTTGACCATACAGAAAAAAGAAAAATTTCCTACGCTTCAAGTATTGGTAAGACAGAACTAACTATTGAGGAGCAAGAATTTTTTGCAAAAAATTTACAAAAATATAGTGCAATTTCTGTGCGTGAACAATCGGCAAAAGAGTTTTTAATTCCGTTAGTAGACAAGGAGATCTCGGTGGTGGCAGACCCGACACTTCTGTTAGAAAAATCCGATTTTGACACGCTGAAGAAACCCTCGCGTTTTCATCAAGAATATCTTTTGGTGCATATTATCGGTGAGGATGAAAATGTAAAAAAGATTGCAGCAGCAATGTCAAGAACATTAAATCTTCCAATTGTGCAGAATCGGGGGAAGAAGCAATATGATGGGGAACTTGGAAGATTTGCGGATGCGGGTCCAAAAGAATTTATTGGCTTGATTGAGGGGGCATCGTTTGTAGTGACAAATTCCTTTCATGCCACTTTGTTTGCTATTCTTTATGAGCGAAATTTTATTACTGTCCCACACAAATTGTATCCGGAGCGTATGCGCTATCTTTTGGAGCAGATGGGATTAAGTGATCATTTGGTGGAGGGGGAAGCAAAACTGCCAGAGGATGGGAAAATTTTAATGCCAGATTATGAGAAAGTAAAGCTGCGGATAAGAACGCTTCAGGAAAATTCCAGAGAATTTTTAAAAAACAATCTTTTATAGGGGATGCCACATAAAGAAAAAACAACACAAGAGATATTGCAGGGCGCACATTGTGCTTTGCCATCATTCTTATGTGTGCCCTTGCAATCCCCGGAGGGTTTATCGCAAACGGCAAATATTTTTGTCGTCTGCGATAGATAAAAATCAGTCGATTTCTTCTATTTCTTCTGTTTCATTCGGCAATTCATCACCGATCTCTTTAAGTTCTTCGGTTAGGGAGGAGGCGGCGGACTCTTCCTGCACAATTACATTGACAATACGACTTGCGTTGCCATTGCGATCGGTGGCGTAGAGGATCCAGTTTTCTCCTAGTTTAACTTCCCGCGGAAGCGAGATGGTAAAGTTTCCCTTTCGGTCGATGGAAATATCCGTTTCCACTATTTTATGCCAGGACTGGTAAATACTGGATCCCTTGTAGGCTTCCTTCTCGCCGTACCCCACATATACTGTGGAGCCAAGGCGCGCGGAGAGTGTGGTATACTGATCCGTCTTTCCGGTAATCTCAGTTTCAAGCGGGTAGAGCGGGTTTGCACTCGGACGGTTCGCACCCGTTTTTCGTATGGTGGTCTCGATCGGAAGACTGCTTACTCCACTCTTCGTCGCCCAGATGGTGTAGAGATCGTTTGTGCGCGGCATTGGGATCAGAACGGAAAAATTTCCATCCTCCGCAGTTTTTTCCGATACGATTGTGCCATCCGGGAGAGCGATGTGAATAGTAGAACCAGCAATCGCCCTGCCATTTACATATTCATTTCGGTTGGTCATGGTATTGACCTTTGGCATTTCCAGTATGGAAGAATCAAAATTATCAATGACAATATGCGTAATCCGCATACGCCCAAGTGAATCTGATACTCGTATACTGTACTTCCCGTTCTTTCTAATGGTAAATATACCGTCGGATGCGTCCTTTCCTGAAAGTTCCCACCGGTCATTTGTAACGGAGCGCACAGTGCCGGTAAGATAGAGGATCTCCGTGATTTTTTCTCCCGGTGCGGTCGAGGCATAGACTTTTACCGGAATTTTGCGGTTGGTTGCCTGTGTGATATCCGGGGAGGCTACCGCGTGAATATCCTGAATGGCAGGTTTTATGGAGCCAAGATAATAGTAATATTCTGATCCATTTTTCACCCGCTTTTCGTACCATTCCTGTTTTTTAATATATTTGTCATATTCCTTTGGGATGGCGGCAACAAACTGATAGTCCTCCGGCACAGAGAAATGCCAGTTATCATCCGCCTTCACACGCAGCGGTCCAAAGGTGGAGAGTTCCTTAATATAATCCATCAACACATCGTGGCTGTTCGCAAACGGGTGTTTTGCCGAAGCAAAAATAGAATTGTCATCCGTTGGCATAAATTTGTAGCGTTTGTTTACTGAATCCATGGTAACGAGAAAGGTCATTTCCGGAGTTACCGCTTTTCCCTGATAAGTTAAGTTTTTAATGCGGTGCGTGTAGCGCAGCAGTTTGGCGGAGGCATCGTAGCGCGGTTCCACCGTGAGATCGATCTCGTAGGAAATGCCGTCAAAGGTAAAGAAGCTCTGCCAATCTTTTAAGTTTTCTTCGCGCAGCAGACTGGAAACTTCCGGATTTTTTTCCGCGTAGGAAGACAAAAATTCTGGCAATGCTGTTCCCACTGTGGCATAGATGCTGGCATTGTATTCCAACCACTCAATTAAATTCGTGCCGGAAAGCTTGTAAATGTGGATATATCCACTGGAACGCTCGCTGCTGGAGAGTGCGAGCAGTGAGGAGATATCGCTTTCTTTTAAACTGCCGCTTAAATAGATGGACGTTGAACGGTCATCCAAATGATTGATGGTAGCGGCAATAATTGGATAATCGCTGTATTCGGGCGTATTGTCCGCAATGTAAGAAGAGGCAAAATGCAGTTTGGCATCATTCATTAACTGATAGAGATCTGAATCCTGCATCACACAGTCCACATTAGTATAGACAAGCCCATCTGCAATCTCATATTTGGTCTTATCCGTCTTTTTTAAAATTTCTTTCTTGTAGGGTTCGGCATAGTCCACGATCGCCTGACGTTCTTTTGTGGAAGCTTTGACCGGGCGAACCGCGGAAGTAGCATTATAGATGGAAATTTCGTCATTTTCATTCACGGCGAGCGTAAATTCAATTACGCCAAGTCCCTGTGCATAGCTGCCTGTTTCAATTATTGGCGTGCCGTAATAGGTACCTGTAGTTTCATCCACGCCATTGATATCTTTAAAGGTTTCGTCGGTGCTGGGAAAGGTTTCGTGTGAGTGGGAGCAAACCACAGCATCCACATTGGCAAGCTTTGCGAGCCTCGCACCCGCCTGTATGTCCGTGTTTGATCCGCTTAAAAGTCCCACGCCGCCATGGATAACCGCAACGACGATATCTGCGCCCCGCGCCTTTAAATCAGCGGCTTCCGCCTTGATGCTCGAATAGATATCCAGACCGTCAAGAAAGCCGCCATAACGATAGCGTCTGCCGGAAAAACTCTTGTAGGTCGCACCTGCGACTCCGATTTTTACACTGATTGTGCGCCCGCTTGAAGTAATCATGTTTTTGGTGAAAATGGCGGATTGTTTAAATGGATATTCACCAGTTTCCGTATAGACCGCATTGCAGACCAATGTCTTCTTTAAAAGACCAGATTTTTCTAGCTGCCCATAAAGATAATCCCACGAGTAATCAAAATCATGATTTCCAAGGGTGATGCAGTCATATTTCATATAGGCCATTGCCTGATAGATTGGCTGAACCTCATCCGGATAATTTTCATAGAGGTAGTTGGCATAGTAATTGTAGAGAACATCGCCAGCATCCACTAAAATCGTATTTGCCTTTCCGCCTGCCTCAGTACGCTCGCGGCTGACTAAGGTAGAAATTTTTGAAAGTCCCGAAGTCGGATCTTCCTTTCCGGTTTCATAGTTAAACGCAGTTAATTGTCCGTGAAGATCCCCCGTTGCAAGAACACGGAAATCAATGGTTTCGTTAGGTACCGGTCTCTCTTCTTCCTCTTTTGCCTCCTCGGCAGCCAACAGAAAAGAGGAGGTTGTGGAGAGGGTAAGAATCAGTAAAAGAAGCAGAAGAAATACGTTTTTGATGATTCGGGTTGTTGTGTTTTTCATTGTAAAATCCTTCCTTTTTTTAGAGCAGTACATCCCGTACCAAAATATGTAACCAACTATTTTTATTGTATGCGAGTTAGTATACACACCAGATAAGGCATTTTATTGTCAGACATGAAAAATTTTTCAGGAATTTTTTTGATACTTTTTAATTTTGCCACATTTTAGGTTATTTTAATCAAAATCCAATCTTTTTTTAATGCAAACCGGAAAATTTTCTGTTACAATAGAAAACAGCAAAGAAATGCAGCACTTAAAGAAGCTTTTAAGTGCTGCGCAGCGGAATGGAGGATATGAATATGGATGTTTTTGAGAAGGTACAAGACATTGTAAAGGCAGCAAGTGATAAGACAAGCGAGATTATTGAAGTTTCCCGCTTAAAGGCAGGAATTGCCGACGAGCGCAGGGCATTGACCGACCAGATGGCAAAACTTGGCGCGATCTACTATGAACTCTACAAAAACGGCGAAGTGCTTACGCCGGATGCAGTCAATATCTGCATGATTGCGGACAAGTACAGCTCAAAGATTGGGGAGCGTCAGGCGGAGCTTGACAAGATCAATGAGGCGAATGCAGCGAAGCGCGCGGCAAAAAATCCAGCACCGGTAAGCACTGAACAGGAATGCCCGGAGTGCGGCAGCAAAAATCCCGAAGGTGCGAAGTTTTGCTTTGACTGCGGCGCGAAACTCCCGGAAATTATCGACGTGGAAGCAAATGAGGTGGAAGACGAACCAGAACAGCCGAAGAAGCATTATTGCACAAGTTGTGGCGCAGAACTCAAAGAGGGAAAGAAGTTTTGCAGTGAGTGCGGAGCAAGAAACGAGGAAGAGTAGAAAAAATTAAGGAAAAAGGGAGACAGCAAAATTTGCTGTCTCCCTTTTTTGTGGGGGGAGGATAAATACATATAAATGTGCATATTTATCTTTTTAAATATGCCAGTTATTCTTATCTAAGTTTACTGGACTCCGTCTTTTAACGTCTTCATTGTCGGGA
>CAJTLX010000050.1 GCA_910577165.1 uncultured Lachnospiraceae bacterium
CAGTAAAATTAAACGAACATCTGTTCGACCGAGATGCCTATGTGATTGAGGGACATCAGAGCAGGGAGGTGGCACTTAGTGGTGCGGACGGAAAGATTTACCTTGCCGTAAAATTTGACGCGCCACTCTTTGGTCTTTGGGCACCAAAGGGCTCTGTGCCGTTTGTCTGCATTGAGCCATGGTACGGCAGATGCGATCGCGTGGACTTTGACGGCGATCTTGCCGAAAAAGAATATATCAATGCCCTAGAGCCTAGCGAGGTATTTCGCAAAAATTATCATATATGTATATTTTAACATTTTGCTTTCCTTAATTTTTAGATATATAGGTTGAAATGGCAGTTTAGATTTGGAGGTTTTATGGATATCGATGTGGAGAGGGAAGTCGGCGGGCTTGTCGATGAGATCCTGTGCGATTACCAGAGTGAGAGAACCATCGACCGGGGGGATACAGTCAACCAGCTCGACAAGGAAGCGATTATCGGGATCGTAAATAAATTGCAGCAGATTATTTTTCCGGGGTATTTTAAAAATAAAAAATACAAATTCTATACGCAGAAAAATAATCTGACCATGCTGCTTGAAGATGTCTTGTACCATCTAAACCGCCAGGTGGTGATTGTATTTGAACATATGGCGGAATACGAAAATACGGAGCATGGAGAACTTGAGCAGATTGCGGGAAAAAAATGCATGACGTTTCTGCGCTGTATCCCCAAGGTGCGGGCACTGATTGAAACGGATGTGCAGGCCGCCTATGACGGTGATCCGGCAGCTTACAATACCGATGAGATTATTTTTTCCTATCCCGGACTTTACGCAATTATGGTAAACCGGATTGCGCACGAACTGTATCAGCTTGGCATTCCGCTGATCCCGCGAATGATGACGGAACACGCGCATAGTCTGACGGGGATCGACATTCATCCGGGAGCGACCATCGGGAAATATTTTTTTATCGACCATGGCACCGGGATTGTTGTCGGGGAAACCACAGTGATTGGGGATAATGTAAAGGTGTATCAGGGAGTGACGCTCGGCGCGCTCTCCACCAAAGGAGGGCAGAAATTAAAGAGCAAAAAACGTCATCCAACGATCGAGGACAATGTGACCATCTATTCCGGCGCGTCCATATTAGGAGGCGAAACTGTGATCGGTGCGGGCGCAGTGATTGGCGGAAATGCCTTTATCACTGCATCAATTCCTGCGGGTACGCGCGTGAGCATCAAAAATCAGGAACTTTCGATGGACTATATTAAAAGCGGAGTTAAAGGGATGGAGATCGGGCAGGACGAGAGCTGGTTTTATGTGATTTGAAAGAGAGGAATTTAAATGGTTGATGTACTAATTATCGGCAGTGGTCCGGCGGGGCTGTCCGCCGCAATCTACGCAAAAAGGGCAAACCTTTCGGTGAAGGTTCTGGAAAAATTTTACATGGGATTCGGGCAGATTACGGAAAGTTCTAAGGTCGATAATTACCTTGGGATGCCGGGGATAAATGGCTTTGATCTGGGCGAGACATTCTACCAGCACGCAGAAAGCTTTGGTGTGGAGTTTTTGGAGGGTGAGGCGGTAAAAATTCAAACAAAAGAGGAGCATTTTAGTGTTTCTCTTGCCTCCGGAAAGGAACTAGAGGCAAAAACGATTATTTATGCCGCTGGTGCAATGCACCGACATTTAGGTGTACCCGGTGAAGATACATTTTCCGGGCGGGGGGTTTCCTACTGCGCGGTTTGTGACGGGGCATTTTACCGCGATAAGGTGGTGGCGGTAGCGGGCGGCGGAAATACCGCGCTTGACGATGCACTTTACTTGTCCGAACTGTGCAGTAAAGTATACCTGATCCACAGAAGAAGCGAATTTCGCGGCGCGGGTGCTACACTTTCCAGATTAAGGGAGAAAGAGAATGTCGAGATTCTCGCGCCCTCAGTAATCTCCGCGATACTGGGGGAGGGAAAAGTATCGGAACTTGCATTTTCCGACGGGAGAAAAATTTCCTGTCAGGGACTGTTTATCGCGGTGGGGATGAAGCCGCAGACAGAGGTTTTAAATGGATTAATTTCCCTTGATGAGACGGGGTATGTCGTGGCGGAGGAAACGGGAAAAACTTCGGTTCCCGGCTTTTTTGTGGCGGGGGATGTGCGAAAAAAGGCACTGCGCCAGGTAATTACGGCAGCGGCGGACGGGGCGAACGCGGCTGTTTCGGCTGCGGAGTATCTAAGAGAAAAATAGTTGGGGGGGATTATGGAGAAGATTTTGCTGGTGGAAGACGATTTGATGATTACGGAAAGCCTTAACAAATTTTTGCGGCAGGAGGGTTTTTCTACCATATGCGCATCCGGTCAAAAAGAGGCGGAATGCTACCTTGATGAGGGGGGAATTGATCTGGTGCTGCTTGATGTCTCGCTAAAAGACGGCAACGGGTTTTCCCTCTGTGGAAAAATTAGAGAGGAATACTTTGTACCCGTAATTTTCCTTACAGCATCCGGCGATGAGTACAGTGTGGTAATGGGCTTAGATCTCGGCGCGGAAGACTATATCCGCAAGCCCTTCCGCCCAAGGGAACTGATCTCGCGCATCAAGGTGGTGCTGCGCCGCGCCGGGAAACGTCAGTCCGTCTTTGATTTTTATGGTATCCGTGTGGATGTGGACAAGGCGTTGGTAAGCAGAGATGGAAAAGAGATTATTCTCTCGGCACTTGAATACCGGCTGCTCCTTATTTTTTGTCAGAATAAGGGCAGCGTAATTCCCAGGGAAAAACTTTTAGCGGATCTGTGGGATGTGGGCGGCGATTTTGTCAATGACAATACACTGACCGTATATATCAAGCGGCTGAGGGAAAAGATTGAAGAAGATCCGGCTCACCCTTCGCGCATTACGACAGTGCGCGGGGTGGGGTACCGGGCGTAGGGGGAGTGAATGAGGAAAAAAGAAAGAATTCTGTGGCTTCTCTATTTTTTCTCCGCTCTGATCCTGTTTTTTTTCGGACTTTCTCTCTCTTTTTCTACGGCGATGTTTGTGATACTTACTGCATCTTTTAGTGCAGTATTTTGCACCCTTTTTCTCCGGCTTCGCAGGAAGAGATTAGGGGAGTTGGCGGTCGATATGGACAGGCTTTTGCACGGGGATTACCATGCGCGCTTTAAAAATTATGAGGAGGGCGAAACCGCGATTGTGGCAAATGAGCTTGCCAAAATTACGAATACCTTGCAGACGCAGGCGGAAAAATTAAAAAATGAGAAAAAAGATCTGGCGGACTCCATCGCGGATATTTCGCACCAGATCCGCACGCCGCTCACGGCACTTATGCTAACACTTGAGACCATGGGCGGGAGGGAGGAAACATTTAAAGCAAAACAATTGACACGCCGGATTGAATGGCTGATTGAGGCATTGTTAAAACTGTCAAAATTGGATGCGGGCACGGTAAAATTTCAGAAAGAAAAGGTTCCGGTTAGTCAGATGGTAAGGGAGGCGGCCGCCCCATTTGAAATCCTGATGGATCTGCGCGCGCAGACAATGGATACGAGCAAAGTTTCACCGGATGCCACGTTTCTGGGCGATCCTTCCTGGAGTACGGAAGCGATTGGAAACGTACTTAAAAACTGCATTGAACATAGCGAGGGAGGAAAAATTTGGATCTCGGCGCAGGAAAACGCGATCTACACGGAGATTGTGTTGGAGGATAATGGGGAGGGGATCGATCCCGAAGACCTTCCCCATTTGTTTGAGCGTTTCTATAAGGGAAAAAATTCAGGAAGCAACAGTGTAGGAATCGGACTTGCATTAACCAGAGCCATCCTGACCGCGCAGAATGGAACCGTATTTGCAGAAAACCGAAGGGAGGGTGGTGCGCGCTTTGTGCTTAGAATCTACAAGGGGATTGTGTAAAATGATAATTTCGTCAAAGTGACAGGATTGTCACTTTATATTCACGCCGCTGTAAGGTTTATCGTGTATTATAGGGGATAAGAAGCTGCCGGGGAAACCTTGGCAGAAATAAGGGAGGTTTTTATGGAAATTTTGCGCGTGGAACATTTGACAAAGGTATATGGGGAGAAGGAGAATCAAGTCGTCGCACTTGACGATGTAAGTTTTACGGTGGAGTGGGGACAGTTTGTCGCCATTATCGGACCGTCCGGATCGGGCAAATCAACACTTTTGCATATTTTGGGCGGCGTGGATCGCCCGACTTCGGGGAAGATATTTTTAAGTGGTACTAATGTGTACGAACAAAAGGATGAACAACTTGCAATTTTCAGGCGCAGGGAAGTCGGGCTGATCTATCAGTTCTACAATCTGATTCCGGTCTTAAATGTAACGGAAAATATGACATTGCCGGTGCTTCTTGACGGGCGTAAAGTCAATAAGGAACGTCTTTTGGAGTTGCTTGAAGTGTTAAAATTAAAGGGCAGGGAGAACCATCTGCCAAACGAACTCTCCGGCGGGCAGCAGCAGAGAGTGTCCATTGGCAGAGCTTTGATGAATGCCCCCGCAGTGATGCTTGCGGATGAGCCGACGGGCAATCTCGATTCCAAAAACAGTCATGAAATTATCGAACTGCTAAAATTGTCAAACAAAAAATATAATCAGACGCTGATTGTGATTACACATGACGAGTCGATTGCGCTCCAGGCAGATCGCATTATCGCCATTGAAGATGGGCGCATTACAAGAGATGAGGTGATCCGCAAATGAAGATATTGAATAAAGTAACGCTTGCAAGTTTAAAGAAAAATAAGGTGCGCACGATCGTAACCATTATCGGGATTCTTTTGTCCACCGCGATGTTTACGGCAGTGACCACCAGCATCTCCAGCCTGAGAAATTATATGCTGAGAGTGACGATCGCGGAGGAGGGCGAATGGGAGGGTTCTCTGTATGGGATCGAGGAGGAAGCCTACAACGAATTATTAAATACAGAGGAGATCGACCGTGCTGTCGGGATCTATGAAATCGGTTACATGAGTATTGCGGATTCCTTAAAAAATGGGAGCGAGTCGTTTGACTGGGCGGATACTTCCCATCCCTATTTACAGTTTTGTAATCTTTCCGGAGATTTAGAAGCAGCAAAATCCCTTGGAAAATTTAATTTGATTGAGGGGCGAATGCCGGAAAATGAGAATGAGATTCTGCTTTCAAAAGAATTTGTAAATTATGGGAAACAAAAGGTAAAAATTGGGGATACCATTACCGGGAGCATTGGCTACCGGGAGTTTGAAGACCAAATTTTAACGGGACATGACTGGCTTATTTACAAAAATGAAAAGGATGCCTCCGAACTTGCTTACAGTGAAAATTTGATTACCAACGGGCAGAAAAAGACTTATACCATTGTCGGGATCTGCGACTGTGTGTTTGGCCATTATGCCACACCGGGATTTGCCGTATTCTGCGGAGGGGAATTCTCCACACTAAAATCCTTGTCCCAGAATAAGGGGATTCAGGGAGTCTATTTTACCGTAAAAGATCAGAAGGAGCTGTTTGATTTCCTTAACCGCTATCAATCTCTGGCATTAACTTATGATTATCACAGTCATCTTTTATATACCAATGGCATTTCGCGGGTAGATTCCTTTTCCAATGTGTATCTGGGGCTTGGTGTCATTCTATGCATTATTATTATATTCGGCTCGGTCGCCCTGATCTACAATGCCTTTTCGATCTCGATCAATGAGAGGATCAAACAGTTCGGTCTTTTGTCCTCCATCGGCGCGACAAAACGTCAGCTAAAACACAGTGTTTTGTTTGAGGCCTGTGCGGTCAGCCTCTTCGGGATTCCGCTCGGCATTGGGGCGGGGATTTTAGGAATGAGCATTACCTTTTACGCGCTGCGCTACCGATTTGTCGGGCTGGTGGGTTCAGCCAACATCCCATTTTCAATGCATATTGAGATCTGGGCACTTCTTGTAGCAGCAGTACTCGCCTTTTGCACAGTACTTATCTCGGCACTCCTTCCGGCGCGCAAGGCGATGAAGATTTCTGCTATTGAGGCTATCCGCCAGAATAGTGAGATTCGCATAAGCCGCAAGGCGGTGCGCACCAGGGGATTTTTTCACAAATTCTTTGGTATGGAAGGGACACTTGCAGACAAAAATTTTAAGCGCAACCGCAAAAAATACCGTGCGACAGTGATCTCGCTTTTTGTCAGCATTCTTCTCTTTGTGTCCGCAAGCAGTTTTGTCGACTATTTAAAGGGAAGCGTTACTTCCGTTACTACGGCGGACAATTACGATTTCCGCTATTATATCTATCCCGATCGCGGCTATACCGCGGACGAAGTGCGCGATGTGATCGCATCGGTAGAGGGAGTTGAACGCGCGTTTGCGATAAAAAATTTATACGGAACAATGTTGGTGGAAAATAATTTTTTGACCGATGAATATATCCATTGGATGAAAGAGTCGGAACGCTACAGCTATGAGCGGGAACTGGCAGAAAAGATAACGGGGCGGGAGCGGATGATTTCGATTATCTATTTTTATTTTATGGAAGATAAAGAATACATCGACTACACCGAGCAGAATCATTTAACGGATCTTGGCTGGTTTTCGGAAAAAAAGAGCGCGCTCGCCTTTGACAGCGTAAGATATGAACTTTCTGGCAACCGCTATACCATTATTGATATGTTAAAGGAAAAAAATGGAAAATTAACCGGAAATTTCTTTGATATCCCCTATGATAAAGGTGGCGAGGCTGGATTCAGCGAAGATAAGCTTGAGGAGGCGGAAACTTCCCATCTCACCTACACCGTGGTGGACGCGGAATTTCCGATCGGGTTAAACCGGATGTATCTCTCCTTTGTCTATCCGCTTTCCGCACTCTCCGAATTTCCGGAAATTGTCGCGCAGGAACAGTCGATGTCGGAGGCGGTCTATGTGGTGGGGGAGGGAAGTCTTACCGAGACTTATAACCGGATTTGTGACGCGTTAAACGCGCAGGGAATACCGGATTCCTCATTTTATAATATTGCGGAGCGGGATTCTTTTCAGCGCAATATGATTGTGATTATCAATGTATTTTCCTACGGGTTTATTGTGCTGATCTCGCTGATTGCCGCCGCCAATGTCTTTAACACGGTCTCGACCAATATTTCCCTCAGACGAAGGGAATTTGCAATGCTTGAGTCCATCGGCATGACCAAGAAAGGACTCTACCGGATGCTCAATTACGAGTGTCTGCTCTACGGGATCAAGAGCCTTTGCTATGGACTGCCCGCCGCTGTTTTTGTTACCTTTCTTATTTATCGGGTGGTCAACGAGGGCTTTGTCCAAGATTTTTATATTCCAGTACAGAGCATTCTGATTGCCGTTTTAAGTGTCTTTGCTGTGGTGTTTGCTACCATGTTCTACTCAGTGGTAAAACTTGAGAAAAACAGTTTGGTGGACACATTAAAGAACGAAAACGTATAAATTTGTTACAAATATCTTAATTTTAAATTTAGCTGTGTCTTTTTTTGGAGGTTTGTGGTAAAATCCTTTTGTGGGGATTTTCGGCAAACCTCCTGTTTTTGCCTTGGTGGATTGGCCGAAAGAGAGGTTTCCTGTATGAGATTTTTGTGATGCGGGAAAAGTATAAAGTAGAATGTGGAAAGGAAGATGAGAGATGAACGAGTACAGGAGAGAAGAAAGCAGAAGGGCACACAATGAAAAGGTAAAGCGGGCGAGGGAACAGTTTATGATGCTGGTTCTTTTGCTCGCACTGGTGCCAACGATTTTATGCATTATCCTTTTTTCAAAGCAGGCAAAACAGCAAAAGGAGATTGCAGAACTTGAGCAGCAACTAAAAAACTACAGGCAACAGATGTCGGGAGGAATGGGGAATAATTCTCCCGGTGGCACAGGGGTTTTAAGTCCGTCACCCACCGCTTCTCCCGCACAAAATCCAACAAATTTAACACCCGCACCAAGTCCTAGTTCGCTCCCGGCGGATGGGACTTCCTACAATGAATACGGCAGACCGGATCTGACGCTTTCCGCGACAAATCCGCTTGATCCGACTTCCTCGCCGCAAAGTACCACTGTACCGGATACGCCGACTCCAACCGAAGAACCAAGCGGGACACCGACCCCAAGTCCTACCCCGACCCTTGCCGTTGATCCAAAAACCGGTGAAGTGCTGCCGTGGGCGGACAAGAAGGTCTACATTACCTTTGATGATGGACCGAGCAAAAATACGGATGAACTGCTGGATCTGCTCGCGCAGTACAATGCAAAGGCTACCTTTTTTGTAATTGGGCATGAGGGGGAGGAAAGCAAGCGTCTCTACAAGAGAATTGTGGATGAAGGGCATGCCATCGGGATGCATTCCTATTCCCACGACTATGAAAAAATATATAAATCGGTAGAAGATTTCGAGAAAGACTTTACAAAGATAAGTGATTTATTGTATGATAGTATAGGATATGTTCCTGACCTTTATCGTTTTCCGGGCGGGAGCAGCAACAGTCGCTGTAAAAAACTTACTATTCAGCCATTTATCAGTTTCCTGTTAGAGCGGGATCTGCGGTACTTTGACTGGAATGTGGAAAATGGGGACGCGACAGGAAAGTCTTACACTGCAGAGGAATTAGCGCAGAATTTACTGGATGGCGTGGAAAAAAAGACGACCTCCGTCGTTTTGTGCCATGATACAAACGCCAAGGGAAAGACGCTTGAGTCGATGAAGATCGTACTGCCGACGCTGGTGGAAAAAGGTGCGCAGATCCTTCCGATCACGGCGGATACTCCGATGATTCGGCATGTCAAACCGGAGCAGGAAGACTGAGCGACCTGTCTGGAAAATGAAGAAAAACATAAAAAGAGGAGGTAACAAAAATGGCTTATTACAAGGGCTATAACGAGGATGCAACAAAGGAGGCTGCCAATTTGGAGGAGGTAAGCGAGGAGGAAGATCAGGTCAACGCGGATATCCTTGACAGTTTTTTTGCTGATGAGGAGGAGAGTCTTTCTGAAAAAGACCAGGAAGAAGTTTCTCTCCCGGATGAAGATACGGCTGTGACCGCGGCGGATACAAGCCGCGCAAAGCAGGAAGGCACTACCGTGATCACAAAGGGAACGACAATTAACGGAAGTATTATCGCGGATTGCTCCCTTGATATTATGGGGACGATCATCGGCAATATTGAGTGCCTTGGCAAGCTTTCCATCTCCGGCAAGGTGGTGGGAGATTCGATGGCATCGGAAGTTTTTGTCAATACCGATCGGCTTGAAGGCAGCATCACCAGCGAGGGGAGCGTTAAGATTGCGCAGCAGACCATTGTGATTGGCGATGTGACAGCGGCTTCTGCGGCGATTGCCGGCGCGGTAAAAGGGCAGCTTGATGTGACAGGTCCGGTTATTATTGACTCAACTGCGGTGGTGCAGGGTGATATCAAGGCGAAGGCGATCCAGATTAATAACGGCGCAGTGGTGGATGGTCATGTATCGTTAGATTACGCGACGGGCATTGATCTCAATAATATTTTCGAGGCGAAATAAATGAAACGTGTATTGTTAAAATTGAGCGGGGAAGCACTTGCGGGCGAAAAAAAGACTGGGTTTGACGAGGCGACTTGCATAAGCGTTGCAAATCAGGTAAAACAGTTGAGCGAGGAGGGAGTGCAGGTCGCCATTGTGATCGGCGGCGGCAATTTCTGGCGCGGGCGGTCAAGCAATACCATTGACCGGGTGCGCGCGGATCAGATCGGGATGTTGGCGACAGTGATGAACTGTATCTATGTTTCTGAGATCTTTCGCTATGTCGGCATGAAAACAAAAATTTTCACCCCATTTGTACTTGGCGCAATGACGGAACTCTTCTCGAAGGAAGCGGCACAGGAAAGCCTGTCTAACGGGGCAGTTATCTTTCTTGCGGGAGGCACGGGACACCCGTATTTTTCGACGGATACGGCGACGGCATTGCGGGCGATCGAATTAGAGTGCGATATGATTATGATGGCGCGCGCGGTGGACGGAGTCTACGACAGTGATCCGAAATTAAATCCTGCCGCAAAGAAATATGATACGGTATCCTATCAGGAACTCCTTGACAAAAAGCTTGCCATTCTTGATCTGACCGCAACGGTAATGTGTATGGAGAATAAAATTCCTCTCTTAGTGTTCTCGTTAGGGGAGGAGAACGGGATTGTAAAGAACGGTAACGGAACGATCACCGGGACAGTGGTTACTGTGCAATAACCTGAATTTTAAAAATATGGAGGAATCTTATGAACGAAAAGATCAAACCTTTTGAGGAAAAGATGGGAAAATCTCTGGATACGCTAAGGGAAGATTATTCGACAATCCGCGCGGGGCGCGCAAATCCGCATCTGTTAGACAAACTGCGCGTGGATTATTATGGAACACCATCACCGCTTCAGTCCGTGGCAAATATTTCTGTCCCGGAGGCGAGAGTGATCCAGATTCAGCCGTGGGAGTCAAAGATGATCAAGGAGATTGAAAAGACAATTCTCGCCTCCGATCTTGGACTGACCCCAAGCAATGACGGGAAAGTGATCCGCTTAGTCTTCCCGGAACTTACCGAGGATCGCAGAAAAGAACTGGTAAAAGAGGTAAAAAAGAAAGCGGAGGGCACAAAGGTTGCAGTGCGCAATATCCGCAGGGATGCGAACGACGTGATTAAGAAGGCGGAGAAATCCGGCGAGATCTCCGAAGATGAGCAGGAGAAGATTGAAGAGGAAATTCAGAAGATGACGGATAAATATGTTGATTTGATCGATAAGGAAATGGAGTCGAAATCAAAGGAGATTATGACCGTATAATTCGATATCTCTGACATTAAATCATTGCCAGAGATATCGCCCTCCGGGGGATGCGCACTCGCACGGATCGGCAGATGTCGCAAGCGACCGTGCTCGGCGCAGATGGCAATCTTTAATTGCCGTCTATATAAACGAGTAGGGAAAGAAAAATTTTCCCTACTCGTTTATCAAATGCCTCCGGTGTTCTTAAAGGATGATTGTATATGAGTATGGAAAATTATGAAATTCCCCGGCATATTGCGATTATTATGGACGGCAACGGACGCTGGGCGAAGAAGAGAATGATGCCGCGCACCTACGGGCATGCGCAGGGGAGTAAAACCGTTGAAAAGATCTGTGAGGACGCTTACCGGATGGGGATCGAGTACCTGACAGTCTATGCATTTTCTACGGAAAACTGGCAGCGGCCGAAAGAGGAAGTTGACACACTGATGAATCTGTTGCGCGACTATATGAAGGACTGCATTAAGACAAGCAAAAAAAACAATATGCGCGTGCGCATTATCGGGGATATCACAAAGCTTGATACAGATTTGCAGGAGAGCATAAAAAAACTTGAGGAAGCGTCTGCGAATAACACGGGACTAAAATTTCAGGTCGCGCTAAATTACGGCGGCAGAGATGAAATTTTGCGCGCGGCAAAAAAATTTGCCGTGGATTATGCTGCAAATTTGTCTGAATTGGATGCGGTAAGGGAAGCTGATTTTGAAAATTATCTGGACACAGCGGGAATTCCTTCCCCGGAACTTTTGATTCGCACAAGCGGGGAGGTGCGTCTCTCAAATTACCTGCTCTGGCAGTTAGCCTATGCGGAGTTTTATTTTACCGATGTTTTGTGGCCGGATTTCGATAAAAAAGAATTACAGAAGGCGATTGAGTACTATAATAAAAGAGACAGAAGATTTGGAGGCGTTTGACTATGTTTGCGGTTCGGTTCCGAAGTTCGTGTATTATTGCAGTCTGTACGGTACTTGCACTGTTCTTGGGAGGATATGTACTTTTTGGGGTGATTGTTTTGATCTCCTTGGTTGGCATAATGGAGATGTACCGCGTTGTGGGGGTAAACAAAACACTGGTGGGGGGGATCGGGTACCTTGCGTGCGTTGCCTATAATACTTTGCTCCTCGTTTCAGAAAAGGCATACCGGACAGAATTTTTTATTGCCTTTTTTCTGATTCTGATGTTAGCCTATGTCTTTACCTTTCCAAAGTACCGTGCGGAGCAGATCACCATGGTATTTTTTGGATTTTTTTATGTGGCGGTAATGTTAAGTTTTGTGTGGCAGCTTCGCATAAATGAGGGTGGTGCGTATTTAGTCTGGCTAATTTTTATTGGCTCCTGGGGTTCCGATACCTGTGCGTATCTTGTTGGACGGAAATTTGGGAAACATAAGATTGTGCCGAAACTCTCCCCAAAAAAATCCCTGGAGGGCTGTATTGGTGGGATACTCGGCGCAGCCGCACTCGGCGCGCTGTACGGGGCGATATTTGCAAGTAATCTCACCATTTTTTCCATACCAGTTCTCTCCTGCGCCATTATGGGGGCGGCATCCTCCGTGATCTCACAGCTTGGCGACTGGGCGGCATCCGCAATCAAACGCAATTATGAGATCAAAGACTATGGCACACTGATTCCAGGACATGGCGGGATTATGGATCGCTTTGACAGCGTAATATTTACTGCGCCGATCATCTATTATCTGGCGCAGATATTATAGGAGATAGGGATGAAAAAATTATCAATTCTTGGCTCGACTGGCTCGATTGGGACACAGACGCTTGAGGTGGTGAGAAATAACAAAGATATACAGGTGGCGGCACTGGCGGTCTACAAAAGCATTGACTTGCTAGAAACACAGACGAGGGAGTTTTTGCCTCGTCTTGTGTGCGTATATGATGAGAAAAGTGCAAAGGATTTAAAGCAGCGTGTGCGCGATCTTTCAGTTAAAGTACTAAGTGGGATGGAGGGGCTTATCGCCTGCGCACTGTGTGAGGAAGCGGATATGGTGGTGAGCGCGGTGGTCGGCATGATCGGCATTCGCCCAGTGATCGAGGCGATCCGTGCGGGAAAGGATATCGCCTTTGCCAACAAGGAAACCCTGGTGACTGCAGGACATCTGATTATGCCGTTAGTAAAGGAATATCATGTAAATTTCCTGCCGGTGGACAGTGAGCATTCGGCGATCTTCCAGTCCTTAGCGGGGGGCGGGGGAAATCCTGCAAAGCTTATCTTGACCGCCTCCGGCGGACCATTTCGCGGAAAGAAACTGTCGGAGCTTACCAATGTGCGCGTGGAGGACGCGCTAAAACACCCAAACTGGAGTATGGGGCATAAAATTACCATCGACTCTGCAACCATGGTAAACAAGGGACTTGAAGTGATGGAGGCAAGCTGGCTGTTTGGTATGCCGGGGGATAAAATCGAGGTGGTAATCCACCCGCAGAGCGTGATTCACTCAGCGGTGGAATACTTAGACGGCGCGGTGATCGCACAGCTTGGCGTACCGGATATGAAGCTGCCGATCCAGTACGCGCTTTTTTATCCGGAGAGGAGATTTCTTCCAGGAAAACGTTTAAGTTTAACGGATCTTGGCAGTCTTACCTTTGAGAAGCCGGATCTTAGTGAACTTCCGGGGCTTTCCCTTGCCTATGAGGCGATCTGCGCGGGGGGAAGTATGCCCGTTGTCTACAACGCGGCAAATGAGTATGCCGTGGAAAAGTTCTTAGCGCGCGGGATTGGATTTACAGAAATTACGGATTGGATTGCAGAAGCGATGCGGGCGCACCAGAAAAGACAGAACCCATCGCTTGAGGAAATCTTAGAGGTGGAGGCATGGACGAAAGAATTTCTTTCCAATGCTTCGCATGGGGAAATTCAAAGTAAAATGAGTCGCAATATGGAGGCATAGAATGAAGATAGGCAGTATAATTGTAGCAATTTTAATGTTTAGCCTGGTCGTAATTTTTCACGAACTCGGGCATTTTCTCTTTGCCAAGAAAAATGGGATCGGTGTGACAGAATTTTGTCTGGGAATGGGTCCTAAGCTTTTTGGTATAAAAAAGGGAGAGACCTTGTATTCGCTCAGGCTGTTTCCGATTGGCGGCGCGTGTATGATGGTGGGGGAGGACGAGAATGTAGATGATGCGAAAGCGTTTAACAATAAGACCGTCTGGCAGCGTTTTCAGGTGATTTTTGCAGGGCCACTCTTTAATTTTATTCTGGCATTTCTTTTGTCAATGATTATGGTGGCGATTGCAGGCTATGATCCGGCGTATGTTGAGGGGGTTTCAGAGGGCAGTCAGGCAGCGCAGGCGGGGATTATGGAGGGAGATCTTATTGTCCGCTATGACGGAAAGAAAATCAATTTCGGGCGTGAGATAGCAGTGGAGGAAACATTATTTAATCCAATAAAGGATGCGACACCGATAGAAATCACATACAAGCGTGATGGAAAGAAATATACTACAACTGTAGTGCCACAGAAAAACACGCGATATCTGCTTGGAATTAATTATTACAACAATGACCAACCCATGACCATCAGCCAGGTAGTGGCAGAATCAGCTTTTGAGGAGGCGGGCATTGTGGCGGGCGATACCATCACATCGGTTGATGGAACAGAGATTGCAAGCGGAGCGGCGTTTGTAGAATATATGGAGAGCCATCCGCTTGACGGTTCCCCAGTCAAGATAGGATATGTACACAACAGTCTGGATTACGAGGCAGAAATTATCCCCAGGGTGAGCGAGTCCTACAGTCTTGGGTTTACCTATAATACGGTTACAAGAAAGACGAGTGGTTTCAATGTGATTCGCTACAGCGCGGCGGAAGTAAAATACTGGATTATCACAACAGTAAAAAGTCTTGGACAAATTTTTAAGGGGAAAGTCAGTCGAAACGATATTGGCGGACCGGTGCGCATCGTGAGCGAGATCAGCAGCGTGATGAGTGAAGCCTCACCTTACGGTGCTCTTATGGTGATCTTGCAGCTGTTGAACTGGTGCGTGCTGTTAAGTGCAAATCTGGGGGTTATGAACCTTCTGCCAATCCCAGCGTTAGACGGCGGCAGACTATTGTTTTTGATTATTGAGGGAATTCGGCGCAAACCGGTCAACCGCGAGAAGGAAGGACTGATCAACGGAATCTTTTTTGTACTGTTAATGATTTTAATGGTATTTGTATTTTACAATGATATATCAAATTTATTTAGGTGAAAATTTGTTAAAATCTAATTGGCAGTATAAAATTTACAGTGAGAAAGGAAAAAAAGATGGCTCATCGTGATCGGACAAAAAAAATACGGATTGGGGATGTAATGATTGGCGGCGGGAATCCTGTTGTCATCCAGTCCATGACCAATACAAAAACAGAGGATGTGTCGGCGACTGTGCGCCAGATTTTAGAGCTTGAGGAGGCGGGCTGTGAGATTATCCGTGCGGCGGTGCCAACGATGGAAGCGGCTCTCGCATTCTCAGAGATCAAAAAACAGATTCATATTCCGCTTGTGGCGGATATTCATTTTGATTATCGCTTAGCCATCGCCGCAATCGAGCATGGGGCGGATAAAATTCGCATCAATCCAGGAAATATTGGGGATGAGGAGAAGGTGCGGGCAGTGGTTTGGGCAGCGAAGAAGCGGAATATTCCGATCCGTGTCGGAGTCAACAGCGGATCATTAGAAAAAGAAATTATTGAAAACTGCGGAGGACACGTAACTGCGGAGGGGCTTGTGCTAAGCGCGCTTGACAAGGTACACATGATTGAAGAGATGGGGTATGATAATTTAGTGATCTCCATTAAATCAACGGATGTGATGATGTGTGTGCGCGCACATGAGCAGATCGCAGAGAGGACAGATTACCCGCTGCACATTGGAATTACCGAATCCGGCACGGCGGAAAGCGGAAATATCAAGTCGGCAGTGGGACTTGGTATACTGCTCTATGAGGGGATCGGGGATACGCTGCGCGTATCCCTTACTGAGAATCCTGTTAAGGAGATCTGCGCGGCAAAACAGATTTTAAGGACGCTTGGAATGTATAGGGGCGGGATCGAGGTAATCTCCTGCCCGACTTGCGGGCGCACAAAGATCGATCTGATCTCGCTTGCGCACCGGGTGGAGGAGATAGTTCGGCACTACCCTTACCATATCAAGGTCGCTGTGATGGGCTGTGCGGTCAACGGACCGGGCGAGGCGAAGGAGGCCGATCTTGGGATTGCCGGCGGCGACGGCGAGGGCGTGATTATCCGAAAGGGCGAGATTATCCGCAAAGTTCCGGAGGACGCGCTTTTGTCCGAGCTAGAGAAAGAGCTTGATGCATGGGAATGCCAGTAGCACTGGAGGAAGAAAATGAAGTTTTTTGAAGTGTTCGATATGATTTCGGTGGAGGATGGGCTAAAAAGTGTTTTTGAGGAGGTTGTTGCCACAAAGGTAGCAGCCTCCAAATTGACAGGGGATATTACAATCCATATTGAAAGTGCGCGTCCCCTGCCATACCACGAGAAGAAGAAAATGCTCTATCAATTGAAAAAGCAGCTTTTTTTCGCGCCCGGTACAGTTTATTTTCATGAGACCTGCCACCTTTCCGCGCAGTATAACCAGGAAAATCTCTGGGAGGTCTGCGCGGAAAGTTTTACCGAGGAATTAGCGGAAACCTCAACAGTACTGGCGGGGATTATGCGGAGTGCAAAAATTTCGTTTTCCGGTTCCCATATGACGCTCTTATTGCCAGACAGCTTTATCAACCGGGAGAAAAGTGCATCGATCCGCCACTTTTTGGAACAGCTTTATCAGGAGCGTTTTGCTCTCGCACTGACCGTCACCTTTGACTATACTCCCATTCCAAAGGAGGAGAAAAGAGAGGAGTACGAGTTTGTCCCGGTGCCGGAACGGCTGCGGGCAGTGCTGATGGCAGGAAAGGAAAAGGGGGAGGCGATCGGCGGGAAGCCAGTCGGATGGAAAGCAGAAAAAAAATCTGCAGCGGCAGAAAGTACAAAAAAAGCGGAGGCTGGCAAAGTATTCGATGCAATGCCGCTTCCTGTTTTATCGGGGAGCGCGCCAATTCCTTCCGGAAGTGAAAAAACAGAAAAGCCAAAGGAGCAAAAATTCGAGGCACACACACCGCAAAAAGATAATTCCTGGCAGGGGAAATTCTCCAGCAATGCTTATCAAAAGGGGAAATTTGGAAAAAAAGAAATTCCAAGCGATCCTGCAATCTTTTACGGGCGGTCGTTTGATGGCGATACCATCCCGATTGTCGAAGTGCAGGATGAAATCGGTGATGTGGTACTAAATGGCAAGATCCTAAAAGTCGATGTGCGCGAGTTAAAAAATGAGAAGTTGCTCTATATTTTCGCCTTTACCGATTTTACGGATACGATTCAGGCCAAGCTTTTTGTGCGCGCCGAGCAGAGGGAGGAACTTTCCGAAAAACTAAAGGAGGGCGCGTTTATTAAGCTGAAAGGCATGGCGATGCTTGACAAATACGATCATGAAATTTCCATTAGTTCTATTGTGGGAATCAAGGAAATTCCAAGCTTTATTCAAAAGAGAAAAGATACCGCAAATATAAAGCGTGTGGAATTGCACGCACACACGACATTTAGTGATATGGATGGGGTGGTTTCACCGGAGGATCTGATAAAGACGGCATTTGCTTTTGGGCATCCGGGGATTGCCATCACCGATCATGGGGTAGTCCAGGCCTTTCCTGTGGCAAATCATGCCATTGATATTAAGAAACTAAAAGATGAGGAGGAGATTGCGCGCGCGAAAGCATTTAAGATTATCTATGGGATGGAGGCGTATCTTGTCGATGATCTGGAAGATATTGTGCGCGCCGACAAGGGGCAGGAATTAAAATGTCCGGCGGTCGTCTTTGATATCGAGACAACGGGGTTTAGCAATCAGAATGATAAGATTATTGAGATCGGTGCGGTAAAGGTGGTGGGCGGCGCGATTGTGGAAAAATTCTCCACCTTCGTCAATCCCCAAAGACCGATCCCTTTTGAGATTGAAAAACTCACCAGCATTACGGATGAGATGGTGATGAATGCCGATCCGATCGAGATAGTGCTGCCAAAATTTTTGGCATTTTGTGAGGGCTGTATTTTGGTGGCACACAACGCGCGTTTTGACACGGGCTTTATCGCCAAAAATGCTAAGGATCTGGGACTTTCTGCGGATTATACCATTGTGGATACCGTGGGGCTTGCGCGAGTTCTTTTGCCGGAGCTGCACAATTTCAAACTTGATACTGTGGCAAAAGAACTTTCAGTTTCCCTTGAAAATCATCACCGCGCAGTCGATGATGCGGGCTGTACGGCGGGAATCTATGTAAAATTTTTAAAAATAATGGAAGAGCGCGGATACAAAACTTTACATGATATCAATGCGCACGCCGAGATCGCGCCGGATATCATCAAAAAAATGCGACCGTACCATGCGATTTTGCTCTGCCGCAACGATATTGGACGGATCAATCTCTACCGCATGGTTTCCGCATCGCACCTTGAATATTTTCAACGCTCCCCGCGCATCCCGAAAAGTATGTTAAGCAAATATCGCGAGGGATTGATTTTAGGCTCCGCCTGCGAGGCGGGCGAACTCTACCAGGCTATCCTGCGCGGTGAATCGCTGGATGAGATCCATCGCCTGTGTGAGTTTTATGATTACTACGAGATTCAGCCGCTCGGCAACAACCGCTTTATGATCGAGGATGAGAAGATCTCAGCAGTTCAGTCCGAGGATGACCTGATCGCGATCAACAAAAAGATTATCGCGCTCGGCGAACAGTATCACAAGCTTGTTTTGGCAACCTGTGACGTGCATTTTTTAAATCCGGAAGATGAGGTCTACCGCCGGATTATTATGAATTCCAAGGGCTTTAAGGACGCGGACAAGCAGGCTCCGCTCTATCTTCGCACCACAGAGGAGATGCTTAATGAATTTCGCTATCTCCCCCCGGAAAAGGCAGAGGAGTTAGTTATCACAAACCCACGAAAAATTATGGATATGGTGGAAAAACTCTCCCCGGTACGCCCGGACAAATGCGCACCGGTAATCCCACATTCCGATGAGACACTGCGAAATATCTGCTACGATAAGGCGCATTCCATCTACGGATCAAAACTGCCGCCGCAGGTGGAGGATCGCTTAGAGCATGAGCTAAATTCCATAATAAAAAATGGCTTTGCCGTAATGTATATTATCGCGCAGAAATTGGTGTGGAAATCAAATGAGGACGGATACCTTGTCGGTTCGCGCGGATCTGTCGGCTCCTCCTTTGTTGCGACCATGTCCGGCATCACGGAGGTCAACCCGCTGCCGCCGCACTATTATTGTGAGAAATGCCACTATGCAGATTTTGATTCGGACGCAGTAAAACCCTACGCGATGAGCTGCGGCTGCGATATGCCCGATAGAGTCTGCCCGCATTGCGGGGCAATGCTATTAAAGGATGGACACAATATTCCATTTGAAACTTTCCTCGGCTTTAACGGGGACAAGGAACCGGATATCGACCTGAATTTTTCCGGCGAATACCAGAGTAAGGCACACGAATATACAGAGGTAATCTTTGGGGCAGGGCATACTTTCCGCGCCGGAACTATCAGTACTGTAGCAGATAAAACCGCATTTGGCTATGTCAAAAAATATAATGAGGAACATGAAAAACATCAGCGTCCCGCAGAGATGGAGCGCATCGCGCTCGGATGTACGGGGGTGCGCCGCTCGACCGGGCAGCATCCGGGCGGAATTGTCGTGCTGCCGCACGGCGAGGAGATCAATTCCTTTACGCCCATACAGCACCCGGCAAACGATACGACAACAAAGATTGTAACTACCCATTTTGAATACCACTCCATCGACCACAACCTGTTAAAACTGGATATTCTGGGGCATGATGATCCGACAATGATCCGTGTGCTGGAAGATTTTACCGGGATCGACGCGAAAAAGATCCGTATGGATGATCCGAAGGTTATCTCACTTTTTGCCTCAACAAAGGCACTTGGCATTACTCCGGAGGATATCAGTGGCTGCGATCTTGGCTCGCTCGGACTCCCGGAACTTGGCACGGATTTCGTTATGCAGATGTTACGTGATACCAGACCGCAGAGTTTTTCGGATATGATCCGCATCTCCGGACTTTCGCACGGAACGGATGTGTGGCTGAACAACACACAGACCTTGATCCAGGAGGGGACTTGTACACTGTCCACGGCAATCTGCACACGCGATGATATTATGACCTATCTGATTCAGATGGGGCTTGAAAACGGACACGCGTTTAAAATTATGGAGAGTGTGCGAAAGGGCAAGGGCGTGACGGATGAGATGGAGGCGGAAATGCTTGCCCACGGTGTGCCAGAATGGTATATCTGGTCGTGCAGACGCATTAAATATATGTTTCCAAAGGCGCATGCCTGTGCTTATGTTATGATGGCGTTCCGCATCGGGTATTTCAAGGTGTATTACCCGCTCGCCTACTATGCGGCGTATTTTAGCATCCGTGCCTCGGCGTTTAACTATGAATTGATGTGTCTAGGCAAAGAACGGCTGCGTATGCATATGGCAGAATACAAAAGACGGATGAATTCTTCGGATTTTAAGGAAAAACTCTCACAGAAGGAGGAGGATACCTACAAGGATATGAAGCTGGTGGAGGAGATGTACGCAAGGGAATATGAGTTTGAACCTATCGACATTTACAAGGCAAGGGCACACGCCTTTCAGATTGTAAGTGACAAGAAAATTATGCCCTGCCTGTCCACAATTGAAGGGCTTGGCGACAAGGCAGCAGATCAGATTGTGGAGGCGGCACTTAACGGACCATTTCTCTCCCGCGAGGACTTCCGCGACCGCTGCAAGGTCAGCCAGACAAACTGTGATAAGATGGCTGAATTAGGGCTTCTTGGCGATATCCCAATCTCAAACCAGATATCACTGCTGGACTTTTTAGGGGCATAAAGGAGCGGGTGAAAATTATAGGAAACGAACAAAATGCTTGGCGTTGGTTCGTTTCCTGTACCGGAAAACTATATGAATTCCCTGCGGTTCATATAAACATTAGGGTTGGGGGGATTAAAAGAGTGCAAAATTTATTTGAATTAGCGCGGAAAAATGTGTAAATTTTTAGAGAAAAACCATGAAAAAACGTGATTTTTTATGGTAAATTAGCACGAAAAAATGTGCGAAATTTATTTGAAAATCCTTTTAAAAAGTGATATAATCCGCACCATTTTTTAAAAAATATATCACTGACCATCAGCCTAAAATAGCCATACGCTTTTCGGAGCGCAATTACCGCGAGAACGGAAATATTATTAATCTGCCACTTTATCTTGCAAAGAAAATAAGGAAATTTTTGTAAATTCATTTTAACTTTCGTAGTGAGAGAGTCAAGAGTTATTTTGAAAATTTTTTCTCTACTCGTCAAGCTTTTTCCTCACGTAGCTTTTGTATTTGTCTTTCTAAAATTTTGCTTGCCTCTATTCTAAATTGTGAATATAATAGAGAAAGTGGAATTGGATAGGAGCGGGAATAATTTTTTAATTATTATAAAATATAGTGAAACAGGCATGGAGGTAAAATATGGCATTAGGAACTACAAATATTGGATTTGAAGAGAAACTATGGCAGGCAGCAGATAAACTGCGTTCAAACATGGATGCGGCAGAATATAAGCATATAGTTTTAGGGCTGATCTTTCTGAAATATGTATCGGATTCTTTTGAGGAAAAATATCAAGTTCTTTTGAACGAAGGATACGGTGACGAGGAAGATAGGGATGAGTATCTGGCAGATAATATTTTTTGGGTTCCTAAGGAAGCAAGATGGTCAGAAATTCAAAAATATGCTACCAGTGCGGATATAGGCAATGTAATTGACCATGCAATGGAAACGATAGAAAAAGAAAATAATTCATTAAAAGGTGTTTTAACAAAAAATTATTCGAGAGTAGAACTGGATAAAACGCGTTTGGGTGAGTTAGTGACATTATTCACTAATATAGAAGTTGGTTCAACCGCAGCGCAGGAAAGAGATGTTTTAGGGCGTGTATATGAGTATTTTTTGAGTAAATTTGCAAGTGCGGAGGGAAAGCTAGGAGGAGAATTTTATACGCCATCCTGCATTGTAAGAACTTTAGTAGAAATGATAGAGCCATTTGAAGGGCAGATTTTTGATCCGGCATGCGGGAGTGGTGGTATGTTCTGTCAGTCAGCGCGATTTGTAAGAGAGCATCAGGGAAATGTGAGGGATATTTCTATTTTTGGTCAGGAAAGCAATCCGACCACATGGAAATTGGCAAAGATGAACCTGGCAATCCGACAGTTGGAGGCAAATCTTGGAAAACACAATGCAGATTCTTTCCATGATGATCAGCATAAAACGTTAAAAGCAAATTATATTTTGGCAAATCCTCCATTTAATGTATCAGATTGGGGAGGCGAAAAATTACGAGAAGATATCCGATGGAAATATGGTGTTCCGCCAGTGGGCAATGCTAACTTTGCATGGTTGCAGCATATGATTCATCATTTAAGTCCGGCGGGCGGAGTATGTGGCACAGTGTTGGCAAATGGCTCTTTAAGTTCAAATACATCTAACGAGGGAAATATTAGAAAAAATATGATAATAGGGGATGTTGTTGAATGTATTGTGGCAATGCCAAGTCAGCTATTTTATTCTACGGGAATTCCTGTATCTCTTTGGATTATGCGGAAGGGAAAGACGGAGCAATCTAAAAATAAAGTGCTTTTTATTGATGCGAGAAAATTAGGACATATGATCGATCGGAAAGTCCGGGAACTATCAGAAGAAGATATTAAAAAGATTGCAGATACCTATCAAAATTGGAGAAAAGGAAAAGAATATGAGGATGTTCAGGGATTCTGTAAAGAAGCATCGCTGGAAGAAATAGAGGGACAAGATTATATTCTGACTCCAGGAAGATATGTAGGAATTGAACAGGAAGAAGAGGATGGGGAGCCATTTGAGGAAAAGATGACACGGCTAACTTCGGAACTTTCAGAGATGTTTAAAAAATCGCGTGAGCTGGAAGATGAGATTAGGAAGAAATTGGGGGCGATTGGGTATGAAATATAATATTCCTGAACGAGTTTGCCTTGAACTGAAACAACTTGCCAGAAGACACGGAATAGAAAAAATAATTTTATTCGGTTCACGCGCAAGGGGAGATTTTTTCGAACGCAGCGATATAGATATAGCAGTAAGCGGCAGAAATTCTGCAGAATTCAGCCTTGACATTGATGAGAAAGTACACACACTTTTGATGTTTGACGTGGTTGATCTTGACGGATATATTTCAGAGGAACTGCAAACAGAAATTGAAAGGGATGGTATCATAATATATGAAAAAAATTGATAATTTTTCAGCCAGTCTTGACGCGCTCAAAACGGCAGATTTTGAGCAAGCAAAAGAAAGTGTCATTTATAGAACAGGGATTGTAGGACAATTTAATTTGACCTTTGAGCTTGCGTGGAAAGCCCTTCAAGCGGTTTTGAGAATGCATAATGTTAGCGGTGCGGAAACAGGATCTCCGCTTAGCATTTTAAAACTTGCATACAAAACAGGTTTTATTTCTGATTCTGAGATGTGGATACTTATGCATAAAAAAAGAAATATTGCCATTCACGAATATAGTGAAGAAGATATTGATACCCTTATTATTCTTATTCGTAGCAGCTTTATTCCCGCGTTTGAGAAACTGTTAAATACACTTGTTAGAGAAGCGGAGGAAGCAGAAAGTGATAATTGGGACGATGATAAGGTTGGGGGTGAATAATGATGAAAACCGATTTATCGGAAATTTGTTCATATGTAAAAGAAAAGGTTTTGGTTAATTCCATTACAAGAAAAAATTATGTGTCCACGGAAAATATGCAACCGAATAAGGGCGGTTTAAGTGAAGCTGCAACTTTGCCATCTACGGCTTTCACACAAGGCTATAAAGTTAACGATGTTCTTGTATCGAATATCCGTCCATACTTTAAAAAGATATGGTTTGCGCGTGAGAGTGGAGGTTGTTCAAATGATATACTTGTAATGAGAGCAAAAGATGGTGTAAGTCCAAGATTCTTATATTATGTGCTTGCTGATGACGCTTTCTTCGATTACTCAACTACTACATCAAAAGGAACCAAAATGCCCCGTGGCGATAAAACAGCGATAATGCGATATCAAGTTCCGTTTTTTGATTTGTCTGTACAAAACAAAATTGCAGCAATCCTTGGTGTATTAGATGACAAAATTGAACTAAATAATGCGATAAACGAGAATTTAGAGCAGCAAGCAGATGCTCTTTATCAAGCGTTCTTCTCTC
>CAJTLX010000051.1 GCA_910577165.1 uncultured Lachnospiraceae bacterium
CAACACTGGCTGCCCCGTAAAAGTCCCCGGTCACGGTTTTTGCAATGTAAGCTGGTACCTTTAACTGAATGGCAAAGACAATCAGCATCGGCGAAAGCGTGACCAGGGCATTTAACAGGGAAAACAGAAGAATCAGTCCTCGCTTTTTTTGCCGCAAAAGTTCCCCGGTCATTAAAAACCCCGGAAAGAGAATCTGGACGATACTGATCTTCTTTTCTTTTACAAATCCCTGATAGAAAACAATCAGGGAGGTAGTCTCGACAAGATAAAAGAGCGCGCCTGCCAAAAGGATAAGAAAAAGAACAGCGATCGTGGCGGGATGCCTACTAAACCGCGGCAGATTCTCAAGTGTTAGATAACTGTACCCCGTCACCCAGAGCAGAAGGCGAAACGCCGCCTTGCAAAGCGGGTAGAAGACCATGGTAAAGGTTGCTTTGCAAAGCAGTTCAAAAAGAAACAGTGCCCAAAGATTTCTCGATTTCATTCAAAATACTCCGTGCAGACAATTCCCTGGTCGTAGTCGCCAAATCCCTTTCCGAAAATAGTCAATCCCCCGCAGTTCTTTGTTTCCTTGGGCACTGAAATTTTAAGGGTAAGCTCCGTAGAGTAATCGATCCCTAAATCCTGTATTGTGATATCGCTGATGCGGGAACCACCGTCGATAAACGTACCCTCCCCCGTGATGGAGAGGGTTTTTAGCAGCCCGTACTGGTTGCATACCTTCGGCCACCAAGAAGGGGTATAATGCCCTCTGCGGCTTCCGTAATCGCCGGGGCTTATCCATTTGCCGACCGCCACGCCAGCCACCTCAAAATAGATATCGGAGGGAAAATCTTCATTATACCCCGGATACTCCGAGGAAAGTTCCATGGAAATGGTCAGTTCTACTAAATGCTCCCCCGCCTTTAACCGGTTTGGCAGATGATATAAAATATACCCTGTGCCGATCCAGAATACTCCCGCGTCGTAGTGATCCGGGAACATAAAATATTTCGGGACATCAAATTCCCCAATAATCTGTTTTATGGTAGCAAGTCCGCAGGTCGGGGTTACGGCGCACTCGTGATAAGCACCGACAGGGACATCGTCCTGATAAAAATTTTGTTTCTGTCTTTGCGGGCGCATATCCACCATCAGTGCGTCATAGCAGGGTTTGCAGATCTTGCACACCCCCCGCAGTCCGGGCATGGTTTTTACGTGGACAAGCCCCGCAGAAACCAGCCGGTCTATATGCATGGAAACCGCGCTGTTCGTAATATTAAGCCGTTTTGAGATATCGTCAAATTTCAGGTCGCCCTCCTCGTACAAAAGCTCCATAATCTTTACCCGCATCGGTGCGCCAAGAGCCTTAAAAACATCTTCTGCTTCCCTCATGGATTTAAAATGTTTCATAGATTCCTCCCAAGATACTCGTCGAATTCCGTCTGCGTCATCAATATCTTCCTCGGTTTTGTTCCTTCCTCCGGACCGACTACGCCCGCCGCAGTCAGCTGATCCATAATCCGGGCGGCGCGGTTAAAACCGATCTTATAAACTCTTTGCAGCATACCGATCGAAGCTTTCTGCTTCTCGATAATAAATCTTCCCGCCTCCACAAAATAATCGTCGTTTCCGTCCGTGCCGGATATGCTGCCTCCCTCCCCGCCCGAACTCATAATCTTTTGATTTATTTCCTCATTGTAATCTGTCATTCCCTGCGCCTGTTCCTTTAAAAAATCAACAACGGCACTGACCTCTGCGTCAGAGACAAATGCCCCCTGAATGCGCACTGGTTTCGGGTAGCCGGACGGGAAAAAGAGCATATCCCCCTTGCCGAGCAGTCTCTCCGCCCCCACACCGTCAAGGATTGTTCTGGAATCCACGGCGGAAGTTACGGCGAACGCAACGCGCGACGGCACATTTGCCTTGATTACGCCGGTAATCACATTGACGGATGGACGCTGTGTCGCAATGATTAGATGTAGTCCGGCTGCTCTCGCCATCTGGGCAAGACGGCAGATCGCCTCCTCCACCTCGTTCGCGGCGGCAACCATCATCAGATCGGCCAGCTCGTCCACGATAATTACAATTTTTGGAAGACGCGGAAAAGCTGGGTCAGGTTCATCAAACCCGTCCACTTTCGCATTGTAGCCAGCTAAGTCGCGCACGGAGAGTGCAGCAAACTTCCGGTAGCGGTCCGTCATCTCCGCCACCGCCCATTGGAGCGCGGCACTTGCCTTTTTCGGGTCGGTTACCACCGGGATTAACAGATGGGGGATTCCATTGTACACACTTAATTCCACCACCTTTGGATCTACCATAATCAGCTTGACCTCCTTAGGGTCCGCCTTGTAGAGAATACTCATAATAATCGTGTTGATACAGACGGATTTTCCTGATCCGGTCGCACCTGCAATCAGCATATGCGGCATTTTTGCAATATCCGATACCACAATCTGCCCGCTGATATTTTTTCCGACGGCAAAGGCCAGTTCCGATTTATGCCGTTTAAACTCCGGACTTTCTAAAAGCTCGCGCAAAATCACCGGGGAATTCTCCTTGTTTGGCACCTCAATGCCAACTGCTGCCTTGCCCGGAATCGGTGCTTCAATTCGGATATCCGTCACCGCGAGATTTAATTTGATATCGTCGGAAAGTTTGGTGATCTGGTTTACTTTCACACCCTGTTCCGGCAGCAGTTCATACTGTGTCACCGACGGTCCGTAACTGAATTTATTTACCTTTACGCGCACGCCAAAGCTTTGCAGAGTACTCTCAAGTTTTGCCGCCGTCTCCCTTAACTCCTGTTCATTCGCGCCCTTGCCCTGCATGGGTTCAGCCAAAAGTTCAATCGGCGGAAATTCATATTTTTTCTCCGGCACAGGGGGTAAAAAGGAGAGCGAATTGGATGTTTCCTTTAATTCCTGGCCTCGCACGGATGAATTAGAAACTTCTTCTCGTTCCCGATCCTGCACAGAAAAGCCAGAAACTTCTTCCGATTCCTGTTCTGAGAGGGAGGAATTGTAATTTTTTTCCAACTCTTGTTCTGTAGCAGAGAAATTAGGTTCTTCCTCCAATTCCTGATCCTGTGTGGAAAAGTTGGAAATTTCCGGGAAAGAATCCTGCTTTTCATTCGGGCTTTGAACTGGGAGATCCGATACGGCAGAAATTCGAATTCCCGAAGATGCTCTGGCTCTCTCTCCCTGGACGGACATATCGGGCCAAAAGTTGCGGATATCCGCCTTGTTTTGCAGTGCCGAAAACGATGGTGCATCCTTCTTTTTTTCTGTATTTACGGTATCCACAGAAATAAGAGGGTCAATCCCCGCCTTGGCAAAAATCATATCTGCACTGATAAATTCCTGCGCAGGTTCTTTTGCTGCCCCTTTTTGAATATTCTCCTGCACTTTCTTCCCCGCACTTTCCTGCTCTTTTTGTGGTTCGTCCACAGGATTTATATTTGCCCGCTTTGGGATTAACGGCTCCTCATCTTCATACCAGTCCTTGCGTATCAGTGTCCCATCATTTTCTTTGACCGATCCCCCGCGCTCCGAAATATTTACGTCATAGAATACTCTCTCGACAGCAGTATCTTCTAATTCTTCCCCAAATTTTCGCTTTAACTCCTCCTGGTAAAAAGGCAGGACTTCTTCTTTTTCAAAAACGGGAACCTCTGCCACCTCCTGAATTGCCAGGGAAGAAGTATCCTGCAAGGATTCTTCAAAAGTGGTGTTTTCTAAATCTTTTGGAATTTCCTGCATTCTATCTGAAGTTTCCTTGTCTTCTTTTTCAAGCTGCGGTAATTTTTCTAATGGTTCCTCCGGGGAAGAAGGTTTGCGCATTCCCTTTTTTCCCCTCTCCTTTAATGCATCCACAAAGCGAACAGGCTCTTTTTTCTCCGTCGACTCACTCTCCTGCCCGCCCGGTTTCTGAAATACCACCACTCTTCTATCTCTTTGTGATTCCTCCGGCAGATTTCTTCCCGGCAAAAATTCCTCCGCGATTTCCTCCTCTTCCTGCGCACGCCTCCTTCGCTCCATCCGCGCAAATTGATATTCCTGCACACTCTCACCCGTAATGCTTTTAATATAGGCAAAGAGTTCCTTGCCCGTCACCACCATCAGACAGATAATCATTAGAATAATCAGGATAATTACAGTTGCCACAGTATCAAACAGCGGACAGAGCAAAAATACCAGCGTTCCGCCCAAAATACCGCCCCCGTTTTTTCCCTCCGCCGACATTGTAAAATACTGTATCCATGTCCGTTCGGAATCATAGGACGAGAGCAGTTCAATCAGCGCGGAAAAGCAGAGGAAAAAAGCTGCCGAACAAAGCAGCTTGCGTTTTACAATGCGATTTTTGCGGTTGGAGATAAAAAAAGCTACGCCCAAAAATAAAAGGAATGGAAAGAGATAACCGAAGATTCCAAACATCCCAAATACCAGAGTATTCAGCCATTTTCCAACCGCCCCGCACAGATTGATATAACTTAAAAAGAACAGCACAGAGATAAGGAGCGTTACTGCAAGTACAATTTCTTCCTTCATCGAGGCAGATAATGGCTCTTCTGACTCGCGGGCCTCCCCCCTGCTTTTCGTCTTGCTTCCTGGCGGATTAGCCTGTGTTCTTTTCTGCGCATTCTTTTTATTTCCCGCAGATTTCCCCCCCTTTTTTGTTGTTTCCGCTGCCATACCCTTTTCTTTTGTCATCTTCCGGTCTGCCATAAAATAAACTTCCTTTCAATTTTATTCTTCCCGGTAAATCCCTCCCCGTAACCGATCTCTTTTGTATTCAGCCTTTTCAACTCTATTTATATTCTTTCCGTTTACAGGCAAAAATACCCAAGTAAAATCAAACCGAGTACAATCCGGTACCACCCAAAGATAACGAAATTATGCTTGCGGATATAACTCATCAAAAAGCGGATCACCACCACGGAAACCACAAACGCAACCACCATACCGGTGATAAGGATAAGCGTTTCATTGCCACTTAAAGAAAACCCGTTTTCCATACCGAATTTCAAACTTTTTATCAGACTCGCGCCCGCCATCACCGGAACGGCAAGAAAAAACGTGAATTCTGCCGCCACTGGTCTTGCGCAGCCAATCAGCATACCTCCGATAATTGTCGCCCCGGAACGCGAAGTTCCTGGAATTAGTGCTAGAAGCTGAAAGATCCCGATAAAAAGTGCATCTTTGTAAGTCAGTTCATCGATCGCTTCCACCCTTGGGTGCGCGCCGATCTTTTTCTTCTCCAGTACAATAAATAAAACACCATACAAAATCAATGTAACCACAACCACAAGCGGCTTCATCAAAAGTTCATCGATAGCATCATCAAAAAGTACCCCGATTAGCCCTGCCGGAATACAGGCGACAAAGATCTTAAACCACATCGAAAATTTATCCTTGCAGATAAAGTATTTTTCCTTTGTGGAAAACGGCCAGAGCCGATTAAAATACAGCACCACCACCGCAAGGATCGCGCCGAGCTGTATCACAACAAGAAAAAGTGCCTTAAATTCCTCTGAAATGTTCATCTTGATAAATTCATCGACCAGTATCATGTGTCCGGTGCTGCTGATGGGTAACCATTCCGTGATTCCCTCAACGATCCCCAAAAAAACTGCCTTCAACCATTCCATAATATTAAACTCCATAAAAACCTCCCAGTACGGCTGCAATAACTAAAACACAGCCAATACGAATTTTATCCGGTCAAAGTATAACATATTCTTGGAAATTACGCAAGAGCATATCACGGCAAGTGCGGAAATATCTATCTGTACTATCGCTTCCGCACTTGCCAAAAAATCTTGTCCAAAGAACAAAAAGAAAATTTAGAAAAATCGTTCTACTCCTCTATCCGCAGCGCGATTTTAAGGATGTTTTCCACACAGAACTGCAGATCGGCAAGCGTGATTTCCTCACCGCTCTCCACCGCCGCAACAATATCTTTTACATTTTGCTCACACCCCGGCATAATCAAATCATTGCCTGCCTTAATGCAGGAAACTGCACTTGAGTGCGGGTATGCCTTTTTTTGTCCGCCCGAAGTATCCTGTGTGGTAAACCAGTCCGTCATTACCACACCTGCAAATCCCCACTCATCACGCGCAACATTCTGAATCAGTTCATAGTGGTTCGCCGCATGAATGCCGTTTAAGAGATTGTACGAGGTCATAATCGAGTATGGCTGGGCTTCCTTCACCGCAATCTCAAATCCCTTTAGATAGATCTCCCGCAATGCCCGCTCACCGATATGCGAGTTGTTAAACTGCCGGTTGTCCTCTAAATTATTGCCCGCATAGTGCTTGATCGTCGTGCCCTGACCGGAAAGGGACTGTACACCTTGAGTCATCGCTGCCGCGCATTTGCCGGAGAGAACCGGATCTTCGGAATAATACTCAAAATTGCGCCCGCACAGAGGATTTCGATGGATATTCATGCCCGGAGCAAGCCATAAATGTACATGGAACTGTTTCATCTCCTCGCCGACAGCACGTCCCATCTGCGCAAATAATTCCATGTCAAACGACTGCGCAAGTGTGGTTGCGATTGGGATCGCCGTGCAGTACTGATAATAATCCAGCGCATCCGCCGGGGTATCTTTAGGAAACGGGGTATGATCCATGCCGAAGACCTCCCCGCCGGGAAGGAGTTTTCCCTCCGGTGTCGCCTTAAAATGTGGGTAGAGCCGCAGTCCTGCCGGACCGTCAGCTAAGATCATATTTGGAATTTTCCGGCTCTCAATTAATGTTGAGATCGTGTCCGCTGCCGCGCCCGGCACCGCCGCTGAAGCCGATCCGATCATGCCGGAGTGCGTGTGGATATCGCCGAAACGCCCGACACAAAGTTCTGCCATCTCCTGCACACCAAGCTGCGCAACAAGTTCTGCAAGGCTTGCCTTCCCCTGTTTTACGTCCTCAAGGGTAAGTTTCTCGCCCTTCCCCCTATCTTTGTAAATCGGACGTTCCCCGTCATAAATCACAGGATTCTTTTCCGCCTCTATCTCTGTGGCATCAAGCTCAATCACGGTCACATTATCCACCGAAATCTTTGTGCAGTCCAAACACTCCGGCAGCAATATTCTCTTGTTTGCCTCCACACCATAGGAGGAAATTTCTTCCATTGGCGCGTCAAGGGCAAATAAATTTTTTAGTTTCTGTGTTATCACCGTCTGATCAAGTTTTAAGATCGCAGCTACCCCCGTATTGCGTGAACTGCTACCGACGCGGATCAGATACTCTCCCCTTTCTAATTTCCATGATGCATCCCGCACATCATAGGAAGCCATATCCGCTATACGGAAGGTAATTTCCACCATCTCTTCCTCATCCGGCATTAAGGTTTTTGTCTTGGCAAAACCCATAAGTTCCTGATATGGCTTCTCAATTTCCCCGCCGATCATCGTGGCATAAACCTGAATGACTTCCCTGCCCGCATATTTATTCCCGGTATTTTTTGCTGCCACGCGCACAGTAAGCTTTTCTTTCTTGCCGTTCTCATTCGCACTAAGATAAACTTCCTGCGGACGCAGGGAAAATGTGGTATAGCCAAGCCCGTAGCCAAAGCAATAGGCAGGTTCCACATTAAAGCTGTCAAAATAGCGGTAGCCGACATAGATTCCTTCCCTGTAATATTCATCGTCCAGATTCCCATTATTGTGTCCGAATTCCTTCGAGGACGGATAGTCATTATAATTCTTCGCCCAGGTATCCGTAAGTTTCCCCGAAGGAATTCCCTTTCCATTAAGAACATCCGCCACAACATATCCGCCGATATTGCCCGTCTGCCCGACAAGCAGCAAAGCATTTACCCCCGGTATCTCATCAAGAACGGAGGTATCCATAATACCTCCAATATTTAACAAAACAATGCATTTTTTGTAATGTTCTCCCAAAAAACGAACTGCGCGCTCCTCGCCGTCTGTAAGCTGATAATCTCCCCTGCGATCTGTGCGGTCTTTCCCCTCACCGGAATTGCGCGTAATCACAAAGACCGCCGTGTCCGTATCGGACTCTTCCACATCCGCCTCGGTGATCTCTAACGTATCCGGCGGGAAAAATGGATATTCAAACATCAGCCCGATCATATGGGAGTGATTGCCCCCGGCTTTCTTTGTGATCTCCTCCATATATTCTTCTTCTGACCTTTTATAGAGTGCGTCATAAGCATCCAGCCAATTTTTCGAGGTGATAGAAAAACCGGAAGCAATCATTCCCTCCTCGATCGTAACCACTTCCCTTGTGTTCACATCGCCCGAACCCGTGCCGCCCTTAACAGTGTGGCGTGCGCCATTACCGTATAATGCGACTTTACCAATTTTTTCCAAAGGCAGCGTCCCATCATTTTTTAACAGCACCATACATTCCGGGGCAAGACGGCGCACAATCTCCTTATTCTTTTTTTCTAATTCCGTTACCTCCGGGGAGGTCAATGCATAAAAACTGCTCATAATCCAATCGCCTTTCCTGATTTTTATAATAATTTTTCCATCCCTATCTTTTGTACCGAAAGCCCGCAGCTCTCGTAAAACTTTATCGCGGACGGGTTGCACGCCCAGACATTTAATGTCAGATTATAAAATCCTTCCTCCCTTGCATAGTTTACCACATACTCATACAGTGTCTTTCCGATATGTTTTTCGCGCAGTGCTTCATCCACACACAGATCATCGATGTAGAGCGTGCGGATATCGGAGAGTGAACGCTCCCCCCTATGTTCGACAAAGACACAGAAGGCATATCCCGCCACATGACCGTCCAGAATCCCCACGAAAATTGGCTTTTTCTTATCCTCGATAATCTCCATCAATTCCTCATCCGTATATTTTTTATTGCCGGGGCGAAAAATATCCGGCCGCCCCGTTGAATGTACTTTATGTACCTGATATAACAGTTTATTAATGTCCTCAAGATCGGACGGTAATGCACGACGAATTTCCATACTTATTTTTGCCCGAAATAGGCAGCCCTCCTTTTCTTTTCCTTGTTCTCCTAACAGTATACTTGGAACTTTCCTCACTGTCAATCATTTTGCGCATCAAAAAGGGAGGACATAAAATCCTCCCTTTACCCTTAACTTTCTCTCCCCCCGCTGACAATCGAGTAATACGAATGCGATGTTACCCGATAGGCAAGCACATACAAAATGGCAAATACCAAAAAACAGATAAGTGTAACCAAAACCAAAAGCTTTACATCCACAAGCCCAAACAAAAGCAAGCATTTCTGCACCATTGGAAAGGCAAAGCTTAGATGCATCCCCGCGGCGACAAGCGGAAGAAAAAATACGGTGATCACCTGGGAATTTACGCTTTTCCTAATCTCCGATTTTGTCATGCCAACCTTCTGCATAATCTCAAATCGCGCCTGATCCTCGTACCCTTCGGAAATCTGCTTGTAATACATAATTAACACTGCGGCAAACACAAAGACAATTCCAAGTAAGATCCCTAGGAAGAACAGCCCGCCAAACAAAGCGTAAAAGGTTTCCCTCTCCTTTGCGGCTCCCTCAAAGCTAATAGAAGTAATACCGACCTTTTTTGCACTGTCCTCGTCCGTAAGTTCCTTTAAATAATCAAGAACCTTTTTCTTTATTTTATCATGGATTTCCACTTGCTCCTCATCGTCCGCCGCAAGATCAAAGGCATAGATCCACTGCACTGCACAGGCGGAATCTCCCGCATAATTGACGAGTTTTCCAAATTCTTCCACTATCCCATCAAAATCTTTTACCATAATAAACATGGATGGAACAATGGTCATTGTGGCTTCGCCGTCATCCACAAAATCTACGTTCTTTTTTACGGTAAACGGCTCATGCCCGCCAAGAAAAATTTTCTCTTTTTTGTAAGATTTTCTTGTTGTATATAGCAGCACTTCTCTCCCTGAAAGCTCCTCGTTCTCCCCCATTAAACGATTGTAATCCTCAAGCGGGATCAGATAAATTTGCCATACCTTTCCCGCACCGGAACCATAGACTCCCGGATCTTCCGTTCTAAATACCCCATCCTTTTCTATTGCGGCGGTTTCCATTCTCAGGTAATCCATCCGGTTTTCTTCTGTCCGTTGATACTCTGAAAGTGTTTCGGCGACAATCCCCTGAATAGTCTTTATTTCCTTATCGGATATTGCATTTACCTCCTTATAACCTGCTCTTAAATTGATATCCCTTGGGTAGCGTTCCCGCATACTCTCCTCCTTGCCCACATACAGACAGACCGTCGAAGATACCATAACCAACACCATTGTGCATAAAATACAGATGGAGGCAAGCCCCGCCCCATTTCGCTTCATCCGGTAAACCATCGAGGAAACCGAAACAAAATGATTGGTGCGGTAATAGTATTTCTTATTCTTCTGCAAAGCCTTACAGATGGTGACCGATCCGGCGATAAAGAGTAAGTAGGTCGCGACAATCACCATAATAACGGCGACAAAAAACAGCATAATCACCTCGAGCGGATTTTCAAGTGTCACTGCCAGATAGTACGCGCCGCCAAGGATTCCTGCGCCAAGTATGGCGAAAATCCAATTTGCGCGCGGCGGTCTCTCGCCCGTATTCTCACTGTGCAAAAGCTCGATCGGATTGGCAAAATGAAGCTGTCGCAGCGCGTTGAGCAAGATTAGCACAAAGATAATCGAAAATAAAATAACGGTATTTCCAATACTTGCTGTATCAACTCGCATAAAAAATAATGCCTCCGCTCCGAGAATATTGATCATGCACAGCTCTGCGACTTTGGAGAGCAGTATCCCTCCGACACTCCCAACAACTATCGAAATAACCGCGATCATAAAAGTTTCCCAGAGCAGCACGCGCGCGATATTCCACTTGCCCATACCAAGAATATTGTAGAGTCCAAATTCCTTTTTTCTCCGGCGCATCAGAAAGGAATTAGTATAAAACAAAAAAATTGCCGCAAAAAATCCGATCACGCCACAGCCAAGTTCAAGTATCATCTGCATATCCTTTCCCCCCTTGCAGCTTGCCAAGTACTCGCTTGAGGAGAGAAAGGATACAATATAAAACATCATTACCATCCCGATACAGGTTAAGATATAGGGCAGATACAGGCGGGAGTTTTTGCGGATTCCCGTCCATGCCAATTTTGGATACAGATTATGTTTCATCGAAAAATCCCCCCTTACCCGATCACCGCGTCGGCTTTTTTGTTGGCAAGAAGCGTCAGCGTATCAGAAATTTTTGTGTAAAATTCCTCGTTTGTGTTATTTCCGCGATAAATCTGGTGGAAGACTTCGCCGTCACGGATAAACATTACGCGCCCTGCGCGGCTCGCCGCCTTGACCGAGTGCGTTACCATCACAATAGTCTGTCCCATGCGGTTCACATCCTCAAAAATATCCAAAAGCTCATCTGTCGATTTTGAGTCAAGTGCCCCGGTCGGCTCATCCGCAAGCACAAGCTTTGGTCTTGTAATCAGTGTTCTCGCCACTGCTGCGCGCTGTTTTTGCCCGCCGGAAACCTCGTAAGGGTATTTTTTTAGCAGCTTTGAGATCCCAAGCCGGTCAGCGATCGGCATCAGTCTGTTGTTCATCTCATCATAGCGTTTCCCCATCAGTACTAACGGCAGATAGATATTGTCCTCCAGCGTAAATGTGTCAAGCAAGTTGAAATCCTGGAACACAAATCCCAGATTATCCCGGCGAAATGCCGCGACTGCGGATTCTTTTATCGCGCCAAGATCCTGCCCGTCTAGCAGTACTCTGCCCGCGGTAGGTTTATCAAGTGCCGCTAGGATATTGAGCAGAGTGGTCTTTCCGGAGCCGGACTCCCCCATCACTGCCACATATTCTCCTTTCTCGACAGTAAAGGAAACATTCCGTAATGCCTCCACCTTATTTCCGCCAAACCGCGTTGTATAGATCTTTTTGACCCCCTGCGCCTCCAAAATACTCATTGTTATACCACCTTTTTTCTTTATTTTTTTGGTTTCTCCAACCGTTCTTTCAAGCAGCATTCTATCAAAAAAGGAAAATGCACGCCATCGATTTAGCTTACATTTTCCCCCGAAAAACTTACATTGCTGTAAGAATTTTTATTCTACTGTTAATTTCTTTTGTTCCAGATTAAGAAAGATTGCCGTTCCCACACCCGGTTCCGACTCGATTAAGATGGAATGTCCGAGATTTTCACAGATGCGCCGACAAAGATACAGCCCAATTCCGCTTGCTTTCTTGTCCTCCCTCCCGTGATACCCCGTGTACCCCTTCTCAAATACGCGCGGCAGATCCTCCGGTGCAATGCCGATCCCGGTATCGCGCACAACAAGGGTTGACTTTCCGTTAAGTGTGATGGAAACCGTTCCTGTCTTGGTATATTTTAGGGCGTTCGATAAAATTTGTTCTAAACAAAAGGAAAACCATTTCTCATCCGTCACTATCTCAAATGCTAAAGGTTCATAAGTAAGCGCGATTTTTTTCCGGATAAACTGCCCCGCAAATTTTTTGACTGCGCCGCGCACTATTTTGTCCAGGCTGCATTTGGCAAAGACATAATCGGTCGATTCAAAGTCCAGGCGCAGAAAGGCAAGCACCATCTCGACATACTGTTCGATGCGAAAGACTTCCTCCTTTATCCTCCTGGCATTTTCCGAGTCCTCGCCTGAAAGATATAAGCGCAGTGCCGCGATTGGGGTTTTTATCTGATGCACCCAGATCGTATAATAATCCACCATATCCGCATAGCGCAGATTCATTGTATCCTTTTCCACCCGCAGCTCGCTGCGCAATCCTTCGATAATTTTCCGGTAATCCTCCTCCAGCCAGTTCTCGCTCTCAAAAAATCCCTCCATCAACTCCGCGCTGCGCTTTGACAATTCGGTTAATCGCTCGTGTTTTCGCTTAGCCCTCCGATAATCGACCGAGAGGATACCCAACCCAAAAACCGCGCACAGCAATGTCGGATAGAACACCGCGCCAAGCGGGAGATGATAGAGGGAAAAAATAATTGAAAAGATCAAGGCAAACAAAAGGAAGATAAGGATATGTTTTTTGTGTTGTTTTCGATACATTTGGTAAAAATTCATCTCTGTCACCTTAAAAAAGAGGTAGAATTCAATTCCCCATCCGATAGATTAAAGTAATTCCACATCCACTTCCACCTCTGCTATCTCTGTGGCAACATCCCGTTTTCCTGTTACATTAAGCATCGGAAGCCCATCCGCAACAAAATGTACCCGGTGATAGGTACTGCAGCGGCAATGGTAATCCTTTCTCTCCTGCGCATGGTAGGCAATCATCCATCTTCCCTCCTCATCCTGGAAAAAGGAATTATGTCCCGGCCCTTGAATTCCTTCCACAAAAGTTGACCGGAGCATCGGAGATGACAATTTTTTCCAGGAACTTATATCAAGGAGATCCGCCCCATCCTCCGCGATAAGATAGCCCACGGCATAGGAATAACCACAGGCATCCCCGCCGGAATAGGCAAGATAAATTTTGCCGTTTGCGTACAGTGCGAAAGGTCCCTCATTGTTGATTGTCCCCCTTGTATTCTCCCATCCATAGAGTGGTCTGGAAAGCAGCACCGGGGAGGAGGTAAGCACCCAGGGTTTCTCCTTATCCGCCGTTGCAATATAGAGCATGGAACCGGTATCCGCAGGGGTTCCAATGCCACGGCGATACGACCAGACAAGATATCCCTGTTCCCCGGAAAGAACCCAGGTCATATCCAGTGTGATCCCGTCCTGCGCAAGCGGTCTGCCATCCGATTTTACCACCCGCACCGGCTCCTCCCAATCCTCTGCCCGGATAATCTCCCCGCCCTCTTTCAATTTCATCACATGGCACTGCGGTCCCCAAGCTGATCCGCTAACTGCAAAAAGAATGTAGAGTGCGCCGCCGATCACATGGAATTCCGGTGCCCAGAACGTCTGTACAAACCCTTTTTCTAAATTCTGTGCGAGAATACAGTACTCTTTTACCTCCGGCGAGAACAATCCTTCAACGGTATCCGCCTTTCGAACAAAGATCCCGATATCATTGACATTGTCATTTGTCGCAAGAAAATACCAGGAACCGTTAAAAGGAAAAATAACCGGATCCGCATACCCTACAGCAAGGGGAAACCTTGGGGATACCGCGCGGATCTCGCCGTGTACTTTTGTGGTACACCCACGTTTTAACGCGCTTACTTCCCCCTCATCAAAAAAAATCCTCTTCTCATCGGTGGAGCCGTCCGAGTAAGTCACCTTTGCCATCACTGCCGAAAGCTCCCTCGCACTCCTTACCAAAAGCTTATTCGGATAGTCTGCACGCAGACTAAAAAGTGGAGTCCAGCGCGCGCGGATCTTTTCGCAGAGTGCGTCTGAAATTGGAAGGCTTGTGTCCGCTGCCGCAAAAAGTGCGGCATAGTCCGCACCGGAAACTTCCCGTTGCCTGGAAAAATCAATAAAGTCCGCCGTAGTCCACAAAAGCAGTGTATCTGGAAGAAGGGCATTCCCCTTTGCATCAACATATTTTGCAAGAATCCCGTATTGTCCGTTCCGCTCAAAAATCACCGGATGTTCGATTCCCCGCTCCATCAGTGTATCGTCCTTCCTGATTTCTGCGAGGGCGTATAAGATACCGCAGCCTTGATTTAGTTCCTCTGCCTCCCCGTCCCCGCTACACAGCGCGAAATGAACACTGTTTGCAAAAGAATTTGGATATTCTTCACCTGCTGCTTTAGTATATGCTTTAATATAATTCATCAATAAAATCCTCTCATTTTTCATAGGCAAAACCCCACTGCTTTTAAGCGGTGAGCCTGTTCTAAGGACATTCTCTGTCAATTAGCTCTGGGAAATCAGATACCCCACCTTAAATTTTGTCAGGATAAACCCATCAAGTCCCACACCCGCCAGTTTTTTGCGCAGGCGGTTTATATTGACCGTCAATGTGTTCTCATCTACAAAACTCTCCGACTCCCAGAGTTCCTCCATCAATTTTTCCCTGCTGACCACCTTTCCCTTGTTTCTCAAAAGTACCAGCAAGATCCGGTACTCATTCTTGGTCAGCTCTAGTTTTTGCCCGTCCACACTAAGCGTCTGATCCGCGGTATTTAAGATGGCTCCCCGATGTTCCAAAAACGGTGCCTGTACCGCAAAATCATAGCTTCTTCTAAGAAGTGCCTGTATCTTTAGGATCAGGACTTCCATATCGAACGGCTTTGCGATAAAATCATCCGCGCCCATATTCATTGCCATCACAATATTCATATTGTCCGATGCGGAAGATAAAAAGATAATCGGCACATTGGAACATTTGCGCAGTTCACTGCACCAGTAATAACCATTGTAAAACGGCAGCATAATATCAAGCAGCACAAGCTGCGGCGCGAAGGCAAAAAACTCCTGTGTGACATTTCGAAAATCCTGTACACAGCACGCCTCAAATCCCCAGGTTGCAGCGCGCTCCGCAATCGCCTGGGCAATCCCCGCATCGTCCTCGACAATCAAGATTTTGTAGACCATAACTTTCTTGCAAGAATCTAGAGTTCTTCTTTGCTCACATCGCGCCCGTCGCGCCAGATGCGTTCCAGATCATAAAATAATCGATCTTCCTTTGAGAAAATATGGATCACAATATCGCCGTAGTCGAGCAAAATCCATCCGGAGGAGCGCACACCCTCCACGCGCTTTGGCAAAAATCCTTCCTTTCCTAATTCCTCCTGCACCGCGTCCACCATCGCTTCCACTTGGGAAGAACTGTTGCCGTTTGCAATCACAAAATAATCCGCCAGAACGGAGATCGTTCCAATCTCAATTACCTTGATATCCTCGGCCTTCTTATCCTCCAGTGCCTTGTACGCCAGTTTCACCATCCGTCTTGATTCATCCGCCATAATCTTCCTCTTTTCTTTCTATAATTTATTGCATAATTTCCAAATTTTTACTTCTTCTATTTTACTCCGCTTCTATTCCACACAACTGCCGATAATATTCCAGGGTTAAAATGGCGGTTCCATCCATTTTTGCCTCCGGATTTCTCTTCTCCTTCTCCGCCAGATAACTCACCGTGTTCTTCGCTGCATAGTATACCGCAAGATCAATATTCTCAAACGCCATTTTCCGGATGGTATCTAAATCCGGCTCCGTTTTTTGCACCCGCCCGATCTCAATATAATCCGCGAGGTAGATACTCTTTTCAACAAAGGACATATCCGGTCTTCCCGTGGTATGGAAGCGGATGGCATTTAATATCTTCTCATCCTTCACGCTATATTTGTGCTGCGCATACCATGCGCCAAGTCTTCCATGTAGCAAAAACGGCTGTTTTTTCTCCGCCGCACTCACGGTAATTCCCCTCTCCATACACTGCTTTAAAATCTCTTTTTCCGGTAGGCATTTTGCGCAGTCATGTAAAAGTCCGGCAACCATCGCCTTCTCATAATTTTTTTTGTATGCCATCGCAATACTCGCGGCAAGATATGCTACGCCGAGCGTATGCACATAGCGTTTATGCGGGAGTAACTGCTCCATCGCCTTGATCAGCTCATCAATTTTGTTGTTCATATTCACACTCCATTTCTGCAGAGCAGGAAAATGCACTCTTATTGCGGTAACAGCCCCGCTCCCTTAAAAATTTCTCCACTGCCTCCGGCACAAGATAGCGCAGCGAGCGTCCACTCGCACAGCGAGCGCGAAGATCTGTTGAGGAAATCTCCATTTTCGGCGTATCAAAAAGAACGATCTCAGTGTCAAAGCACTTTTCTAAATATTCTGCCGCCGCAAGAATTTTCTCCTTGGGAATCGTCCCCCTGCTTGTCGCCAACAGCCGCGCATTCTTTAAGATCACCTCCGGTCGGTTCCAGTACGCAAAGTTAAGCAGCGAGTCCCCTCCGATAATAAAATAGTATTCCCTATCGGGATTTTTCCGCTTCAATTCGCTGACGGTATCCGCCGTGTAGGTCGTTCCCCCACGCACAATCTCCATCTTTGACAAAGAAAAATGGGGGTTGTCCCTAATTGCCAACTCAATCAATTTGCAGCGCGCCTCATCCGATAAAATATAGGAATCGGCTTTTTCCAATGTGCGCTTTGACGGCAGAAAGATCACATGGGATAATCCCGCCTGCTCCCTGGCGGACTCTGCAAGGATCAGATGCGCTAAGTGGATGGGATTGAATGTGCCGCCCATAATTCCAATTTTTTCCATTCTCTGTTTTCCCCTTCCCCTGTGAAACTGCATGGCACAAACAATTTTATTTATCCATTGGGCAGTTCAATTTTTTTGTTCTCCTTTGATTCGCGGTAGAGCACAATTTTTCTGCCGATCACCTGCACCACTTCTGCGTGTACTCGCTCCGCAAGCATTGCCGCAATCTGCCCCGGCTCATCCAGACAGTTTTTCAGCACGGTGATCTTAATTAGTTCACGGGCAGCAAGTGCCTCCTCGATTCCCTTTGTAAATTCCGGTGTCAGACTTGCCTTGCCAATCTGAAAGATCGCGTCTAAGTTCATGGCAAGCCCCTTCAAATATGATCGCTGCTTACTTGTCATTCTTTTCCCCCAATTTATTGATAATAATCAAATTCCAACCCGTACATCCGCACGGTATCGCCATCTTTTATCCCAAGTTTTTCCAATTCATCAAGAATTCCATTTTCCTTTAAAAATTTCTGAAAAAATTCAAATCCCTTCTCCGAATCAATATTGGTATAGCCAAGCATTTTTTCCACGCGGGGACCCTCCACGATATAGACATTCTCCCCCTCATCATAATTTACTGTATATGGCAGGTTTGGCTCAAGTGCCGGGTCAAAAAAATACTCCCGCTCAAAAACTTTTGGCTCGCTCTTTGTGGTCTTTAGCAGCTCTCCCACATAGTAGAGCAATTCCTTTACGCCCGCGCCGCTGACCGCAGAAATTCCAAATACTTTTACTCCCTCCGGCGCGAAAGCATCGCGTATCCTGGCGAGTGCGATATCCACTTCCTCCCCATAAAGCACATCCAGCTTATTTGCCGCGATCACCTGGGGCTTGGTTAAAAGTTCTCTATTGTAGGAGGCAAGCTCTCTGTTGATGGTGCGGACATCTTCAACCGGGTCGCGCCCCTCCGTTGCAGCGGCATCCACCAGATGGATAATCACGCGTGTGCGCTCGATATGCTTTAGAAATTCATGTCCAAGTCCCACTCCCTCCGACGCGCCCTCGATCAGCCCTGGAATATCCGCGATCACAAAACCGTCAGCATCGGCAAGATCAACCACGCCAAGGTTCGGATTTAATGTGGTAAAATGATAGTTTGCAATTTTTGGTTTCGCGTTGGTCACGCGGGAAAGAAGAGTTGATTTTCCAACATTTGGAAATCCAACCAGCCCCACATCCGCAATCACCTTTAATTCCAGCGTAATATTTAATTCCATTGCATCCTGCCCCGGCTGCGCGTATTTTGGCACCTGCATGGTCGCCGTTGCGTAGTGTTGATTGCCCTTTCCGCCCCTGCCGCCCCTAAGAATTATCTCGCGGCGGTTTTCGTGGGACATATCCGCGATCACCTTGCCACTCTCCGCCTCCTTGATCACGGTTCCCTCCGGTACCCGAAGAACCAGATCCGCCCCGTCTTTTCCCGAACAATTATTTTTTCCGCCCTCTGCACCGTCCTCTGCACAATATTTTCTTTTGTAGCGAAATTCGGACAGGGTATTCAACCCCTCGTCCACGACAAAAATTACATCGCCGCCCTTGCCGCCGTCGCCGCCATTTGGTCCCCCTGCCGCCACAAAAAGTTCCCGTCTGAAACTTACATGGCCGTCGCCGCCCTTGCCGGAGCGGATATAAATATTCGCGCTGTCCGCAAACATGGCTTTCTCCCTTCTTTCGGATACCCCTTAACTTTAAATCAAGTAGGAAAAAGCTTTTCTCCCCTACTTGCGCGCCGCCAATGCGCAACTTGAGTGGCATAATTCCTCTGCATCGATGTGCGCATAGACAAGAAAAACCCCGAGAATATCACAACTCGAGGTTTTCCACGCTTTACGCCATTTTTGATTACTCGGCTGTCTCAACCGGGTAAACGCTTGCCTGCTTTTTGTCTCTGCCCTTTCTCTCGAACTTCAACACACCGTCAACAAGCGCGTACAGGGTATCATCACCGCCGCGCCCAACATTAACGCCCGGGTGAATCTTTGTGCCGCGCTGTCTGTAAAGAATATTGCCGGCCAAAACAAACTGCCCGTCCGCTCTCTTCGCGCCAAGTCTCTTCGACTCAGAATCACGACCGTTTTTTGTGGAACCAACACCCTTTTTATGAGCGAAAAACTGAAGGTTCATCTTCAACATGACCTACACCTCCTTCAAATACAATCTGTCAATTTCCTAATCAATCCGAATAAATTTGCGCCCATAGCTCTCCTCAATCATCGAAAGCCCTAAAAGCAGGGATTTTAGGATAAGCTCGGAAGCTTCCGACATCGGGGAAGTCACCTTAAAGTCCATCTCTCCTGCCTTTTCATCTTCCCTGTAGGAGAAGGTATCGCTGCTAAACTGCTCCACCGCATTTACTGCGGTCATTGTCAGGGCGGAGACAGCCGCACAGATAATGTCCTGCCCCCTCGCCGCATACCCTGCATGTCCCGCGCAGTGAAACCCCGCCACGCGCCCTGATTTATCCCGATATACGGATACTCTTATCATACCATATTAAGCATTGATCTTATCAATCTTAACCTTTGTATAAGCCTGTCTATGACCGTTTTTCTTGTGATAGCCGGTCTTTCTCTTATACTTATAGACAACTACCTTTTTGCCTCTGCCTTCCTCAATCACCGTTGCGGAAACGCTGGCACCCGCAAGAAACGGGTTTCCGATCTTTAACTCACTGCCTCCCACGGCGAGAACCTGGTCAAAATTTACGGTAGAATCCTTCTCCACGCCAAGTTTCTCCACTTTAATGATATCGCCTTCGGCTACTTTGTACTGCTTACCACCTGTTGCAATAATTGCGTACATATGGCACCTCCTGTTATCATTACTCGCCAGCTTCGGTGTCCGTCTGAAACGTCCTTATCACCTCGCTGTGCGGCACACTCAGATAGTCTATACCAAAAAATATCAGATGTCAAGTAATTTTTACATTTTTTCCGGAATCCTTATTCCCTGCCCGCTTCATTTGATTTATGTAGGGGAGGAATTCTCCCCCGGCATCATTTTACTCGTAGGTATGCTCGTATACCACTGAACCATCCGGATTCTCATAGAGAAGTTTTACCTTCGGGTTCTCGACATCGATCAATTCCTTCATCTCGTCAATTACCGCCTCAAACTGCGACTTAGTCTCCTCTAATTTCTCGTCAAAGTACGCGGTCGTCTCGTCGTTTATCGGCATCTCTGTCGCATAGATATAGCGGTAAACTAAAGTGTCGCCGTCCGCCTTGACTTCCATCGTCATCCCAAGCCCTTCCTGCTGTTTGATCGCCGCGTCAATCTGATCTTTCTGCGCGTCTATATATTCCTGAATGTCCTTAAATTCCTTGCCACCGCAGGCGGTAAGCGTAATAACCATTACAAATGCCAAACATAAATTTACAAATAACGCTGCAATTTTTTTCATATTTTTTATTCTCCTCACTTTTCACTCTTCAAAAATCTAAAACAAAGTGGTCAGATCTTAGAATTCCGCAAAATATGAAACATAAAATTTACCTGATATCTGATATTTTTTTCTGAAAAATTGTTTCAAGGCTCTTTTTTTGCCCTGTTACAATATTCTCCAATTTCAAGATCTGATTATAACATATTCCTTATATAAAAGCAACTAAAAAAATTTACATTTTTCAACCTTCTTTTGTATGACTTTTATGCAATTTGACTGTCTTAAATCCTTTAATATGTAAAATAAGCAGCGAAAAGATTTTAAAAATTTTGCAAAAAAAGTGGGGACTCCCCGCCACAAATAAAAAAAGTCCCTTGTAATGGCAAAAAACTCTGCCATTACAAGGGACTTTTCCCTTACTATACTATTTTTGATTTATTTCGTGATAGTGGTGCTGTAGACCTCACTGCCGTCCGGGTTTTCATATAGGATCTTGATCGCGATATCATCCGCGTCAATCAGGGTTTCCAACTGCCGAATCAGCGTTTGAAACTGTTCCTTAGATCCCGTCAGTGTGGTTTCCATCTCCGCGAGATCTTCCTCGCTCACTTCGACCGGATTATCGTAGATATAGTGGTAGACCAATGTGTTCCCCTCCGCGTAGATCTTCATCGACATTCCGGAGCCTTCTAACTGTTTTAAGGTCTCATCAAAGATCTCCTTCTGTGAGTCAACATACTCCTGCATCGAGGCAAATTTCTCGCTCTCGGAATCCGTTGTTATTTCCCCATAAGTCGGCTTCTCACCATCCTTTGTCAGCAGACAGGAATAGATAAGCGTCCCGTCCGGGTTCTCATACCGCAGTTCCACCGCTGGATTTTCGATATCGATCACCCGCTCCATCTCCGCAATTACCGAGTCGAACTGCTTGCGGTAATCGCTGATACTCGAATCGAAATAGTCAAGTACCGCCTGGGTCACTTCCATCGGATCATCGTAGATATAGCGGTAGAGCAGTGTCTCACCCTCCGAGGAAATCTCCATCGTCATCCCGGAGTCCTCATACGACTTTAACATCTCATCAATCTGATCTTTCTGCGCCTCGATATATTCATCCACATTCGAGAACAGCTTATCCGATGAGAGAAGTTTCCCCGTTGTCGGAGTCGGATTCTTTTCTTCATTCTCCTTGGAAACAGACCCGGAAGATGGCTCTCCTTCCTTGCTGCCGCACCCGGTAAAAGAGGTTACGGCAACTGCCAGACAAATCCCTGCAACCATCGCTAAAAATTTCTTTTTCATCTCTTTCTCTCCTTCATAATAAATTTACATTTTTTTACAATTTACCACTCAAGTGAATGATTCTCTATTGTGCGGTCGCGCAGTAAAAGATCAGAAACTGCCGTGCGCGGATCTTTGTGTTCAAACAGCACAAGATTTACCTGCTCGACAATTGGCATCTGCACCCCATATTTTTTCGAGAGTGCGAGTGCCGCCTTTGCGCAGTACACCCCCTCCACCACCTGATTGACCTCCTTCATCGCCTCCTCCATCGTGCGCCCGCTACCGATTAAGTATCCGGCATTGCGGTTGCGGCTGTGTCTGCTGGTGCAGGTGACAATTAAATCGCCGATGCCGGAAAGCCCTGCAAAGGTTTCTGCGCGGCATCCCATAGCAATCCCAAGCCGCATAATCTCCGCGATCCCCCGCGTCATTAACGCCGCCTTGGTATTATCGCCAAATCCCAATCCATCTGCTACGCCGGCGGCCAGTGCAATCACATTTTTGATGGAACCACCCAGCTCAATTCCCATGATATCCGGGTTGGTGTAGACGCGGAAAAATTCAGTCATAAAAATATCCTGGATAAATGTGGCGGTCTTCTTTGTTTTCGCGCCGACTACACAGGTGGTTGGGATTCCCCTAGAAACCTCCTCCGCATGGCTTGGACCGGATAAAACTGCCACATCCGCATGGGGAAGTTCCTCGGCGATCACCTCAGTTAGAGTTTTCATCGTACTCTCCTCAATCCCCTTGCCCGCATTGACAATAATCTGCCCGTCCCGGATCCATTTCTTTGCCGCCGCTGCCGTCTCGCGCACAAAAGGGGATGCCACGGTAAAGACAATCAAGTCCGGCTCGGATAGTGCCTCCTTAAAATCCCCCGTCACAAACACTTCCCTTTGCAGTTTTGCACCCGGAAGATTTTTAATCTCCTTCGGATTTTTCGTGAGAGCCTCCACTTCCTTCTCAAGCTTTGACCAAAGCGTTACTTTATGACCATTATTACACAATAAAATTGCCAGAGCCGTTCCCCATGTGCCAGCTCCCAACACAGTAACATTATACATACCAATACTCCTTTTTATTTATTTTTCCCGCTCTCTTCCTTTACCAGCGCGACTTTCTGTCCAATCCGGTTCTCCGTTCCATTTTTAATTCGGAGTAGATTTTGTTTGTGGCGGAAATACGCCAATCCCATAAATACCAGACTGACAATCAGCGTATGCAAAAAATACGCCTGACCATGATCCACCACCGCAATCCAGATAGGAAAAATTGTCACAATCACGAGTGAGCCAACCGAGACATATTTCGTCACTGCAACACTTATAACGAACGCCACAATATACAGAGGGATCGCAAGCGGATCGTGCGCCGCCATCACGCCGGAAGTTACGGCAATGCCCTTTCCCCCCTTAAAATGCAGCCAGAACGGAAAATTATGTCCGATCGCTACCCCAAGCCCTACG